>CAUTDS010000036.1:0-20288 GCA_963537175.1 uncultured Actinomycetes bacterium
GAGCGCGACATCCGCGACACGGAGGCGGCCCTCCTCGATCACCTGAAGGGACGAGGCCGGCGCGCGGGTGACGACAAGGGCGCCCGCCCGGGAGATATTGAGATCCTGCCCCTGTACGCGCGGCTGACGGCGGCGGAGCAGCATCGCGTGTTCGAGCCGCACCGCCTGCGCCGCGTGGTCCTGGCGACGAACGTCGCGGAGACGTCGCTGACGGTGCCGGGTATCCGCTACGTCATCGACCCGGGTCTGGCGCGCATTTCCCGCTATTCCAACAAGACGAAGGTGCAGCGCCTGCCGATCGAGCCGGTCAGTCAGGCCAGCGCGAACCAGCGCGCGGGCCGATGCGGCCGAGTCGCGGAGGGCGTGGCGATCCGCCTGTTCTCCCAGGCCGACTACCTCTCGCGTCCGCGCTTCACGGAGCCGGAAATCCTGCGCACGTCGCTGGCCAGCGTCATCTTGCAGATGGCGTCCCTGGGCCTGGGCGCGGTCGAGGACTTCCCGTTCCTGGACGCCCCAGATCGACGCGCGGTGCGCGACGGCGTGGCCCTCCTCGTGGAGATCGGCGCGCTCGCGCAGGATCGCGAGACCACGGACACGGCCCCGGCCTCGTCCCAGTACAGGCTCACCGGCATCGGCCGCGACCTGGCGCGCCTGCCGATCGACCCGCGCCTGGGGCGCATGCTGCTGGAGGCCGAGCGCCTGGGCTGCGCCTCGGAGGTGCTCGTCATCGTGGCGGCTCTGTCGATCCAGGACGTGCGCGAGCGCCCGGCGGAGCATCAGGGCACGGCGGACGCCTCGCACGCGCGCCTGGCCGACCCGCATTCGGACTTCATCACCTACCTGAACCTGTGGCGCTACCTGGCGGTGCAGGCCCGCGACCTGTCGGGTTCGGCGTTCCGGCGCATGTGCCGCGCGGAGTTCTTCCACTACCTGCGGTGGCGCGAGTGGCGCGACGTCGTCGGACAGCTGCGCCAGATGGCTCGGGCGCTCGGGATCGGCGTGGGGCCGGTGGGCGAGCCGTCGACGGGCGACGTCGTGGAGGCCGCCCAATTCGGCGGCGCGCAGGACGCGGCCGTTCGCGCGGTCCTGGCCTACGGGCAGGGCACGGCGAGCGTGGACGCGGATCAGGTGCACCGCTCGCTGCTGGTCGGCCTGCTGTCCTACCTGGGGTCGTGGGATGAGACGAAGCGCGACTACGAGGGCGCGCGCGGCACGCACTTCACGATCTGGCCGGGCTCGGGCGTGAGCGGCCACCCCGCCTGGGTGATGACCGCGGAGCTCGTGGAGACCTCACGGCTGTTCGCGCGCACGGTGGCCCGCATCCGCCCGGAGTGGGTGGAGCCGGCGGCGCGCGGCCTGCTCAAGCGCTCCTATTCGGAGCCGTTCTGGTCGGTCGGCAAGGGCGCGGCGATGGTCCGCGAGCGCGTGACCCTCTACGGGTTGACGCTGGCGGCGGACCGCGAGGTGCTGCTGGGGCGCCTGGGTGATCTCGTCATCGACGAGGCCGTGGCCGCCTCGCACTCTCACGCTCCGCGCGCGGGGTCACTGGAGGCGCTGGCGGCCGGGTTGGTGTCGGCGTCGAAGGATCCCCTGTCGTCGGGGTCGTTTGAGCCGCGTCATTTCGAGGAGCTGGCGGCCGCACGCGAGGGGACGACGGCCCGCGAGCTGGCCCGTGAGATGTTCATTCGCAACGCCCTGGTGGATGGCCAGTGGAGGGAGAGGCACGCTTTCCAGCGCCGAAACGAGGCCCTGGTGGAGCAGGCTCGCGAGGTTGAGCGCCGTAGCCGCACCCACGGCCTCGTCGCGGACGAGCAGGCGCGCTTCCGTTTCTTCGACGACCTGATCCCCGAGCACGTGACCAGCGCGGCGGCGTTCAACCGCTGGTGGAAGGACGAGCGCCGGGAGAAGCCGGATCTGCTGATTTACCCGGCGTCCCTGCTGATGCCGCGCGAAGCGACCTCGGGCGAGGGCTTCCCGGATCACTGGCAGTGCGGCGAGCTGTCGCTGCCCTTGAGCTACGAGTTCGCCCCGGGCAGCCCGCGTGACGGCGTGTCGATGCGCATCCCGATCGAGGTGCTCGAGCGCGTCAGCGACGCGGGCACGGACTGGCTGGTGCCCGGCATGCGCGAGGACCTGCTGACCGAGGCGATCCGCGCGCTGCCCAAGGGCGTGCGCCGCCTGCTGGCCCCCGCGCCGGACGTGGCCGCGTCGGTGGCTCGCTGGATCGAGCAGGCCGGCAACGAGCCAGTCGAGGCCGTGGTGACGTCAGCGGACAAGTCTGCCGGAAAGGCCAAGGCCGACGGCCCCGACGAGCCGGACCCGCTGAGCCTGGACGCCGCGATGGGACGCCTGGCCGCGTGGGGCGCGACCTCGGGCAAGCTGTCGACGCGCAATTCTCCCGCGAAGGCGCCCAAGAAGGCCGCGCAGAAGGAGGCCCCCGAACAGGCGCAGGCCGCCCAGGGCCCCGAAGCGACTGCCGAGGCCCCCAAGTCCCGCCCCCTCACCGAGGGCTCCGTCCTGGACGCCCTCGCCCACGCGGTGCGCGTCCTGCGCGGCGTGGAGCTCAGCGAGGCGGACCTGGCGCACGCGCGTGCCCACCTGCCCGATCACCTGCGCATGACCTTCGTCGTCACCGACGCGTCGGGAAAGGAGCTGGGCGCGGGCAAGGACCTGGCCTACCTGCAGCGATCCCTCGCCAGCGACGCGAACAAGGCGGTGCGCACGGCCGTGCGCGCGGCCCTCGAGGAGGCCGGCGAGAAGCAGGCGCGCAGGAACAAGCGCGGGCGCGGGGCCTCGGGCAAGGCCGCCGCGCGCGGTGGGGAAGATTCCTCCACCTCTGTGTCCGCATCCAACGGGAGCGCGCAGCCCGCACCCGGGGGCGCGCACGCGCCGAAGGACGCCCAGGCCTCGGCCCCCGCGCCGGACCCGGCGTTCCACGCGGACGACATCACGCAGATGCCGACGCTGCCGCGCTCGATCACCCAGACCTCGGGCTCGATGACGCTGCGGGCCTTCCCCGCGCTGGTCCCCCAGGGCACCGCCGCGGCCCCGGCTGCGGGCGTGCGCGTCATGGCGAGTGCCGCCGAGGCGGACCGCGAGCACCGCGCCGGCCTCGCCCGCCTGCTGCTCTCCCGCATCGCCCTGGCGACGAACCGCGTGACCACACGCTGGACGGGCCGCGAGGCCCTCATGCTGGCGGCCTCCCCGTACGCGGACACGGCGGCCCTGGTCGCGGACGCGCAGCTGGCCTCGGCCCTCGCCCTCGTGGACGAGCTGAGCACCCCCGCCGACGTGCGCGACCCCGAGGCCTTCGAGACCCTCGTGGCGGCCGCGCGCGACGCCCACGAGGACCGCGTCTACCAGATTCTTTCCCACGTCGTGCGGGCCCTGGAGGCCAGCGCCGAGGCAGACGCCGCCGTGCGCTCCCACCCCCAGGCCTCGCTCGAGGAGACGACGCGCGACGTCGCGAGGCACGGCAAGACCCTGCTCTACGAGGGCTTCGTGTCGGCAACGCCCGCCTTCGCGCTGCCGCACCTGGGGCGCTACCTGCGCGCCGGGGCCGTGCGCATCGAGCGCGCCGCCTCCTCGCCCGGGGCGCTGGCTCGCGACCTGGAGGACATGGACCGCATCCACCAGGCCGAGGCCGACATCGCCGCCACGCGGCAGGCCCTGGAGCGTCGACCCTACGACGTCGGGCGCGACGCCGCGCTCACCCAGGCACGGTGGATGGCCGAGGAGCTGCGCGTGTCCATGTTCGCCCAGACCCTCGGCACACCCAACAAGGTTTCTATGAAGCGCCTGCTCGGCGTGCTCGCGGGGGCCCGGTGAAGCGCGAGGAGGCCCGCGCCCTCGCGCGTTCCCTCATGGACGCTGCGGGGCTGACCGACTGGCGTTTCCGCTTCGACCACGCCAAGCGCCGGGCGGGCGCGTGCACGCATACCTCGCGCACGATCAGCCTGTCCGGCCCGCTCACCGACCTGTACGACGAAGGCACGATCCGGGGCGTCATCCTGCACGAGATCGCCCACGCCCTCGTCGGCCCCGCGCACGGGCACGACGCCGCGTGGAAGCGGGCCGCACGAGCCCTCGGCGCCCCGGATTCCGCGCGGCTGCCCTCGTCCCTGCCCTCCCCGGACGCGCCCTGGGTGGGCACGTGCCCGCGCTGCGGGGGCACCCGCCGCCTATACCGGGCACCGCGGCGCGTCTCCTCGTGCGGGGTGTGTTCGCGCGCCTTCAACCCGGCACTGATCCTCACGTGGGAGCACCACGGGCGGGCCGCCTCGCCCGGGCACGCGTACGAGCGCGAGCTCACTTCGATCCGCCGCCGTCGTTAGCGTTACCGGGGCCGACGGGGTCCCGCGCGACATGCATCTGCCCACGTCACAGTTTTATTCCGCGTACAGGCGAGCACACACCCGCCCGACGGCGATACCCTTGAACCCAACACCCCCGAGAGAAGGAAGCCATGGGTACCACCGCCAGCCCCGACGCCACCACCGCTCCCGACCGTGAGGTCCTCACCTGGGAGGGCTTCGGCGACGCGTCCCGTGAGCTCACCCAGCAGATCGTCGACTCCGGCTGGATCCCGGACCTGATCGTCGCCATCGCGCGCGGCGGCCTCATTCCCGCCGGCGCCATCGCCTACGCGATGGACGTCAAGGCCATCGGCACCATGAACGTCGAGTTCTACTCCGGCATCGGTGAAACCCTCGACGAGCCCATGCTGCTTCCCCCGCTCATGGACGTCTCCGCGATGGATGGCAAGCGCGTCCTCGTCGTCGACGACGTCGCCGACTCCGGCAAGACCCTCAAGATGGTCATGGACCTCATCGACGAGCACGGCCTTTCTCTCGACGGCTCCGCCGCCGTGCGCGTCGAGGCGCGCAGCGCGGTCATCTACAAGAAGCCCGTGTCCATCATCGAGCCCGACTACGTGTGGGCGTACACCGACAAGTGGATCAACTTCCCCTGGTCGACGCTGCCCGTCATCAAGCCGTGACTTCCTCGCGGGCGGGTTCGGGACGGCGGGCCGCCTCCCCTGAGCGCGCCCAGGCCTCGTCGATCACCCGGCGCATCGTCGAGGCCGTGGCCGAGCGCGCCCGCCTCGGTGACCCCGTGCGCGTGCTGGGCCTGACCGGTCCTCCCGGGACCGGCAAGACAACGATCGCCGCCGAGCTGGCTCGTTTCCTGCCCGAGGCCGGCATCCCGGTCGCTGGCCTGGCGCCCATGGATGGCTTCCACATGTCCAACGCGGTGCTGGCCGCGCGTGGGATCGCCGACCACAAGGGCGCCCCCGACACCTTTGACGTGGGCGGATACGTCGCTCTCCTGGGGCGCGTGCGCCGCGCGGACGGCGTGGTCCTCGCCCCCGACTACCGGCGCGACCTGCACGAGCCCGTCGCCGCCTCCCTGCCCGTCGAGGTCGACGGCGTCGTCATCACGGAGGGCAACTACCTAGGACTCGAGCTGCCCGGCTGGGCGGAGGTGCGCGGCCTCATCGACCTGCTCGTCTTCATCGACACGCCCTTCGAGGAGCTCGCCTCGCGCCTGATCGACCGGCACATGAGCTTTGGCCGCGACCGCGCGGACGCCGCGCACTGGGTGCGCACGGTGGACGCGGCGAACATGGCCCTCGTCGATCGCACGAAGGAGCGCGCGGACCTGATCCTGTCGCTGTAGGCCCGCGACCGAGCTAGGCCATCCGGTTTTCACCCTTGCAGCCGACAAGTCGCGTGCATTTTCAACTACTTCCAAGTAAGGTGAACCTATGTTCCTCTTGCTAGGCCTTCTTGGTGGCTTCATCACGGGCATCTCCCCGTGCATCCTTCCCGTCCTGCCCGCACTCTTCCTGGGTGCCGCGGGCGGCCGCGACTCGGCGTCCCCCTCGAACGAGGCCCGGTCCTCCGAGGGCGAAAAGGCGGGCGTGGACCCGTCTCTCTTCCGCGTCGCCCCGGGCGTGAACCTGGGAGGCGAGGTACCGAAGAAGGCCGTGAAGGTCGACGGCAGCGACTCGGTGACGCGTCGTCCCGTGCTCATCGTCCTGGGCCTCGTCACCTCGTTCATGCTGATCACCGTCGCGGGTTCGGCGCTGCTGAGCCTGCTGAACCTACCGCAGACGCTGATCCGCTGGACGGGCATCGTCCTGCTGCTCGCCGTCGGCATCGGCATGATCGTCCCGAAGATCATGGAGGTCCTCGAGCGCCCCTTCGCACGCCTGGCACCCCGCACGACGGGCGACAGCGCGGGCTTCGGCCTCGGCCTCGTCCTGGGCGCGGCGTTCGTGCCGTGCGCGGGTCCGGTGCTGACCTCGATCATCGTGGCCTCGAGCTCCGGGCAGATCACCTGGCACATCATTGGCCTCGCCATCTCCTTCGCGATTGGCGTGTCGATCCCGCTGATGATCGTCGCGATCGCCGGTTCGGGCGTTGCCGCCCGCTTCCTGAAGACCCGCCAGCGCCCCCTGCGCATCGCCGCGGGCGTCGCCATGATCGCGCTCGCGCTGGGCATCGCGACGGACGCGCCGATGGCCCTACAGCGCATGATCCCCGAATACACGGCCGCGCTCGAGGCAACCACCGGGAGCGCCTGCGAGGACGGCGCGTGCGAGCCCGAGAAGGAAGTCGAGGCGAGCACCGACTTTGCGCAGTGCGCGCGTAATGGCGCGAAGGATTGCGGCGTCATGCCGACGATCCAGGCCTCGGAGTGGCTCAACTCCCTGGGCCAGCCGTCCGGCACGGTGACGCTCGTGGACTTCTGGTCGAGCTCGTGCACGAACTGCCAGCGCGAGATCCCCCAGCTTGAGGCAATCTACGAGAAGTACAAGGACTACGGCCTGGTCGTCGTGGGCGTGCACTCACCCCAGCAGGCTTTTGAGCGCGACACCTCGGTCGTGAACGCGTCGATCGAGAAGCTGGGCATCACCTACCCGGTCGCCCTGGACCCCGACCTCGAGGCCTTCAAGGCCTATGGCGCGACGGCGTGGCCGACGCACTTCATCGCGGGCACGGACGGCAAGCTGGTCGCGATGGGCCGCGGCACGAAGGGCGTCGAAGAGCAGATCCGCACCCTGCTCACCGAGGCGGGGGCGTCCCTGCCGGACTGAGACACCACGTAGGCTTTCACGCAGCGAGCGGCTACCCCACACGGGGTGGCCGCTCGCTCTATCCGGCGGAGCCACTGGCTCCCCCCTATCAATGTCGCATGCAATTCCCCCACGACTCTTTCAAGATTTGAAATCAGATCGTTGATATCGTGCGGTTTCAGTGCATGAGCAAGAGCCTGAGGGCTGCTAGGTGACTGTCGAGGAAGGTAGTACGCAAACAAACGGGGTTCCGCCTGCATTGATCTGGTCCTCGACCCAGGCCGAGCTCCTGAGCTTACCCACTGCCCGAGACCTCGAAGGCCGCACGTGCCACGATGCGGATAGGTTACGCGCTTACGGATAGGTTATGAGGATGGGGATAGGTTATTAACCTATCCCCATCCTCATAACCTATCCACATGTTCACAACCTATCCGCGAACGCATGCCAATAAGCGCAACTGCGGCCTCAGTCATGCACATATCGACGTGCACCCGCCTAGACCTCGTTGTTCGCGGCGCCCCCGAGGAACAGACACGACACCCGCAGAACGCGTGCGCGTTCAGCAACGCATGTCGGCGCACCTAGCGCGCCAACCCGCGTACAAGGCCCGTCAGCTGAGAAGCGTCAGGATCTGCGGGGTGACCCGCTCAATGACCTCGAGGGTGTCCAGGAAGTCCTGGTGGCCGCCGTACCACGGGTCGGGCACGTCGCCGCTGCCCTCGGGGTCGAGGTCGCGGTACAGGCAGATGCGCGGCCCCTGCCCCAGGTCGGCCGCGGACGCGGGCGCGCCCTCATGCTCGACCCCCGAGCGGTCGGCGAGGCGCTCCAGGACGCTCAGGTGGCGCGAGGTCATGGCCAGGATGAGGTCCCACTCCCCCGGCTCGCCGGCGCGGATCTGGCGCGCACGGTGGTCGGGCACGGCGTACCCGGCGTCGCGCAGCACGCGGGCGGCGCGACGGTCGATCGGGTTGCCGGCTTCCTCGTCGGAGACGCCGGCGCTATCGACGACGACGTCCACGCCGGCGCGCGCGGCGGCCTGTTCGAGGATCGCGTGGGCCATCGTGGATCGGCAGATATTGCCGGTGCACACCATGAGGATGCGGGCGGGGCGGGTCATGATCGTTTCCGTTCGTTCGGGGCGACGAGGCCGGGGCGGGCGCTCAGAGCAGCGTCAGGTAGGCGCGCACGGCCTGGGCGCTGTGGGCGGCGGCGCGGGCGCCGTCCATGTGGAAGGCCTGGTCGGCGGTGGGGCCGCACAGGTCGGAGACGGCTCGCAGCGAGATCCAGTCGACGTCGGAGGACCAGCAGACCTGGGCCATCGCGCAGGTTTCCATGTCGGTGCCGATGGCGTCGGGGAATCGCTCGCGCATGGGGCCGACGTTGGCTTCGGTGCAGAAGGAGTCGGAGGAGACGATGCGCCCGCGGCGCACGGGGTGGTCGATGAGGCCGCGCAGGATGGGCAGGCGCTCTTCGGCGGCTTCGGAGGTGGTGTAGTCGACGGGCATCTGGGGGACCTGGCCCATGGCGTAGCCGAAGGCGGTCGCGTCGGCCTGCCCGTAGATGGCGCGGGTGCCGGCGGCGATGTCGCCGACGTTGATGTCGCGCGCGAGGCCGCCGGTGGTGCCGGCCGCGATCACGATGGGCGCCTCAACGAGGGTGAGGGCGCGCGCGGTCGCGGAGGCGGCGTTGGCCAGGCCGATGCCGGAGGTGACGACCAGGACGGTGCGTCCGTCGAGGATGCCGAGCACGAAGCGCTGGGTCTTGTGGCTGCCCGCGAGGATCGCCTGGGGCGTCTCGTCGTCGCCGATGGGCGCGAGCTCGTGCAGGAGGGGCGCGGCCTCCATGTCCATGGCGGCTTGGATGATGGCGTCGACGCGGATGCGTTCGGGGAAGCTGAGGTTCATGGTTCCCATCGTAGGGGACGAGGCCCGCCACGGTCGCGCTCGCCTCGCACGGTGACAGCACACGGGGGCACGCACCACAGGGGACGTGAAGCGGGATCAAGCCCCGGCCTCGTGCCGGTTAGGCGGTGCGGCGGCGCGCCCAGGCGCACGCGCCGGCGAGGCCGAGGAGGGCGGCGCCGAGGCCGAGGTGCGGGTAGATGCCCGCGGAGCCGGAGTTGGGCAGGACGCCAACCTGGGTGTCGACGACGCGGATGGCGGGCAGCGCGGCTGCGCCCGTACCCGCGGCGGCGGGGATGACGCGCACGGAGGTGAAGCCCTCGTCGGCGCCGAAGTCGGTGGCGATCACCGTGGAGGCCGAGGCGTCGGTGCCCACCTCGATGTGGAAGGGCACGGCGCGGGGCAGGAGGACGTGTCCGGCGGGGGCGCGAGTCTCGACGAGCCAGTAGGTCTTGCCGGTCTCGAGGGGCGCGGTGACGAACTGCGATTCGCCGTCGGAGGTGGAGACCGGGGTGCCGGTCAGGGCCTCGTTGTCGTAGATCGCGAAGGCGGCGCCCTCAAGCGGGTAGGTGCCGTCCTCGTTGGCCGTGCCGACGGGCTGAGTGCCGGCTTTTTCGATGCGGATGGTGCGCGGGCGGGCGGGCGCGCAGGCCTCGTTGTTGGCTGCGCCGTCGTGGTCGTAGGGGCCGGCGACGGAGTTGTAGAGGCCGCGCTTGGGGGTGAGGCGCCCATTCGAGGGGACGCACTCGAGGGCGGCCTCGCTGTATCCGGCGGCCGCCTTGTCACGGGCGACCTTCATGCGGATGAACCAGGTCGCGGACTTTCCGGGTTCGACGGTGGTGCCCTGGGTGAGGACGTAGGTGGCGGCACGATTCTGTTCGCGGGCGCTGCCCAGGCCCTCGAGAGAGGTGGCGATCGCCGCGGAGCGCAGGGTGAGGCCGGGCGCGAAGGCCGGGGTGTCGACGAGGCGGCCGGTCGTGCCCGCGATCGTTCCGTCGTTCGTGGCGGTCACGCGGTAGGTAACGGTGATCGTATCGCCCGAGGCGCCCTCGACGCTTTCCACGGTCTTGTCGATGCGCAGCTTGGGGGCCTGCTGCTGGATGGTGAAGTTGCAGGTGATCGGCACGGCGGCTGCGGTCTTGGCCGGGGGTACGTTCGAGAAGTCGATGCCGCCGGTCATGGGGTCGCGTGTGACGTTGACGGCCTCGCCGATGCCGTTGACGCAGCTGATGTCGGTGAGCTCCCAGCGCGCCGAGTTCGGGTCGTCGGAGACCTTCCAGGGGCCGAAGTAGCCGGGTTCGCCGAAGCGCAGGGGGCGGCGCCCGGGGATGCGCGGGCCGGTCTCGGCGATGACGAACTGGGAGTAGCCGGGGATGAAGGCCTGGTATCCGGACGTCACGGTGCCGTCCTTGCCGTAGCCCGTGGGGGTCAGGGGGCTGTCCGCGAAGGAGGACCAGTCGACGAAGCCGCCAGCGTTCTCGGCGGTCTTGAGGGGCTCGCCCGTGGGCGAGACGAAGTCGCCGATACCCAGCGTCGTGAAGTTAAAGGAGGGGATCTTGCCGCCGATGGCCTCGGATTCCGGGGTCACGGTCTTGGCGATGCGAATGTAGCGCTCCTGGCTGAAGGTCGCGTACAGGCACCCGTAGGAGGTCTTGTTTTCCTTCGAATTAAAGGTGGAGACGGGGGTGACGCCCTCGGGCGGCGTGTCCGGGCAGACGCCGTCGCCACTGGGGGTAAAGCCGGCGATGACGAGGCGGTACGGGATTCCGTCGATCATGACGGTCTTGTTCGAGGTGGTCCGTGAGATCGTCAGGACGTCGTCCGAGTTGGGACTCTGGTCGGGCGTGCCCGCGGCGTCGGGGTAGGCGGCTGGGTTGTTCGTGTAGATGTCGCGGTTGCCTCGGCCTTTGCCGACGTGGCGGTAGCAGTACCAGACGCCCGAACCCGCATCGCGGTTGAGGGCGGCGTAGGGCGCGTTCGCGGGGCAGGAGGATGGGCCGTTGGCGCGCGAGGCAAGCATGTAGGCGCCCTCGTCGCTCAGGGCCGCAGTGGTGTCGGTGTCATCCGCGGTCTCCTCCTGGTCGAAGGGGAAGGAGTCCTCGATGCCGCCGATGTTGACGTCGATCGACGAGTGGACCCACTGGCTGGCCGAGTGCACCTGGAAGTTGTTGTGTCGCACGGTGCCCAGGAGGAAGGGCTTGCCGATGGGGACGTTGCCCGGGTTGTTGGGCTTGTACCCCAGGGCGTTGGTGTTCTCGGGCGAGATGACGCCGGTGGCGACGGGGTTGGCGGCGGGCAGGCCGCGCGCGATGTAGGTCCAGTAGTCCCCCGAGGCAACGGCGGCGTCCAGCATGGGCTGGGCGGTTCCGGCCTGGAGGGGGGACGAGGACTGGGCGGGGTCAGCAGCATCGTAGGGGCCCGCGCCACGCACGGTTCCGACGTAGGCATTGTCGGGAACGCTGGTCGTGCGGTCGAAGCCCGAGCCGTTGATGGTGGCCGCTCCGAGCCGGCCGGCGGACGAGGCGACGGGGACGGTGCCGCCGCCGGGGGGCTCGAGCGTGGGGTCTGCGTCGGCGCGCTCGGGGGCGACGAGGCCGGGGAGGGCAGCTGCGCTCACGACGAGGAGGGCGGCCAGGGTACGCGCGACGGCGCGACGAGGCCGGGACTCGGCCCTCGCGTGCGTGGCGCGGCGGGAGCGTGCGCCGCTGGGGTGATGCTCCACAAGCCCTCCAGATCGTTTGACAGTTACTCACTGACTTTAGCGTAGATGCGCGGAAACGCCAGACTCAGCGGCCTCGGCGGACTCAGCCCCGGCCTCGTCCCCGGCCTCGACGGAGGCGAGGGCAGCAGCGGCGGCGCCATCGAGCTCCTGCGGCTCCTCGTCCTTGCGCTTGCGGGAGCGCAGCCAGAGGATGCCGGCGACGGTCAGGATGACGGCGACGGATGCGAGGACTGCGATCATCCACGGCTTCATGACGGAGCCCTTGACCTGCGCGGCTTCGGCGGCGACGGCCTCTTCGTCCATGGGGACGCGCTCGCCGGTCACGAGGAGGCGGTGTGTGTTGACGCCGTAGGGCGTACAGGTGATGAGGGTGGCGAGGTCCTTACCCTCAACCTTGTTGAGGGACTCGGTCTCGTGGGGCAGGACGACGCGGATGTCGGTGACCTGGTACTTGAGGTGGCGCCCGGCGGTCTCGATGTAGAAGTAGTCGCCCATCTTGACGTTGGTCAGCTGGTCGAACATGGTCGCGTTGCCCAGGCCGGTGTGGCCGGTGAGGACCGTGTGCGTGGATTCGCCGCCGACGGGCAGGGCGGTGCCGAAGAGGTGGCCGATGCCCTTGTCGAGCGTCGCGGTGTCGGTGCCGTGGTAGATCGGCAGGTTGACGTCGATCGAGGGGATCTTGATGGTCGCCATGACGTCGTTGAGGTTGAGCTGGCTCAGGTAGTCCTGGTACTGCGCGGTGCCGGGGCGCTGGGCGTCCAGCCAGGGGTCGAGGATCGGCGACTCGGAGGCCTTGAGGTTGTATTCGTCGGCTCGGCGCAGGTTTTCGGCGACGGCGTCGGGGCCTGCGTTTTCGGCGACGGCGCTGAATTCGGAGGCGATGCGTTCCTGGCGCGCGTTGTTGTACTGGGTCGCGAAGACGGGGTACAGGAGGACCAGGATGCCGGCGAGCAGCAGGATCGGGGGCGCGATGGTGAGGAGACGCCACTTGAGGGGTGTCTTCTTCTTGTCGGGCGCTTGGGTGCTCACGCTTTCTCCGTTCATTGCCGAGGCCGTGGAAGTTTGTCTGGTTACAGGGTAGTACCGCTGGGGGGCGGTTGCGGGCAACGCAAGGGGGGTGTGGACCCGCGGGTCCACACCCCCCTGTGTGTCGCTAGCTAGCTAGGCTCAGGCGTCAGCCTGCTCCTTGCGGCGCTTGTTGGCCAGCGCGATCGCACCGGAGCCGCCCACGAGGAGGGCGCCAGCGCCGATCAGCACGCCGATGCCGGCAGCACCGGTCAGCGGCAGGTTGAAGCCACCGTTCTTCGGGACGTCCTTCACCGTGGTGTTGAGGGTGTACTCGTTGTCAGCCTTGGAGTTGGACTGCAGGATCTGGAAGGCGATCGGGCGGGTCTGGAGCTCGAAGCCCTCGGGAGCCTTGGTCTCAACGAGGCAGTAGTAGCCGGGGTTGGCGACGGCGGCGTTGTTGGCCCAGTCGTTGTTGCGCAGGCCGTCGATGGTGACCTCACCGTTGGCGTCGGTCACGTAGGTCGTGGTGCCGGCGGGCGACAGCTTCTTGTCGAGGGTCGCGTCGACGGACTCGAAGTTCGCGGTCGGGGTGGTCTGAGGCGTGCACTGGTAGACCTCGAACTCAGCGCCCTTCAGCTTGGCGGTGGCGTCCACGGAGGAGACCTTCGTGATCTTCACCTTGCCGAACTTGGAGACGACCTCGGAGTTCGGGTAGTCCGGCGGGGGAACCTCGCCCGAGTTGGGCTTCCAGCCGTTGGAGGGGGAGTTGGGGAGCAGGATGGCCTTGTTCTTGAACAGGCCGTCGCTCTCCACCTTGTCCTTAACAGTGCCAGCCAGGTTCATCTGGACCTTGGTGTTGTCGTCCTTGCGGTTGGCAACCAGCTTGGCGCGACCAGCAGCGGTGAACTCGGCGGTCCAGAACTTGGTCTTGCCGTCCTTGCCGTCGGCGGCGATCAGCTTGTAGTCGGTGTCCTTGGCCAGGGCGACCTCGCCGGTCGTGCCATTGATGATCTTCAGCGTGATGCCGGCCTCGGGCAGCTCCACGCGCTTGTCGTACTGGTCGACGACGTCGTAGAAGTCAAGGGCCTCAGCGGCGGGGATGTCCGACTTGATGGTGTAGGAGATGTTCGAGCCAACGGCGGGGGTGTTCTCGTCGGCGACGGTCTTCTCGATGCCAGCCTTGGAGTTCTTCGGGTAGGCGTGGACGTCGTAGACCCACTTGTTGAGGTCGGTCGGGTGCGTCATGGGCACCGTGATGATGAAGGGCTTGGAGCCGACGTAGCCGGCGGGGGTCACGGTCTCGGTCACGACGTAGGCGCCGAGGGGGAGGCCGGAGAAGGTGGCCAGGCCGCCACCGGCGGTGGTCTTGGTAACGGCAGCGTCAACGCCGTCAGCCTTCGCGGTATCAACGTTGCCGTTGAAGCCAGCGAGCTTCTCCCAGCCGGCCTGCGTGGTGAGGTCGACGTTGGTCAGCTTCTCGACGGTGAAGGTCGCACCATCGAGGGGGGTGCCGGAAGCGGTGGGGTCCTCGAGGCCGTTGCCGGCGGTGGTGCCGTTGGTGGCGTCCTTGACCAGCTTGTGGATCGTGATGGAGCCGGTCTTGGAGGCGTCGAGGTCAACCAGCGAGGGGGCGCGCTCGGTCGTGGCAGCGAGGCCGAAGGCGGGGGCAGCCTGGGTCGCGGAGGTGGCGGCGGGCAGGGCCAGCGCGCCGGCGGCGACGGCGAAGGCTGCGAGCAGGCTCAGGCTGCGGCGGGTCTTCGTGGTGCTCATAGGTTTTCTTTCTCCTGTGTGTGTGATTTCGGGAGTTTTTTCTGATGGTGGGTCTCGTGGTCACGGGACCTCATGGGTGGCTCAGGCGGTTGCCTTGCGCCTCTTGGTGGTGACCACGGTCATCACCATCGCCCCGGTCATCAGCACAGCTGCGGCGCCGATGTAGGGGTAGATTCCGGTGCTGCCGGCCTTGGGCAGCTCGCCAACCTCGGTGTCCTTGACAACGATGGTGGCCTTGCGGGTTCCGGCGGCCAGGAAGCCCTGGGGGCCGGGGAGGCTGCTGGCCTCGGAGGAGAACGCCTGGACGGCGCTCTTGGCCCACTTGGCGGAGTCCGTGAGGTCGTCCGCAAGTTCCACGGTCGTTCCGGAGCTGTTGCCGCGGGCGGCGGTCAGCGTGAACGCGATGGGCTTGGGCAGGAGCGAGTGTCCCGCGGGGGCCTTGGTCTCGACGAGCCAGTACATGGTGTCGAGGTTCAGGTCGTTGACGGACCAGTAGTAGCCGTCGGTGGCGGTCGCCTGGGTCAGGGTCTTGACCACGGTGGCGTTTGCGTCGGTATTCGGGTTGGCGTTGTAGATCGCGAACTCAGCGCCAGACAGCGGGTAGAGCGGCATGTTGTTCGGACCCGTGTACTGGTTCGAGGCGTCCGCGAAGGTCTTGCCCGTGTTCTGCGTACCGGCCTTCACCACCACGAAGTCGTGGGGGACGGTGGGGCCACAGGCCTTGTTGTTATCCGTGCCGTCCCAGTCCTTGCCGCTCTCAGCGAGGACCTCATTGAAGAGGCCGTAGCCAGCGGCGGGGACGTTCTCCCTCGGAGTCGAGCAGGCCAGGTCGGCCTCCTTGTAGCCGGCGGCTGCGGGGTTACGGACGACCGCGAAGCGGATCCAGTATTCCTTGGTGGCCTTGGGGGCCAGCTCGACGCCGTCGGTCAGCGTGTAGACGCCGTTCGTGGCGGTGGCGCTGGACGCGGAGTCCAGGCCGGCCTGGGTCTCGGCGATCTTCGCGGACTGGATCTCCAGGCCCTTGGCGAAGTCGGGCTTGTCGGTGAGCTTGCCGGTGTTGGCGGCCAGCGAGCCGTCGTTGGTGGCGACGATCTTGTAGTCCACGTTGAAGCTCGTGGCGCCGTTGGCGCCACCGTTCGCCTCGATGGACTTCTCGACGCGCAGCTTGGGAGCCTGGTATTCGTTCACGAACGTACAGGTGATGGGGGCTGCCTCGTTGGACGCTGCGCCGCCGACGTTCTTGAAGTTGACGCCGCGCTCGGTCTTGGTCACGGCGACGTCTTCACCGATGCCGTTGACGCACTTGATGTCCTTGAGGTTCCACTTGTCCTCGCCGCCGGTGTTGATCTCCTTCTCCGTGATGGTGAAGTCGGAGTTACCGACCTCGAAGGGGATGAACGTCGAGTCGTACTTCGCCTGGGCCTCACCGAAGGCGGTGGGGGTCAGCGACGCGAGCGAGTCGGTGGCGTCCATGTACTTGTTGCGCGCCGGGGCGGACGAAGCCGTGGGCTTCGCGACGGTCACCGTGCCGGTGGTCGCCGGGGTGCGGTCGGTGTTGTCCACCCACGTGTCGCCCGTGGTCACCGCGAAGTTTGCGGCGGGGATGGTCGGGTTGGTGCCCGCCGGGTCCTCGACGGCCTTCGCGATGCGCACGGAGCGCTCCTCGGTAATGACGCCGTAGAGGCAGGCGTAGTTGACCGAGAGTTCCTGCGTCACGAAGTAGTCGGTGCGCTTGGCGTCCGCCGGAACGGTGGTCGGGCAGTTAGCCGTCGGGATGGAGTTGAAGTTCTCCGGGGTCAGGAAGTTGGTCGCGTTCTCCGCAGGGACAAAACCCCACAGCTGCAGGCGGTAGGTGCGGCCGTTCTGCGTGAAAGTCTTGTCGGAGACGGTCTTCTCCAGCTTGACGGTGTCGGAGACGTAGGGATCCTCGTTGACGTTACCCTTCGCGCCCGGCCAGGTGCGAGGCGTGACCTCTTCCTTCACGAGCTGGTTGTGAGGCTGCTCCGCACCGCCGTTGTAGTACTGGCCGTACAGGTCGTAGTCACCGTTGCCCTCGCCCACGTACTTGACACAGTACATGCGTCCGGAGCGAGATTCGGGCTTGTTGACGTAACCCTGCGAGCGATCCGCCGCGTTCACCGGGTCCGGCTCATAGGCGGGACCGATGAAATCGCCAGAGGGTGTGTACCCCGGACGACCCGCTTCGCCATTAAGAACAAGGTCACGAGGGAGCCTGTTGCCGATTCTTTGGGTGGCATCCCAGCCGTTTTGACCAAACTGCGGGGAGCAGAAACCGGACACGCCATCCGTCTTCACGTAGGCTCCACCCTTGCGGTAAATGATCGTCGAGGCCAGGGTGTTGAAGGTCTCGTGGTTGATGAAGGGGAAGGCTTCGCCCTGGTCCCCAGGAATCAGGCCAGTGAACTTCAGGTTCAGGCTCGAGACGAAGTAGGGCTGGCCAAGACCGCCGGGGGCAGCCGCCTGTCCGATGGGCAGGTTGTTGTGGCGGATCGCGCCAAGAAGGAAGGTCTGACCCGGATCAACCTTGCCCGGGTTATTCGGCTTGAAGCCGATGGCAGACTGGCCGTTCACCCAGATCTTCGTGGGGTCAGCGGCCCACTTGTCATAGTGCGACTGCATCCAGGCTTTGCTGGCAGCAGTATCACCCCAGTCGCCGGTCTGATTATCCCACTTCCACGGTGTACCGCGGGCGATGTAGGTCCACGCATCCTGATCCTTCGCAGTCTTGCCGCCCATCCAGGTAGTAAGCGGCTGATTGTTGCTGCGAAGACGATTTTCGGTCATGCCCGTGACGATGCCATAACGGATGCTGTCGTTCAGGTTCGATCCGGTCGGGGTCTCGCGAGTATGACCCTCGCCCATGATCGCGTCGACCATGCCGACATCAATCTTGGTAGCACCGGGCTCCTGGGCGGCCTGGGCGGCCTGGGGGGCGGCGACCTGGGAGACGACCAGCGTACCGGTGGCGGTTGCCACGACGGCCAGGGCGGCCAGGGCGCGGGACGCGACTCCTGCTCGCTTGGTCCGCGCGTGACCTGCGCGCGCTCGACTCGTTGCCATTAATCGCACTCCTTGAAGACTCTTGCTTCGCTGTGTCGTACTCGGGGGGATGTCCCGAGAGGTTTTTCCACAACCTTGATGACACTCAGCCTACGATGCGGTTACCGAAAAATGCAACCCATTTTCCTCAGCTTTGTAAGTGGGGTAGCTTACAGAAAAACAGTAAAGCTAGATTTCCGCAGCAAATCAACGTTTGACCTACTGGTTTCAATCTATGAAAACACGTCTTTTCGGCAATTTTCATCTTTTTTAACGGTTGGCAACAAATCATAATGTGGAACTTTGTAGAGCTTGACACCACCCCTCCAAATTCACCATTGAGCCTATTTTCAGCATCCTGTCACCCCCAAACTGTCAAGCATTGCAACGAAAACCCTTTGCCCTGTCATCCATTTCCACCCAAACTTCTTCCCACCTGCGAAAACATAGGACTTCAGACCCATCTGCACCCTCCCTCCCCAAAGTCGCATGCAATTCCCAAACAGGAGTGACTCGACGACATGAAGTGATACGGACAGGCAACATGCCGAGGGGGAATTGCATGCGAAACTGCAGCACCTGAGGCCGCTAGCAGGGCCAGTGGCCACCCCGCACGGAGGCCACCGCGCCCAGGCTGCAACACATCCGGATAGGTAACGAAGATCCGGATAGCGGCAACCTATCCGGATGCGCCCACACTCTCCGCATACCCCCACGCGGAATGCGGCGGCAGGGCTAGGGCGGGCCACTTACAGCCACAAGCCCCGCCCGATTTGAGGCCGCCACGGGGCCTGCAGGGCCTGGCCGCGGTGCCGGTGGGCGGCGGCAGGGCCAGGGCGGGCCTCGAGATCGACCACTCCGAGCGAAGCTCGCGTGTGGCGATCTCGCGGGCGGGCCGCCGCCCACCGGCACACACAGCGGCCCGGCCCATTCAGGCAGGCCACGCGGCGGCCGGAGATCAGGCGGGCCAGCAGCAACGCCGGAGATCTGGCACCGCCCCAACAGGCAGCTCCCCCGGCGGCTGCTGCACAATAGTCCCCATGGATCTTCGCCCCGTCGCCCTCGGCTCATCTGTTACGACGTACGACCCGTCGCGCCCCACGCCCGCAGCTATCGTCTCGGGCGAGGTGGCCGCGCACGATGCGCCGCACCCGCTGTCGGTCTTCGACATGTTCCGCATTGGTATCGGGCCGTCCTCGTCGCACACGGTGGGTCCGATGCGCGCGGGCCTGGCGTTTACGACGGAGCTGACGACGCTGAAGCCGCCGTCGCACATCACGATTGACCTGTTCGGGTCGCTAGGCGCGACGGGCCGCGGCCACTCGACGGACCGCGCGGTCCTCCTCGGCCTGGCGGGTTACGATCCGGAGACGGTGGACATCGAGACGGTGGAGTCCATCCTGCCGACCCTGGCCTCGTCGGGGACGCTGACGCTGCCCAGCGGCACGCAGGTGCCGCTCAACATCGCGGAGGACGTGCGTTTCGCGGCGCGCACCATCCTGCCCTATCACGTGAACGCGCTGACGATCACGGCTTCCGACGAGGACGGCGCCGTGATCCTGGAGCGCACCTATTATTCGGTGGGCGGCGGCTTCGTCATGATTCAGACGAATGACGATCCCCAAAACCCGGAGGTGTCCTCGCTCGCGACGAGCCAGGCGGGCGTCGGCATCGACGTTCCCGCGCCGCACCCCTTCGCGTCGGGCGCGCAGCTGCTCGCCGCGTGCGACGCGTCCGGCCTGAGCATCGCGGAGCTCGTGCGCAGCAACGAGGAGGCGGTGCGCCCCCGCGAGACCGTCAACGCCTACCTGGATCGCATCGCCGACACGATGTTCGACTGCGTGGACGCGGGCACGTCGGCGGCGGGCATCCTGCCGGGTGGATTGGACGTGCCGCGCCGCGCCCGCGCGCTCGCCGGCCAGCTCGCGGAGCGCTTGACGGGCCCCTCTTCTTCGTCGGACGAGGCCGGGGCCTCCTCGGGCGCATCTCCCGCGGACGGTGTGCGCTCCCCCGGTGCGCGCGCCTGGGTGTCGACCGTGGCCGACCCGATGCGGGCGATGGACTGGGTGAACCTCTTCGCCCTGGCCGTCAACGAGGAGAACGCGGCGGGCCACCGCGTCGTGACGGCGCCGACGAACGGCGCGGCCGGCGTCATCCCCGCGGTACTCGGCTACCTGGTGACGCACTGCCCGGAGACGGGATCGACGCCCGGCGTCGCGGCGGGCCCCGCAACGGAGGACGGCGCGGTCACCCCGCTGGCGCACATCCGCATGACGACGGACGAGGCCTCGGAGACTTCTTCGGATGATCCCGCGTCGCCCGAGGCCTGCGCGGCTCGCCGCCGCGCCCTCGTGCACGACTTCCTGCTGGCGGCGACGGCGATCGGCGCCCTCATTAAGACGAACGCGTCCATCGCGGGCGCGGAGGTCGGCTGCCAGGGCGAGGTCGGGTCGGCCTCGGCGATGGCGGCCGCCGGCCTGGCGCAGGCCCTCGGCGGCACCCCGCAGCAGGTCGAAAACGCGGCGGAGATCGCGATGGAGCACTCGCTGGGCCTCACGTGCGACCCGGTGGCGGGCCTCGTGCAGGTGCCGTGCATCGAGCGCAACGCGATCGCGGCCGTCAAGGCGATCAACGCCGCGCGCATGGCCCTGTGGGGCGACGGCCGCCACACGGTGAGCCTGGACGTGGTCATCGAGACGATGCGCCAGACCGGCAACGACATGCTCTCGAAGTACAAGGAGAC
>CAUTDS010000037.1:0-20243 GCA_963537175.1 uncultured Actinomycetes bacterium
CGCGTCATCACGTGCGACGAGTCCGAGCGCTTCCTGTCCGCCCTGGCCGGCGTCACCGAGCCCGAGGCGAAGCGTAAGATCATCGGCCGCGAGTTCATCCGCTCCTTCGAGGCCGCCCAGAAGCAGGTCATCGAAGAGGTTGGTGCTGCCGGCGGCGAGGTGAAGTTCCTCGTCCAGGGCACCCTGTACCCCGACGTCGTTGAGTCCGGCGGCGGCGAGGGCGCGGCCAACATCAAGAGCCACCACAACGTGGGCGGCCTGCCCGAGGACATGACCTTCGAGCTCGTCGAGCCCCTGCGCACCCTCTTCAAGGACGAGGTGCGCGCGGTCGGCCGCGAGCTGGGCCTGCCCGACTACCTGGTGAACCGTCAGCCCTTCCCGGGCCCCGGCCTCGGCATTCGCATCATCGGCGAGGTCACGCGCGAGCGCCTGGATATCCTGCGCGCCGCCGACCTGATCGCCCGCGAGGAGCTCACGGCGGCCGGCCTGGATCAGGAGATCTGGCAGTGCCCGGTCGTCCTGCTCGCCGACGTTCGTTCCGTGGGTGTCCAGGGTGACGGCCGTACCTACGGACACCCGGTCGTGCTGCGCCCCGTGTCCTCCGAGGACGCGATGACGGCCGACTGGACGCGCCTGCCCTACGACGTCCTGGCCCGCATCTCCACGCGCATCACCAACTCGGTGCCCGAGGTCAACCGCGTCGTCCTCGACGTGACCTCCAAGCCCCCGGCCACCATCGAGTGGGAGTGACGCTCTCCTTCAGCTGAGCGCACAGACTCAAAGCCCCGGCCTCGTCATGAACTGCCTCCCGTTTCTTGGACATCGAAATTGAAGTCCAAGAAACGGGAGGCTTTTCGTGTCTGTGGATCTGGGGTTGAGGCATGATCGTTTGCTTCGGGAGCAGGCGGTGGAGATGTTTGCGAGGGGATTTGGCTATGGTTTGAGCGCCAGGAGGCTTGGTGTGTGTGCCGAGACTGTGAGAGAGTGGCAGAAGATGTACCGCGTGATCGGGAGGGGTGGGCTTCTTGTCATGGGAGTAAAGCGGGCGAGATACGACTATGAGACCAAGGTCGCCGCAGCGAGGGCTATGGTTGACGGTGGGATGAGTAAGCCTGAGGCGATGGTGCGTTTCGGTATTGCGAGCGCGACACCGTTGAAGCAGTGGTGCAGGCTGTCCCGGTCTGGGAGATCTAGTCGTCCTCAAGCGAGTACCTGCCAAAGACGCCACGGCTGCCTGTCCAGCTAAAAACCTGATTGCGAAAGATTCAACATGCCTCAAACCTTGCATGAGCGCGTTTACCACACCAGCAGCGGCAATGTCTTCTATTGGATAGACGCTTCTGCTGACACGGACGCACCGTGGCTTGTATTTCTTCCTGGTCTCACTGCCGACCACACCATGTTCGACGCGCAGATGACGTATTTCTCAGGTAAGGCAAACTGCCTGGTATGGGATGCTCCTGCACATGGGAAGTCGCGCCCATATCCGCTTGACTTCTCCATGGACGATTGCGCCCGTATTTTGCACGCAATTTTGGAGGCTGAGAGCATCAAAAACCTCGTGCTTGTGGGCCAGTCGGTCGGCGGCTACGTTGCACAGGCGTTCATCGACCTCCATCCGAGAGAAGCTGCCGGCTTCGTCTCCATTGATTCAGCGCCGCTCAAGAGGAAGTACTACTCGACGTGGGAGGTCAAAGCGCTGCGCCATACCAAGGGGATGTACCAGTTTGTGCCCTGGTCGTGGCTGAAGGTGCTGGGATCGTGGGGCGTGGCAACAACCGCCCAGGGGAAGGCCGGCATGCGTTCCTTCATCGAGAGCTACGCCAAGGAGGAGTATGTGGAGCTCGCCGCGCACGGCTACAAGATGCTCGCCGATGCTGTTGAATCTAGGCGCGCTTACAACATTGACTGTCCGGCGCTCTTGCTCTGCGGGGAGAAGGACCATGCTGGCGATGTCAAAGTGTTTAACCGTAAATGGGCTGCTGGTGAGAAGATCCCTCTCGTGTGGATACCTGGAGCAGGGCATAACTCGAATGTTGATAATCCTAGCTTTGTGAACAGTAAGATTGAGCAACTCATGGTTGCGCTGAAATAGTGTTGGGTAACTGCAGCCTCTTCTTGCACATTTTCGTTAGCGCGATGAGCGACATTTGTAGATCCACATTGCGTTCTATGTGGTTACTTCCTTCTCTTTAGAGTATATTTCCCCAGATCATCGCCAACACTCTTCGCTCGGGATTTGTTACTCTCGGGTCGGGGAGCGGCCCACCCCGTCGGCACCCCTTTCATCCATGTAGTCAGTTGCGCACAACCGAACTGCGTTTCCGCAGGTCAAAGCTATCACTCTTCGGTCGGACGAAAATACTCTTCTCAAGTGACTACATCGCATGTAGGCAGTGCTGACTACAGGGTGACTACACGGCTCTCTCAATGAAAGAGTAAAAGGAATCCCAGCTCACCTGCCCCGCTGACTACACGGAAACGGGCTATGCGACAATCGAGTGGGAGTAGTACTTCCGCATTGGTGCTGTGAATTCAGCATGAGGGACCCCTGAATTAATGGCTTCGGGGGTCCCTTGCATATTGGCGATTACCCAACTGGGAGTAGTCATTCTCATGCGCATGCTCTGTTTGTTCAAGGAAAGATCGGGATAGATCTACTCGAGTACATGCACGCGAAAAATGCTTGATCCAAGTGGAGTAGGAGTGTGCCCTCAGTTTTTGTGTGCGGTGATCGCAAACTGAAGGGGCAGACGTTCGGGGTGCTCACGAAGATGCCATCCGCCAGTGGAATCTTGTTCCATAAGTTCGGGCCACGGGCACCAGGCAGCGCGCGGGGTCTCTTCAAGCTCATCAATCACCAGCCCAGCGTTGATGAGAGCAGTGACGATCTGGCCAAGGGAATGATTCCACTGGTGGTTCGTTGTGTGAGTAATCCGCGGCGCACCGGGGGAGTCCACGTAGCTTGAATCGTCATCCCACGTCATCGGAGCGTCCTGCTCGAAGTATGGCTGCTCGATCTTGAGCCCGTCGGAAATATCCTCCCCGATTGTCATGAACATCGGATGGTCATCGCGGATGAAGAAAGTGCCGCCCGGCTTGAGCAGGGAAGCGATGACTTGCGCCCATCGGGCGATATCGGGCAGCCAACACAGGACGCCGATCGAGGTGTACACCAGATCGAAGTTTCCAGACACTGCTTGGCGCGCGTCGTACACGTTCGCGTGAACGAACTCCACGTCAGCGCCTGCGCGCTCGGCGATGCTGCGTGCGTGGGCAAGTGAGGCCTCGGACAAATCGAGGCCAATGACGCGCGAGGCCCCGCGGCGCGCAAACCCGATCGTGTCCGTTCCAAGGTGGCACTGCAGGTGGATAACATCTTTGCCGGTGAGATCGCCGAATCGTTCGATATCTTGGGCCAGTTCAGAGCTAATGGCCGTCGGGTCCTCGAGAAGGCGCTGGTAGTCGTAGTAATTGCCAGCCATGTGCAGCTCGGCGCGGTCGTCCCAGTTGCGTTCGTTATCGGAAAACCACTGCGCTTTCCTGCTTGTTTCAGTCATTTAGTCATTGTATGCCGGTGGGATTTTGGTGCGCGGCGCCTGCAGAGGGTTTGCGTGTTTTGTCCGCACTACGCAACTGCAGGTATGGATCAGGAGATCTGGCAGTGCCCGGTCGTCCTGCTCGCCGACGTTCGTTCCGTGGGTGTCCAGGGTGACGGCCGTACCTACGGACACCCGGTCGTGCTGCGCCCCGTGTCCTCCGAGGACGCGATGACGGCCGACTGGACGCGCCTGCCCTACGACGTCCTGGCCCGCATCTCCACGCGCATCACCAACTCGGTGCCCGAGGTCAACCGCGTCGTCCTCGACGTGACCTCCAAGCCCCCGGCCACCATCGAGTGGGAGTAGGAAGATAGGGCTTTGACCTGCGCTTTTAAGTGCTGCAACGTGCCGCTGAGTTTCGTTTCGTATGCGACTCACGGCAAAGCCGCCTGATCGGCCAGGGGTTTTCTCAGCGTCTTGCGCGGGTGTCCGCGCAAAGCCCACAAGCCCCGCACCGCGCCGCACCTACAGCACCTGCCAGGGCTAGCGCTCCTGGGCAGGTGTGGGCCATTGATTTCCAGTTCGACTCGGACTGGAAGGGGCGTGTCTTGAAGGTCTGTATCGTCGTTGATGAGTTCACGCGCCAGCACCTGGCTTTGCGCGTTGAGCGGCGCATGGGAGCCGTCGACGTGATCGAAATGCTTGACCTGGCTGTCCTAACCCATGGGGCACCCCAGGTGCTGCGCGCCGATAACGGGCTCGAATTCATCGCCGCAGGCGTGGGACGCTGGGACAGTGAGCACGACACGCTCCAAGCATTCATACCCCCGGGCCAGCCGTGGCATAACGGATTCGTGGAGTCCTTGCACAACCGCATGCGCGACGAACTCCTCGAGGACAACATGTTCGAGGACCTCGATCACGCGCGCGCCCTGATCAGCGCCTGGTCGCGCCGCTACAATGAAGAGTACCCCCACAGCGCGCTGGGCTGGCTCTCACCCAACCAATACGCACGCCAATGGGCACAACACCACCAATAACAACCAACAACCCTCAACACACCTGGTCCACAAAACCAGACCAGGCCAATTGGAGTGATCTCGTTGATCAACGACGTAATCAAACCGACTATCGGCGAGCTATTCTCTACGGACTCACCCCTCATGTTTAATGTGCCTCGCTACCAGCGCGAGTACACCTGGGCCAAGCGCGACTGGGAGAACCTCTTCGACGACATTTCCGACAATGACAAGGGTTATTTCCTCGGCTCTATCATCGTCATCGACCATGGCTACAATGCGGAAAAGGGCGTGACCCAATGCGAGCTTATCGACGGCCAGCAGAGGCTCACCACCGTCAGTTTGCTGCTTGCTGCACTGTACGACCAGCTCAGCAAGCACAAAGATGATGCCGAGGAGGACGAAGATGAGGTCAACGTCGAACTCATCAACCTCAAGAACCGCCTCATCATGAAGAAGTCCAAGGGGCAGACGCGCGTGGTTCCCCAGGTCCAAGGCCAGAACCTCCAAGACTACAGGGCTCTCATGGGAGAGCGGGTCTCCAATCAAATTAAGGACAAGAGGCCCAAGTACGCAGGCAACAGGAAGATCTATAAGGCATACGCATACTTCGAGTCCCGACTAGAGGCCATGGTCGAAGCGCCTGAGAGAACCCACCCGAACAACGCCTACGAGGCCTTCAGCAACTTCCTCGACAAAGTGCTTTCCGCAGTGATAGTCCAGATCAGCGTTTCCAACGCATCCGAGGCCTATACCCTGTTCGAGTCCCTTAACAATAGGGGCCAGGCCTTGAGCGCGGTTGACCTCATCAAGAACACCCTGCTCTCCAGCTTTAAGGACGCAACCGAGGAGGACCTGGACGACCACTTCAACCAGTGGCAGCGCATGCTCTCCCTGCTTGGAGAGGACTACAAGACTCAGGAGCGCTTCTTCAGACAGGCATACGCTGCTTTCAGGCGAGAGGTGAACAAGCCGTTCATCACCGGAACCGCTCAGTACCCTCTCGGAGCCGTAGCAACCAGGTCAAACCTCCTCCACATCTACGAGAAGCAGATTAAGAACGATGCAGCCGGCATGCTCGATTGGTTGCTCAAGAACGCGGAGGAGTACACGAAGATCGCGCTTGTGGACACGGATGGCATCTCTGGCGACTTGGAAGAGTCGCTTATGAACCTTTCAAGGATTCAGGGCGTTCCCTCGTATGTGCTCCTGCTCCACTTGATGCGGAGAGCGGACAGCCTTTCGCTCACGGATCAGCATCTGGTCCAGGTAAATGATCTTTTGGTCAAGTTCTTCGTAAGGCGTAACCTTACCGACGCTCCTCCAACGCGCGACCTTACCAGGATCTTCATCAACATCGTTGAGGGCATCGAAGATGAAAAGAAAACTGGTGACGATCTCGTGCAGTTCGTGCGCGCCAAGCTTCTGGCGGTCTCGGCAGACGATAATCGATTTGCTGAGATGCTTGCTGGCCCGCTTTATGAATCCAATCCTGACACGGCTAGGTTCATTTTGACGAGCTTGGCTACGCCGTCGGTTACCAAGGAGATGAAGGGCCTTTGGGAGCGCGTTCCTTCTGGTACATACGTTTGGACTATCGAACACGTTCTTCCCCAGGGGAAGAACCTACCTGACGCTTGGGTCACCATGATTGCCGGTGGAGACAAGGCGCTCGCCGCCCAGATTCAGAACGATCATGTCCATGAGCTCGGCAACCTAACTTTGACTGGTTACAACTCAACCTTGAGCAATCTTTCCTTCCAGGAAAAGAAGCTCAGGAAGGATAAAGATGGCAACTCTGTTGGCTACCTCAACGGCTTGAATATCAACTCCGATATTGCTTCAAGAAACGATTGGGACGAAGCAGCAATCACAGCGAGAACAGTGAAACTCGTTAAAGAAGTAATCCAACTGTTCACGCTATAGAGGTAAGGGGAGGGTTTGCAATGACCGCTCTACCCCGCCCTGCCCCGACAAATCTTCAGGCGGTTTGGAGGTCTCACACCTGCGGGCCTGCAAGCCACCCGCTACCTTTGCCACCGTCTGTCATATCAAAATGCCCCGTGATAGAAATATGACAACATGGATTTTCGAGAATTTAGTTTAATTCAGTGCAAAATTCCGAAAAATGGCGAACTGGGATTGAAACTGAAGAAAGTACGAAACTTTTTAAATATTGAGTGGGAGTAGTCATGTATTTTAATCTCATCATTAGGTATGATGAATCTCGAGAGATTGAATCCGACAGGATGTTCGAGAATACGAACCGTGCTATCAGGCAGCGATTTACGCGCGATGATGAACCAGATCTGGAAGCGCTCTGTGATTTGCCTACTATTATGGTGAAAGAGTTTGGGCCGGATACTGGGAAGCAAATTGCGCGTATCGGGTATATCGACTCTCCATCTATGTGTCCGACAATGAAGAATCCGATTCTTCAATTTTCCTCATATTTATTGATTGAGAAACAGGTTTTGGGGGATAAGAGCTATACTCCGAGGTAACTGGAGTGGGTTGGTCATCGTACACGTTGGAGTGTATTTGAAGGGGATCCATTTCGTATTTTGCTTGGAGATGGTTTTCCGGGAGCAGTGAAAGAGGTCCAATCTTTGCCCATTGATGAAACAATGATTGCAGTGATGATGCCTTTTAATAGAGGGCATCACTCCGTGGATCCAGTGTTTGAGGCTATTCGGAATGGGGCTGAAGCGGTAGGGAAGACCGCGCGTCGTGTTGATGAACTCAACACTCCAACCGATATTCCAGATGATGTTAGGAATCTTATTCGCTCTTCATATGGGGTGATTGTCGATCTTACTGATCTTAATTCGAACGTGCTGTATGAACTCGGATTTGCGGATGGGCTTGGAAAGAAACCGATTCTGATTCATGCGGGTCCGATTGGCAAGTTACCTTTCGATTTCAGCTCGAGGCGCGTATTTTCATATCATGATGATAAAGAAGGTCTTGAGATCTTTTCGAGAAAGCTAAGTGACATACTGCGGGAGCTGTAGGATCATTACGCTAACGTTTCACCTTGTTCTGGAGAGCGTAGGAATTTGTTCGTGAATTGAGTGTAAAGCTGGTGATGATCGCGGTCAGGAACCCGGTGGGTGAGTGAGCTAGAACCAGGACGGGGCGAAACTTATAGCCGCGGTCGTCGAAGTTAAAGCGTGCGTGCCAGATCTCCCACGGCGCGGGCGCTCCCTCAGTCGCCGTCATCCCAGTCTCCCGGGAGCTGTGCGACGCCGTTTGAGTCCATCGTGGGGCGATAGGCGTAGCGCTCGAGTCCGTCAAATGGGGGAGTCTCGGGGCGCATATCGAAGGGGAGGCCGCCAACCTCGATCGACTTGGCGAGGAAGATGTTGATCGCGTCCGACAGGCTAATGCCCCAGCGTGCGTAGACGGCTGCGGCATTGGCCTTGATCTGCGCGGTTGTGCGGGTCTTCACCTCAGCTGTGCGGGTCATCGTCGGCATCATCGCTCCTTTCGCTACCTGCATTATAGTCCCTGACTGGTGCTGGTATGGGGCCATTGTGGGGCGATAAGGACTGGTAGTAGGCGATCTGCCCTTGATCTGAGGCCAGATTCTGGCCATAATTATGGCTAAGGTTGAAAGGAGTGGTATGTCGACACTGACTATGGGTCTTGCTGAGGCGAAGAACAACTTTTCGCGAGTGACAGCAGAGGTGAATAGGACGGGGAAGCCTGTCACGATCCTCAAGAACAACAGGCCGTGGGTCGTCATTCAGCCGGCACAGCAGTCTGAGAGCGCTGTCGATGTCGCTGTTGACTTCATGGATGCCTACGCGGATGTGTTTGAAGAGCTCGCGAAGTGAACGCTATCGCATTTTCTCGGGACGATGTGTGTGCCATCCATTCGGCTGCGATTGCTCGCTTCGGTGGTCTTGATGGCGTGCGTGACGAGGGGATGCTGGCCTCGGCTCTCGCCCAGCCCTTCCAGACTTTTGAGGGTGAGGAGCTCTACCCGAGCGCAGTCGAGAAGGCGTGTCGGTACGCTGTTGGGATCATTTCGGGGCATCCCTTCCTGGACGGAAATAAGCGAACTGGTGCTGCTCTGTTAGGTACGTATCTCAGGATGTGTGGTGTTGGTTTTACACCTGACCATGCGGAGTTCCTTTCAGCCATGCTCGGGGTAGCTGATGGGTCTATGAGTTACGAGGAACTTGTGGACTGGGTAAGGATCCACGTGGGGTAATCGCCTTCGGGTTTTGTGTTGGCGATTCAGTGGTGGAGTATTCCGTGGAGTAGGGTTCGTCGTAGCGAAGCGGCAGCCCTGGATCAAGGAGGATGACACGTGGAACTGCTGGAATACATGCGTGCTCAAAACAATATGACGCAGGCCGAATGGGAACGCACCTTCGAGGAAGAGGCCAAGGAGATCCTCGTCCTGCTCGCCGGCGGTAGCGGGGCCGGCAAGATGAACGGATTCTGGGACGTCTCGCACTACTTCATTGCGTATGTGGACTGCCAGACCGGCGCACTGCACACGGGTGACGGCCGGATCGTCTATCCCGTCAGCGACGAGGAACATGATGCCGGAGGAATCCTCGATCGCTTCCGTCGGGAGGGGGTATACCGCCTCAAGGCGCGCAAGATGATTCCGCACGAGGTCCCCGAGGGTGTAACCGCCTCCTCGCAGAACGAGTTCCTGATCGTTGAAGTCCTGGAAGAGGATCCCCTGTGCCCCGCCTTGGAAGAGGTGCTGGCCGAATATCGCAGGCCGGTCGTGGTGACCGACGAGGTGCTCGGAGAACTCACTCTCGACAAGGACCTCGACATGTTCGAAGGGGAGGTCCTGTGGCGCGGCGAGCAGATCTGCGTGTCGCTCGAGGTTGACGCGGCGGATGAGGACACCTGGGCTGACGCCAGTCGGGCGATGAAAGAGATGCTGGCGGAGCAGGATCGCTGGGATCGCGACATGCGCGCGAGCGCCGCACGTGAGCTCACCGAACTCGCGTGCGAGTGGCGCGAGTCCGCCGACGAGGAGGTCCCCGAGATTACGGAAGAGAGCTTCGCTCGCCGGATCGAGCTGCGCAGCATCGCGATGGACGCCGACGGTTCATTTTCAGCCTATTTTGACGATGATGACATGTTCTTCGGGCACTGCGTTACCGCGTACGGAACTTTGGCCGATGGCGTGGCCTCGGTGGTGATGCAGGGTTAGGCCTTCTGAGCGCTGGCCGGAGCGGTGCTGTCGAGTCGACGCAGCAGCGTGTATATCCGGATAGCGCGACGAGGTTTGGAGATATTCCGTTTGTGTGAGGGTGGCGAGAGTTTCGTGTGCGGCCGCGAAATAATTTGTATATCTCCGTATCTATGCGTCAGGTGTCAAGTGTTGTCTATGCTGTGTGTCAACTCTCGTTGCCACTGGTGTTAATGAGGGGGCCAGGTGTCTCTGGTCGTTCAGCTCGAAGTAGAGGGGGAAATGTGCCTATCGTCCCAGTATGGCGTTACGCTTCGGATGATGACTATAAGTCGAGGAATGGTATTGGGGGCAGTTATGTTCCTGTCAATTGCACTGTAGCGGATCTCTTTAGATATTCGCTCGATAACGGCGCTTTTGAGGGGCATGTTGTCACCTCCTGGTGGGGGAGAGCGTTCTATTGTTCGATTCCGCGATTTGCTCTCGCTCCTGATAGGGCGTCGAAATGCTTTTGTGTGACCGATGACTATCGGCATGCTGAACCTAGCTATAAAGGGGCTGCATCATTCTTTATGGGTATGATTGGCGCGCGCCTTGTGTTTGAAAAGTTCTTGGGAGGGAATAAGTCTCACTACCAATTACTTCATGCGGGAGACAGTAAGCACTTCATTCTTAAGCCGTCTAGTGGTAAGGGTAAGTCATCTAGCGGCAATGGTAAGTCATCTGGCGGTAATCGCAAGCCTGACTATGTTGCGATCGATGATCGAGGGGTTCCGTATGCGCTTGTGGAGGCGAAGGGTACGTCAGGGGCTAGGGTTCGTTATAAGAGTGTGGAGGATGCAAGGGATCAGCTGCAGCTCGATTCGGTGACAACCTTGAATGCTGCAGGGCATCCCCTGTGGGTGAGGTCGGGAGATGAGTTAGAGAAGCATGTGGTTGCATCAAGTTTCCCGCGTGGCGTGGCATCGAAGGCGAGTTCTTGGGAGTTGTGCGATGTGGATCCTGACGGCGCTGGCAAGGGGGAACTGACTATTAAATTAGATGGGGCAATTTATGCACATTACATGCCGGTGCTGCAATGGCTTTCACGTGATGAAGTGAGGCACGAAAGCGTCAATGGTGTTGATTGTGACCTTGTCCAAATCGGAGACGGTGTATCCGTGGGCTTAGTCAGCGGTCTTCGTGAGGTGATTGCCGATCATGGAAATGTGACAGTTGGATTTGGCGATCAGGGTAGCGGCGTCCAGGAGAGAGATAGCGCTGATTGCTTTCATCGTGTATCAGAGTTCTTCCGCTCAATGGAGGGGTTTCAAGGCCGGAGCGAGGGTGAGAATGTGTCAATGGGTGGAGATGGTATCGTGGTCGTCCTGAGTGATGACTATGTCCAGGCTTTCGGCATGGAAGCGGATCGGGCTTCGGGGGTGTCGTGAGTGGACGCAGCCCTGGCCTGGCCCATTGTCAGGGGGTGGGCGAGGGCTGCGTTCCGAGGCAAGGTATCGTTGTTGCTTGGCTCGAGCAAATGTCGGAGGCAATCGTGCTCACGCCTGCCGCGCACTTCCACGCAGGTAGAGGATTAGGGGCGATCATGCTCGCCCCGATCAGGGCCACGCCGAAGGCGGTGTTCGGGGAATGGGACTACTTCTGGCCCTCCACGTCGGGCACGTATGCGAGGAACCCGGCCAAGACCTCGTCGTTGTGCTCGAAGAACGGCTTCCCCTTGTCGAGGGAATCGATCTGGGCCATGTCCTCGTCGGTCAGCGCAAAGTCGAACAGGTCGATGTTCTGAGCGATATGCGATGGCGTCTTCGAGCCCGGGATCACGATGTGCCCCTGCTGGATGTGCCAACGCAGCAGCACCTGGGCGGGGGACTTGCCATGCTTCTCGGCGAGGCCCTGGACGAGGGACTCGGACATGATCGAGTCGTTGCCGCGCCCGCCCAGCGGGTACCACGCCTGCAGTGCGATGTTGTGCTCCTTGAGGAGTTCCTTGAGCTCCGTCTGCGGGAAGTAGGGGTGGCACTCGACCTGGTTAATCGTGGGGACAACCTCGCACTCGTCGAGGATGCGCTGCGTCTGGGCAACGTCGAAGTTTGACAGGCCGATCGCGCGAATCTTGCCTTCCTTGTGTGCCTTCTCGAGGATGCGGTATCCCGCGACCGTGTCGCCGGCGGGCTGGTGCAGGATCATCAGGTCGATGTAGTCCGTGCCCAGGCGCTCAAGCGTCTCGTCGACGGCGGTGGCACGTTCGAAGAACGACGGCCAGAGCTTCGTTTCAAGGAAAATCTCCTCGCGGGCCTTCGAGGACGCGCGAATGCCGCGCCCGACGGCGCGCTCGTTCACGTAGACGTTCGCCGTGTCGATGAGTGTGTAGCCGTTGTCCAGCGCGTAGGTGACCGCCGACTGTGCGTCATCGGGTTCCAGCTGGTAGGTGCCGAGGCCGACCTGGGGGATTGTGACGCCGTTGTTCAGGGTGATGTGGTCCATGTGAACTCCTTTGTTGTCGTGAGCTGCGTGCGATGGCTCGGCAGTGTGGCGCTGAACCGTGCGGACGCTGCTGATTGTCAGCCTATAGTCATCCCGGGAAGGCATACCTGACGGCGGTCGCGTGTAGGCGTGTGACATGTGACGAGTTGGTGTCGGGAGCGCTGTGATCCCTCGGTTCTGCGATTGACGAGGGCTTGCTCAGGCCTATACTGAACACTGTTCATTATGGATTGTCGCAGGTAGCAGGACAGTAGGAAATCGTGCCCAAGCAAGTGATCGACCCGGAGAAGCTGGTCAGCCAGGCCTACGCCATCGCCTCGCGCGACGGTATCTCCGCGCTCTCCGTGCGCAAGGTCGCCACCGCGTGCGGCATCGCGGTCGGCTCGGTCTACGGCTACTTCCCGACCAAGGCGGACCTGACGGCCGCCGTGCTCACCCGCTTCTTCGAAGAGAACCTCTCCGACGAGCTTTGCGCCGTGCGCCCCGGCGAACGGTTCACCTCCTACGTGCGGCGATTTCGCGAGGCCCTGTCCGCCGCGCGCTCCGATATGAGCGTCGACTGGTTCGCCGAGATGCGCCGCCTCCCCAGCGGCGAACAGGAAGCCCTCGAAGCCGTGCGCGCCACCATGCTCACCCACATCGAGCTCGGACTTGGGAGCGTCCTCGACGCGGACGAGGCTGTGGTTCGGTCCCGGCTCGTCGGTCCCATGAGCGCCGAGGCCCTGTGTCGCTACGTGCTGCGCAGTATTTTCGCTTCGCTCATGGAGGGCGGCGAGTGCGAGACGCTTGTCGCCCTCCTCGACGCCGCCCTGTATGACGACACCGCAGACGAAAAGGACGCTAAAAAATGAGTCGATTCCGCATCAAGAAGCAGCCCCTGATCGCCGTCGCCGGCATCGTCTGGCTGCTCGCCGGCCTGAATGTCGCGATCCTCGGCGTGCGCGCGGCCATCGACGTGCGCGATCTCGCGGCCTTCATCCTCCTTGCGCTCGCGGGCGGCGCGGTCGCCATCTTCTGCGCGTTCCATCCCATGTTCAGCAAGCTCGTTCAGAAGAACGCCCAGCGCATCGCCGACCTGGAGGGGGAGCGCCACCACGTCGTGCGCTTCTTCGACCGCAAGAGCTACATGATGATGGCGATCATGATGTCGTTTGGCATCGGCATGCGTGCCGCAGGGCTCTTCCCCGACTGGTTCATCGCCTTCTTCTACACCGGCCTCGGCTTTGCCCTGAGCCTCGCAGGCGCCAGCTACATCGCGCGCGGCGTGCGGGGACGCGCCTGGGCGTTCCACGGGACCAACTGAGCGTTTCACGCTCTCCCAGCCACGGCCTCGTCAATGGACGAGGCTTCCCGCCGTTTCGTGGACCATCTGCCCTTTAGTGCCACGCGATTACCGCCAGTGGCGGTATAAATCTGGCGGTAATGCTGGATCATGTCGGTGCGGCCGCGTGATCACTGGTAGATGTGTCGGCGGTGTCCGACGGAAAGCACTTCGATGATGAGGCGGTCGTCCTCGATGATGCACAGGGCGCGGTAGTTGCCGATGCGGTAGCGCCACTCGCCTGATCGGTTGGCTGTGAGGCCTTTGCCGTGGATGCGGGGGTCCGAGCAGCCCTCGAGGTTTTTGCCGATCCATGACGTAATGAGTCGCGCGTCGAATCGGTCCATTTTCTTCAGTTGCTTGAGGGCTGTGTCGCTGTACTCGACGTGGTAGGACATTTACAGGCCCAGCTCTGCGAGTACCTGCTCGTGGGTGTACCGAACGCCGGTGTCTGCTGCGACTGCTTCGCGCAGAGTTGCAAGGTCCTGCTGGTCCTCGATCTTCTCGAAGACCGCATCTCGAACGAAGTCGGAGATCGTTTTTCCTTCAAATTCGGCGTACTTGCGCACGACTTCGGCGTCCGTTTCGTCAAGGCGCATCGTCATGGTGGGCATGGTGACCTCCTCGGTCTGAATACAACGTATTCTATTGTTTCCTGGAGCCAATGTGCAATGGTTGCCTCTTCTGTCTCGGAAGAGGTGGTGCTGATTGCGGGTACTGCTCCTTGATTACCGCCAGTGGCGGTATAATTTGGCGGTAATAGGAGGGCTTATGGCTTACGAACCATCGTTCAAGCGCAGCGACGTAATCGACGCGCTCTGTATAGAGATCGCGGAACTCGTCGGTACCCTCTCGCCTCAAGCCCCACTGTCTACCAGTCCCACGCTGCGTAGGGAGCTGCGGATTCAGACGATCTATTCCTCGCTTGTTATCGAAGGGAACAAGCTCGATAAACATGCGGTGAGTGCGATTATCGACGGAAAACCAGTGCTCGGCGACCGGCGTGACATCCTCGAAGTAGAGAACGCGCGCGCAGCCTACGACCTCATTCCCAGCCTTGACCCCTACTCTGTGGAGGAATTGCTGCGAGTCCACCGCGTGATGATGGACGGCCTCGTCCCCGACGCAGGGCGCTTTCGCTCCGGCAATGTCGGCGTCTTCAATGGAGATACCCTGATCCATGCTGGAACTCCTGCTGCGTACGTCCCCGAGGTCATGGGCGGCCTCTTCGAGTGGCTGCGCACAACACGCATGCACCCGCTGCTCGCCTCGTGTGTCTTCCACTTCGAGTTCGAGTTTTGCCATCCCTTCTCTGATGGGAATGGCCGGACGGGGAGGCTCTGGCAGACCTTGCTCCTCTCCCGGTGGCGTCCGGTTCTGGCCTGGCTGCCCGTTGAATCCGCGATCAGGAGGTGGCAGGCAGACTATTACGAGGCCTTGGCCCGCTCGGGTGCGACTGGTTCGTGTGAGAGTTTTGTGGAGTTCATACTCGAGGCGATCCGCGAATCGATTCTTCCGTATGCGAAGCCTGCGAGCGCGGAGGACATGAATCGCGCCCTCGCTATTGCGTTCCTCCGGGATAACTCACGGTCTACCGTTGCTCAACTCGCGGAGCACCTCGGAAGTTCGAAGCGAAGTGCTGAACGCTTGGTTGCGCAGTTGAAAGATGAGGGCGTGCTCGAGCGCCAGGGGAGTCCCCGTGCGGGTTTGTGGATTGTCCACATCGACAATAATTTGGCTAATTCCTAGGGAGAGGAGGCGTCCAACAATGAGGTACGCCAAGACGGTGGTGTTGAAGGGCAGGGTGGAACTCCTGGTGAGGAACGCCGTCGCGTCGGACGCCCGCGTTCTGCGTGAGACCACGCAGCGCACGCATGCGCAGACCGACTACCTGCTGTCCTACCCGGATGAGCAGAGCGTCGACGATGAACAAGAAGCTTGCTCCCTGGAAGAAACGGAACGCAGCAGCAATGAGGTTGAACTCGTCGCCGTGATCGATGGGCGCATCGTTGGGAGCACAGGAGTTAGCGCAGTGCGCAGTCGGCGCAAGGTTGCGCACCGGGCGCGTTTTGGGATCAGCATCCTTAAGGAGTACTGGGGGATGGGGATCGGCCGAGTCCTCATGGAGGCGAGCATTGACTGCGCTCGGCAGGCGGGCTACACCCAGCTCGAGCTCGAGGTAGTGGCTGACAATCAACGCGCGGTCTCCCTCTATCGGCGCGCGGGGTTCGAGGAGTATGGGCGCAACCCTCGAGGCTACCGGTCCGCGGCCGCGGGCTACCAGGAGCTCGTGTACATGAGGCTGGAACTGTAGCGCTCTGACGGGTGGCTGGCATGTGTCTAGCTTGAGGAGCCTGGCATTGGTGCGTGGGTGCGCCGTGTTGTGAGTGCCGTACCCTTGAATCGTGAAGGTTCTCGTCGTTCCCATGGTTGCGCGCTCGCGGATGGGAGGACCGTGGTCGCGCGCGAAGCGCGTCGCCCGCGCCTTCCGGGATGGCGGCCACGAGGTCACGCTCGCGTGGGGAGATGACGGCAACTGCGTCGATCCGGGCGGCCCTGCGCTCGAGATTCCGGTGCCCTCGCCTCTCGGCCTGCCAGACGCCATCGCGCGCCACATCTTCCCCCTGGCCTCACGCCTCGGCCTCATGGGTCGCAAGCCCGTGCGCAGCTTCGAGGAGGTCCTCTGGCTGACCGGTGCCCTCGACGAGCGCTACGCGCGCGCCGCCGTCGAGGTCCTCCGCACCCACATGCGAGCCGCGCTCCCCGACGTCGTCTACTCGGAGTTCAACCTCGCCGCCGTCATCGCCGCCCGCGCCGAGGGCATCCCTTGCGTGGGCAGCGGCTCGCAGCCGACGACCGCCTCCTACGCTTCCAACCCGCGCAAATCCGCGGGAATTCGACGCCTGCTGCGCGAGATGGGAATGCCCGCCCCGGCCTCGTCCCTGTCGATCCTTGAGGGGATGGCGCGCCGTTTCATCCCAAGTGGCCCGACCCTGGAACCGCGGGCGGGGGAGCGGTCCGTCTACTGCGGGTTCCTGGACGAGCCGCCCGCACTGGCGCCGACGCCTCGCGATTGCGCCCTCGTCTACTTTGGAGCGGGCAGCGTCCCCGCGGGCGTGGCCGTGCGCGTTGGGCGAGAACTCGCCGAGGCGCTGAACTGCGACGTCTACGTCGCGGGCGTATCCGAGGCCGTCCACGCTGTGGGGGACCAGGAAGTGACCTGCGCGCCCCGCTGTGACTTCGCTGAGCTCCTGCCGCGCGCCCGCGTCTTCGTGCACCATGGCGGGCAAAACTCGATGATGGACGCCCTGTCCTATGAAGTCCCGCAGGTCATCGTCCCAGGTCGCGTCTTTGAGCGTCAATTCAACGCCGAGGCCGTGGAAAACGCGCGCTGCGGCCTGACCGTACGCGAGCCCAAGCCGACGCTTATCGCGCGCGCCGCCCGCACCCGCGTCGAAGAGCCCGCCCTGACCTCGGGGATCCGAGGGGTGCGCGCGGAACTGTCCTCGCTCGGTGGCGGCACGCGCATCGTGCGCGAGGTCGAGGAACTGGTCGGCTAGCCTCAGTTCCAGCCGCGCAGGATCGCCTCCAGGCCTCGTTCGAACTGAGCGGTGAAGTCGTAGTGGCCGTCCAGGAGATCCTCGATGAGCGGGCGCAGCGCCTGCGCGTCCTCGGGATCGAGCGCGGCGCTCGCGGCCGACAGGTCGGCGGGCTGCTCGGGGGAGCCGCCCACGGGCGGAACGACCTCGGCGGCGACGAAGGCCGTCGTGTAGATCGACACCGCATTGACCAGCCCCAGCATGTCCGCATTCGGCGTGAAACCGCGCCGGGCTAGCGTCACGAACACGCGCGCCAGGAGCGACAGTTGCTCGGGCGTCGACATCGGGTGCGTGAGCAGCAGCATGACCGCGCCCGGGTGGGAGCGTAGCGTGGAGGCCAGGCAATGCGCGTAGGTGCGCATGTAGGTCAACAGGGGCGAGGCGGGGGCATCCTCGGTCGGCCTACTCGCCGTGGGCGTGGGCGCCGATTCGGGGTCGAACGCCCCGGTATCAACTCGGTCGAGAAATGACTCGAAAGTGAGGCGCCAGACCTGCTCGGCAATGCCCTCCAGGAGCGCCGCCTTGTCTGGAAAATGGCGATAAAAAGCGGCCTGGGAGACGCCGAGGCGCTTTCCCAAGGACCGCAGAGACAAAGCGGAGAGTCCCTCCTCATCAACCAAGTCGAGCGCGGTCGACAAGATGATCTCTCGCGATAGCGCGCGCTGCTTCGATTGAGGCATGGACTCTCCGCTTCGGTGGTCGTTACTCCCTGTGATAACGGAACTGTATCAGTGCCAGCCCAGCGATCACGGCGAAGAAACCCCACAGGACGCCGATAGGTGTCCCGACGTCTGACAGGCTTGCCCCGTCGAGGCTCACCTTGTGAATCGCGGTGATCGCCCAGTATGCGGGGGACAGGCGCGCGGCGTGCTGTGCCCAATCGGGGAACGAGGAGACCGTCGAGAAAGAGCCGCCGATGCCGGCCGCCAGCATGCCGATGATGTTCGACAGTGACAGCGCTGCGTCGCGGCTGCGTGACCACAGCGCGAGCGAGACGCCAAGCGCCGACAGAACCGCCGAGAAACTGAGGAGAATCGCGGACAGTGCGACGAGGGATCCGGTCGGCTGATACCCGAAGATGAGGGCGCCGAGCGCGAGGACAACCGCGATCTGAACGGTCTGCATGAGGAATGCGACCAGCGCCTTGCCCGTCAGGATGGATGCGCGCGAGGTGGGGGAGGCCTCGAGGCGCTCCCATGTGCCCCACGAACGCTCGTTGAAGAACGAGCTGATGATGTTCTGCACGGCCAGGAACGAGAAGAGGATCGCAATGGACGGCACTGCCTGCTCGGCGCCGGTGACGCCCGTGTAGCCGTCGGCCAGAAGCATCGACTTGAACGCCGGCATCATGAAGGGAATCAAGACGAGGGGGATCACCGTCAGGATGAGCGTGGGCGCCGGGTCAGTGAGCTGCAGGCGGATGTTCAGGCGGGTCATGGCCCCTAGTTGCTTAAGCTGCGACATGGTCGCTCTCCTTGATGATCTGCAGATACGCGTTATGCAGGCTCGCCTGCGTGATGCGCACGTCCGTCAGGCGCGCGCCTTCGAGGGTGGGCGAGGCCAGGGCTTCACCGATCCGCGAGCCCGGGTCGGCCTCATCCCCGATGAGTTTCAGGCGCCTGCCGTCGGCGCTCCATCCGTCGATCGAGGGGACGGGGCGGTCGAACTCGAGCGTGACCTCGGCGCGCCCGTGGCGAGAGACGATCTCTTCGAGCGTGCCGTTCGCGACGACGCGCCCCTCGTTCAGGATCGCAATGTCGGAGCCGAGCTCCTCGAATTCCGCCAGGTAGTGCGAGGTGTAGACGACGGCCGCTCCGTCGTCGGCGAGCTGGCGGACCGCGCGCAGGATCTGGCTGCGCGCCTCCACGTCCGCGCCGACGGTCGGCTCGTCCATGAAGACCAGGCGCGGGCGGTGCATGATTGCCATGCCCGTGTGGAGCCTGCGCTGCTGCCCGCCCGACAGGTGTGAGGCGCGCTGGCCTCGTTTCTCTGTGAGGCCGAGCAGGTCCATTACCTCACCCGCGCGCGAGGCCGCCTCGCGTCGGCCGAGTCCGTGCAGTTCTCCGAAGGCCGCCAGATTCTGGGCGACGTTCAGGTCGGGGTAGATGCCAGCTCCTGGGGTGCGTATCCGATTGACCGTGCGGCCTCGGCGGATGCGGGGCGGTGGCCGCAGATGGATGCGGTCCCAGAGTCGGCGCGGCGCAGGCCGCACAGGATCGTGATGAGCGTGGACTTGCCCGCTCCGTTTCGTCCGAGCAGGCCGAGGACCTGGCCTGGGCTGACGCGCAGGTCGACCCCGCGCAGGACCTCGTGAGTGCCGTAGCTTTTGTGGATCCCCCGGGCGTCCAGGCCTGGAGAGTGTAGATGTGACACGGTAATTCTCCCATCGGTTAACGCTGTTAACTTTGTGTCGCTGTAAGGTTAACAGCGTTAACTTATGGGTGCAAGGTGGTGCTGTGTGAGCAAGGGAAAGTACTGAATTCACGAGTTTTTCTGACAATCTGTCGCTGCGTGCGCGAGGGAAGCGGCCCTACACTGTCTGCGCGAGGCCTGAAGGAGGACTGAAAGTGCCAGGTATGGATACCTACGACGCGATCATGCTGCTGTCCTACGGTGGCCCGAACGGCGAGGAAGACGTTCTGCCGTTCATGCGCAACGCGACGCGCGGTCGCGGAATCCCAGACGAGCGCCTGCTTCAGGTCGCCGCGCACTACAAGCGCTTCGGCGGAGTCTCGCCCATCAATGCCTGCAACCAGCGCCTGATCGCGGACTTGTCCGCGGAGCTTGCCAGGCGCGGGCATGACATCCCCGTCGGGTGGGGAAACCGCAACTGGCACCCCTTTGTCGCCGAAGGCCTCGATGAGCTCGCCCAGGCGGGTGCCCGACGCATTCTCGTCCTGCCCACCTCCGCCTACGCCTCGTACTCGGGGTGTCGTCAGTACCGTGAAGACCTCGCCGAGGCCGCGGAAGTCCTGCGTGAGAAGTGGGGGACGATCGTACTGGGCGCTGAGGACAGCGGCGACAATCCCGATGCTGACATCGTCCTGGACAAGGTTCGTCCCTACTACTCGACCCCCGGCATGGCGAGCGCGCAGATCGCATCCATCCGGC
>CAUTDS010000038.1:0-20157 GCA_963537175.1 uncultured Actinomycetes bacterium
TGCCCTCCGGTCCCTCCGGCGCCCTCCACACCAGTGGGACCTGGTGTGCTGATGGGTGATGTACGTCAGCTCGAAGCCCGGCCGGGCCCCGCTTGCTGCATTGCTGTGCCCCCTCAGTTTCGCACGTAATTCCCCTCGGACTGTTTCAGGGTTTGAATTGTGTTTGTTGGTATTTCAACGTTTCTGAGTGTCGTCGATGGGTTGGTCCGATCGAATTGCGTCCGAGTTTTCTGGGGGCGGGCTTGTAGCTACGTGCGGGTGTCGCAGCGGGAGTCCGCAAACCAGGTGTGTGGTTGTCTGAAACCGGCGACACCTTTGCGGGCCCGTGAGGTGGGCCAGTTGAAACCGTCATCGCCTTTGCGGGTAAGAAATGGGTGTTTTTGGCGTGTTTTTCGGTTGCAGAGGTGCCACCGGTTTCAATGGTTGCTGTTTGGGGGCGTGCAGTGGTGATAGTGGTTTCATGCTGGCCCGCGTCAGTGGCTGCAAAGGTGTCAATGGTTTCAAAGCCGCCACGTCGCTGTGCCCTGTACGCGAAAAAGCTCGCCCAGCGCGCTCACAACACTCTGATTTTGGCGTTTTTGGTTTTGTTGGGCGAACTTTTTCGCGGAAGTGCCGGTGGAGGGGCGGTGCTGGGCGAGGTTTTTCGCGCCAACCGGCCTGCGCCGGTCTTGGAAGCAGCGCGGCACCCTCCAGACCGGTGGCGGCGGGGCCGCGCCTTGAGGTGGTGTAACGCCCAAAGTGCAGACCACCTCGCCCACAACTGCCCATTTTCATCGTTTTTGCTGAGGTGGTCTGTGATTTGGACACAACGATGCCTGGTGTGGCGTGCATGCTCGTGTGCGAACCCGCTATTGCGAGCGGTAACCCGCTATTTGGCACATGGGCGATGCTGCCCAGGCTCGTAAGAGCGGGTTAACGTTCGGATTAGCGGGCCCACGTGCGCGTAGGTTGGCCCCGGCAAGGCAACATTTGCTAGGAGGGAGCGCACGCAAGCGAGCTAGCGGGCGCGCCCCCGCGCGTGGGCATGAACACTCCATTGACCGATGAGTACTGATGCGAAACGTCATGAAGCAATGTCATAGTGAGTAGAAATGACGTCCGATACGTGCTGTGACAACGCCCCGAACTCGTGCCATTTGGTCGAAGTACTACCAATACCCCACCATTCTTTGGCATACTGAGGGACGGAAATTATCCGCCACCACAGGAGCCGTCCGTGCCTGAGCAAAACGTCCCCACTACAACTGAGCAGGCCCCGGCCTCGTCTGAGAGTGCCAGCAAACCGAGCCTGGGCCGCGTGATCGCCGCCTGGGCGGTGCACGCGTTCACCATCTCTGGACTCGCGTGGGCGACCTTGGCGCTGTTTGCGATGCTCGACAACAACATCCCCATGATGTGGCTGTGGTTCGTCATCGCCCTCATCGTCGACGGTGTCGACGGCACGCTGGCCCGCAAGGTCGGAGTCCGACAGGTCATTCCCTGGTTCGATGGCGGCGTCGTCGACAACCTCGTCGACTACCTGACGTGGACGTTCCTGCCTGCGCTCTTCATGGCGATGTACTTGCCGTTCGGCCCGAAGCCGCTCCCCGTCATCATGATGGTCGTCATCATTGTCTCTTCCGTGTTCTGCTACGCGAACGATGGAGAGAAGTCGAACGATAACTACTTCGTGGGCTTCCCGGCGGCGTGGAACTGCGTCGCGATCGTCATGTACGTGCTTCAGACTCCGGCGTGGGTCAATATCGCTGCGACGATTTTCCTTGCGATTATGACGCTTGTTCCACTGCACTACACGCACCCGGCGCGGGTGAAGCGTTTCCAGATCCCGAACATCATCGGTGCGGCTGCGTGGATCGTCGCGTGCGCGTACATGGTCGTCGTATACCCGGTTCAGCCCCTGTGGACCCTGATTCTGTTCTGGGTTGGCGGTGGCTGGTTTATGATCGCCGGCTTCATCCGCACGGCGACCGGCGAGGATAAGTAGCCGTCGCGTCACGAACGAATACGAACGTCCCCCGGGCCTCGCGCTCGGGGGACGTCGTTATGCGAGCCCGATAAACAAATTCGCGGTTACGTCACGTGAGGGGAACGGCAGACCTCAGGGGGACGAGGCCGGGGCGCGTTGCGTTGTGAACGCGCAGTATGTGGAGGGCGCGCGTCGCCGCTGCGGAAGGTGCCGGAGGGACCTGCCGCGGTGCCGGTGGGCGGTGGTGGGGCCTGGCTGGACAACGAGGCGACGCGCCGAGCAGGCGCCGCCGGTGTGGAGGGCGCCGGAGGGTACGGAGGGCACGGGCGGGCTTCGAGGCGTGGCACCGAACGAAGTGAGGCCGCCTAGCCTCGCGGGTGTTCCGGGCCCTCCGGCGCCCGGAACACCAGCGGCGTGCGGCAGAGCCTGGCGCCCGGAGCTCCAGCGGCGCACGCCAGAGCCTTGCGGAAACCGCGGTGCAGCGAAGCTGCAGCCGCGAGCCAGTGTGCCTACAGCTGCTCTGCCAGGCCCTTTTTGACGGCGCGGTCGCGCTGGTAGCGGAAGACTTCGAGGAAGATGCCGCCGAAGAAAATGCAAGCGATGGCGGTCCATACGCCGGGGGGAGCGTGGCGCCCGTACATGAGGAAGTACACGTAGGGTGCGATGAAGGTGACGGCGGCGGTGGCTGCGCCGACGACGCGGTGCCAGAGTTTCTGGCCGGCGACCATTTCGATGAGGCCCCACGTGTAGGGGATGGCGGTGATCATGTCGATGGCCCACAGGACGCGCCAGTCGCCCCGGAAGTGGGGGACGTACATGACGGGCACGGCCCGCGCCATCGAGTACACGAGGACGACGACGTAGGCGATGAACTTGGGGTTGCGGCACAGCCGCAGGAACGCGGAGCGTTCGATGATGGAGGCGCCGACGGCCCGGGACGCGTGGGTGGCGTGCGACGAGGTCGTGAGCGTGTCGAGTCCGGCCATGGCGACGCGCATGAACTCGCGTTGCTCGTCGGTGCCGGCTGCCCATCGTTCGAGCAGCTCGAGGGGGGACAGGGCGATGGGGGTGTGGCCGTCGCGCGGCTGGCCGGCCTCGTGGATAAGGCCTTCGCCCATCGCCTCGTGCAGGCGGGGGAGCTGCTCGGTGGGGATTTCGGCGATCCACAGGCGCACGCGGCGTTGAATGGCGTCGTGGAGTTCGTGGGAGAGTGCGTGTCCTGCGGCGGAGTGGGGGGAGAAACCTTCGGCGGCGATGTCGGCGAGGGCGCCGGGATATTCGACGATGCGGGTCGTGAGGTCGCCAGCGCGGTCGACGCCGGAGACTCTAATGATGGTGGCCGCGTCCCACTGGTAGCTGCGTGCGATCTCGATGTCGAGGATCGAACGTAGCGTAATCAGGGAAGCTATGTCGGTCACGGGTGGCCTCTCGTCGGAAGTGATGTATCCATTGTGCCTGACAAGACGGTCGGAATGCACGCCCGGGGGCGGGGTGGCAGCGCCGCGTAGAATCGGGGTATGGCGAAACGACGGATTGACCCCGGTGAGGGGATGGTGGCGCTGCGTTCGTGGCGCGATGCCGTGGAGCGCGGCGAGGAGCCTGCGCGCGCGGTTGTGTTGACGGCGGTGCGCTTCACCCTCGAGGAGCTCGGCATCTCGCATCCGGGCCGTTCGGTCGAGGTGCGTGTGCCTCCCGCCGGCGCCGTGCAGATCCTGCCGGGGACGACGCATCGGCGCGGTACGCCGCCCGCCGTCGTGGAGACCGACGCGCGCACGTGGCTGTCGCTCGCGTGCGGGCTTCTCACGTGGGACGAGGCCGTGGCCGCCTCCCGCGTCAGCGCGTCGGGGGAGCGTACGGACCTGGGGCCCCTCCTGCCGCTCGTGTGATCGTAGGGGAGGGGCGCCGGTCTGCGGCGCTCAGGCCTCCAGCTGGGGCACGCCGAAGCGAGCCTCGAGCTTAGGGGCAAGCCACTTCTGCGAGCCCTTGTACGCGTAGCGCTGGGCGACGGCCGCGATGGCCGCGGAGGTGGCTGCGAAGAGGACCAGCGAGGCGATGGTGACGTCGTCGGAGTCTTCGGCGGGGATGGGGCGTCCGGTGGCGACCTTCCAGCCGGCTTCGAAGACCTTGGAGGCGGCGAAGGCCGCTCCGGCGATGACGGCGGTCGTGGCGAGCTTTTCGATGGTGGCTGAGTCCATGGTTGCCTCCTGGCGTGGGGGTTGGTTGTCCCTGTGCGCGTGCGCACGCTTCCATGATGCCCCACGCGGCGCTCTTGCGCGAGGCCCACAGGCGCCCTGTCTTATGCTTGAACGGTAGTGTTCCCGTCTGAAGGATTCCTTATGGCTCGCGCCCGCTCTGTTTTTGCGTTGTCTGCCCTCCTTGTTGCGGCGACGACGGTGGCGGCTTGTACGCCGTCCGTGTCCTCGAGTGCGCCTCGGGATCCGTTTGCGTCGCCGATCGTTCCGGGCCAGAGTGCGCGCGCCTCGTCGAGCACGGCGGGGCATGGGACGATCGACGCTCCGACTCCTCGTAGCGGTTCGGGCACGGTGACCGTCGCCCTGGTGGGCGGCGCGCAGCTGCCGATGGAGACCGCGCAGGAGTTCACGAAGGCGACGGGCTTTACGGTTGCAGTGGTGCCGGTGGATGGCGTGGATGCGCTGTCGAAGGCGGGCGCGGACGTGGTGCTCGGCCTGGACGGCGCGGATGCCCTGCAGGCGAGCGCGGCGGGCACGATCGCTGCGTCGGCGCCTCAGGATACTGCGACGCTTGCCGGCACGGTCGTGGACGGTGCAGCTGCGGCGATCGCCTACGGGCGCGATGACGTGTGCGTCATCGCCGACAAGTCGTGGATGAGTGCGAACGGCCGCCCGCTGCCGACCTCGTTCGGCGATCTGACTTCTCCGCGTATCCGCGCGCTGCTGACGGTACCGGACCCAGCCTCGTCGTCGGTGGGCCGCGCCTTCGTGCAGGAGGCAGCCGCGCAGACGGGCGAGGGGCTGGGGTCCTTCGCGCAGTCCCTTAACCCGCGCGTGGATTCCTCCCTGGGCGGCGCTGTCGCGGCGTGGACGGCCGGCGCGCACGTGTCCGAGGGGTACCTGTCCGAGGTCGTAGGGGCTTCCGCGGGTTCTTCGGGGGCATATCCGCTGATCGTGGCCCCGCGTTCGCTGGCGGCTGCGGCGGCGACGAACACGGGCGCCGATTCCTACGGGACCGCGATCTCTTCGACGTGCATCGCTCGCATCATGTACGCGGCCCCCACGTCCTCGCCCGCGTCGGACGGCGCGGAGTCTTTCATCGCCTGGCTGCAGGGTGAGACCGCGCAGCGCTCCCTGGCGACGACGGGCGCCGTCTACCCGATCGATGGTGTGCTCGCCGCCGACACGAAGGCTGGCTGGCTGATGGGCATCACCGGCGATCCGATCGTCGCAGACGAGACCGTCGGCTCGCTCGATGCGATGAGCGCCTGGCTGGCCACGTGGTCCTCGGCGCTGGCCTCCCCGGCACCGACCACGGCGAGTACTCCCGATCCCGCGACGGACCCGGGCGCGCAGGATGTCGAACCGGAGCCGGCCCCCGCGGATAACCCCGCGACCGACACGGGATACGAGAATTCGAGCGACGACGAGGAGTAATCCCCGCCGGACGCAACATTTCTCCAGTCAGCCTCGCAGCATTGCGGGGCTGACTTTGCATTCCTCTCCGATGCGCATAGGAGCGATGAGGCCCGCTTCGCGCAGCTCGAGGAGGCGCGGCACGGTGCGCTCGACGACCTTCCACGGGTCGATCGTGTTGAGGTAGATGCGCGTGCCTCCCTCGAAACCGGCGAGTGTCGAGATGCGCCACTTGAGCAGGATGCGCCAGCGCATGGGCGTGGACACGGTGGGCGGGCGGTGGTACCACTCCTCGTTTGCGGGCACCTCCACGCCCGTCGCGGCGTGCGCGGCGTGCAGGATGTCGGAGATGCCACGCATGGCCTCGGGGCTGACCTCCCACGGGTTCTTGGGCGCGCCGAGGGGCCAGATCGCGATGCCGGGGAAACGGTGCCCGAACCCGGCCAGGGCGACGGCGTGCTCGTTCTGGGCGATGAGGAGCTTGCGCGTGGCCGCGACCGTGAAGATCTGGTCGTAGATGTCGGGCTGGGCGCGCAGGCGCTCCAGCTCGGCCTCCGTCTGCACGGACATCTCGTCGATTGCGACGAGCTGCTTGTGCAGGTGGTCGAAGGACGCGCCCGCGGGGCGCAGCCAGTTCTGGAACGTCGCCACGTAGCGCACGGCGGGATCCAGGTCGTACAGGTCGCGCATCGAGCGGGCCGTGTATGCGGTGTACTGCTCGTGCTCCTCGGGGGTGAGGGTGCCGGAGCCGGCCAGCTGGTGGGCCTCGGTCGCGCCGTCGACGAAGTGGCGCCTGCCGATAATCAGGTCGTGTCCGCCGGAGAAGAAGCCGTAGGCGGATTGCAGGCGCGCGGTCTCGCTGGTGGCCGCGAACTCTCCCTCGCTCATGCCCGAGGCCAACATGCGGGCACGCACGACGTTCATGACGTGCTCGTAGCCCGCGTCCGAGGCCAGGTATTGGGCCATGCGGCGACGGTCGTCCTCGGAGGGGACGTGCCCGTGGTTGAGATGCCAGTAGTTGTAGGAGACGATCTCGAAGAGGTTGGGGATGCGTCGGAACTCGGCGACCGTGTCACCGAGTTGATCGGCGCCCAGGGCGTTCAGCTGCTCCCAGGACCCGTCCTCGCGGCGCACGAGGCGCGACTTCTCGGGCGGGGTCTCGAGGTAGCGGCCGCAGCAGAACGCGCAATGGTGCCCGTCGGCCTCGTGGTCGATGGGGTTGTGGTCCGCGTGAGGTGCGGTGAGGGGCCGGTTACCGCGGCCCGGAACGGTCCACACCTCTGTGCCCGTGAGCAGGTTCTGCTGTTTGACGGTGCCGTCGGCCAGTCGGACGATGGCGCGGTCGGCGCGCGTGAGCTTGGAAGCCATACCTGTATCGTACCCGTCCTCAGAGTCGGTCCATCGTCGCCGGATGCGACCCCATGCGCCCGGCCTCGCCCGCGTCGAGCGCGTCGATGCGCGCGCTCTGTTCGGGATCCAGCGCGAAGGAGAACACGTCGAAATTGGTGGCCATGCGCGCCGGGCTCAGGGTCTTGGGGAAGACGACGTGCCCGCGATCCAGCGCCCAGCGCAGCGCGACCTGCGTCGGGCCCACGCCGAGGCTCGCGCCGATCTCGACGAGCGTTGGGTCGGTGACGGCGCGTCCGCGCGCGAGGGGAGACCAGGCCTCGAACACCATGCCGAGGCCCTGGGCGTAGGCGCGCAGGTTGGCGTTGGGGAAGAAGGGGTGGGACTCGACCTGCAGGACGTGCGGGGGAACGGTCGCGACCGCCCGGACGGCCTCGACGTGCTCGCGCTCGTAGTTCGACAGGCCGATCGCGCGCGTGCCGCCGGCGTTGAACGCATCCTCGAGGGCGGGCCAGGGCAGAGCGACGTCGCCTCCGTAGAGGGTGGGCAGCGGCCAGTGCACGAGGAGGAGGTCCACGTAGTCCGTGCGCAGGTCCTCGAGGGAGCGTCGGATGGACGCGGCGGCTCGCTCGGGTTCGTGGTTGGAGTTGTCGACCTTCGTCGTGACAAACAGGTCCTCGCGCGCGATTCCCGAGGCTTCGAGCGCGGCCCCGACCTCGGCCTCGTTGCCGTACATCTGAGCGGTGTCGATGTGGCGGTACCCGACTTCGAGGGCGCGGCTCACCGCGTCGTACGTGTCCTCGGGCGCGACCTTGTAGGTGCCGAAACCGAGAACGGGGATGGGCGATCCCGTCGGGAGCATCAAGGTTGGAATCGGGGACGAGGCCGGGGCGTCGCCTGCGGGAAGCGGGGTGTTCATCGGTGAATCCTCCTAGTCGTTTCCAGTGTAGCCTCCCGCCGGCGTCCGCGGTCGCCGGCGTCCGCGGGCGCTGTCGGTGCGCATGTCGTAGCGTTGTCCTCGTTTGAAAGCCGTACGCGGCGCCAGCGAGAGCGCAGGAGGAATCATGATCAACGCCTACGAGACGGAGGACGGCGTCGTCTTCGATATGAGCAACCTGGAATGCGAGGCGCTGCGCTCTTATGCCGATGGACTTCTCGGCGACCCCGGGCATCCGTTTGTTGAGCTGCTGCGCAGCCAGGGCCTCGTCGTTGGTGATACTCCCGTCCCGCACCTCGCTGCTCTCCTTCAGGCGTTCTCGCAGGCGACGAAGGTGCTCGCCGCCTGGGTCGTTGCCCCGGCGGGACGGCGCCGCGTCACCTTCTTCGTTGGCCCGCACTCTGCCGTGGTGTCGCGATGCGACGACGGGGGACTGTACGCCGACGAGGGCGACATGGTCTCGGTGTGGGCCATTGACTCCGCTCAGCTGCGTGACACGTTTTTCGGGCTCAGTGCCATCGGTGAACCCACCGGCGAGGGAGTGTTGCCGACGGCGGTGCCGGAGGTGCTCTTTAGTGCCCTCGAACGCGGCGATCTCACGGAGATTCTTGTGCAGGTGCCCAAGGTTGCTCGCGAGATCGCCGAGGTGATCGATGTCGAGGTTGACGAGGCGACGGGGGCTTTCTGGGCGGACGTCGCGGATGATGCCTGGGTGGGCCTTGCCGTGCGGGTCGTCGATGCGGTGGAGTACCCGAGCCTGGCGGGCGACAGCTGGCGATTGCTCGCCACCGGTGAAGAGGTCTGCGAGGTGCTGGCCGGCGTGGAATTCACCGACCTGTACCCCGACGAGGTGCCGCTGCTGGCGGGCGCAGATGGTGAGTTCTGGGCGGTCGCTGCGCCGTCGTCGCCGGAGACGCTCTGGGGTGATATCGAGGATGTTTTGTCCGAGTAGTCCAACTCCTGAACTGCAGATCTCACAGTCTGAGAACGTTGGGTGACAAATTATTTCTGTCCTGGCGGTCAGTCGGCCTGGTTGCAGCGTTTTTCCCGGTATTGGATGCCCGTCGGCCTCTCTTTTGAGGGATCTGACCACCTGAGTAGGGAAGCGGCGAAATGTCGCTGAAAAACCCGTGAATGGCGTCTGCAATGTGGTTGGCACTTAAATTGGTATTGCGGTCAATATCTGCGATATAGCGCGAAAATTCGGGGACTCCTGTCTAACCAGACGGTAGGCTTTATGTTAGGTAACCCACCGCGAATTCCCCACTCTAAGAGCAAAATTCGCGTACGATAGATACTGTTCAACCACAATCGTCTACACGTCCAGACAACGAACGGAGAGTTATGTCGGTTCGCAATGCCCTGCTGGCGCTTGTTGCGCAGCAGCCCGCCGGTGTCTACCGCCTGAAGCAGATGTTCGAGGAGCAGACGTGCGGAGCATGGCCGCTGAATATCGGCCAGGTCTACCAGACGATGCAGCGCCTCGAGCGTGACGGCCAGGTTGTGTCTCACGCCGAGACCAACGCGGGCCGTGATTCCGAGGTCTTTGAGCTGACTGAGGCCGGTCGCGACGTCCTCAACGCCTGGTGGTCCACCCCCGTTCCCCGCGAACATCCCGAACGCGATGAGCTTGTCATGAAGCTCGCCGTGGCCGCCGCCGATCCTACGGTCGACGTCGAGGCCATGATCCAGACTCAGCGTCGCTCGACCCTGGGCTCCCTGCGTGATGTCACCCGCCTGAAGGCTTCGGCCGACGAGGGTGAGCTCGCGTGGAAGCTCATCCTGGAGCGTCACATCTTCGACCTCGAGGCCGAGCTTAACTGGCTCGATCACATCGAGTCCGGTGCTGTTTCCGAGGCCGCTCGTCGCGCCGCCTTCGCCGCTGCGAAGGGTCGCTCGATGAACTGGGCTCAGACGGAAGCCGGTATTTCGGAGCGTGCCGGAGTGCGATGAGCCAGCCTGTGCCGCTACCGATCAGGATGGCGGGTGTCGGACACGAGTTCGGCGCCGACGGCGTCCGAGTGAGAGCGCTCGACGGGATCGACCTTGAGGTCGCCCCCGGCGAGCTTCTCGCTGTTATGGGCCCCTCTGGATCCGGCAAGTCGACCCTGCTGTCGATCGCTGGCGGACTGGAGCGTCCGACGCACGGAAGTGTCTTCATTAACGGCGTCGACATGGCCACGATGGATGCGGCTCACCGCGCTGAGGTGCGTCGCCGTTCCATCGGTTACGTCTTCCAGGACTACAACCTGATCCCGTCCCTATCGGCCCTCGAAAACGTTGAGATGCCGCTGCAGCTGGACGGGGTCAGCCCGTCGAAGGTGCGCGAGGCCGCCATGGCTGCCCTCGAAGAGGTCGGCGTCGCCGAGCTCGCCGATCGCTTCCCGGAGCGTCTCTCGGGTGGTCAGCGTCAGCGCATTGCGATCGCCCGAGGCCTCGTGGGTAACCGCTCGGTCATTCTTGCGGATGAGCCGACGGGTGCGCTCGACTCGCACACGAGCGACCAGATCATGTTGGTGTTGCGTGACCACATTGATGCGGGCGCAGCCGGTATCCTCGTTACTCATGAGGCCCGAATGGCCGCATGGGCGGACCGCACAGTCTTCCTCCGCGACGGTCGTATCGTCGACCGCTCGCGCGGAGACTCGCTGAGGGATCTGCTGGCTGACACTGCACCAAGGATCTGATGAGTCGACTCAACACACGAATGAGGCGATGGGGAGTAGTACTCCGCATCGCCTCTCGTGATGCGCGCCAAAGCCTGGGGCGCACGCTGACGGCGGTTTTTCTCATCTCGCTGCCGATCATCATCGCGATCGGCGCGATCACGTTCTGGGACGTCACGACCTCCCAGCGCTACCAGGCTGCATCGTGGCTTGGCCACCGTTCCGACGTCCAGGCGGTCACGCTGCACCGCTCGTCGACGGCCATCGAGCAAGACATCACCGCCGACGTCCTATCGAAGACGGCCTCTGACGAGGACGTTACGGTTACCCAAAGCACCCTCACCGACTGGGTGCCGGCGGGGGACCAGTTGATCGCGGTCGATACCCTCTATCAGCTGCATCTCACGACGCAGGACGGAACGGGCTACACGGTTGACTCAGGTACCCAGACGGCGACGCTGGATGCCCCGCGTGTGAACGCACGTGGCAAGACCGGCACGCTCGCCGCCAATCATGCCGTCATCTCCGACGACGTCGCGCGGGCGCTCAAGGCCCAGGTGGGCGATACGCTCGCCCTGTCGCTGACCGTTGCCAAGAATCGCACCACTCAGGCGCTGACGGGAAGCGTCGTCATTGACGAGATTATTCCCGGCACGAATAGGGCGATCATTGGTGACGGCACGCTCGACATCGATCGTCTCGCGGTGGCGGGGCGCACGCAGACTGCCTGGTACGTGACCGGCCCGACTCCGGTGACCTGGGACCACATCCGCCAGATTAATCAGTCGGGATTCTCCGTCGTCTCGCGACAGGTCCTCGCTGACCCGCCGGATGCCTCGGCGCTTCCCTCCCAGATCGCTCAGTACGAGGAGCCCCAAAACACGCGGGGCACGAACCCCTGGCAGTACCTCCTCCTCGTCGCGGGCATCCTCCTTATCCTCACCGAGATGATTCTGCTCATCTCGCCGCTGTACACCGTCGCCCAGCGATCGGTCATGCGCACGGCAGCCATGATCGTTGCCAACGGTGGCGACCAGTCCGACGGTCGGCGCCTGACGATTGCTCACGGCCTCGTTATCGGTGTGTACTCGGGACTTACTTCCGCTGTGCTGTCCGCGTGCGGCATGGTGGGCATCGGCGTCTGGTCGGGCCTCGGTATCGGCATCGTGCCGTGGTGGCCGCTGGCCCTGTCGGTGCTCCTGCCGATCCTGCTGTCCCTCATGGCGTCGGTGTCGCCGGCGCACACCTCGTCGCACATCAACACGTCCGCGGTCATCGGCGGGCGCGTGTGGGAGCCCTCCCGCCTCGTGCGTCGTCGTATGATCTACCCCCTTGCGCTGCTGGCCGGACTCCCGCTGTTGGGTATCGCCGCCTGGCGCGGGTGGGTTCTCGCCCTCGTTGTTGGTGTCGGCCTGCTCGAGGCCGGCCTCATCGGGTCGATCCCCTACATCTTCACCCGCTGGCGTGCCCCCAATCGTCGCGCGTCGATGAGCATGCGCCTGGCGCTGCGCGACGCCGTGCGCAACGGCCACCGCACCTTCCCCGCCATGGCCTCGATCCTGACGACCGTGTTTGTTGCCTGCGGCCTGCTTATCACCCTGTCGTCGTCGAACGAGGCTGGCTGGAACTCGCGCCCCCACGCGGGACAGCGCGGGCAGGTCTTCCTTTCGACGGTCGATAAGACCGACTCGGTGACGCGCACCCGCAACCTGCTCCAGTCCGCCCAGCAGGTTGTCGACGCGGAGCGCACGGTCACCTCCAGTGCCACCATGAACGGCATGGCGTGGAACAGCGGCCCGGGTGGCCCGGAGACCATGGTCGAGGCCGTCAACCCCATCGATAAGTCGACGCTCACGATGCGCGACGACATGGGCACGATGGCGGAGATCGACGTCGCCTACATCGTCGATGACGGCACCTACCTGCGCGAGGCCGGATACCTCAACGAGGACGACATGGTCCGCGCGATCGCCACCCTGAACGCCGGTGGCGTCCTCGTGCCCGATCCGAAGCTGATTAACGGTGCTGGCCAGGCCGACCTGCGCAGCCTCGATATGTCGGCGATTGCTGCCGCTAAGGCTGCCGGTGCTTCCGATGACGACCTGCCGAACGCCCTCGTGCACAGGACGATGACCTTCCCGGCCTCGCCCCTTACGCGTATCAACGTCATGGTGTTGTCCCCGCAGGCCTCCGAAGCCCTCGGCCTGCGTGCCGTGCCGCTCGGTGAGCTCCTCACCGTCGAGAAGCCGGTGAATCCGGTGGACGCTCCCTCCTTCCAGACGACGATTGCGCGTCAGGTCCCCGGCGCCTCCGCCCAGGTGATCGCACCGACGATGCGGTCGCTGGTCCTGCCCTACGTTGCCGCCGTGATTGCCGTCGTTGCGGCGGCGGCGACGGTTGCCCTCGTGGTGGCGCTGTCTTCCTCGGATATGCGCCCGGACCTCGATACCCTCGATGCGATCGGCGCCGCTCCCGCGATGCGCCGCCATGTCACGACGTGGCAGGGCGTGGTGCTCGCGCTGAACGCGATTCCGACGGCTGTGCTCTCCGGTCTCGTCGTGGGCGTGCTCGCAGTCATCACCTTCGCGAATTCGGAGATTTTCCCGACTTTGACCAACACGCTGCGACCGATCGTGCCGTGGGGCGCGCTGCTGGGCATGCTCATCGGTATGCCGATCCTGTGCGCCCTCGTCGCGATCATCCTGACGCCCCGCAACCAGAAGCGCATCCGCCGCATCAACTAGGTGCTCGCGATGAGTGAGACCCCCGAAGAAGTCGTGATCCCCGCGGGTGCCCTCGCCTCGTGCGCCGTGCGCGTCGATACGTGGCTGTGGGCGACCCGCCAGCTCAAGTCCCGGTCGCAGGCGACGGCCGCAGTGCGCGCCGGGCACGTGCGTGTCAACGGCGAGCCCGTCAAGGCCGCTTACAAGGTGCGCGTCGGGGACGAGGTGCGCCTGCGCATCGAGGGCTTCGATCGGATCCTGGGGGTCAACTTACTGCTCAACAAGCGCGTGTCCTACCCGCAGGCGCGAACGGCCTACGACGATCGCACGCCCGATCGGCCGCGCGTGCACATCCCTGTTGCCATGCGCGAGAAGGGGAGCGGGCGCCCCACGAAGAAGGAACGGCGGGAGCTGGACCGGCTACGCGGATACGACTCTCACGAGCACTACTGAACGCTTGAGCGAGGCCGTGGCGGGTGTCCGCGGGGATGAGGACCGCGCGCCTGTCCTTCGTGAATGCACGTGGTCCCGCCGCCCATTCCGGGCGACGGGACCAGCGCGTCAGATCAGAGTGCCTGGTTCACGCGTTCGGGAAGTACGACGTGACCTTCACCTTGTAGTAAGGGCCCCAGCTCTCGTCGAAGGGAGTCGTGAATTCGATGGTTGTCTTCTCGCCATTCGTCATCGTCGCAGTCGCGACGTCGTCGGTGACGTGATCGGGGTTACCGAGAACAAACTGCGACTGGTTAAACAAGATCTGCAGCTTCAGGTCGGTCGTCGAGAAGGGTGCGAGCTTGGACTTCAGCGTGTCGCTGGCAGCGGAGATGTCCACGGAGCAGTGCAGAGTCGTCTGGGCGTCGTCCAGCGCGCAGGTGGACTCAACCGTGAAAGCGTTTTGCGCGTCGTTGGACTTCAGCAACTGGACGGCCTCGACCCGATCCTTGCATTCCTTCTTCACCGCTTCCTGAGCGGCCGGGGAGAGCTTGTCGTAGTCGGAGTAGAGCTCGTCGATCTTGTCGACGTTGTCCGGTGTCACCTGCGCGCACCACGCCGGGGCGGCGAGTGCATCCCTCTGGTCCTCGATCTTCTGGATCTCATCCCGCATGTTCTGCTGTGCCTTCGTCTTCTGGACGGCGAGGGCGAACAGGGTGGTCGTCGCGACGACGAGGACGAGGAGGAGGACGAGCGCGACGCGGTTGTAGATCGACAGCCCCTTGCTCTTCGGGGCCTTGGTCGCGACCGTCACGGGAGCCGGGGTGGCCTCGGGCGTGGGGATGTTGTTGTCACTCACTTGGCGGCCTCCTGCGCTTCCTGAAGCTCCTGCTGGACAGTGGTGAGCTTTTCCTGTGTCTCTGAAAGATCCTTGCTCTTCATGGAGTAGATGCCGCCAGCCACGAGGGTCGTGACGGCGAAGAGGAGGACGAGGAACGACGTAATAACGGCGATCGCGATCTGGCCGCCCGTCGCGCGCGGGCGCGGGGCAGCAAGCGGGGTGAACGTCGGCATTGCCGCCGCAACAGCGGGGCTCGGCGCGGCCGGCACCTGACCGGCGGGGGGAATGGGAGCGGCAGCCGCTTCTTCAGGCAGGCCGGGGGTGGGGGTGCTCACGGGGAGACTCCTTTCACTGTGTCTCCCCAATTCTATGCGAGTTGAAAAAATTGGATTCAGTGCGGTGACGGGATTCACCGAGGATCAGAGGTTGGAGGGCCACCAGCTGGTCATCGTCGCGCCGCACTCGGTCTTGTCGGTCATCGCGGGATCGTAGGGAATCGTCAGCGTGAAAGTCGCGGGTGAGCCGGGCGTCAGGGTGATGGTCGTCGTGCCCTGGTACGGCGAGCTGGGGCTGGGGTTCTTTCCCTTATCTGCGGTAAACCCGTTGATCTCCACGTCGAGCGTTCCCAGAGATGCGATCTGGGACGAATCCTTGAGGGTGAGCGTGCCGTTCACCGTGGTCGTCACCTGATCGGTCGTGCATTCGCCCACCGCGATGGAAAAGTCCGCGTCTTTGTTGGTGCGATAGACCTGTGCGAGAGTCTCCTTCGCCGCGCACTGTTCGTGGATCGCGTCCTTGGTGGCCTGGGTCGCCGAATCGTAGGTCTTGAGCGCGTCTCGGATCGACGCGGCGGATTCGCGCGTGATCGAGTTGCACCAGCTCTCGGCGTCCTTGCGCACGGTGGCGGCATCCAGTGCGGCCTTTGCGTCCGTGATCTGCTGATCGACCGCGGCCTTTTCGGACTGGGCCTGCTCAGCCTGCGCCTCGTACGTGGATGCAGAATGCGTGCGCCACGCGTTGATTCCCCCGACGATGGCCGAGAGGACGATGAAAAGCGTGGCAAGGATGGCGCCCGCGACGGTCGCGGCACGCAGGGGTGCGGGAGCGCTCACTTGGTGGCCTCCTGGAGCTGCTGATTGATGGACTCGAGCGTCGAGCGGGCCGTGTCAAGCTCGTTCTGGGCGGTCTCAGCACGGCTCTTCGCGTTCTCCTGAATGCGGCCGCTGGCCCCCAGGTGCGACCAGGCAATGACGAGAACGGTAATGAACACCGCGACGAGCACCCACGATGCCACGCACGCGAGAACCCACTTGAGCGTTCCGCTCCTCTCGGGTGCATCCGCCTCGTCGATGCGCTTGTCGTCAACGGGGGAGCCAGGCATCGGAATCGGTGCGACCTCTTCCTCCGCTACCGACGAGGCGGGGGTGACCTCCTGCGGGAGGGAAGCCTCGGGCATGGGGATGGGGGCATCGACGGCGTAGGTTGGTACATCCGCGGAAGTGGCGGTCTGCTCCTGGGTGGACGAAGCCGGGAAGGCCTCGTCCACCGACGGAACTACGCCCCCAGCGTCCTCAGCAGAGGACGCCGGTGCCTCGTAGGGCTCGACGTAGTCCGTCCACGCGTGGCCGTCCCACCAGCGCAGCTGGTTCGCGCCGCTGGGGTCGGCGTACCAGCCTTCCGCGGGTTCGCTCATGGTGGTTCCTTCTCTGATGTCAGGAGATCTTGGTGGTTGTGGGGCTTACAGGCCGGTGGGCCACAAGCGTACCGGCTTGAGAGCGCAGTCGGTCTCATTGCCGGAGCCCGGCAGGGTCACGGACAAGGGCCCTGTTCCGCTCGAGGACACAGACGCGACTGTCGAGCCGATCGATGCGTCGGAATTGGTGATCGGGTGATCGGCCGCAAAAACCTCGACGGTAACATCCATGTCGCCAAGTGCCAGGACCGAGGGGGCATCAATCTTGATGGTCGCGTTAAACGTCATGGTACTGCCGTTGCTCACGCACTGAATGTTCTCGGGACCGACCATTCCTTGTTTGGCGTCTTTCGCGAAAGCTTCAGCGAAGGCCTTCTTCTGAGGGCAGAGGCTATCGATTGCGTCGCGCTTGTTTTGTGCCATCGACGCGAGGCTCTTGCCCTGAGTCTTGAGCTTCTCGAGCACGGCATTCTCGCGGGTGAGGCCGTCGCACCACTCCTGCGCGTCCTTCTTCGCTTTGGCGTCGTCGATCTGTTTCTTGACGGACGTGATTTCGCTGTCGAGCTCCACGGTCTTGGCGTCCGCGGACTGGATCTCGGCCCGTGCCGCCTCAATCTCCTGCGCCTGTGAGCGAGCGCTGGCGAACATGGTGGCGCTGAGGAGAAGGAAGACGGCGGCGAGAGCCGAGCAAATGATCGTCAGGGTCTTAGGAAGGCGGGAGGGCTTTTTCGCCTGGGGCTGGACTCCGTTAGTCACTTCTGTACCCCCTCGAGGTTGTGCTTCAGCTGTTCGAGTTCATCCTGCTTCTGTTCGAGGCTCCTCTTTGCGGAGGTCTGCTGATCCTGCACGTCGCGCCACTCGAGGTTCTGAGCGCGCAGCTGCATGCCCGAATACACCATCGTGCCGAAGAAAACGACCACGAGGAGCGCGGAGGCGATAGCGCCGATGACCCACTTGCGGCTGTTCTCCGGTGCGGCGTCTGTCGCCTCCGGGGCCACCTGCTGCTCCACTCCGGCGACGCCCAGCTGCGGGGCAACGGCCGACGGATTGTAGGGATCCGGGGAAACGGTCGGGGCCTGCGACTGGGCGGGCATGTGCTGCTCCGCCGCCTGTGCTGTGGGCGTCTGCTGCGCGACAGGTGCTCCCTGCTGCGGCATGTCGTGGAATTGATCGGTCCACTCGCCGCCGTTCCACCAGCGAAGGCGCTGGCTTCCTGCGGGGTCGGGGTACCATCCGGGTGCGGGTTTAGGCATGACCGTCCTTTCAGTTTCTGGCACTAGTGTAACCAATCCGTGAGGTTCATAACGCAGGCAATATGACAGTCGTGGGGAACGCCGGACGCATGACAGGTACTCTGAAAGCTATGGCCTCTCTTTTCGCGTCTTCGCCCCTGCTCGCACTGTTTGTCGTTGTTGCGTTGGGTGCGGCGATTGGGGCCATTCGGATCGGCCCGCTGCGCTTCGGAGCGGCGGGTGCTCTCTTCGTCGGCCTCATCGTTTCGGCGCTGCATCCCGAGGTTGTCAGCACCCACATGTCGATCGTCCAGCCGATGGGCCTGGCCTTCTTCGTGTATTGCGTCGGCATTTCCGCGGGCGCCACCTTCTTCCAGGATTTGCGTAAGCAGACGAACCTCCTCGCCCTCACCACGATCGTGTGCGTCGTGGGTGCGGTCATCGCGCTTGCGGGAGGCCGCCTCCTCGGCCTGTCCTCCGGGCTCACGTCGGGTCTCTTCACCGGTGCTCTGACGGCCGCTCCCGCCCTCGATACGGCCACCCGCCTCACAGGAGATCCCCACGCGGCGGTCGGCTATGCGTTTGGCTATCCGGTGGGTGTCATTGGCGGCATCCTCATCGTCACAATCACCGTGACGAGGAAGTGGGTGGGCCCCAAGGACACGCCTTCCCTCGCGGGGGCCTCCCTGGAGGCTGTGAGTATTCATGTCTCAAATCAGATCAACACGCGCGAGATCGATGCGTGGCGGGAACAGCGCGTGCGCCTGTCCTACCTGCATCGCGATGGCCGTACCCGCGTCATCGCTCCCGGCGAGGACCTGCTGCCTGGCGACCACGTTGTCATGGTCGGCGACCCCGCGTCTATCAAGGAGACGGCCCCGCTCGTCGGTGAGATCCTCGACCACAACCTCGAGGATGATCGCTCCGACCTCGCCTTCGAGCGCATCGTCGTATCCAACCCCGACGTCGCCGGCCGCAGCGTCTCCGAACTCAACGTCACCAAGCGCTTCGGCGCCGTCATCACGCGCGTGCGCCGAGGCGACCTGGACCTCCTGGCCCGCGACGACCTCGACCTGCAGCTCGGCGACCACGTCGCCGTCGTTGTTCCCACGGACGAGCTCGATGACATCGCCGAGTGGCTCGGCGACTCCGAGCGTCGCGTCGCTGAGGTGGACGGCATGGCCTTCGGTATTGGCCTCGTCCTCGGTCTGCTCCTGGGCATCGTGTCCTTCCCGCTGCCGGGCGGCCAGGGCTTCCAGCTGGGCGCCGCCGCCGGCCCCCTGATCGTGGGCATGCTGCTCGGTGCTCTGCGCCGCACCGGACCGCTCGTGTGGACCCTGCCCGCCGCCGCGAACCTGACGATCCGACAGATCGGCCTCATGCTTTTCCTCGCTGCCCTGGGCCTCAACGCAGGCCCGCAGTTCGCGAGCCTGCTCGGCAGCCCCGAGGGCTGGCGTGCCGCCCTCCTCGCCGCCGTCATGGTTATCGTCTGCTGCGTCATCCAGGCCCTCGGCGCGAAGTTCATCGGCCTGTCCTCCGCTCGTGCCGCGGGCGGCATCGCGGGCTTCCTCGGCCAGCCGGCCGTCCTGCAGGCCGCCGATGCCCGCGTCGCCGACGAGCGCATCGAGGCCGCCTACGCGACCCTCTTCGCCTTCGCGATTATCGTCAAGATCCTGCTCCTGCCGGTCATCACCTCCTTCCTGTGAGCGCCGTAGACTAGGGGCATGGCTACCCCTGATTTCGTCCTCGAACTGCGCCGTCACGTCGGTCACGCGCCCCTGTGGATGCCCGGCACGACCGTCGTCATCGTGCGTCCCGCCCCGGGGACGGTGGCGATCGACTGGGAGCGGCCCCTCTCGCCCGAGGACGTCGAGGTCCTGTGCGTGCGCCGTTCCGATAACGGCGCCTGGACACCCGTGACCGGCATCGTCGACCCGGGTGAGGAGCCCGCGGTCGCCGCGGCCCGCGAGGCCTTGGAAGAAGCCGACGTTCGCATCGACGTGCGTTGCCTCCTCTCCGTCGAGGTCGTCGGCCCCGTCACCTACGACAACGGCGACGTCACCACCTACCTGGATGTGGCCTTCGCCGCCGAGTGGGTGAGCGGCGAGCCGAGGCCCGCCGACGGAGAAAACAGCGAGACCGCGTTCTTCCGCGGCGACCAGCTTCCGCCCATGAACGACCGCTTCCGCCGCGCCGTCGCCAAGGCCTTGAGTGCCCGCCCCGACGCGGACTTTCTCACCGCCTGACGGTGCGTGACCTGCGGGGCGCGCCCCGGCCTCGTCCCCGCGTGCGCGAAAAAGCTTGTGTTTGCGTCAAACCCCTTGCGGGACTGAAGTCCTAGTGGTGGAATGGGGTCATGGATACACCTAACGAGATCGTTTACACCGTCACCGCCGACTCCACCGGTGGTCGCGCCGGCACCTCCTCCGTCCCCGCGCTCGGCATCAGCCACGTCATGCGCATGCCCAAGGAACTGGGCGGCCCCGGCGACGGCCCCAACCCCGAAGCCCTCTTCGCCATGGGCTACGGCGCCTGCTTCCAGGGTGCCATGGGCCTGGCCGCCAAGGAACTGGGCATCGACACCAAGGACTCCGTCGTGCGCACCACGATCGGCCTCGGCCCCGAGGGCGACTCCTTCGCCCTCACCGCCGACATCGAGGTCTTCATCCCCGGCGTCGAGCTCGACCGCGCCCAGGCCCTCGTCGACCGCGC
>CAUTDS010000039.1:0-19582 GCA_963537175.1 uncultured Actinomycetes bacterium
GTAGTGCAAAACCCCCACGTGATGCTGCCGTTGCCGCGAAAGTTCTTGTTCCTTTGTAGTGTTACACCATTTCGGGAGCATTACACCCATTCCGAGCTGGTGCAATGCTCCCTAAATGGTGCAATGCTCCCTAATAGGTGTAGCGCGCTGCGAATGGAGGTGGGCGCGGTCACTACCGTGCCGCAGATGTGCTTGTTGGCGGGTGTATCCGGATAGGTTATGCGCATCGGGATAGCTTATGCGCATCGGGATAGCTTATTAACCTATCCCGATCGTCATAACCTATCCGCGTCAGGGACCGCTTTCCCGCCGTGTGTGTTGGCCGCGCTCGCATGCAGTGAGGTCCGTGTTGCCACACAGCACCTGTCCGCCAAGTGACTGGTCAGCCGATGCGCGTTGTGGAGGCCCCGTGCACACTCGTGCACACTGTGAAGCCGCGCCGCAGTACAGCACCTATCCGCCAAATAGCTGGTCAGCCGATGCGCGTTGTGGAGACCCCTGCACACCCCCTGCACACCCCTGCACACCCCCGCACACCCCGCGCACACCCGCACATGCAGTGAGGCCCGCGCCGCAGGATTTCTCCTCGCAGGCGCGGGCCTCACTGATCAATGGGATGACCGCGATGCGGCGTCACCGTGACACGACATAACCGGTAAGCGGGTTAGGCGCTCACTTTGGCTTGTTCGCGTTGCCGTTGTTATTGCCGCCGTTGTTTCCGTTCTGGCCACCCTTCGACACCTTCAGCTTCACGGTCGAATTCTTCTCCACCTTCGAACCCTCGCCGGGCTCGACGGAGAGGACCTGGCCGGCGGGCTCGTTGCCTGCGACCTCCTCGACGGTGACGGTCAGGCCCAGGGCCTTGAGCTGCGCCTCGGCGTCGTCACGGCCCATGCCCACGACGGTGGGAATCTCCACCTGCGCGGCCTTGCCGTTCGACACGGACACGCCGACGGTGGTGCCCTTCTTGACCTTCGTGCCGGTCGCGGGATCCTGCTCGACGATGCGGTCCTTCTCCTTCTCGGAGTCAACGCTCGTCACGTTGCCCAGCTCCAGTCCGACGCCCTTGAGGGTGCTGCGCGCCTGGTCCTGGGTCATGCCCGACAGGTCAGGCACGTCCACCTGGTCCGAACCGGAAGACAGGTAGGCGCGGATCGTCTGGCCGGCCTTCACCTTGGAACCGGGGGAGGGGTTGGTCTGGGCGACCTTGCCCTCGGGAACGGTGTCGGAGGCGACCTTGCTGGAGTCGAGCTCCCACTTCAGGCCCAGGGCCTCGATCGCCTTGCGGGCGTCGTCGGGGCTCATGCCAACGAGGTTGTCCGGCAGGGTCACCGAGTCCGGTCCGGAGGAAATGGTGACGCGAACGGTCGCGCCCTTCTCGGCCTGCGTGCCCGCTGTGGGGTCGGTGGAGGCCACGGAGCCCTCAGCGACGGTGTCGGAGGCGACCTTGTCGGGGTTGAGTTCCCACGTGAAGCCCGCCTGCTCGATCTGGGCCTTCGCCTCGGCCTGGGTCAGGCCGACGACGTTGGGGACCGCGACCGACTCGGGCTCGGCGGCACCGCGCGTCAGGGCCCACACCGAGCCGCCGATCAGCAGCAGGGCGATGAGCAAGACGGTCGCGATGATCGCCGTGCGACGCTTACGGGCCTTGGAGGCCTCGTTCGCGGAGTCATCGGTGCCAACCGCGGGCAGCGACGTGGAGGTCGCGGCCATCGCCGCAGCGGGCGCATGGCTGGGGACCGCAGCCATCGGCGTGGTCGCGGCGGTGCGCGCGGACGCCACGCCGGCGGCGGGCAGGACCTCGGTCGCCCACGAGTCGGCGGGCGGCGCACCCACATCGAGGCCTCGGGCCACGCGCTGCAGGTCCGCGAGCATGGCCGCGGCGCTCGGGTAGCGGTCCTCGCGGTTCTTTGCCAGGGACTTCAGCACCACGCGGTCGAGCGAGTCCGGGATATCGGACAGGATCGACGAGGGCGTGGGCGGGATCTGCTCGACGTGCTGGTAGGCCACGGCCACGGCCGAGTCGCCCTTGAAGGGCGGGCGGCCCGTCAGCAGCTCGAAGAGGACGACGCCGGTCGAGTACAGGTCGGAGCGAGCGTCAACGGTCTCGCCGCGCGCCTGCTCGGGGGAGAGGTACTGGGCGGTGCCCACGACGGCGTTCGTCTGCGTCATCGTGGCCTGCGAGTCCGTCAGGGCGCGCGCGATGCCAAAGTCCATGACCTTGACCTTGCCGTCCGACGTCAGCATGATGTTGCCGGGCTTGATGTCGCGGTGCACCAGGTGGTTCGCGTGCGAGTACTGGAGGGCGGACAGGACGCCCGACACGATCTCGATGGCCTCGTTGATCGGAACGGCCGTACCGTCCGAGATCAGGTCCTTGACCGTGTGCCCCTCGACGTACTCCATGACGATGTAGGGCACCGCGATCGAACGACCGGTCGCATCCTCGATGATCTCCTCGCCCGTGTCGTACACGGCGACGATGTTCGGGTGATTCAGCGACGCTGCCGACTGCGCTTCGCGACGGAAACGCGCCTGGAAGATCGAGTCCTGCGCCAGATCGCGGCGCAGCATCTTGATTGCTACGACGCGCGACAGGCGAGTATCGAAGCCCAGGTGGACTTCGGCCATTCCGCCTCGCCCGATGAGCGAGCGGACCTCGTATCGGCCAGCTAGACGGTGGGCCATGGGCTCTGCCATGTCCTAACCTCCTCGATAATGTGTGCTCCCGCACTTGGTTGTATCAGGGAGCCAAGCATGTTCTTGATCGTAATAGCTGCGAGCGCGATGAGCGCAATCACGATGATTGCGACGATGACCGCGCGAATAATCTGCCTGGATGCTGGGACGGGTGGTGCGACGACGCTGCGCGAGTACGCGGTCTTGGCCGCCGGACGGGTGCGTTGTGCGCTGCGAGCGTCGAGCTCATGCCAGCGAGGTCCGCGCTTCGCCTTCTCGGGCCGCGGCTCGTAGACCGAGCGTCGCTGGCGTTTCGAGGGCGTGGCTGCGCGAGGCTGGGGAACGGTCCCGTACACGCGCGGCGACGAGGCCGTGGCAGCTTTGTCGCGGCGAGGCGACTCGGAGCGGGCGGGCTGGGGAATGCGCTGGGCTGCTTGACGCTTGGCTTCTTCGGCCTCGCGGCGCTCGCGGGCTTCGCGGCGTTCGCGAGCTTCTCGAAGCTCGCGCTGGCGCTGTTCTTCCTCGCGGGCGACGGCTGCGCGGCGCTGCTCCTCGGCGGCGTCCTCGGCCTGGCGGGCTGCCTCACGCTGGCGCAGTCGCTCGGCGAGGGCGGCTCGTCGGTCCTGCGGTTCGGACGGCAGAGGGGTCTTCGGTGCGGCGGTGTGCGCTGGCGCTGCGCCGGCCGGGGGAGCCGGAATCGGCGCGGAACGCTGCGCGGGCGCCGAGGCCTGGGGGCGCTGAGCCTTCTCGCTGCTGGGCTGCGGAATCTGCTCGGAGCGAGCGGGAGCCGCGTGCCTGGGGACAGATCCCGTGGTCGGGCGGGCGGTGGCGGCCTGCGCGGAAGCTGTTGTGGCCGTGGAGCGCGTCGGGATCGGGGCCGACTCCGGTGCCGACGGGGTCGCCGCGGGTGCCGGGACTGCCGCGTGGCGACCCGTCGAGGTCAGCGATCGGACGGCACCGGACACCGCGGGCGCTTGTTCGCCGGTCGTCTCGGGGTGCAGGCGACGAATCCGGGTGGGGGCAGATACGGGGCGAGAGACCGGGGAAACCTCGGCCTCGTCGAGGACGCGCGGGACGGCGGCGTGACGACCCGTAACCGGGATCGGGGCCGAGGAGGGGGCGATCGCCGTTGCTTCGTCGAGGACGGGAAGCTTGGCGTGACGGCCCGTCACCGTGCGCACCTTGGGAGTGAGGCCCGAGGGGGGCTGCAGCATCTCGTCGGGCAGCGTTCGACGCGTCAGGTGGCGCACGGGCGCGACGATCGGCACCGACGGCTGGACGGGGGTGCGCACCTCTTCGGGGCGCTGCGCGGCCTTCGGCAGGGGTAGCGGGCGAGGGGTCACGGAGACGCCCATCGCCTTGGCTGCGCTCGCGATCTCACGCACCGCCGCAGATCCGGATTCGGGGCGCTTCGCGGGGTCCTTCTCCAGTAGGTGCAGGATCACGTCGGCCAGGGGCTCGGGCACGAAGTCCGGCAGCGGTGGAACGGGATCGTTGACGTGGGCGAAGGCGATGTCCACCTGGGTTTCGCCGGTGAACGGGCGTCGACCGGCCGCAGCCTCGTAGGCGATGACGCCCAGGGCGTAGAGGTCACCGATGGGGGTGGCGACCTCGCCCATGGCCTGCTCGGGCGGCAGGTACTGGGCGGTGCCCATGACCATGCCCGCAGCGGTCAGGTTGACTTGGCCCTTCGCGCGAGAGATGCCGAAGTCCGTCAGCTTCACCATGCCATCAGGGCGAACAATAATGTTCGCGGGCTTGATGTCGCGGTGCACGACGCCCGCGCGCGCGGCAGCGCCCAGCGCCATCGCGACCTGCACGAGGATCGGCATGAGGTACTCGGGCTCAATACGGGAGCCGCCGCGCAGGTAATCCGTCAGCGGGTGGCCGTCGACGAGCTCCATGATGATCCAGCCGATGCCGTCTTCCTCGCCCGAATCCTGGGTGTTGGCGATGTTCGGGTGCGAGATCGACATCGAGTTACGGGCCTCGAGGCGCAGGCGCGAGAGCGACAGCTCCTCGCCCGTCAGCTCGGGGCGCAGGACCTTCGCGGCGACGATATGGCCGCTGACGCGGTCGCGGGCCTTCCACACCTCGCCCATGCCGCCCTGGGCGATCGGGGTGAGCAGCGTGTAGCGTCCCCCGAGCACCCGCCCGGCACCGGAAGTCATGCGTGGCGTACTCACTGCAGCCCCGCTTCCAGGAGAGCGCGGGCGATCGGGCCGGCCACGTCTCCGCCGTGCGGCGTGGGATTGTTGTCATCGCCCTCGACGAGGACGGCGAAAGCGATGCGCGGGCTGTCCGCCGGGGCAAAACCGACGGCCCAGGCGTTCGCGCGGTCGCCGTTGCCGGTCTCGGCGGTGCCGGTCTTGGCGGCCACCGCAATGTTCGGCAGGGCCATCGTGGTGCCGGTGCCGTAGGGCTGGGAGACGACCGATTCCATCATGGCGCGCAGCTTCGAGGCCGTCTCCGACGAGATCGGTCGACCGGCGTCGGTTGGGCTGTTCGTACGCACGACCTGGTTGTCGGCGTCCACGATCGAGTCGATGAGGTAGGGGGTCATCATCTGGCCGTCGTTCGCGATCGCCTGGGCGACCTGCGCCATCTGCAGAGGCGTCGTCTGGACCGTGTACTGGCCGATCGAGCTCATCGCGAGCTGTGCGGCGTCCGCGTCGGCGGGGAACACAGAGGGCGTCACCGTCAGCGGGATCTGCGACTCGCGGCCGAAACCGAAGCGGTTCGTCACGTCGACGAGCTGCTGGTTCGTCAGTTGCTGCGAAGCAAGCACGAAGGTCGTGTTGCACGAGCGCGCGAATGCCTCGGTGAGCGTCGGGTTGCCGTCGCCGCAGGTGGAGGACTCGATGTTGGAGACCTCGGTGGCCGTGCCAGGCAGGGTCGTCGACACGGGCGAGGGCATGGGCATATCGGGGTCGGCGATGCGGTTTTCGATGAGGGCGATCGTCGTGAGGATCTTGAACGTCGAGCCGGGGGCGTAGCGCTCGGAGATAGCGCGGTTGAGCATCGGGTTGTTCGGATCCGAGGACAGGGCGGAGAACGCCTCCGACACCGCGCCGGCGTCGGAGGAGGCTAGCTGGTTCGGGTCGAAGGTCGGCGAGGAGTACATCGCCAGGACCGCGCCCGTTTCAGCGTTGAGGGCGACGACGGCACCCTTGCGGTTGCCGAGGGCCTCGGCCGCGGCCTTCTGCATCTGCGAGTTCAGGGTGAGGGAGACGCCGCCGCCCTGACGGTTCTGGCCCGTCAGGAGGTTGCGCAGGCGCTGCCCGAGCAGGGTCTGGGACTGGCCGTCCAGGACGTCCTCCTCGGCGGCTTCGATGCCCGTCGACGCGTTGCCCACCGACGAGAAGTAGCCCGTGACCGGCGCGTACAGCGGACCCTCGGCGTAGGTGCGCACGTAGCGCTTCGAGTCTTCCTCGCGCTCCGAGGAAGCGATCGCCGTCTTGTCGACGATGATCGGGCCGCGGTCGGTTTCGGCCGCGTGCAGGATCGTGCGCTGGTTGCGAGCGTCGGCGTTGAGCGAGGACGCGGAAATGAACTGCGTGTTCGTGATGCCCACGCCCAGGAGGGCAAACATCAAGAGAACGATGATGAAGATCTTGCGGATCTGGTTATTCACGGCTCACTCACCCACTCCCACGGCAGGCTGGATGCCGGAATTCCACGGCGCGGGGGTCGAGGCGGGGCGGCGCGCGGCGTCGGACACGCGGATCAGCAGCGCGACGGTGATCCACGAGGACACCATCGACGAGCCGCCCGCAGCCAGGAACGGGGCCGTCAGGCCGGTCAGTGGAATGATGCGCGTAATGCCACCGAGCACCACGAACAGCTGAATGGCCAGCGAGAAACTCAGGCCGGTCGCCAGGAGCTTGCCGAAGCCGTCGCGCACTGTCAGTGCTGCGCGCAGGCCTCGTTGGATGAGGATCAGGTACAGGACGAGGATGGCGGCCATGCCGGTCAGGCCCAGCTCCTCCGCGAAGGAGGACAGGATGAAGTCCGAGTTCGCCAGCGGCACCAGCTGCGGGTAGCCGCGGCCCCAACCGGTGCCCATGAGGCCGCCGGAGGCCTGGCCAAACAGGCCCTGGACGAGCTGGTAGGATCCGCGGTCGTACACGTCGGGATCCAGGGCGTTGAGCCAGATGTTGAAGCGCGTCTGCACGTGGCTGAAAGACTTCACGGCGATCGCGACGGCCGGCACGAAGAGCGTGAAGCCGATGACCAGCCACGACACTCGGTTCGTCGCGACGTACAGCATCGCAACGAACAGGCCGAAGAAGAGCAGCGAAGTGCCCAGGTCGCGCTGCAGGACGAGGATCGCGATGCCGATCAGCCACACGACCATGATCGGGCCGAGGTCGCGGGCGCGCGGCAGGCGCATGCCCAGGAACTTGCGGCCGCCGATCGCCAGGTTGTCGCGGTTCGTCACGAGGTACCCGGCGAAGAAGATCGCCAGCGTGATCTTTACGAGCTCACCGGGCTGGACGGAGATGGGACCCAGGTGGATCCAGACGCGCGCGCCGAAGGTCTCCTGTCCCAGGCCGGGAATCATCGGCAGGAGCAGGAGGAATAGCGATAGCGCACCGAAGGTGTATGTGTAGCGCCGCAGCATGCGGTGGTCGCGCAGCATGATCAAGATGACGGCCGCGATAACGATCGCGATGCCCACGAAAAGCGCCTGGCGGAAGCCCACCACGGCCTCGTCCCTGCGTGCGTACGACAGATCGAGGCGGTAGATCATCGCCAGTCCCAGGCCCGTCAGGGCGACGGCGACCGGCAGGATCACCGGGTCTGCGTACGGGGCCAGGAAGTGCACGCCGACCTCGGCAATGATCGCGATCGCGACAAGCACGCCGACCTGCGTGAGAAGGTTCGCGGGGATCTCCCCCGTGTAGTTCAACGAGGTCAGCACGTAGCCGGCGATGCCGACGGCCAGAGCCAGGCCCATGAGGGTCAGCTCCAGGAATCGGCGAGGCCGGGCGGGCGCGATCGATACGGTAGCCATTAGGAGGCGCCCCCGCTCTGCGCCCCGGACTGGGCCTCGCCGGACTGTGGCGCGCCCGACTGGGGCGTCGGTGACGAGGGGGTGGCGGGCTGGGTGATCGAGCGACGCAGGCCGTCGATGTAAGAGTCGATGTCGGCGCGCGAGGAGCGCAGCACCGGGGTGTCGAGGCGCTGGCGGTCCACGGGCGCGAGGTCAGATAGCGCGACGTTGGAGACCTCCACGGCGTGGGAGAGCTGCCACGGGCCGATCGACTGGGGAATGCCCTGGTAGATGACGACGTAGCCGTCCTGGCCGACCGCGTAGTACTGGGTCTGCGTCCACTTCCACGACAACCACGACGCGGCGACCACGAGGACCGTCACGAGAGAGACGAACACGGGGGTCCACCACGAGGAGCGGGGCTTGAGTTCGACGGGGGCGTCGTCCTCGTCGCTGGGGGTGCCCGAGGCCGAGGAACCCAGGGCGGCAGCGCGCGCCGCCGCTCCGTCTCCGCCGCGCGACTTGGCGTTGCGGTCGATGGCCGCGGCGCCCACGATCTGCGGGGGAGCGGGCGGGAAGGTGCCTGCGGGGACAATGTCCGCGATGACGCACGTGATGTTGTCGGGGCCGCCGCCCAGGAGGGCCAGGCGGATGAGCTCCTCAGCGCACTCGCCCGGATCCTTAAAATCGGCCATGACCTGGCCGATCGTCTCGGGGGAGACGACGCCGGACAAGCCGTCGGAGCACAGCATCCAGCGGTCGCCGACGACGGCCTCGCGGATCGTCTCGTCCGGGGCCACGTCGGCCTGCGCGTCGCCGAGGATCTTCAGGACGACGTTGCGGTTGGGGTGGTGCTCGGCTTCCTCGGGCGTGATCTGGCCGGTGTCGACCAGGTACTGCACGAAGGAGTGGTCGGTCGTGACCTGGGTCAGCGTGTCGCCGCGCAGCACGTAGGCGCGCGAGTCGCCGATGTGGACCATGGCGAGGCGGTTGCCGGAGCGCATGAGCGCGATGCAGGTGGTGCCCAGGCCCTCGAGGTCGCGGTCACGGCTCGAACGTTCGGTGAGCTCCTCGTGCGCGTCGAGGAGGGCCTCGCGCAGGAGGGGAAGCATCGAGTCGGCCGGGTGCGAGTCCGTATCGAGGGGGACGAGGTGCGCGAGGGCCACCGAGGAGGCGATGTCGCCGCCCGCGGGGCCGCCCATGCCGTCGGCGAGGACCAGCAGGTTCGCGCCGGCGTAGCCGGAGTCCTGGTTGTTGGAACGCACGAGGCCCACGTCCGAGCGGGCGGCGTAGTGGAATTGAACCGCGTTTCCTGACATATCAACCCACCAATTCGAGAGTCGTCTGGCCGATGCGGATGACGTCACCGATCTTGAGCTGGCGCGGGGCGTTCAGGCGCTCGTCGTCGATGAAGGTGCCGTTACGGCTGGAGAGGTCTTCGATCCACCAGCCGTCAGACTGGGGGGTGAGTGCCGCGTGGCGGCTGGAGGCGTACTCGTCTTCGAGCACGAGGGTGCACGCGGGGGAGCGGCCGATGACGATGGGGGCCTCGCCGAGGGGCAGCATGGTGCCGACGAGGGGGCCGCCGGTCACCAGGAGATCCTTGGGGGCCAGTGGGTTCGTGGAGGTGCGCTTCTTGTCCTTGCGCTTCTCACGGGAGGCTTTGCGGCGTGAGGTGGCCTTGTCGCGTCCCTTGCCGCGCGGGGTCACGACGGTGCCGAAGATGTCGCGTCGCAGCGTGTTGACGGCCGCGAGCACGAGGAGCCAGAGCAGCACCAGGAACCCGATGCGGAAAACGGTAAATGCGAGGTCTGTGGTCACTTCATTAAACTCCGCTCTGGTCTGGGTGCGTCCAGAAGAGGATCTTGGTGCGTCCGATGACGATCTGGTTGCCGTCGAGCAGGGTCGCTGCGTCGATGCGGTGGCCTTCAACGAAGGAGCCGTTGGTGGAGCCCAGATCGGTCGCGATCACGCCGGTGGGGGTGATGCGCAGTTCGAGGTGGCGGCGCGAGACGCCCGAGTCGTTGACGACGATGTCGGCTTCGGAGCCGCGCCCGATGACGGTGACGGGCTCGGTGAGGAGCCACTTTTCGCCGTCGACGTCGATGATCGGGTGCTCGGGGGATGCGGACGAGGCCGTGGCGGGGGCGGCGGGTCCTCGGCGGTTTTCGGCGTCGACCTTGAGGGTGCCGCTGGGCTCGGAGGCGTCGGCGATGAACTCGATCGTGACGGGGCCGAGGAGGGAGTAGCTGTTCGCCGCGGCGTGTTCGGTGGCCTGCTGGGCGAACTCGTCGGCGAGGACGTCGAGGGATGCCTCGAGGGAGGTGAGGTCGGTGCGCGAGGCGTAGACCGAGAAGTGGTTCGCGGCAATGATGCGCGAGGCGGAGACTTCTTGGACGGATTCGTCCATGGCGCGGCGGATCGCCGTGGTGATGTCCACGGGCTTGATCCCCGACCGGAACACGCGCGAGAAGGCGCCGTTGACGCCTCTCTCGACGGCGCTCTCGAAGCGGTCGAAGATGCTCATAGTCGTGCTCTCCTCATTCCCCCGCGCTGTGCGCGCGACGTACGGTGTGGGTGGAAGCGAGGCCGCTCCCAGTCACAGTTTAGCCGCCGTGCGAAGCGGTGTGGCCCCATCTGTCGGGATGTTCCCGATGAGCAAAGACCTGCGCGCCCGCGTCGAAGGCCTGTCATGGCAGGGAATACCTTGCCATGATGCGCCTGTGACATTTGGTGCACATGTTACACGTGTGACGATAAGTGTGTCGGAGCAAACAGAGTATGGACAGGTCGTGTCGCATTTCTATCGCTTGTGGCGGCCGTAGCGGGCCGGCGAAAACGGCGTGGGTGCGCCCGCCATCTAGCGGGCGCACCCACGTGCGTCTTGAAGGGAGAGAAGGTCAGGCCACGTCGTGCGTGCAGCCCGGCCCCGGCCTCGTGAGAATCAGAAGTCCCAGTCCTCGTCCTCGGTGTCAACGACCTCGCCCATCACGTAGGACGAGCCGGAACCCGAGAAGAAGTCGTGGTTCTCATCCGCGTTGGGGCTCAGGGCCGCCAAAATTGCGGGGTTCACGTCGGTCGCGTCGGCCGGGAACAGGGCCTCGTAGCCCAGGTTCATGAGCGCCTTGTTCGCGTTGTAACGCAGGAACTTCTTGACGTCCTCGGTCAGGCCGAGCGGATCGTACAGGTCCTCCGTGTACTGCTCCTCGTTCTCGTAGAGCTCGTACAGCAGCGAGTACGTGTAGTCGCGCAGGTCGTCCTGGCGCTCCTGGCTCGACTCGTTCACGGCCAGCTGGTACTTGTAGCCGATGTAGTAGCCGTGGACGGCCTCGTCGCGGATGATGAGGCGGATCAGGTCAGCCGTGTTGGTGAGCTTGGCGTGCGAGCTCCAGTACATGGGCGCGTAGAAGCCCGAGTAGAACAGGAAAGACTCGAGCATCGTCGAGGCGACCTTGCGCTTCTCCGGGTCGTTGCCGTCGTAGTAGGACTTGACGATCTCAGCCTTCTTCTGCAGGGCCTCGTTCTCGTTCGACCAGCGGAACGACTCGTTAATTTCCTCCGTGGACAGCAGGGTGGAGAAGATCGACGAGTAGGACTTGGCGTGCACCGACTCCATGAACGCGATGTTCGTGTAGACGGCCTCCTCGTGCGGGGTGCGCGCGTCCGGGATCAGCGACACCGCGCCGACCGTGCCCTGCAGCGTGTCCAACAGAGTCAGGCCCGTGAACACGCGGTTCGTCATGAGCTGCTCGTCCTTGGTGAGGGTCTTCCAGCTCGGCAGGTCGTTGGAGAGCGGAATCTTCTCAGGCAGCCAGAAGTTGCCCGTCAGGCGATCCCAGACCTCAAGGTCCTTGTCGTCTTGGATCTTGTTCCAGTTGATGGCCTCGAACACGGGCTCGGTCGCCATGGGGGCTCCTCTACGTACAGTGTCGGACGGACGAGGCCGGGGCGGCCTCGCGTATAGGGTCCAGGATAGTGGGTGTGAGGGTCACGGCGTTGCTGGTGGCACGTGTTTCGTGGACGAGGTCACCTCGGTGGGTTGGATCCTTCTTCGTCGAAGTCGATCGGATCGCCGTTCTTGTCTAGCATGCCGTGGCGCTTCATGTACTGGTACCGAGGGTCGATCCATCGGGGAATGGGAAATGGAGAAAAACGCCAGATCAGAGAAATGAGTATGACAAGCAAGGTGAGGATAAGTAGAGAGTTGATAACGAGGTTTGGCAATTTAAGCTCGTTGCATATGATGACGATGGCTGCAAAAATGAATACGACTCCTGTTGCTGGGAATCCGATGGCATCTGACTTAGGATGCGCGTGAAAGGTTGTGCTAATAAAGCGTGAATTCTTCCCGTATGACGTATCCGTGAAGGTCTGAATGTGCCATGTCGCTAAAATAACTGTTCCGAATAGAAGGGCAAGTATTCCCAATAACATTATTATCCTCCGCGTATAGCGGAATGAGCAACGTTATTGATGCTAGTTGCTATTCCTTGGCCGATTGTGCTGCCGATGAATCCTCTAACGACTCCTCCGATAATTCCTCCAGCAAGAATGCTGATGGGGCCGCCGAATGCGCCGATGGCTGCGTTGCTGCAAGGCAGGGCGCTCCGTATCGTCGCTGAGGCTCCTGCGGGTCGCCTGCTCATGCTTCATCATCCGGTGGAAGGTCTGCATCCGGCAACGGATCGCCGTTCTCGTCCAGCATGCCGTGCCGCTTCATGTATTGGTACCGAGCGTCGGCCCAGCGGGGGACAGGGAATGGGAAGAAGCAAATGAAACCTATGACAATAAGTGCTAGCCCAACGATGGCGATACTGAGGGAAGGAATAAGGATGATGCGTATGTTGGGAAGGAGGTCGGTTAGAATTGCCGCCAGTGCAAACAGTGAGAATCCTGTTGAGATAAATAGTGGAGACAGGGAATCGCCGCTTGTGTTCTTATCGTTTCGATCGCCCATCTCTCGCCATAGTGCGGCAATAGGGGAGTCTGTGTAAGTTTCCACATACCATGAATACAGGCCGAATAGACCGATGGCTAGGCCCGCAAAGGACCATAGATAGCTCATCATCTGCTCCTATCTTCCGATTGAGCTGAGGAATGTCTCGTTAAATCTGCTTGCTATCGATTGATCCAATCGCGCTGTCGAAGAGCAGTCGTCGTAATGGTGTGTGCTCAGAAATGAACTGCGGCCTGCTGTGTGTCGTGGACGAGGTCAGCTTGATGAGGAGGGGGTCACGGCTGTGATCTGCGTGTTCCCCGTCGGAACAGGGGCCGTGTACTTGTGGTTGTATTCGTCGTTGTAGCGTTGGATCTCACGCATGACGTCCGCAACCGCGTCGTCCGTGCACTTGAAGTCCTCTGTTGCGGCCGCTAGGCCCAAGTAGATGCCGTTCAGGATCCACGCCATGTGGTTGAGTGTCGAGTTCAGAGCCGTGATGTGTTTGCCCAGAGTTGCATCGTGTTCGCTGCCCGTGTCCGACGTACTGAGGGCTGGTGTCTTCCTGAGTTCCGCGCACGCGTTGCTGAGCTTCTCAATGATCGAATTGACGTCGTCGTAGTTCCATTCGAGAACGACGTAAGTCATGGCAGTCTCCTCTCGGGTGACAGAGTGAAGAAATACGTAATGAGTGCCCACAGCTGCGTGTTGTAGATGGGGTGGATGGGGATGTGAGGCCCGGTGCTGGGTGCGAAAAGCGGAGCCTCGACCCTGTAGGCGGCGGCTGGCGTGATGAACGTGGAGAGAGTAGAGGTCGGAACGAAGGAGCCCTTCTTCGTGCGCTCTTCCCGGATCCAGGTGGTGTATGCCCAGCGTTGGGCCACGAGAGCCTGCGCGAAGGCGGAATCTGAGGGGCCGTAGGAGGAATAGTTCTCGAGGAGCTGGGCCGTCTGCTCGACGAAGCCCTGCTGTGCCGCGTACACGATGGCCGTCGGTAGTACGGGAGGTCCGTCGAAGACGGCGGGGTTAGGCGTGAGTGGAGATATCGCCGCAGCGACGTGCGGAATTTCCTCGTTATCGATCTGATAAATGTGAGTCTCAGTGTCGCCGTCGGGGGTGGTAGCGGTGCGGGCGACGACGCAGGGCCCCGGCTGCATCCAGATGAGAGCCTGGCGGCACTGGGAAGCATCCGGAGACGTGGTGGCGATGACCAATCGCGAGCGAGCCGTGCGCATGAGTGTCGCGAGATGAGCCGCGTCGCCGGTGAGTCCCTCTGAAGTGGCGAAACTTGAGGTGACATCACCCGGAATGATGATGTGGGGACGGTCAGGCATTGCGCACCTCCAGGCTCATGATGATCGCGAGAACGTCATCGTTCAGGTCGCCGAATGCGGGCGTCGTCATCGTCGCAGTCGCCGTGAGGAGGAAGTCATTCCCACCGTCGGAATGAATCCACGCCCACTGGCAGGCGGTGATGGGAACGCTGCCCTGAATGTAGATCCCCGTGCGCAGGTGTGACGATTCGGGTTGCGCCGGCCACTCGCAATCCTCCAGCATGCGAAAGCCGGGAACCTGATCGGACATGGACTGTGCCGAGTCGGCGAGCGCCTGCGCGGGTGTGGTGCTCGCGGGGATGGGGGATGCGAGCACGAGGAGGGTGGGGGTGAAATCGTAGTCGGTATCGGTGGGGCCGATGGCGAGGGCAATAACGCCCCCTTCGGCCGGATGCTGATCGCCGTCTGCTGTTCGATCCTGTGTGTCGTCGACGCTCCCGAATGCCTGGTCGAGGATCGAGGAGATCTCCTCCTTTGGGCATGACGACCATCGGGGAGGCATCAGCCAATAGGTCGACAGACTCATGGCGTACCCCAGCCCTGATCGTTGTCAGCGGACTCCTCGCTATCCTCTGAAAGGTCGAACTGCGGGAGGGGGTCACCGTTCTCATCCAGCATGCCGTGGCGCTTCATGTACTGGTACCGAGGGTCGATCCATCGAGGTACGGGTATCGGGGAAAAGTACCAGACGAGACCAGTAATGATAATTGCCAAAGCTATTGCAATAAGTGGCAGTTGGATAGATTGTGGAAACCTTCCGTCATTGCCGATTGCGACAAAGCTGCAGACAAGAAATGTGCTTCCTGTTGCAAGGGTACCGATTGATTGGTACTTGTCGTTCATGCGTGTTGCTGAGCTAATAAAGCGCGCATTCTGGCCAAATTGCGAATCCGTATAAGTCTCGCAATACCACATAGCTAGAATCGCGAGACTAAATGGGATGCCGATGATTCCCCAGATCATGAGGGTTGTCCACCTCCGTGTATAGCGGAATAAGTAGCACTGTTGATGCCTGTTGCGAGTGATTGACCGAGTTTGCTGCCGATAAATCCTCCGACGACTCCTCCGATAATTCCTCCTGCAAGAATGCCGACGGGGCCGCCGAATGCACCGATGGCTGCGCCGATTTTTGCCCCGACAACAGCACCGCCGTAACCGCCTCCAGCAGCCAGCGCTCCGGTCACGCCCGCTCTTGCTACCTTCTCGCCCTGTCCCATCTCCGGGTGGTGGTAGGAGTCCGACTGGTAGCTGTCGTAGGCGCTGACGACTCCGTCGAGGACCGCGCAGGCGCGGCCCGCGACTTTGCCGCCAATGCGCAATGCGTCGGCTGTCTTGATCGCTCGGCTGCCGCCCTTGACGGCGTCCACCCCCGGGACTTTCCAGTTCTTGAGGTTTCCTCGCTCGGTGATCTGCTTCCAGGGGGATGCGTCCTTGAGTCCGGCCGGTGCCTGGTACTTGGCGCCCTTCGCTTGCAGATAGAGTGACTCGATCCCGTCTGCGAGGGTATTGCGCATGGTGTCCGCCCAGCCGGGTAAGCGAGCTGGCACATTCAAACCCGTGGGGAATCCGTATGTTTCGACGAATTTGTTGAAGACGGGGAGGAGGGTCGACTCCCAGACGGTGGGGTCGATGCCCGCGAGGTCGCTACCGAACAGCGTTTCCGCGTAGGCGAACTTCCTCTGATTGATCTCGCAGCGCGAGCGCAGCGACGCAAAGATGACGCCAATGCCTCCTGGAACGTCTGCCGGGTGGCTGATGGTGACCTGTGTGCCGGCCTGAGAAACCGTTAGTCCGGCTGCTGTAGCGTCGGAGATGATGGCCTGAAACTCTGTCCTGATGGGTTTCAGGGTACCCCCGTAGTCCTCCAGGGCGGATTGTAGCGAGCGGAAGCATGACAGTGCGTGCTCGCTCGCGGAGATGACATTCGTCAGGTGCTCGACGACGGTCTCCACCAGCCTGGCTCTCTGATGTTCGACCATCCCTCGGGCGGCCGTCGCGTCGCCAATGGCCTCGTCGAGTGCCGCGATCGGTTTGTCGCACTGGTCCTTCAGCGACAGGATCGCGTCCACCTTAACCGGAAAGTCCCACGAAAAGGACTCGGCGAATTCTACGGTTCCTGCCGATTCGGGAACCGTTGAGGTGGCTGGAAGGGGGGGCATTGCTTCACTCCGTTGGAACAATCGAGCGGCGCGCGTGTTGCGCATCACTTATTGGTCAGCGTACTCCGGTTGTTTAACAATCTGCAGCGAAACCTGGCCGAAGAGCGCCGACGAATGACGTCGCCCGAGGTCGCGAGCGGTTTTCCCATACCGTGACGTGGCGGGAGTTTGCATGTCGTGGACGAGGTCACCTCTGGCGCGTGCGGGGCGGTATCGTGTTCGCCATGACGACGCCCACCTTCGCCGACGTTGACGAGGCCCTCGCCCGCCACGACTACCGCGCGACCCTATCCATCCTCGAATCTCTCGAGGTCGTGGGTGAAGACGCCTGTTACCGTCGCGACGTCCAGGCCGCGGCCTGTGCCGACCGCCTCGGCCTGTACCCACTGTGTGAGGAGTACGCGACGCGCGCACGCGCCTACGGTGACGACATGGCCGACCCCTTCGCGCTCATCGCCCGCGCCCAGCGCCGCCAAGGCCTCGTCGCGGACGCGGAGGCCACGGCCTCGGCCGGCATGAGCCTGCACCCCCAATCCGCAGAGATAGCCCGCGAGCTGACCCTCTGCCTCGTCGACCTCGGACGCTACGACGAGGCGCGCCCGGTCTCCGAGATCGCCACCGACGGCCTTCCCAACGACGTCGAACTCCTCATGGCGTACGGGCACCTGTGGGCACCCGTCGAACCCAACGGCGCCCAGTGGGCCTTCGGGCGCGCTACCGCGAACGCCCCGGACCTGGCCGAAGCGAAGTTCGCATACGACTCCCTGGCCCACCCGCTCAAGGGAGCGGGGCGCTCCTCGTACGCCATCGAGATGGAGTCGACCGTCGCCGAGGCCTACGGGCGGATGCTCAAGCGCGTGACCTTCGCCCTTGACAAAGCCTGGATTTTCGCCATTTTCGCGGGATTTGGCTGCGGAATCGGCTACGTCGCGACCCTGCGAATCATGACGGATGAGCTCGCGCTGTTCTTCTTCCTCCTGTACGCCGTCATGTCGCTCAGCGGCTACCTCATGACGTTTGCGCAGATTGCGCTCTTCAATCGCGTCCTCCCGCGAGGCGTGCGCCTGACCTTCAGGATCCTGCGTAAGCGCTTCCCGGACCTGGGGAGCTCAGTCATGGACTTCGTCCGCATGATCGTGCTGGCGGGACTCATCCTCTTCGGACTGATGGCGCTCACCCGCTGATCCCCCTCGCCGCGCAGGTTCAGCAATAATGGCCAGGAATCCTCACATCCTGACCATCGAAAAAGTGTCTAACTGCGTGCCTGAGGGTTGCTTTGTAAGGCGCGAATAATTACCGGACAGGGCTATTGTGAGGGCGTGACATGTCAGCCCTTGCAATTCGATGCCGCGCCCCGGCCCTACCGCCTGGGGAACGACCAGCTGCGCCGCTACAACCGCGTGCGCGCCGGTCAACGAACGCAGGGCCGCATCAACATCGCCATCGGCATCGTCACCGGCTTCCTCATCGTTTCCCTCAGCGTCATCGTCGCCATCGTCGAGCTCTCCTCCATGCCCGACACGATCCTCGAAACGCTCGCAGCTCTCGCACTGGCCCTCATCCTCGGAGGAGGGTTCATCCTCCTCGTGCTCCTCGCCGCACTCCTCATCGTGGCCCGCCGCTGGCGCCGCGAATGGAACGGCAACGAAGACCTCGTCATCTTCTCCGAGTCCCACGCGGCCCTGCTCGCCGCCCGGCAAGACGGCGCCGTCATGACCGCCTGCGCGCGCATGCAGCTGGCCTGGTTCATCGGCTTCTTCGCCGTCGGTGGCATCGCCGTCGCCACTGAATCCGCGCTCCTCGCCGCCCTCGTCTCCCTGCCCCTCGCCATGGGGCTCCTCAACTCCTGGCGCTCCTGCCAAGCACTGCGCCGCATCACCGGACGCACCCTCTGACACGCGTCGGGCCCGCACGCTCACGCGCACGGACCCGATCACTGAGCCCCGGCCTCGTTGGCGCGGGACGGAAGGTCAGCCCTTCGAAAGCTTCTCGCGCACAGCCCCCGCGCCGAACGTCAACGCGGTCAACGCGGCCTCCAGACCGCCCAGGGCCAGCCCCTGCCTCGTATGAGCAAAACGGGACCCCTGCGCGCGACGAGCCTCACCGCGGCGGAACAGCCAGCGCTCCACGCCGACCGTGATCATCGCCGAACCCAGCGCCGCGCCCGCGAGAACCGCCAGCTCCGCCGGATCCGCCTCCGTCACGCCCTCAAGCGGATCCTCGCCCGCCACGGGGGACGACTTCGAGCAATCCACGTCCTCATCGTCGTAGGGCGGAAGCTCCGCGCCCTCCGGCAGCTGCGCCACCATCGACCAGCCGAGCACCCCCAACAGGCCCGCCTTCACGAGACCACGCAACGGACGCGAACGCACGTAATCAGGCAGGGCGTACCAGGCGACGGTCGCGCCCACGCCCGCCACAAACCCCGCGACCCGAGTCGGGTCCACCGAGCCAGCACACGGACAAGAACAGGTAGATGAGGCGGCCATGGCCAGTCCTTTCAATCGGGAGCGCGCGGATCAATCCGCGAGCAGGTCAAGCAGGTGAGAGACGACCTTTCCGCCCGAATAGGCGGATCCGTCGTGCTGGTACTCGTTCGTGATGTAGTGGCGAGCGCCGATCAGCTCACCCGTCTCCACGGACAGCTCACGCGGCACGAACATGTCGTCGTAGTACACGGCCGCAGCCACCGGCACCGTGTTCTGCGCCAGTACGTCCGGCAGATACACGGGAGTCGCCTCCGTCGTCGACGCGAGGATCTGTGCGACGCCCTTCAGCGGCGCCAAGCCCGGGTCCTCGTCGAACACGCGGCGCATGAAGTGCTCGCCCGTCAGGTAGAAGGGCTCGCTCTCATCCAGCGGGTTCGCGTCCTTCGCGAAGCCCGGAATCTCCTCGGCCAGGCGATCCGCCGCCGACCCCGTCGCCGTGCCCACCAGATCCGGCGTCGCGCACGCGTAAATGTACTCCTGGAACACTGCGTAGATCGGCGCGACGTCCACCTGCGAGCCGATCGCCGCCAGGAACTGCGACGAAAGCCTGCGCTGGCCTCGAACCGACGTCCACGGGCCCTCCAGCAGGTAGTGCAGCTGGTCCGTGTTGCCTTGTCCGCCCAGCATCATGCCGATCATGCGCAGGCGCGTGGGGGAGAGACGCTCGCCCGTCGGCAGCGTCTCCTCCGTGTCCGCCAGGTGCGCGCACAGCTCGCGCACCGTGCGCTCGTCGCCCGGATGGCGCTGGAAGTACACGCGGTTGCGCGCCGCCGTCCGCTCATACGTCAGGCGGTAGATGTCATCCACATGGACGAGGCCGGGCAGGCCTCCCGTGATCAGGCTGGCCTTCAGGCCCTGAGGCGCCAGCGACAGGTACGAGGTCGTGATGAAACCACCGAAAGACTGGCCGAGCGTCGTCCACGGGTCATCCCCGCACAGCTCGCGGCGCAGCGCCTCCGCGTCGTACACGATCTGGTCCTGACGGAAGT
>CAUTDS010000040.1:0-19529 GCA_963537175.1 uncultured Actinomycetes bacterium
AACGCCCCGCGATGAGCATGTTCGTGGCCCGCGCGTAGGCGCGTAGCAGCAGCTGGGCGGCGAGGGGATCCAGGGCGCGGTTCATGCGTCAAACGTAGCAACTGCGGCGTCGATGTCGGGGGACTCTCAGGGGGTGACCAGGGCAGCCCCTCATAGAAACGCGCGGGGCTGCGGGCCTATCGTTCAAACATGACACACGACACGGCGGGTCTGGTGACCCGAGCACTGACGAAGACATACATGCGTGGGAACACGCCCGTCCACGCCCTGGCAGGCGTCGACCTGACACTCCCCCAGGGCACGCAGGTGGCGATCATGGGCCCCTCGGGCTCCGGTAAGACCACCCTCCTGCACTGCCTGGCGGGCGTGCTGCGCCCCAGCTCAGGGTCCATCACCCTGGATGGCGAAGAGATGACGACCATGTCGGAGCGGGTGCTCTCTAACCTGCGTCTGCGCCGCTTCGGCTTCGTGTTCCAGGACGGCCAGCTTCTGCCCGAGCTGCCCACGGAAGAGAACATCGCGATGCCCCTCATGCTCGCGGGAACGCCGAAATCGCAGGCGATCGCTCGCGCACGCGAGATTCTGACGAACCTCGGCCTCGACGGTGCCGGCCCCTACCGACCCGGCCAGCTCTCGGGCGGCCAGGCTCAGCGCGTCGCGATCGGGCGCGCGCTCGCCACCAATCCCTCGGTGATTTTCGCGGATGAGCCCACGGGCGCTCTCGACCAGGCAACCGGCGGAGAGGTCATGTCCCTCCTGACGAGCGCCTGCGCCTCCACCGGCGCATCCCTCGTCCTCGTCACCCACGACCCCGCCGTTGCCGCGCGCCTGCCGCACACGATCCACGTGCGGGACGGTCGCATCTCCCTCGAGGGACGAGGCAGTGGAACCTCCGGCCAGGGGGTGGCCCGATGAGCGCGGTACGTACCGCCGCTGGGGCACTGCTGCGGTCGCGCGATCGGGCGACGAGTGTCCTCACGGTCGCGGCTTTCGCCCTGCCGCACGCGTTCCTGCTCGCGGTCACCGGCGGCGTCATGGCCTTCGGGGCGAGAGCCGCCGTCGCGGCCACGTCCGCCACGGCCGACGACCCCTCAAGCCTCGACGGGATGGCGTCCTTCTACGTGATCCTCGCGTACTTTGCGGCTACCCTGCTCGTCGTCCCCATCATCTCGATGGGGGCAGCGGCCGCGCGCTTGGGTATGAGTCGGCGTGAGCGCGACCTCGCGGTCCTGCGCCTCGTCGGCCTCGCGCCGGGCAAGACGAAGCTTGCCTGCATCCTCGAAACCTGCGTGTTTGCGGTTGTTGGCGTCGTCGTCGGCTCGATCCTGTACGCCGTGACGCTGCCCGCGTGGGGTGCGCTGTCTTTCCAGGGACGCCCGATGGGGGTCAGCGAGATGTGGGTGGGGGTAGTGGCCCTCCTCGTCGAGGGGCTCGCCATGATCCTCCTGGCCGCCCTGTCCTCGTGGCTGGCCATGCGCAAGGTCGCGATCACACCCCTGGGTGTCGCACGCCGCACTCAGGCGGGCCGGGTGAGCGCGGTTGGCCCCGTCCTTGGACTGGTCCTCCTCGTCCTCTGGCTGAGCGTTGGCACCCTCGCAATGAACCTGGGAACCGCCATCGGCATGGCCGTATTCCTGGGGTTCATGGGCGCGATCTTCCTCATCGTCAACCTGGTGGGTGTCTGGTCGATCAGCCTCATGGGGCGCTTGATGGCTTGGGCCTCGCGCAGCCCCCAGATGATGGTGGCCGGGCGACGCATGGCCGACGACCCGCGGGCCGTGTGGCGCTCCTTCGGGGCGGTGGCCCTCGTCGGGTTCCTCGTGGGCATCATGTATCCGGCGAGTGATGCGATCTCGATGAGCGGGGACAGGACCGACGAGATCGCGCTTATCGTCATCGGCGACATCAACAGGGGCATGCTGCTGACCTTCGCGATTACCCTCGCCCTGGGCGCCGTGTCGACGGCGGTCAACCAGTCGATCCGCGTCCTCGACTCCGCCGACCAGGTGCGCGCCCTGTCCTACATGGGGTCGCCGCGCGGCTTCATGGACCGCAGCCGTCGCCTCGAGGTCGCGATTCCCGCGTTCGTCATGATCGTTGGCTCGATGCTGCTCGGCATGGTGTTCATGTCGCCGATGCTTGCGGCGGGTGCGGGAAAGGGCTTCATTATTGCGCTCGCCTCGGCGATTGTGGGCGTTGTTCTCATCGTCGTTGCATCCGAGGCGACCGTCCCGCTGCGCCGCCGAATCCTCGCGGGCGTGCGCGAGGGGCGGGAGTAGAGCGCTCGTCGCTAGTCGCGTGGTCCGAGCTACGGGGGAATGTAAAACCGTCGGGGCGTGAGTGTATGGAGAAGGGGGGCGAACCTCTTGGTTCGCCCCCCCTTCTGGTGACTCACTTCTCGAGCTCGTCCTTGACGTCCTCGACCTTGTCCTTGGCGTCTTCGGCGATCTCCGCTGCCTTGTCCTTGGCGTCTTCGGCGGCCTCCGCTGCCTTGTCCTTGGCGTCTTCGGCGGCCTCCGCTGCCTTGTCCTTGGCGTCTTCTGCCTTGTCCTTGGCGTCGCCAGCGAGCTCGGCGAGCTTGTCCTTGGCTTCTTCAGCCTTCTCCTTGGCCGCGTCAACGACCTTCTCGAAGCCTTCTTCAGCCTTCTTGGCCAGATCTTCCAGACTCATGATTCTCTCCTCAACGTAGGGTCGTTCGATGCTGTGAACGAACATGACCAGACTAATGCATGGCGTGATAGTCGGCTCATTTTGTAAGGGGGTGCAAGCCGTTTGTTGGTTTGCGGCTCCGGTCAAATTGTTTGAAATAAAAGAAATCAAATGCATGTGACGCGCGCCTCATGGGTGCTAGGATTGCGCCATTCACACCGCAATAGTCGATGGAGACATCGTGTACCGCTCGCCTTCCCAGTACTCGCACGCGGAGGGGGTCGGTGGGGCCGCGCGAGGAGCGCAGGTCACCAGGCCAGCCGCGCGTCGCCGGCGCCCCGCGCCGCCCTCATACCCGCCCGCCGTGCGCCCACAGATGCGAGCGGCTCTCGATGAAGAAATCTTCTCCCTGTCGGCCTCGACGAGATGCCCACGGTCCATGGGGGCCAGTCGCTTCGCGCGCATCGGTGCTTTCGTGGTCGCGATGCTGCTTGCCGCGGCCGTTGCGCTTTGGTGGTTCTAGTTAGATTCATTCACATTGCGAACGAGGAGGTTTGATGATGGATGAAAAAGACCAACATGTGATGCCTGCCGGGGTGGCGACCACCGGTCTCACGCAAGATGGGGTGCCTCGTGGTGTGTTGCCTAATCCTGCTTGGCCGCAACAGGCAATGGTGTTGCAACCACCGCCGACACAACCTCTTCCAAAGAAGCCGTGGGTTCCCAAAATTTGGATCATCTTTGCTGTCATTGGGCTGCTGCTGCTTCTTGCTCCGAGCGTCATGACATTCCTGATTAATTTAGAGCCTGGAGATCACTCGGATAACGGCGATGGTTCGTATTGGCTTCCGGGTCTTCTCCTCATCCCATGCATGCTTTTTGGTATGCCGGCGGTGTTTCTTGCATACTGCGTCGGAATTGCCGAGTGGGTTATGTGGGTGCAGGCAGCGCGTCGACAACATGCAGAGTCGGCGCGCATGTACGTCGTTCCCCCCGTGATCATGGTCATTGGCTACATTCTTGTGAGGCTGAGTATGTTTGCTATCGGTAGTCTCGACATATAGCGAAACGGTCCGATGCGGCGTGCGAACGTAGGTGCGTCGGTGCTTTCGTGGCCGCCGTGCTGGCACCCGTTGCCGCTGCGCTATGGTGGTGGTTCTGAGCCAACCCCGGTGGGTAGTGAAAGGATCTGACATGAGTGGCAACGAGGCAGTGACAGCCGCTGACGGCGACTCTGCGCAGGGTAGTGCTCGCATCTCGGCCGACGAGAGTCAGAATCCTCAGCTGCGAGGCGGTGCAACGCGACCGCAGAAGGAGAAAAGCTGGGCTGGGACGTGCGCGAGAGTCGGCCTGGCGTTCACTGTTGGTCCCGTGTTGGTTGTGCTTGGTCTGAATGCAGCACAGAGGGTATTTGATAGCAACTTCATGCCCTGGGAGGGCTTGCTCCTCCCGCTCTACATCCTTCCAGTAGTCGGTATCATTCTGTTGATTCAATCGGCGGCTCTGGCCATCGATAAGAGGATAACGAGGGCCCGCGACGGGAACGTTGCGCGCTTCAGCATCATTCTGGGATTCGTTCTCCTCGGAAGTGTGGTCTACCTGCCGCTGATAGCCGAACTGATAGATGCCGTTAGCGGTGAGCGGGATGGCATGGGAAGCTGGATCGGCCTCTTTGCCATGTTCTTCGTCGCTCCGTTCAGTCTCCTTGCGTTCCTGTACGCCTTCTTTGCGAAGCTCTCCCAGCGGGAAGAGGAGAGAAAGCGGGGACGCTAACGGTTGTTGTTCCCGCGCGTCGGGGCCTTCGTGGCCGCCGTGCTGGCCCCCGTTGCCGCTGCGCTATGGTGGTGGTTCTGAGAGGATCTCGACGTCCCCCGAATGGAACGGGGGTCGTGACGGCCTCGGTTCCATCATCTGGAGGTGTCGTGTTCCTCGTCGGATTTCTTCTGCTTGCTGCCCCCGTCCTATTTGTTGCCTTCCTAGCGCTGGCTGTCGACGTGACGGCAGCAAAAAGTCGTGAAAGAAAGGCCGCCGATGAGGTGACGCGAGCTAATCTAGCCGATGGATCTGCGGACAACGCGGGCGAGTTGGTCCGCGAGAAACAGCGCCGGGGTTCGAGCGTGGTGCGCGTCTGCGTCATCCTGGGTTTCGTCCTCACCGGAAGTATGTTGTACCTGCCGCCGTTGGCCTGGCTTGCCAGCTTTTTTGATCCGGACGGTAACCCGCCCGCAGTCGCCATAAACTTGGCCTTCCTCTCCGCGCTGCTCTTCGTCGCCCCGTTCGGCTTGCTTGCATTCCTGTGCGCCCTCCTCGTTCGCCTCTTCGAAAAGGGTAAAGACAGGGATCAGGAGCGCTCAGAGTGACCATGCGCGTACCTCACGAGGTCACGTGAGGTTGCCCTGGCCTCGTCGTAGGTCGCAAGCACCCGTGCCTCCCGTCGGGCACAATGGACCTATGATGACCCCCACTGACCCCGCGCTTTATGCGGGCGCCGACCTGCGCCTGGCCGCCGTCGACATGGATGGCACCCTCCTGGACGATGACAAGAACTTTCCGCCCGGTATGGACGAGCTGCTCGACCAGATGGACGCGCGCGGCGTCACCTTCGCGCCCGCGTCCGGCCGCCAGGTGTGGACCCTCATCGACATGTTCCCCGGGCGCCCCGGCATGACCGTCATTGGCGAGAACGGCGGAATCGTCATGCGCGATGGCGTCGAGGTCTCCTCCAGCCCCCTCGATGCCCCCACCATGCGCGAGGCAGTCCGTCTCGTCCGCGAAGCTACCTCGGGTCCGGATGGGATCGACGGCGGCCTGGTCATGTGCGGCAAGCAATTCGCCTACGTCGAGCGCACCGACGACCGCTTCGTCGACGGCGTTCTGCCCTACTATCACCGCACCAAGCGCGTGGATGATCAGATCGCCATCATCGACGCGATCGAGGCCGGCGAGATCGACGACGCGATCGTCAAGCTCGCGGTCTTCGTCCTTGGCCCGGTTGAGGCGCTCGCGGAGGCCACCCTGGCCAACTTCGCCGATACCCACCAGTACGCGATTTCCGGCGCAAACTGGGCGGACCTGCAGATCCGAGGCGTCGACAAGGGGAGCGCCGTGCGCGACCTGCAGCGCTTCCTCGGTGTTGACCGCTCTCAGACCGCCGTCTTTGGCGACGCCGGAAACGACCTGTCGATGATGAGCGAGGGGGACCTGTCCTTCGCGATGGCCAACGCCTCGCAAGATGTCCTCGAGGCCGCTCGCTTCATTGCCCCCTCCAACAACGAGGCCGGGGTCGCCCAGGTGCTGCGGACCCTCCTCGGGTGAGCGCGCCGCGCGGCCTCGGTGTCCCCTCGATAGGGTGGAGGCCTGACACGATCGCCGGACGGAGAAAGCCATGACTGACCACAGCGGTCCCGCACCTGTGCCTGACAAAGGAGTCTTGCGAACGACGCGCAGGCTGTCCTTGGCCTGCGCACTCGCGGGACTTGCCGTAATCATCGGGGGTTTCATCGTCCTGTCAACCTCGGTTTTTGACGAGATGAACGCCCGTGCTCACCTCGTCATTCCCGGTGGCTCTGCGGTGATGAGCGACGATGAGTTCATCCGTTCTGTCCTGCCCGTAGCCGGCGTCGCGGGGGCCATTCATCTGGCGGGTGTCATCGCCGGGTTCGTGGGGCGAAGGTACGCCGAGGAGCGCGCGGAGCTTGGGCGCTGCGCGCTGGGAGTGGGTGTGAATGCTTTCTTCCTTGGCTGCGCCGGCATCATCCCTGCCGCAGGTATTGTCGGCGACCCGGTCGGCCTCGTCAGTCTCCTCGCTGTGTGTGGCGGAGCGGTCCTGTTTGCTTGTTTCTCCCTGTTTGAGCGCTTCTTTAGCAGCGCGGGTGCGAAATCGGTTGGGGTGGGAGTCGCGGGCTTGCTGGTGATGGGTGGAGCGTTGCTCGTCGGCCTGTTTGTGATGCTCGGCGAAATTACTTCGACGCCGGAGGACTCGTTCCTGCTCGGCATGTTTGTCGTGATCGCCTTCATCCTCGTGTCCGTCCCGGTGGGCATTGCCCAGCTGACGGGTGTGATCATGGGAATACGAGCGTATCGACGCGCCGATAGTGAGGAGGAGCAGCGACTCGCTACGTGGGGAATCATCCTGAATGGACCCCTGTGCTTGTGTCTTCTGTTCCTTCCTCTGGTGGTTCTTGGCTCAATTGCGTAGAGCGCTATCCCCGCTCGTTCCTCCTTGCATTAATACCCCCTCTCCATTAATCTCAATTCTTGAAATACTTGTGGAGGGAAGGGCATGGAGGCTCCGGATCTTGAAAGTGGTGGGGTACAGCCGTATCCCAGCACGCCCCGCAAAAGGTGGACGCCCGTCAGATGTGGCGTCGGTGCCTGGATCGTTACCGCGATCTCTATTGCCGCTGTGATCATCGTCGAGATAGTGGTCTTGCTCGGCCCAGGCCTCCGTCCGGTTGACGGCTTCGTCTACAACCGTGTCATTGCGATGATCGGCGGCGGACTCACCGCTTGTCTGAGTCTCACCGGCCTCGTTATTGCCAGGGCAGAGCTGGGTGAGTCAGACGTGTCGAGTAAACAGCGCAGCGCCGCTCTGTGCGGAGTGGTCCTGTGCCTGAGCCCCGTCCTCGTTATTGTCTGGGCCTACGGCGTGCTGGGAGTAGGCGTCGCTGAGTGGCTGTTCGGATGGAAATAACACCCTTTTGTAACAAAGGAGGCGACTGATGAGTGCGTCGCATGAATCTCCTGCGCAGGGTGCCGCGGCACAGCCTGTCACCTACCCTCAGTTCGTGGCCGGCGTCGCTCCCGGAGGCGACGTTCATCAAGCACGTCCTCCCGTTCGCAGACGAGGCACGTGGGTGCTGTCGCTGGTGGCTGGCCTCGGTGGTTGGGTCGTGATTCTCTTGACCATTGTCCTCACGGTCATCTATTACATCTACACGGCAGACGCGGACGAAATGGTGCGCAAATACGGATTCGGCGCCGGCTTGTTCTGGATATTCGGCTTGTTAGCCCTTTTCGTCATCAATGTCCTCGGGGGAATCTTTGGTCTCATCGAGTTGTTGCGGTGCAACAACTTTCAGGAAGTGAGACGAGCGTTTTACGTCCTTCTGCTCAACGCGTTGCCGTGGATCATCCTCGGGGTGCTGTACGGGGTGCTGTACTGGGTGTACATGTCTGACTAAGAGAGTCGCTCCGAGGTCCTGTGACTGTCGAAACATGGCGTGAGCCTACGCTCGTTTAGGATTGTGATCGCGGCCCGCATGGGCACACCATCAACACGTGAAGGACCGACCGTGACAACCCCGAATCCGTACCTCCCAGACTCGCATCCCGCTCCGGGATATCCTCCGGAGTGTGCAGCACCCACTCAATGGGGCGCGCAGCCTGTGAACGGTGCGATGGGCCAGGGGTATGTGCCTGCCGCACAGCCTGGCTATCCGGGCCAGGGGTATGTGCCTGCCGCACAGCCTGGCTATCCGGGCCAGGAACCCGCGCCTCGCCCAAAGAAAAGGCGGAGCATCGGTGGCATCATTCTGATCGTCTTCGGTGCAGTCCTCATCGTGGCGTCGATCGTTGGCTGTATCGCGATTGATCTCATCCCCGGAGACCATGGGGATAGTGGGGACGGGCTCGCCTGGGCCGGCGTCGCACTTCTTCTGTACGTGGTCCCCTTCGGCCTGATGCTGGCAGTCTGTGGGCTCATCCTGGTGTGTGCGGCCCGGAGCCGCTCGCGGTAACCCCGTCCAGCGGCTACTCAGGCGCAACGAACAACGAGTGAAGGACCGATGATGACAATGCCTCATGATCCGGGTTCCGGCCTGAACGGGTATCCGGCGCAGGCTCCCCAGCAGACCGGCGTACCTGGGCGTAGCCGGGGCAATGCCTTAGGAGCAGCGTGTCGCGGATTCGGGATCACCGGACTTGTCGTCTTCGCGCTAGTCATCCTCGGGACGCTGGTGTACGTGCTGATTCCGAGGGGTGAGCACACGCTGGAACTGGCTCCGATTGGCTTCATCTTCATTGCCCCATTCTTCTGCATCCCCGTTGTCGCAGTGAACATTATCGGACTCGTTCTTGGCGGCATTGCGCTCAAGCAGACGAAGGACCGTATCGAGCGTGGCTACGTCGTCCGAGGCATGCTCATGAACGCTGCACCGCTCACGCTCATCGGCCTCGTGGCTCTTCTGATCCTCTTCATCTACGGGTTCTTCTACCTCATCTCGTTGTTCTAGAATCTTCTCATCCGACGACCTCTGCTCCTCCACCATCGCTCCCAAGGAACACCTGTGACAACACCGAATCCCCAGGTCCCCGACCCGAACGCTATCCCGGGATACGTTGGCCAACAAGTGCCTATTCCCCCGCAGGCGGAGTATCTGCCGCAGGAAGCAATGCAGCCCGCAATGCAGCAGAGTTGGGTGCAGATGCCCCCGGATGCCGGGATGCAACCGGGCTTCGGGCAGCCGGGGCCTGTGGCCTACGGACCTGCGGTGCCGGCCCGTCGTCGCCCGTCATATAAGCTGTCGGTCATTTTGCTTGTAGTCGGCTTGTTGCTTGCGGTTTCGCCCTTCCTTGCCTGGGGTGTCATTGACCTTATTCCCGGCAATCATGGCGATGGCGGAGACGGCATGTACTGGCTCGCAGTCGCCATGTTGTTCTACCTCACGCCGATCGGCCTCATCCTGGTGCTGATCTCCGTCGTCATAGCGATCGTGGTTGCTACGATGAACTCTTCGTCGAAGAGCTGATCCCAAGAGACGAAAGACCCCGCGTCAAACCACCACACGGCGGTGACGCGGGGTCTTTTCTGTCCTACTTGGCGTGGTAGCGGGGGCTGGTGCCCAGGTGGATTGGCACGCCGGCGTCGGTGTTGCTGATGACGCTTTCGTCGGCCCCGCGGTAGGTGTACGAATCGTCGAATGCGATGTCGCGGGGATTGACGAGGCCGTCGATGTATTGGCGTACTTCCTCGGTGGTGGGGCCCTTGCGTCGGGCCGGGTCCATGAGCGGGTTTTCGTCCGGGTACTGCGAGGGGTCGGTGTTGATCATTGCACCGGGATCAACGGCTCCGTATCCGACGTAGGTGTTCCATCCGCTCTGATCGGTCCGAGCTGTCTTGGTCAGTAGCTGAAGAAGCTGGTTGCTGGTGGCGTTGGGCCACTTCTGCTTGGCCAGGGCAAGAAAACCAGCAACGAGGGGAACGGAGTTTGAAGTTCCGTCTGTCAATCCTTTATTCCCGCTCTCGTAGTTGTGTACGACGACGGGGCCGCCTACAGCTGCGACGGTGGTGCCTTGGCCCCACGAGGAGTAGGAGGCTACCTTGCCGGTGGTGTCGATGGCGCTGACACCCACGACGCCGGACCACTTCGAGTAGGTGTCGAGTGTTTCGTCTTTCGCGTCGTTGCCCATGGGCGATACGACGATGACACCTTGCGCATTGGCGTGGGCGATCGCCCACTTCGTCGCCTCGTCAGTGCCTTCATCGGACGAAGGAATACTGATGATTTGCGCACCGTCACTGATAGCGCGATTGATCAGCGAGGCTGGATCTTCCACCCCAGTTCCATTGTGGCTGTTGCAGTCATTACCCGCCCTGTCATCTTGTGAAGCGAAGGTAGTGCGGTATGACAGGAGCGTGGCGTCAGGGGCTACCCCGTAGACCTTAGAGACCAGGAGTGAGGCTATGGCAGTACTGTGGCTCTTGGTGAAAGTCCCGGAAATGACGGTGCAGGGGCTCTTGTCGATGATGGTGGCGCCGGCCAGTTCGGGTGCGCTGGTGTCGACCTCGCCGTCGATGAGGGCGATGGTGACGCCCTTGCCGGTGTAGCCCTTGGCGCGCGCCTGGTCCAGCTTGTAGTAGGCGTAGAAGGGCTGTTCGCTGGCCGTGATGGGGTCGGCGGCGTGAGCGGGGGCAGCGGGAAGGGCGATGGCCCCGGCCGCCAGGGCCAGGGTCATCGCACACGCACCCGCAAGGCGCAGCCGCCGGCGGCGATCGGAAGCGCGGTTCGTGGTCACCATTGGCGAGGATCCCATCCGTCGTCCTTCGGGGAGGCGGGCTTCAGGTCCTTGTCCGAGCCGTAGGTCTGCGACATTGGGTTGACGTAGCCGGGGGGCAGCGCATCGTCCTCGTCGTCCTCGAACTTGAAGGCCGTGTACTTGCGCCGCTTGCCCTTCTTGTCGTCCTTGCCGCCACCGGCGCCCGCGCCGGCACCGGCACCCATGAAGCCGCCCATGCCGGGCCGCCCGGCCGCGCCGGCAGCGCTGCCAGCGGCACTGCTGCCGCCCGCTTTTCCAGCAGTTCCAGCGGCTCCGCCTACGCCGTTCGTGCCCGTGAGTCCGGTCGTCCCGCCCGATGCGCTCGTGCCAGCGGGCGGGGTGTAGGAGCCAAAGCCCTTGCCAGAGTACGAACCCGCGCGCAGGGCCGATGCGCCGCTGCCGCTCAGGCCGCCGCCACCGATGCCGCCGCGTCCGCCACCGATGCCGCCGCGTCCGCCACCACCGATACCCCCGATGCCGGAGCGGCCCGAGGAGCCCAATCCGCCCGTACCACTGCGGCCCAAGGAACCCAAAGCGCCGCCGCTGGCCCCTGCTCCCCCGGAACCGAGGCGCGAGGCGCCTCGCGCTCCGAGTGCCGCCGCGCCGAGCGCGCCCGCGCCCAAGACGCCTGCACCTGCGCCAGCGAGGCCAGCGTGGCTGAGATGTCCGGACGAGTTGAAGCGCGTCGACGGCCCGCCATTGATGCGCCATAGGGGGTGATCGCGGTCGGTGGGGGGAGCCGGAGTGTAGCCGCCGACGGCGCCGTTGGCGTAGCGCTCGCCGCCGATGCGGGTGTGCATCAGGTCGATGCCCATGAGGTCCTGCGGGTCCGTGATGGGTTTGCTGCGGCTGCCCAGCTCGCCCTCCTTGGAGAATTTGTCGGCGATGCGTTGGGACTGCATCTTGCGCAGTTGCTCCGCGTCCGCACCTTCCACGCTGGGGTCATCGAAGCCGCCGGGGTAAAGGCCGGAATTAGCCCCGCGCAGGTCCGAGCGTCCGTAGCCGCTGCTTCGATCCCCCGGGTACACGCCGGGATCGTCCGGGGATACCGACTTGTTGCCGTTCTGAAGTTCCTTGGTCACCCACGGGGCAGAAACGGACGGATAGTCTGTGATTCCGCGAGTCTTGTCCTTCCGGGACCGCGTTTGCTTTGAGTGTACGTCGCGAGCGTGGTTTGCCAGCTCGCGCATGGAGTCGTTCAGGCGCCGAAGGATGTCCGCTGAGTTGGCCTCGCGCTGTGCGTTGGCCTGAGCGGCGACGGCATCGTAGACGGCCGCGCCGGTCGAGGCGACGGCGTTGACGCCGGCCCCGAAAATACCGAAGTTCTGCGCAACGGGGATCGTCACCTCGGCCATGTCACGCAAGGCGTCCAGCCTGGAGTCGACCAGCACGGGGGACAGCATCTCTGCCTCCTCGCGGGCGTGCTGCATGACCCGGCGCATCTCCACCTCGACCTGAGCGGTCGCGAGGTAGGAGTCGCGCCACTCCTGCAAGCGTTGCTCAGCATCTGCGAGCCACTTGTCGATGGCGGTGCCGGTCTGTCCTTGGAAACCCTGGTATGCGCGGTAGTGCTGCAAGCGTCGCTCGGCTTCGTTAATCGCATCCATCGTGGTGCGGTGTTTGAGATCGAGGTTCGCGAGAGACTCGTTTGCCTTCGCGTCCTCCACGAATTGCATGAGGCGCTTGTACATCGGGCTGTGAACCACTGCAGTATCCTTCCCTATTCTCAGAAGTCAGAACTGCCAGCGACAACAGGATTGTTACTACCCTGTGAGCCTGTCGAGGTCGTTGATGACGAAGGCGTCGTGGAAGTGGGATTGAGCGTTCCCGCAGCCTGGCTGACCGGAGCGCCGAGCAAGGTGCTGAGAGAAGCGAGGAAAGGAATGGAGGCTATGTCGGCCTCTTCACCCTTAAATTTACGCATGACCTCGTCTTCCGTCTTCTTGAAGTCCTCCTCGGTTTCGAGAACTTTCAGGTCGAAATCAAGGAGCTTATCGCCCTCGGAGGCGAAACCCTCCCGAGCGGCGTTGTAGGCGTCCTGCAGTGCCTGCCGAGCGGCCTCAACGCCAGACTCGGTGCCCCACACGTCAGCGACCTGAGCGTCTGCAAACTCCCGCGCGGCCTGAGCGGCTGTGTTGAAAGACTCCGCTCCAAGGGCTCCATCCTGGCGCGTCTGATCATGATTCTGGGAGCTGAAGCTCACGTCGACCACGAAAACCTCCGGGCGTAACAAGCGCAGGCGCGGCCTGCAGACGTCAATGAGATGATGTTCATCATATGACCATCCGGCAAAGCGCGCAAAAATGCGGAGTAAGTGTCGACGATGACGAGGAGAAAATGCTCCGACGTAGTGCCTCACCCAACCGGTGCTTGGTGGCGATGAGTGGGGGCCGCAGCGCAGCGCGCCGCGGCCCCCGAAGCAAAAACCTCTCAAGAGGTTACATTCACTCGCCAGCCTCGAAGGTGGCCTTCTCAGCCTCGGTGTCCGGCACGAAAGAATCCGTGTCCAGATCCGCCCAGTACTCCTCGGCCCACGGATCCTCGATCGGCTGCGAACGCTTCCACAGGATGTAGCCCGCGCCGGCGACGGCGCCCACCAGGGCCGTCAGGCCGAAGGCGCGCAGCACGCGGCACTTGCGGCGCTTGCGCGTGGGGGTCGCGAGGGCCACAGCCGAAGCCTCGGACGCGCGACGAGCGCGCTCCGACAGCGAACCGCGAGCCGACAGCGCGGCGCCCGCCTGGTTGACGGCGAGGGAAGCGCGCGGCAGGTAGTCGTCCACGAGGTGCTCGCGAGCGTTCTCGATCGCCGGGCCGGCCTGCGCGGCGGCAGCCTGCGCACGAGCGGCGGCGCTCTCGATCGCGGGGGTCGCGTGCTCGATCGCGGAATTCAGCGCGGCCTGGGCGCGAGGCGCGGCCCAGTCGACGCCCTGGCCAGCCAGATCGGCAGCCCGCACGGCAACCTTGCCGGCGTAAATGGCAGCGGCGTCGCGAAGCTGCTGAGACGATGCGCGCAGCTTTTCTGCATCGAAAGTCGGCGAAGTAACCATGATGTCTCCGATTCTGTCCACAATAAACAGGGGCGCGGACGCGCCACTCACTCCTATTGTGCAACAACGGGCTGTGATCTGCAGCCCACCGGTTCGCGTGATGTGTGTGACGGACAGGAAACACCCAGGAAAAGATGCGACCATTACAGTCATGAAAGCTATTCTTCACACCTCCGCCGGCGACATCACCGTCGAACTGTTCCCCAACCACGCCCCCAACACGGTCAACAACTTCGTGACCCTGGCCAAGGGCGAGCGCGAATGGGTCGACCCCAAGACCGGCCAGAAGACCTCCCGTCCCCTCTACGACGGCACCATCTTCCACCGCGTCATCCCCGGCTTCATGATCCAGGGCGGCGACCCCCTCGGCACCGGCACCGGCGGCCCCGGCTACCAGTTCAACGATGAGATTCACCCCGAGCTGAACTTCAACGACCCCTACCTGCTCGCCATGGCCAACGCCGGCAAGCGCATGGGCAAGGGCACCAACGGCTCCCAGTTCTTCATCACCGTGGCCCCCACCCCGTGGCTGCTCGGCAACCACACCATCTTCGGTAAGGTCACCGACGAGGAGTCCAAGCGCGTCGTTGACGCCATCGCCACCACCCCCACGGGCGCGAACGATCGCCCCGTGACGGAGCAGGTCATCAACTCTATCGAGATCGTCGACTGACCCTCTCCCCTCATCATCGACGAGGCCGGGGCCGCCCCCGCTGCTGCGTGCAGTGACCGGGATGGTGTACCCCGGCCTCGTCCCTTACCCCCGCCGAAAGGGAAGCTATGAGCATGCCGAGCTACGGCCAGCGCTCGGACCCGCGCGCCGCCCCCGACTGTCCGCGGCACCCGGGCGTGCGCAGCGTCGACTACTGCAAGCGCTGCAACCGGCCCATGTGCGTGGATTGCGCGATCCCCACCGAGGTCCGCTCGATCTGCGTGGACTGCACGTCCTCGAAGAAGCGGTGGATGGGCTCCGCCTCGCGCGCGGCCGCGGCCGGAGCGCCGGTCGTCACCTACGCGATGATCGCGATCTGCGTCCTCATGTACGCGGTGACCTTCCTCGTGCCCTCGACGAAGCTCGACCTGGCGCTCGTGCCCGCGACCCTCATGTCGCGCCCGTGGACGGTCCTCACTGGCGCGTTCCTGCACGGCGGCATCATGCACATCCTGTTCAACATGCTCTCCCTGTACTGGGTGGGGCGTGCGATCGAACCGGTCCTGGGCCGGTGGCGCTTCCTCGCGCTGTACCTGGTCAGCGCGCTGGGCGGCTCCGCCTTCATCATCGCGTGGTGCCTCATCCAGCCCTCCGAAATCTTCGTGAGTACGGTCGGCGCGTCGGGTGCCGTCTTCGGCCTGTTCGGCGCCGTGTTCGTCCTCCAGCGCCTGGGCGGCTCAGACACGACCGCGATCCTGACGCTGCTCGGCATCAACCTCGTCTACGGCTTCATGGTCAGCGGCATCTCCTGGCAGGGGCACATTGGCGGGGCGATCGCCGGCGTGGGCGCCACGTGGGTCCTCGTGCGCATGGCCCGCCCGCGCGCAGGCGTCACGCAGGTGCAGCAGAACCGGCGTGAAACGGTCGTTGCACTCGGCATGATCGCGGGCATGCTCGTGCTCAACGCCCTCGCGTTCCGCGTCCTGCTCGAGGTCTATGGCGCGTGACAGATCCACAGCTGACAGGCGCGTGGCATCTAAGGATGACCTAATATAGGGAGGGTCCGGCAAATAATGCCGGGCCCTTCCTCATGCGCCCACAGGAGAGACCATGACCAGCCCCTGGGACCTGTACGACCAGCTCATCGACGAGATCCCCGCCGACATCACCGCTACCCAGATCCTCACCGACGGCAAATGGCGCCGCGTCGCCTCCAGCGAAGACGGCGTCGGCATGGCCTTCGGCATGAACGTCCAGTCCCGCCCGCGCGCCACCGAGGACCCCGCCGACCTCGTTGGCCGCCCGCTGCGCGACGTCGCCGCCCTCGCCAAGTCCTGGAACTTCGAAGACGCCGGCATCGGCATGGCAGCCGTCAACGCCTACCACTCCCACCCCGTGCGCGCCCTCGCCCACGGATTCCGCCCCTGCAAGGAAAATAACTGGGCACGCACCTTCCACCCCTACGCGCCCCTCGTCGCCGGTAAGCGCGTCGCCGTCATCGGGCACTTCCCCTTCGCGGCCGCCGCCATGCCCGACGCAGCCGAGCTCAACATCCTCGAACGCAACGTCTTTGACGGCGACTACCCCGACTCCGCATGCGAATACCTGCTCCCCGAGATGGACTACGTCTTCATCTCCGGATCCGCATTTGTCAACAAGACCATGCCGCGCCTCCTCGCGCTCGCTTCCGACGCCCACACCGTCGTCCTCGGCCCCTCCGCCCCGGCATCCCCCGCGATCCTGCAAGCCGGTGCCACGACCGTCATGTCCTTCGCCAGCGCGCACCCCGCGCGCCTCGAAGACGGCCTCGCCGGGCGCTCCCTCCTCGGCATGTACGACGCCGGCATGAGGGTCCAGCTCAGCAGGCCGTGACCCCAGAACGAGGCCGTGGCCCGCTCGCTCGGCTGAGACCCGGTAGCCAGCCACGGCCTCGTCCATAGAAATAGTGGGGCGTCCCGGCCGCAGCCGGAACGCCCCACACTCACACTCACTGGAGACGGCAGGCTCACGCCCGCCGCGCCCCCGTCAACGCCAACGCAGCGTCATCAGGAAGCCGACCATCATCGTGCCCAGACCCACCGCAATGTTCCACGCGCCCAGCTTCGGAACCGGGTACGTGCCCGACGAAATGTAGTAGACGACAACCCACAGCAGGCCCAGAATCATCAGGGCCACAAACGTGGGCGCCCACCAGGCGGGGCTAAGCGGAATACCGTCAGTCCAGTTCTGGATGTCGGTATCGTCCTCAACCTCGTGCCCATTCTTCTTACGCTTCTTGGATTCGGCCACGTCGGGTCCTCTCTGCTGGCCCGCGCGGGAAGAAAACCGCCCGGCGGTGATGAATTAGTCGCAACACTAGCGTAGTCTCGGACGTGGAAAGTGCCAAAGCGCAGCGCCATGAAAGGGGGAAAGATGCACGGACGCAGACTCCGCCACGTCGCTGGCGTGCTCGCCGTGACCGTCGCCTCCGGCCTCCTCTTCTCCGTCTCCGCGCTCAACGAACGCAAAAACCCCGCTGCAACCTCCGACCTGTCCACCCTCGTACGCAACCGCCAGGAACAGGTCAAAGCCCTCGAAAACGAGGTTGCCTCGCTCGACACGCAGATCCAGAGCTACACCACCGCAGCCCCACAATCCGGCGACGAAGACGTCTTCACCGCTCGCTCCACCCAAACCGTCACCGGCCCCGGCGTCCAAATCACCCTCAGCGACGCGCCCCCCGGACAGATCCCCGAAGGCGCAACCCCCAACGACCTCGTCATCCACCAGCAAGACATCGAAGACACGATGAACGCGCTGTGGAGCGGAGGCGCCGAAGCCATGACCGTCCAGGGCGTACGCGTCACCTCGCGCACCGTCATCCGCTGCATCGGCAACGTCATCCTCGTCGACGGAACCAGCTTCTCCCCGCCCTATGTGATCCAAGCAATCGGTGATCCTGCCACCCTGCGCGCGACGGTTACTGCAAACCCACGTATGGTGAATTATCAGGCCTACGTGACAAAGTACGGCCTCGGGTGGGACATGCAGACCAAAGACTCCCTGAGCTTCGCGCCCGCCACCACCCCGCTGACCGTCAACTACGCAACCGTGGAGGAACCGAATGGGTGAACACGTCGCCCCGACCACGCCGGCTAAGAAAAAGCGCTCCAACATCTTCTGGAACATCGTCGGTGTCGTCGGCGAACTGCTCATCACCTTCGCCATCATCGTCGGCCTCTTCTCCGTCTGGCAGCTCTACTGGACGACCTACGAGGTCGCCGGACAGGTCTCCCAGACCATCGCCTCGTACGAAGAAGAGCACCAGCCCTCCAAGCGCACCCTCGGCGAAGTACGCACCGACGACCCGCCGGCCTTCGACCGCGAAGTCGGCGACGGCGAGGTCTACGGCCTCGTCCACGTGCCCACCTGGGACTGGATGAAGATCCCCCTCGCCGAAGGCACCACCTCCTACGTCCTCGACCAGGGATGGGCCGGCCACTACGACATGACCACCCAGCCCGGCGGCGTCGGCAACTTCTCCGTTGCCGGCCACCGCCGCACCTACGGCAACAACTTCCGCTGGATCGACCGCCTCACCCAGGGCGACAAGGTCGTCGTGGAAGTCGACGACCACTACCTCGTCTACTCCATGGTCTCCTCCGAGATCATCGACGCCACCGACCCCACGCAGATGCGCGTCGTCGCCCCCGTCATCGACGATGTCTCCTGGTCCGAAACCCCCACCGAGCGTTGGATGACCATGACCACCTGCCACCCCGAATACGGCAACTGGCAGCGCTACATCGTCCACCTCAAGTTCGAATCCTGGACCCCCAAGGACACGGGCGTCCCCGCCGAACTCGTCGACGAACCCACGAACTGAAGGACCCCACATGTACGCATGGATCTTCCGTCACCTGCCCGGCCCCACCTGGTTCAAAGTCATTGAATCCCTCATCCTGATTGGCGCTGCGGTCGCCGCCCTGTTCACCTGGGTCTACCCCTGGGTCCAGTCCTACCTGGAGCTGGGACAGTCCTCCGTCGGCTGAGCCTGAGCCGCTCGCTTGCAGATGGCACGAGGCCGGGGAGACCCGGCCTCGTGCCGTATCCGCGGGACGTCGGTTGGGTTGCGCCGTACGCGCTCGCGCGCCCGGAGAGCGGACAGCGCCCGCGCGCCCACTAGGGGAGCGCCCTACGATGGATGCCGGAGAAGGGGCCACGGCCTCGTACATGAAAGGACCCGCGATGGCACGAATCCTCTGCGTCGACAACTACGACTCGTTCGTCTTCACGATCGTGGGCTACCTGCGCCACCTGGGAGCGACTGTCGATGTTGTGCGCAACGACGTCGTGGATCCCGCCTGGTTCGAGGCCGGCTACGACGGCGTCCTCATCTCCCCCGGACCCGGCGACCCCAAGAGCGCCGGCGCCTCCCTGCAGACCATTGCCGACTGTGCCGAGCACGGCATCCCGATGCTGGGCGTGTGCCTAGGGCACCAGTCCCTTGGCGAGCTTTTCGGCGCGACCGTCGGGCACGCGCCCGAGCTGATGCACGGCAAGACCTCCGTCATCACGCATGACGGGCGCGGCGTCTTCGAGGGCGTGCCGTCGCCGCTGACCGTCACCCGCTACCATTCGCTGACGATCGACCCCGCGACTATGCCCGACGAGCTCGCAGTCTCCGCGACCACCGAGTCCGGCATCATCATGGGCGTACGCCACCGCTCCCTGCCCCTCGAGGGAGTCCAGTTCCACCCCGAGTCCGTCATGACCCAGTCCGGGCACCTGATGTTCGCCAACTGGCTAGCCGCCTGCGGCGACACCGACGCGCGCGAGCGGGCCGTGTCCCTGAAGCCGGTCGTTGCGGAGCGTTTCAAGCTGTAGGTTCTGCGACCCGCGTGGCGGCTTTCGTGTCGCCGTGTGGCGCGTCGTGGCTGCCGAATCACGTGGTGTGGCAGTGCTGTTGATCTGCTCGTCGGGAGGTGCTTCCGGACGGGGGCAAGTATCCAGATAGGTTATGCGCATCGGGATAGGTTATGCGCATCGGGATAGCTTATTATCCTATCCCGATCGTCATAACCTATCCAGATCGTTGGGCGCCGTGGCCCGCTTTCTTCACATTTGTGCTCGTGAACTGGGGAGCGGTGGGGGTTTTGCACTAC
>CAUTDS010000041.1:0-18854 GCA_963537175.1 uncultured Actinomycetes bacterium
GCGCGCGCGACGTCCTGGCGGATACCCCGCACGACCAGTTCGAGCGCATGCAGCGCCAGGCCCAGAACTGGGGGCCGCACGGCCTGTCCCGCGCAGCCGACCTGACCGACGAGGCCCTGCGCGCCATGACGGGCGCGACCTCGCCTCGCCTGCAGCTCGAGCTCCTCGTCGGGCGCATCCTCGTGCCCGCCCCCGGCCCCACCCAGGCACCCGTGCAGGGCACGGTCGGCATGACCGGTGGGGGAGCACCGCGAGAGGCTTCCGCGCCGTCGTCCGAGGCCTCCTCGGGTCGTTTCGGCGCCCGCGAAGCCCGCGAGGCCCTGGCCCGCAAGAAGCAGGAGCGCGCCGAGGCCTCGGCCCCCGCTCCTCAGGCACCCGCATCGCCTTCGGCGCCCGCCCCCCAGGGCGTGCCCGCGTGGGGCAGTGGCCCCGACTGGTCCGCGCAGAAGCCCGCGGCCCCGGAGTCGAGCTCCGTGCCCGCGCAGGCCGAGCGACAGGAAGCCCCGCGCCGCGAGGCCACCCATGACAGCGCGCCCGCCCGCGAGGCTGCGCCCGCGCAGGCCGCGCCGCGCCCTGACGCTCCTGCGCAGCAGAGCCACGAATCCGCCGCGCCGCAGCGCTCGGAGGCGCCCGCCCGCGCAGAGGCCTCGGCTTCCGGCCGCGACGCCGACATGCTGCGTGGCCGCTGGAACGAGGTCGTTGAGCGCCTGTCCTCCATCAGCCGCGTCACGTGGTCGATGGTCGGCGGCAACGCCCAGCTGGGCGCCGTCGACGGCTCCCGCGTGGTCCTCCTCTTCCCGGTTGAGGCCATGGTGAACGCCTTCTCGCGCGGCCCTCGCGCGGCCGACGTCGAAAAGGCCATCAATGAGGTCACCGGCCTGACCGTGAGCGTGTCCGCGCAGGTTGGGCAGGCCTCGGGCGGCCCGGCGACGACCGGCCCGTCGGCCCAGGCGTCGCATACCGGCCATGCCTCGCAGCCGTCCCAGCCCGGAGGCTGGGTCTCGGAGCCGCCCCCTTTTGATGAGGCCGCCGCGCAGGCGGCACCCCAGGGCCACCCCGAGCCGGCTGACACCGGTTGGCCGGAACCCGCCCGCGCGCCCGAGCTGCAGCCCGCGCACGAACCCGAGGATGCAGGCTGGCCCGAGCCTGCGACGGTGACGCCGATCCGACGCGAAGAACCCGTCGCGCCCGCAGCCCCGCCGGTCGCCCAGGACGAGGATTCGCAGCCCGCCGAGCGCCCCGCGCTGCCCGAGCGAGCCGCCCGCGCCCTCGCGGCCGCCCCCGAGGTGACCGAGCAGGCCTCGTCCCCAAACGGCGACGCGGCCCCGCGCAAGCGTTCCTTCACGGTCTTCCGTTACCCGGGCGACCCGGAGCCCGCCGACGAGCCGGCGGACGCGCCCGCGCAGCCCGAGTCAGCCCCGGCCTCGTCCCCCGTCTTCGACGACGCGCCGATCGAGCCTGCCGTGCACGCCCCGTCGACCCCGACGGGATGGGGCGACCCGGTCGTCATCCCCGGTGGGGCTTCCGTGAACTTCGATGACGGCGCCGACTCGTGGACCCCGCCCGAGTCCGCCGCGCCCGCCGACGTGACCCCGATCAGCGCTGCCCCGAGCGCCTCCACGCAGGCGCCCGCCTGGCTGGCTGCTGCCCCTGAGCCCGCGTCGGATCCCGCGCCCGAATTCGGCGCACCGGAGGCCGGGCGCGGCGCCACAGACGCGTCCGGTGGTCCGCTGACCGGACGCGCCGCCGCCGAGGCCGCCCTGCGCGAGAAGGCCCAGCGCGAGGCCGCCACCGTCTCGACCCGCACTCACGCGGCCGACGACGATAGCGCCAGCATCGACGACGAAAATATTGAAAACTCGCAGACGATCGGCCTGGCAGCGGTCCTGGAGATCCTCGGCGGACGCGTCATCGAAGAAAAGATGACCGAGGGAGGATACTGACATGTACGACGGCGCCCTGGCCGACCTCATCGACCAGTTCGGGCAGCTGCCGGGCATCGGCCCGAAGTCCGCGCAGCGCATGGCCATGCACGTCCTGGATGCCGAGCCCGAGGACGTCGCGCGCCTCGTCGACGCGATCAACGCGGTGCGCGGGCGCGTGCGCCACTGCGACATCTGCGGCAACCTCACGGAAGAGGACGAGTGCTCCATCTGCCGCGACGTGCGCCGCGACCCCAGCGCGATTTGTGTCGTCCAGGAGCCCAAGGACATCCAGGCGATCGAGGGCGCGCGCGTGTTCCGCGGCCGCTACCACGTCCTCGGCGGCGTCATCGATCCGATCCACGGGGTGGGGCCCGACCAGCTGAACATCGCGTCGCTCATGAGCCGCCTCGCGGACGGTACCGTCGTCGAGGTCATCCTGGCGACCAACCCGAACGTCGAGGGCGAGGCGACGGCCGCCTACCTCGCGCGCATGCTCTCCACGATGGGTGTCGAGACCTCGCGCCTGGCGATGGGCCTGCCCATGGGCGGTGACCTGGAGTACGCGGACTCGGTGACACTGGGCCGCGCACTTGAGGGGCGCCGCCGCCTCTAGGTTCTTATCGACGAGGCCGCGACCTGCGGTGTTTGTCGAGCTGCGGGCCGCGCGTCCCCCTGTCGGTGACGCACGTGTGACACAATCGTAGGGTCCATGCTGTGACAGACGAGGAGTCCATGATGGCGATGCAGGCGAGCTCAGACGCGCCCCGAGTGCTGGTTGTTGACGACGAGGCGATGCTGGCGGATCTGCTCTCGCAGGCCCTGCGCCACGAGGGCTGGGAGACGGCCACGGCGAAGGACGGGCTGGATGCGCTGGCGAAGGCGACGAGCTTCCACCCGGACGTCGTGATCCTCGACGTGCAGATGCCGCGCATGGACGGACTGGAGACGCTGGAGCGCCTGCGCGCTCGCGACCCGGAGCTGCCGGTCCTCTTCCTCACCGCCCGCGACGCGGTCGCGGATCGTGTGCAGGGCTTGCGCGCTGGCGCGGACGACTACGTGACGAAGCCCTTCGACCTGGACGAGGTGGCGGCCCGTGTGGAGGCGCTGCTGCGCCGGGCGGGGCGCACCCAGCAGGCGGCCTCGACGGTCCTTCAGGTTGCCGATCTGACCCTCGATGTGGACTCACACGATGTGCGCCGTGGCGGGGAAGAAATCACGTTAACGAACACTGAGTTCGAATTGCTCCGGTATCTCATGGAAAACGTTGGAATTGTGCTGTCCAAGCAGAAGATTCTTGACGCCGTGTGGAGCTATGACTTCGGCGGCCAGGTGAACGTCGTCGAGCTGTACATTTCGTACCTTCGTAAGAAGATTGACGCGGATCGCCCGGCACTCATCCGCACGGTGCGCGGCGCCGGCTACATCATGCGGGAGCCGCAGTGACGCGGCGGCGTTCCCTCGCCGGTCGCCTCTCGCGCGCGCTGGCCGCGTGCGTCGCCCTCGCGCTCATCGTCATGGTCGCAGCGTCCACCCTGGTGATGCGCTCCTGGATGCTCGGCAACATGGACTCCGAGCTGCACCGTCTCTCCCAGCGTGCGGGTGAGCATCTGGATGTCGATGATGCGCCGGACCCAGAGGTGGAGGGGGACGATGATTCCGACGACGATTCTGACGATGCTGGTGCCCGCGCGGTCCCGCAGTCGGGTGGGTGGGTGCCTCGTCCCGGTGGACCTGTTGTCCCCGGCGGTCCTAAGGGGCCGGGGTTTGGCGGTTCTGGCATCGCCGAGGGCACACTCCAGTATGTGAGCGAGGATGGGCAGGCGGCAGGCGCGGTCGTCTCGAACTTCTCGGTGACCTACTTGAATGAGCCTGCGTTGGAGATCCTGGCGCATGTGCCCACCGATGGTGCGCCGCGCACCGTGCACCTCAAAGAGTTGGGCACGTTCCGAGTGACTTCCCAGGTCGTCGATGACAAGACCGTTCTCGTCGGCGTGCAGATGGACAGCATCGATGACGTGGTCATGATGCTTGTCGCGGTCGAGGTCGGCCTGTCCCTCGTCGTCGCGATTGCTGCCGGGTTCGCCGGTCGGGCGTGGGTGCGGCGCGAGCTGCGTCCCCTCGGTGTTGTGCGCGCGGCTGCCGCTGACATCGCGGGCCGCGACCTGGCTGACGACGCCGAGGAGCTGACCCGCGTCGGCGAGGAGGCCACCTCCGGCCCCGTCGAAGTCGCGGACGTCGCGGGGGCCCTGAACTCGATGATCGACGCGGTCGAAGACGGCATGGAGCGCCGCGCCCGCAGCGAGGCGAAGCTGCGCCAGTTCGTCGCCGACGCCTCGCACGAGCTGCGCACGCCGCTGGCCTCCGTTCAGGGCTACGCCCAGCTCGCGCGCCGCGACATTGACGAGGCCTCCCGGACCCAGGCGCTCGAGCGTATCTCCTCGGAGGGTGCGCGGATGGCGTCCCTCGTGGAGGAGATGCTGACCCTGGCGCGCCTGGATGGCGACCGTTCCCTCAAATGCGACACTGTCGACGTTATCCCGCTGATACTGGACGCCCTGTCAGACGCCCACGTGGTCGCCCCCGACCACGCGTGGGAGCTCGGCGAGGCCGCGGACGTACCCGTCCTTGGCGACGAGGCCGCCCTGCGCCAGATCCTCACGAACCTCCTCGCGAACGCCCGCGTGCACACGCCCGCGGGCACCCGCGTGACCGTCTCCCTGACCCGCGCCCCCCAGGGGGCGGAATCCGACAAGGGGGCCCCGGCCTCGTCCATGGTGACGCTGCGCGTCGCGGACGACGGCCCCGGCATCCCGGCCGAGATTCGCGACCGCGTCTTCGACCGTTTCGTGCGCGGCGACTCCTCTCGCACGCGCGACGGCCGCGGCTCCTCGGGCCTGGGGATGTCGATCGTCGAGTCGCTCGCCCGCGCGATGGGTGGGTCCGTGCGGCTGGTCGACTCCGAGCAGGGGACCGTCATCGACGTGACATTGCCCGCCGCCTGAGCGCGCCTGCGCGGGCGACTCGTTCGCGCGCTGATCAGGATCGTTGTAATTCCGGGCGCTACGAGCTCGTGTGTCCTGGGTCGCCCCGGCGCGTCCCATGTCACCTGCGCCCACATGCCGGTCGTTCTCGGCGTGATGCCTGGTGGGTCGTAGGATTGTTGTGGTGGCATGCGCCACCCGAAGGCGTGCGAATCGGCACGTACCGATAGAAATGAGGCTCTAGTGGCACTGATCGTGCAAAAGTACGGCGGTTCTTCCGTCGCCGACACCGAAGCCATGAAGCGCGTCGCCCAGCGCATCGTGGACACGCACAACGCGGGACACCGCGTCGTTGTCGTCGTATCGGCGATGGGTGACACGACCGACGACCTGCTCGACTCGGCCGCAGCGCTCACTGACAACCCGCCCGAGCGCGAAATGGACATCCTCCTATCGGCAGGCGAGCGCATCTCGATGGCCCTCCTCGCGATGGCTGTCAACGAGCTCGGCGTCGAAGCCCGCGCCTACACCGGCGCGCAGGCCGGCATCCAGACCGACAGCCGCTTCGGAGCCGCACAGATCGTCGGCATGGTCCCCGAGCGCGTCGCCCGCGCCATCAAGGACGGCCAGGTCGCCATCGTCGCCGGCTTCCAGGGCATCTCCAAGGACGACGACGTCACCACGCTGGGCCGCGGAGGCTCCGACACGACCGCAGTCGCCCTCGCCGCCGCCCTGCACGCTGACGTGTGCGAAATCTACACGGACGTCGACGGCCTCTTCTCCGCCGACCCCCGCATCGTCCCCAAGGCCCACCGCCTGCGCACCCTCACCCAGGAAGAAACCCTGGAAATGGCCGCGCACGGCGCCAAGATCCTCCACCTGCGCGCCGTCGAATTCGCGCGCCGCTACGGGGTCCCGCTGCACGTGCGCTCCTCGTTCTCCGAAAAGAACGGCACCTGGATCTCCGACTCCCCCGCAAACCCTGAACTCAAGGGCCTCGTGCCCGACGCAGCCCTGAAGTCTCCCGAGGAAAACGCCATGGAAAAGCCCGTCATCTCCGGTATCGCACACGACCGCTCCCAGGACAAGATCACCGTCACCGACGTGCCGAACAGCCCCGGCGTCGCCGCCCGCGTCTTCGCCGTCGTCGCCGAGGTCGGCGCCAACATCGACATGATCGTCCAGAACCTGCCGATCTCCGACCCCACCAAGGCCAACATCACCTTCACCCTGCCCGAAGGCGACGCGCAAAAGGCCCTTGACGCCCTCGAAGCCCACCGCGACGAAATCGGGTTCAACGAGCTGCGCTACAACCCCAACATCGGCAAGCTCAGCCTCGTCGGCGTCGGCATGCGCACCAACCCTGGCGTCTCCGCGCGCCTCTTCAGCGCCCTGTCCGACGCGGGCATCAACATCGACCTGATCTCCACCTCCGAGATCCGCATCTCCGTCGTCACCCGCCTCGACGACCTCGACCGCGCCGTCCAGGCCGTCCACACCGCCTTCGGCCTCGACGCCTCCGAGACCGAAGCCGTCGTCTACGGCGGCACCGGCCGCTGAACGTTCATCGACGAGGTCCGGGCCGGCTCCGCTCCTCCGCGCGGTTCCGGTGCTCCCGGGAGTGCGCCCCGGCCTCGTCCCCATAGATTTCACCCAGCGTTCGCCCCGTCGTATGGGCGCGCGCACCAACACAAGGAGAACACCATGAGTGGATTCAATGTCGCCGTCGTCGGCGCCACCGGCCAGGTCGGCCGAGTCATGCGCACCCTGCTAGAGGAGCGGGGTTTCCCGGTCGAGACGATTCGATTCTTCTCGTCCGCGCGCTCGGCCGGCACCACCCTGCCCTGGAAGGGCCAGGACATCGTCGTCGAGGACGTCGCGACGGCCGACTACTCGGGCATCGACATTGCCGTGTTCTCCGCGGGCGCCACCGCCTCGCGCGAGTACGCCCCCAAGTTCGCGGCCGCCGGCGCGGTCGTCGTCGACAACTCCTCCGCGTGGCGCAAGGACCCCGAGGTCCCGCTCGTCGTGTCCGAGGTCAACCCCGACGACGTCGACAACCGCCCCAAGGGCATCATCGCGAACCCCAACTGCACCACCATGGCCGCCATGCCCGTCCTCAAGCCCCTCGTCGAAGCTGCCGGCGGCATCAAGCGCCTCTTCGTGTCCTCCTACCAGGCCGTCTCCGGCTCAGGCCGCGCCGGCGTCGCTGAGCTGACCAGCCAGATCGAGGCCGGCGTCAAGCAGGACCTCGCGGGCCTGGCCCTCGACGGCCGCGCCGTTACCCTGCCGGAACCCGGCGTGTACGTCGCGCCCATCGCCTTCGACGTCGTGCCGCTCGCCGGCTCCATCGTCGACGACGGCTCCGAGGAAACCGACGAGGAGCAGAAGCTGCGCAACGAGTCGCGCCGCATCCTGCACACCCCGGACCTCGCCGTGTCCGGCACCTGCGTGCGCGTCCCCGTCTACACCGGCCACACCCTCACCATCCACGCCGAGTTCGCCGGCGACATCACGCCCGACCAGGCCCGCTCCCTGCTGGCCGAGGCCCCCGGCGTGCGCGTCGTCGACGTCCCGACCCCGCTTGAGGCAGCCGGCCGCGACGAGGTCCTCGTCGGCCGCATCCGTCACGACCAGGCGGTTGAGGGCAACCGCGGGCTTGTGCTTGTCGTCTCCGGCGACAACCTGCGCAAGGGTGCTGCCCTGAATGCGGTCCAGGTCGCCGAGGTGGTGGCTGCGCGACTGCGCTGAGTGTTGCACTGACTGCGTGAACGCGCGGCGGCCCGGTGGGCTGCCGCGCGTTTGCGTTGCGTGGTTGCTTGTGGCGCCGCTGGTGTTCCGGGCGCCGGAGGCCCCGGCCGCTGTGTGTGCCGGTGGGCGGCGGCCCGCCCGCGAGCCGTCCGCGCCGCGAGCTTCGCTCGGCGCGTCGTCTCGAAGCCCGGCCAGGCCCCGCCACCGCCCACCGGCACCGCGGCAGGTCCCTCCGGCGCCCTCCTCACCGGTGGCGCCTGTGGTGCTGTGTGGTGCCGGCTAGGCACCGCCGCCGCCCACGGGCACCGCAGCCAGGCCCTCCGGTCCCTCCGGCGCCCTTCACACCAGTGGGGCCTGGTGTGCTGGTGTGTGGCTTGGCGCGTCGGCTCGAAGCCCGGCCAGGCCCTGCCACTGCCTCATCAATTTCGCATGCAATTCCCTCGGATGTGTTTCATGGTTTGAAGTGTGATCGTTGGAATTCTGCGGATTCTGCGTTGGTGTGGGGTCGGGCTGAGTTGGAATTGCATGCGGAATTGAGGGAGTTCCCTTGTCCGTGGTCGAGCTTGTTGCTCAGGGGTGCACTACTTGGGTAGGCATTGCACTGCTTAGTTGCCAGTGCAATGCTGTGCTTTCTGGTGCATTGGTGCTGTATCTAGTGCATCGCTTCGCTGTGGTGAAACTGGTGACGCCTTTCTGACCTTGTGTGAGTGCTGGGTTGAAACCGGCGTCGCCTTTGCTCGCGTAGGCCGAGCCTCAATTGAAACCGCCATCGCCTTTGCGGGTGAGAAATGGGTGTTTTTGGTGCGTTTTTCGGTTGCATTGGTGATGGTGGTTTCAACGGGTGCTGTTCAAGGGCGCGCAGTGGTGATGGAGGTTTCATGCTGGCCTACATCAGTGCCTGCAGTGGTGTCATTGGTTTCAAAGTCGGCACGTGGCTGTGTCCTGTGCGCGAAAAAGTTCGCCCCGCGCGCCCTGATGTGTGCGTGAGCGCGAAAAAGTTCGCCCCGCATGCCCAAAACGGCCGAAAAACGCTGTTTTCAGGCGCGTTGGGCGAACTTTTTCGCGGGTAAGCTGCTGGAAGCCCCGCGCCGGGCGAACTTTGTCGCGCATGCTGGCGCTCCGGCTCATGTGAGGTCCTTGCGTTGCCCTCCACGCCTGCAATGGTGGGGGTTTTGCACTACACGAGTAGCGTCCCGCATAGTGGTGTAATCGTGGGTGGTCGGCCTGTTGCTTGTTATGGGTGCGGTCACTGCGTCAATTACATGCCCAAAGGCTCTGGTCGTTGGCCCCTAAGCGAAGCAGACCTGGATGTCATCGCTGACCAGCGGGGGAGCTCCCCGGCAAAACGCTCAACTGGGACACACCCAAGCAACGCCTCGAACTGCTGCTCAGGACATAACCCGTCTTGCAACCACCCCTAGAATCCGGCCTCTCCCTCCTCGAACGGGGGTGTGATAGTTCCGTGTCGGTCGATAATTCGCGCGGGCTTCAACGGCGCGTCTCGAATGACATTAAGGAGCCGGTCGAAGGTTTCCATCGTGGCTTGATGCTTGGAGGGAACGAACTCCAGAGCGGACGCGTACGGACTGATCTCATGACCCTGACCTGACAGGGCGTTAGCCAAGCTTGCTAGCGGGTTGGCTCGTGTACCTTCTTCAATAGCTCTCTCGATCCAGGAGCGACATTCGTTGACATCGTCAGCCCAGGTACGGAATACCTGCCCGGTGAGTTCTTGGTGCCAGGAGTAGTTGTCCGAACTGCTGGTTAGTGTCCATCCCGGCCACAGCGCATCGAAATCCTCCAGGTGCATGTCCCTGTCCTGGAGCGACCACCAACGCAACGAGCGTGCTTGGTAGTCCACGAATATCCCGGTGGTCGGAACATGGTCATCCGTGGTCTGCTCCCACGCATCCGATTCATCCGGTAGCCGGGAGGCGACCTCGCGAGCCAAAGCCAGGAAATTCTCAGGACCGCATCCAGTAAGATCATCCAGGAAGCCGTAGGCGCGCCAGGTGACCAAGGTGCCGTCTGCCATGCGCACGGTGATGGGATCAACTCCGTGCCACTCATCCCATGGCTCTAGACTGGGCGCGCGATCACACGGCAAACGATCAGAACGGTGTGTGAAGATGGTGGTCGGATCGACGCCCGCAGCTCGAAGAGTTCCACGGGTTCCTTCGGCAGACCAGGCAGCCGTCCACCCAGGCCAGGTGTGCTCAACGAGGTAGTTGATAAGTCGAGGCATGTAGAGTGCCTCACTCTCCTCTGCCCACACCACCAGTTTCCTGGTCTCGTCGATCAGAAGTGTGCCCTCAATCCACGTCGCCCCCTTCCAAGCATGCGGATCGTCAACACCCATCGGAGACATACGACGCACACGCTCGTAGGTGGCTTCCATACCGTCGATCGCAATGTCCAGTCCGACCGTTTGGGCCGCCGAGTGGTTGTAGTAGATCTCCCAACCAGAGTAAGTCTTAAGCAAAACACCTAACCGGGAACCCATCGTGACACCTCCAATTGGGAGAATAATGTGGTCGGGAATGTCGTTTTCTCAGTGTCGACAGAAGCGAGCGAGATGCTTTATGCAAGTTTAAGCAATAGTACATTCGCGGGGGTATAGCGAGTTTTCCATACATAGATAGCGTAGATCAGTAAGCCTCCCCAGGGCCTCGCTGGTAGCACTTTCAGCTTCGTTAAGTCGCCTCAATTTCGCTTCCAGATCTGACACTATACGTTCCTGAACGCCTTGCTAGCCGGTGGTGCGCTCGGGCAGGCGCGCGTTGGTGCCGTCGGTTTCAACAACGAGCTACCTGAGGTGAGCAGTGGTGCTGGTGGTTTCATGTGGACTGTATGAATGTGTCGTAGTGGTCGCGATCGTTTCGACTTCGAGAGCTTGCCATGCCGGGCGCGAAAAAGTTCGCCCTGCTCGGCCGGGCGTGCGCGTATGCGCGAAATAGTTCGCCCAGCAGGCTCAAAACACCCCAAATTCGGCGTTTTTGTGCTCGCTGGGCGAGTTTTTTCGCGGAAGTGCTGGTGGAGGAGCCGTGCCGGGCGAGTTTTTTCGCGGAAGTGCCGGTGGAGGAGCCGTGCTGGGCGAGTTTTTCGCGCCAACCGGTATTGCGCACGGTCTTGTAGGCGCCGTGCGCCCTCCCTGCCTGCAGTGGTGGGGGTTTTGCACGACATGAAGCCCTCCGGCCGTATGTCACCGGCGTGTCGACCCTCATGTCGTGCAATTCCCCCCGCGCGGGCATAACAAAACCGCCCGGCGCGCGGCCGGGCGGGGGTGGAGCGGGCGACGGGAATCGAACCCGCCTCTGAAGCTTGGGAAGCTTCCATTCTACCGATGAACTACGCCCGCAATTCATCGTCCCGAAGGAATCGACCCGTCGATCATATCGTCACGCCGGATGGCCGCGCAACCGGCGCCACCCGGCACTCAGCCTCCGCACCATCCGTACGTTGCCGCGCGCCCGATACACTTGGCTCGCCTGACTGATTGGAGTTCCCATGCCTCGTCCCGTGGTGGCGGCCGCGATCGTCGATTCCTTGAACGACCCTACGAAGCTGCTCGCCTGTTCGCGCGCCTACCCGCAGGAGCTGCGCGGACAGTTCGAGCTGCCCGGCGGCAAGGTCGAGGACAACGAAGATCCGGTCGCAGCCCTCACGCGCGAGATTGCCGAGGAGCTTGGCGCCCGCCTCATCATCGGCGAGCGCGTGCGCCCCGAGGGCGGTCAGTGGTGGCCGATCCTGGGCGGGCGCGTCATGGGCGTGTGGCTCGCCGAGGTCGCGGTCGGCTCGCCCGAACCGCGCGCGGGCGCATCGCACCTTGAGGCCAGGTGGGTGCCCCTCGCGGATCTGGCAGCGCTTCCGTGGATCGTCGCTGACCTGCCGATTGTCGAGGCCGTGGTCGCCCGCTGCGCTCACTGACAGTCCGGCATTGCGCTCACTGACACCCCGGCGCTGCGCTCGGGTGGTGCTGGCGACGGGTGAATGTAAACGTCGCGACCGGCGTCGTTGCGTGAACATGCACGTCATCCCGGACGCTCTCCCATTTGACGACACATAGGGGCGGAGTGTCAGAATGGGCATATGCCGAAGATTATTGGCGAGTCGCTCGCCTCTCACCGCGAGCTGACTCGCACGCGCCTGTTTGAGGCGCTCGGCTCGCTGATGGCCGAGCAGGCCTTCGAATCGATCACTATGAGTCAGATCGCTGAGCGTGCGGGCGTTGGTCGCACGGCCGTCTATAACCATTTCGCGGACAAGGAAGTGCTGCTGCTGGCCTACATGCGGCAGGTGACCGAGGAGTTCACGCGGGTGTTGACGGCCCGTCTCGAGTCCGAGCCGGATCCGCTCATGCGCCTGCGCATCTACATTCGTGCGCACCTGCAGATGATTGGCCGCTATCACGTGAAGGCCGGCATGGGCCTGCGCCGTCAGATGTCGGGCCAGGGCGCCTCGCATCTGCATGATCACGCGGGGGTTGTTGGTGAGCTCCTCATTGGGATCCTCGACGAGGCCATGGAGCGCGGGCTGATCGTCGAGCAGAACACGCTGGGCGCGGTCCACCTGATTCATGCGACGCTGCAGGGTCAGCGCCTCCCGAAGGATCCGGCGCATCGTGAGTCTGCACTGCTGTTGGTCGAGATGTTCATCTTGCGAGGCCTGGGCGCTTCGGAGGATAATGTGCGTCACGTCACCACGTCTACTCTCCCTGCCGGGGAATAGAGGGCGCGTCGCGCCCGTTGAATAAGACAGTTCACGCGAGGCCCCACGGGCCCGCCCCAACGACCGTCGGATGAGCCGGCGACAACAGGAGAATCATGGCAACCGTTACCCTCACGCAGGAGAACTTCGAGCAGACCGTGTCCGCCGGCGGAATCGTCCTGGTGGATTTCTGGGCGACCTGGTGCGGCCCGTGCCGTCAGTTCGGCCCCATCTTCGAAGAGGCCTCCGAGAAGTACCCGGACATCGTGTTCGGCAAGATCGACACGGACGACCAGCAGCAGCTGGCAATGGCCGCTCAGATCACCTCGATCCCGACCCTGATGGTCTTCCGCGACGGCATCGTCGTGTTCCGTCAGTCCGGTGCTCTGCCGCTGTCCGCTCTCGAGGATCTGATCTCTCAGGTCCAGAACCTCGACATGGATGAGGTGCGCAAGCAGATCGCCGAGATGGAGGCGAAGGAATCCGCTGAGTGATCAGCTCGTAAGTAAGGCCCCGAGGCAACGTGCCTCGGGGCCTTTTCTGTGCGATGGGGGTGCACTCGCAAGGGTGTCGCGCCGGGAGATGGGTGACGGGTGCTGCGTAGGTGGCGCCGGCGGGCGGGTGCTTAGCGCGTCGGTCGCGCCGGTCGGTGGGTGATCAGCTCGTGGTCGGCGTGGTCGCCCACCATGAACGAGTAGTCGCCGACGATTTCGAATCCGTGGCGCGCGTAGAAGCGTTGCGCCCCGTAGTTTTCGCTCCACACGCCGATCCACAGGGTGCGCGGGCCGTCGCGCTCGAGCCATTCGAGCGCCGTCTTGAGGAGGATCGTGCCGCGCCCTCCGCCCTGGTGACCCTGCAGGATGTAGAGGCGCTGGATTTCCCCGTCGCCGGGCGCGACGTCGGGGTGGGGCAGGTGCGCGGGGCATGCGGTCACGTAGCCGATCGGGGCTTGGGATACCGACGAGGCCGGGGCATCGCCACACGCTTCCGGAGCGCTTGGGTGGTTGGTGGGGGAGGAGTCGGGCTGTGAGAAGCCCTCGTCGGCCATGTCCTCGAAGAGGAGCCACGTCGCCCGGTTCGGATCCTCGAGTTCTGCGCGCAGGACGTCGGGTGCGTAGGCCTCGTCGAGGAAGGCCTCGAGGTTGCCGGGATCGTAGAGGTGCCCGAAGGTCTGCGTGAAGCAGGTGCGCGAGAGGGCGGAGAGTGCCTCGGCGTCTGAGGGGGTGGCACGGCGGATCATGGCTGCCTTTCGTCGGTTCGCCTTCCATCGTAAAGGCGGGACGGCACGCCGCCCAGCCGGCGGGATGCACCCTGAAAAAACCCTGAGAAGCCGGGGGTAGCGTTGCTGCGTGAATGAGGCGCACCTTACAATTGGGCAACGCCGTTCATCGAAGGAGACGCACGTGGCACACAAGACCCGCACCGCCCAGGTGCTCGACATCGTCAAGGTTCTCGCCTGGGTAGTCATCGCCGTGGCCTTGGTGAAGTTCGCGTTCTTCCCTGCCGTTCAGGAGGATCAGGGCAGTGACGGCATGGACCCGGGCGGCAACTTCGGGCAGATGACGATCGAGGTGGGCCGCGCCGACATCACCAACACCGTGAGTGTCACGGGCACGATCCAGGCGGATGAGCCGGTGGTGGCCCGCGCGACTCTGGATGGCAACGTCGTGCGCACCTTCGTCAACGACGGCGACAAGATCTCCAAGGGCGACGCCATCGTGCAGATCCGCAAGGAAATCCCCGGTGAGACCCGCCAGGTCACCGACGAGGAAGGCAACGTGAGCGTCGAGACCGCGGAGCCGACCTACAAGTACGAGACCGTCGTGTCCCCCGGCGATGGCACGGTGTCGACGGGGGTGCTCATCGGCCAGCAGTTCGCGATCGGCGACACGGTCGCGACCGTTGCCCCTGCAACCTTCTCCGCGGTGGTCGCCCTCAGCGCGGACCAGATGTACCGCCTGCAGGACGCACCGTCGACCGCGACCGTCACCATTAAGAACGGCCCCGCGCCCTTCGAGTGCTCGGGCGTGAAGCTGGTGAGCCCGACCGGAAAGGCGCAGGACCCGAAGTCGCACGCCGGGTCCGATAACGGGGCCTCGTCCTCGACGGATCTGAAGGCGCGCTGCGCGATCCCCTCCGATCAGACGGTGTTCGCGGGCCTGCAGGTCACCCTCGAGATGACGGCGGGCTCGGCGACGGGTGTCCTCGCGGTGCCGATTTCCGCGGTCGAGGGCCGCTATCAGTCCGGCTCCGTCTACCTGCCGACCGACGACCCGACGAAGCCTGAGAAGCGCGCGGTCACCCTGGGCATTACGGACGGCAAGATGGTCGAGGTCAAGGAGGGGCTGACGGAGGGCGAGGAGATCCTCGAGTTCACCCCGACCTCGAACAAGGACAACCAGGACGGGCAGACCGGCCCATACGGCGGCATGGACTCCGGCATGGCCGGCGGCTCGGGCGACGCGGCGGGCACGCAATGAGTCTCGTGTGCCTGCGGGATGTCACCCGCACGGTGACCCTGCCCGATGGGGAGGACCTGCACATTCTGCGCGGCGTGAACCTTGACGTCGCCCAGGGTGAGCACGTCTCCATCGTGGGCCGCTCGGGCACCGGCAAGTCCACGATGCTCAACATTATCGGCCTGCTGGATACTCCCACCTCGGGCACGTACGAGCTGGACGGCGTGGACACCACGCGCCTGAGCGAGGGGCGCCGCGCGCGCATGCGCGGGGAAGACTTCGGCTTCGTGTTCCAGCAGTTCAACATCTTTTCGGCGCGCACGGCCGCCGAAAACGTCGAGGTTCCCCTCCTGTACGCCCCCGGCCCCCAGCTGCTGCGCAGGCGCTCGATCGCGCTCGACATGCTCGAGCGCGTGGGCCTGGGCGAGCGCGCGGACTCCTACCCGGGCGAGATGAGTGGTGGCGAGCAGCAGCGCATCGCGATCGCGCGCGCCCTCGTGCGCCGCCCGCGCGTCATCCTCGCCGACGAACCAACGGGCGCCCTCGATCCGGACACGGGCCGCGTCGTCATGGCCCTCCTCGAGGAGGTCGCCCGCGAGTCCAACGCCGCCCTCATCGTCATCACGCACGACATGGCCGTGGCCGCGCGGGCACAGCGCGCCTACGAGCTCTACGACGGCACGCTGCACGAGGTCGAGGATCCTGCCGCTCTCACGCACCGCGCGGAGGCTGGGCACGGCAGCGACGAGGCCGGGGCCGAACGGGCGGGCACAGAATCCGCCGTGGCCGAACCTCCGCGTCCGCCCGCCGAGGGTGACCCGGAAGCCGAGCAGGCCTCGGCCCCCGTGACGTCGGAGGAGGGTGAGCAGTGAACGCTGTTAGTCAGCTCCTGGGCGCGCTCATCGAGGCCTGGGGCGAGGTCAAGGTCCAGAAGGCGCGCGTCGTCCTCTCCCTCGTGGGTGTGGTCGCGGCCGTGGCCGCCATGACGATCGTCATCGCGCTCGGAGACCTGCTCCTGCAGTCCTCGCGCGAATTGGCGGAACTCTATGAGGGTCGCTCCGTCACCCTGCGCCTGAACCCCGAAAGCTCTTCAAACACCTCGGAAGAACCGGCATCAAGCGGTCCCTATCAGGACGCGTCCGATCCCGCCGCGGCCACCGCCGCGCAGACGGCGAAGCGCCCCGACGAGCAGGACACGCTCGGCGAGGCCATGGGAACCCTGGCCGAGCGCACGGACATTCACTACTGGTCGCGCTTCTCCAGTGGCGGTGGGGATATCGTCGAAACGCAACAGGCGCGCTCCAGCGGGCAATTCCGAGGCTACCCGCTCACGAACATCGCCGACATGGTCGAAGGCGTGGCATTCCAGGGCGTCGACCCCTCCTACGAGGTCATCTTCCGCACGCGCATGCTCGCCGGGCGCTGGGTCGTGAGCAGCGACGCCGACCAGCGCCTGGTCCCCGTCGTCATCTCCGAAAGCCTGTGGAACCAGCTGGGACGCGCCCCCATCGACCAGGTTCCGATCGTCCTGCACACGAGCGAGGGCACGGCGATGCGCGTCGTCGGTGTCACCAAGTCGAAGAGCTCCTTCGACATGCCGACCGTGTTCGCGCACTACGACGCGGCGCGCGTCTCCTTCCCGGGGATGGGCTCCCCGTCCATGTTCGCGTGGGTGGGCACCGAGAACGCGGATCAGGCCCGCGAGAACCTGCCGCGCGCCCTGGCCTCGATCCTCGGCGAGGGATGGAAGGTTTCCGTCTCCGGCGGCGAACACGAGGACATCGGCGAGGAGCAGCTGGGCACCATCTCCAACGTCATCATGGTCATCGGCGGCATCATCGTGTTCCTGGGCGCCCTGGGCCTGCTTAACGTTGCGATCGTGACCGTGCGCCAGCGCGTGCGCGAGATCGGCATTCGTCGGGCCGTCGGTGCCTCCGCGGCGCGCGTCTTCTTCGCGGTCTTCATGGAGTCGGTCGTCGCGACCTTCGTCGCCGGCGTCATCGGTGTGGGCATCGCGGTCGTCGTCGTGCGATTCCTGCCCCTCGAGGCCCTGGGCGTCACGCTCAGCGACACCCCGGCCTTCCCCGCCGGGGCTGCCATCGCGGGCGTCGCCATCTCCACGAGCATCGGCGCCCTGTGCGGCATCATCCCGGCGCTCGCGGCCGTGCGCATCAAGCCGATCGACGCGATCCGCTACTGATTCATCGACGAGGCCGTGGCTGCCTCCCGGGTCCGCGCGCGGCGGCGTGGGTGCCCCGGCCTCGTCCGCACGTTATCGGGGGAGCGAGACCCGCTTGGTGTCCTCGTTGTAGACGATCATGCCGTCCTTCAGGAGCGCCCGATAGACGCGGCTGGGCTGGTAGCGATCGCCCCCGTCGATGCGGGCGGCGTCGAGGACTCGCCGTTTCGTGAGGCCGTCCGTGCCCTCGAAGTGGGCGGTGCGCAGGGCCTTCATGATGCGTCCGCGCGCCTGGCGGTCGGTGCCCGCGTAGGGCTGGGGCGTGGGCCGCTTCTCGTCCTTGGGGAATCCGGCGAGCGCCCACGCACAGTTGTTCGAGATCGTGCACTCGTCGCACGACGGGCTGAGCTGCGTGCAGACCAGGGCCCCAAATTCCATGAGCGACAAACTCACCTCGGCCGCGCTGTGCCCGTCTTCGGGCAATAATTCGTCGGCCCGCATTGTTTCCGCTTTTGAGGGCGTGGTGTGGGGAGGAAACTCTCGTCCGTCCAGAAATCTGACCAGCACGCGACGCACGTTCGTGTCCAGGACCGGCACGCGGATTCCGTGGCGGAAGGCGAGCAACGCGGATGCGGTGTAGGTGCCGACGCCCGGCAGGAGTGTCAGTTCCTTGAGGGACAGGGGGACTTCTCCGCCGTGCTTATCGACGATTGCGGCAGCACAGGCTTTGAGGCGCAGGGCGCGGGAGGGGTACCCGAGGTTTGCCCAAGCCACAATGATGTCTGCCGAGGAGGCGGCCGCCACATCCGCAGGAGTGGGCCAGCGTTCCATCCATTGAAGCCAGATCGGCTGGACGCGTGCGATGGGCGTCTGCTGGCTCATGATCTCAAAGACGAGGGTGCCCCAGTCAGAGACGTCGGCTGCGCGCATTGGTAGGTCGCGCTTGTGTGTCGCGAACCACTGAGGCAGGTCGCAGTGGAGTACTCGCGTGGCCTCCGCCGTGGGATTTATGAACACTCAGTCAGTGTATGAAACAAAACTTCAGAGTGGCGAACGAAAGGAATTGTGCTGTGATCTGCTACATAAAATTGGGTGGATGTTGTACAAAAGCGAAAGGATTCGCTACTCTGACCGTGTTTTCGAAAAACACCCCTATGGGGTTCCATCAACACATTGGAGACAACATGTCCGCTCCTCAGCAGCCCGGCTACAACGCCCCCGTCCAGGGCAAGTCCCGCGTCGTCGCCGGCCTCCTCAACCTGTTCCTTGGTGGCTTCGGCATCGGCGACTTCTACCTCGGCTACACCCAGTACGCGATCTACAAGATCGTCATCTCCCTCGTGCTCGCGGTGCTGAACGTCCTGGATCTTGGCTTCCTCTCGACCATCTTCAGCCTGCTCTACTACGCGTGGGCCGTCGTTCTGCTCATCGTGGCCATCATGACCTTCATGGGCAAGTGGATCTACGAGAAGGACGCCAACGGCGTTCCCACCGTCTGAGTTGTGCCTGTGTGCGCACTCAGTGCGCGCTCACAACGTCACGCGCGAGGCCCGGCATCACGCCGGGCCTCGCGCCTTTTCTTTGTCGAGGTGGCGTGCTCCGGGATTAATCAGGGACGTCTCGGGGGTGGACTGGCTATCCCTGAGCGCCGACCCCACGCTACCCTGTACCGGTACGGCCATTTCGGCCCCCACGTCTATCGAAAGGCTTTCCCATGACGACGCCCGATCCGCAGGCCTCCCCCTTCCAGCCTGAGGAACCCGCTCAGGTCCCCGCCCCCGAGGTCCCGGCTCTCGAGGTCACCGCTCCCCTGGTCCCCGAGGTCGTCTCCGAAGAGGTCCTGTGGGACTGC
>CAUTDS010000042.1:0-16814 GCA_963537175.1 uncultured Actinomycetes bacterium
TGATCACGCACTACACCCGCATCCTGCGCTACATCAAGCCCAGCCACGTTCACGTTTTCGTCGACGGCCACGTCGCCGCTCAGGGCGGTCCCGAGCTGGCCGACGAACTCGAAGAGAACGGCTACGACAAGTACCTGGGTCTCTGATCACCGTGTCCACGGACTTCACCGCCGCCGAGCTCGAGGCGATTCGCAACGACTTTCCGATTCTGAGTCGCCTCGGGCGCGGCGGCGCGCCCATTGCGTACCTCGACGCGTCTGCGACCTCGCAGAAGCCAGCCTGCGTCATCGACGCTGAGGCCGACTTCTACCGTCGTAGCAACGGCGCGGTTCACCGGGGGACACACCTCCTCGGCGACGAGGCGACCGACGCTTTTGAGAGCGCTCGGGTTTCCCTGGCCTCGTTCGTGGGCGTGACGCCCGATGAGATCGTGTGGACGAAGAACGCGACCGAGGCTATCAACCTTGTTGCACTATCCATCGGTCACGCATCGCAGGGGTTGGGAGGCGCGGAGTCTGCCCCGCTGCGCGTAGGACCGGGCGACCGCATCGTCTGTACCCGCGCCGAGCACCACGCGAACATTGTTCCGTGGCAGCAGCTGTGTGAACGCACGGGTGCCGAGCTCGCGTGGCTCGATCTGACGCCCGACGGGCGCATTGATCTGGACACGCTGTCCGTGATCACGCCGAATACACGGCTGGTCGCGTTCACCCACGTCTCCAACGTGACTGGCGCTGTGTCACCCGTCGCGGCAGTGACTGCGGCCGCCCGGGCTGTCGGCGCACTGATCCTCCTTGATACGTGCCAGTCCAGCGCGCACATGCCGCTTGACCTGTCCGCGCTCGACGTGGACTTCGCGGTGTTTTCCTCCCACAAGATGCTCGGTCCCACGGGTGCGGGCGCACTATGGGGACGCCGATCGTTGCTCGCGGCGATGCCGCCCGTTCTCACCGGCGGCTCGATGATCGAATGGGTGACCATGGAGAAATCGACCTTCATGGCCCCGCCCGAGCGCTTCGAAGCGGGATCGCAGCCTGTCGCTCAGATCGTCGCATGGTCCGAGGCGCTGCGCTACCTGTCGGCGCTCGGCATGGACCGCGTGGAGGCCCACGAGCACGCACTCACGTCCATGATGCTCGACGGAATCTCGTCGATCGACGGTATCCGCGTCCTCGGCCCGAATTCGGACATCGACCGCATCGGTGTCGTTGCTTTCGCCGTTGACGGTGTGCATCCGCACGATGTCGGCCAGTACATGGACTCCGTGGACGTGGCCGTGCGCGTCGGACACCACTGCGCGATCCCGCTCCATACGTTCTTCCAGGTGCGATCTTCCGCGCGCGCATCGGTGGCGCCGACCACCACCGCGCAGGAGATCGAGCGTCTCGTCGATGGCTTGTCGAAGGTCCGTCCTTTCTTCGGCCTGTAGAATCGACAACAGTACCGAAATCATTTGGAAAGGTTGCCATGGGAAGTCTTGAGCAGTTGTACCAGCAGGTGATCCTCGATCACGCCCGTGAAAAGCACGGCGCGGGCGATCCGAGCGGTATGGATGCTTCGTCGCACCAGGTGAACCCCACGTGCGGCGACGAGGTGACGCTGGGCGTCACGCTGGATGGGCAGCGGCTCGCTTCCCTTCAGTGGGATGGCGACGGTTGCTCGATTTCGCGCGCGTCGCTGTCCATGATGACCGACCTGACGGAAGGCAAGTCCGCCGAGGAAATCGGCCGCCTGTACCGGGACATGGAGGTCATGATGCATTCGCGTAACCTCGGCGTCGACGATGAGATCCTCGACGACCTGGGCGACGCGGCTGCTCTCGAATCTACGTCGCAGTTCGCGAACCGCGTGAAATGCGCCCTCCTGGGCTGGTACGCTCTGCGCGACGCGATGGCCAAGTCCGGCATCGATATTTCCACCGCGGGCGAGCCCGCTGAGCAGTAAAGGAACATCCATGAGTAACCCGATGGCTCAGTCTGAGCCCGTCGAGCAGCGCTTCGGAGCGCCCGCGCAAGAAGCGCCGGCCGATGCACCCACCCGTCAGATTGACGGCACCGACGTCATTGAGCAGGGCACGCTAGCAGCCGAGAACGTCCTGGAAGCCCTCAAGGACGTTATCGACCCCGAGCTCGGCATCAACATCGTCGATCTCGGCTTGGTCTACGGCGTCGTCATCGGTTCCGAGAACCAGGTGCGCCTCGATATGACTCTGACGTCGGCCGCCTGCCCGCTGACCGATGTCATCGAGCGCCAGGCGCAGACGATCCTGTCTGGCGTGACCGACGAGGTCCAGATCAACTGGGTCTGGATGCCGCCGTGGGGCCCCGATCGCATTACGCCCGATGGCCGTGAGCAGCTGCGTGCGATCGGCTTCAACGTCTGATCGGCGCATCACGTGAATCCCCCGGAAGCTCACGCTTCCGGGGGATTTGTGTCGTGCTCAAGGATGAGCGCGTTGATGGTCGTTTGAGAGTCGGTCCGCGCGGTACAACCAGGGATCGAGCGGCGCAGGCGGGCGTTACGCGCGGCCGAGCGTCTCGCGTACGAGCTGAGCGACCTTGCGGCGCAGGATCTTTCCCATCTGGTTGCGCGGAAGCTCGGCGATGACGATGAGCTGGCGGGGGAGAGCGTAGTGCGCAATCGTCTTCTCTGCCCACGTGCGCACCTCCTCGAGAGTCAGAGGAGCACTGCCGTCCTCCATGATGATGGCTGCGGCGACCTCCTCGGTTGCCTCCGAAACGGGAACCCCTACGACGGCGACGTCGTTGATCGACGGATGTGTTCGGATCGCGGCCTCTACTTGAGACGGGTAGACGTTGAAACCGCCGGACAAAATGAGTTCTTTTTTGCGGTCCGCCATCGAAATGAATCCGTCACTGTTCACGCCGATGTCGCCGGTCTTGAACCAGCCCTCAGACGTAAACACGCGCGCTGTCTCTTCGGGCGCGTCCAGGTACCCGTCAAAGACCTGAGGACCGCGAACAATTATCTCTCCTGGCTGGCCATCCTCAACGTCGAGCGTATCGTCGTCAAGCGAGACGAGGCGCAGCTGCGTGGAGGGAAACGGAACACCGAGAACCCCGTGACGGCGCTTATCAGACAGGGGAGCACCCGTGAGGACGGGAGCGGTTTCGGACAGTCCGTAGCCTTCGACGATCATGCCACCGGTTGCTTCCTCCCACTGGCTCGCGAGCGTCGTCGACAGCGGCATGGCGCCGGCGACCGAGTAACGAATGGAAGAGAGGTCCGTCTTCGTCTGTGTGGCGAGTCGGAGAATCCTCTCGAACATGGGAGGAACACCGACGAAGAAGGTGACCGGGCGGCGTTTGTGCGCATCGAGGGCCATCTGCGCATCGAATTTCGGAAGCAGGACCTGGGTGGCAGCCTTGCGCACGGACGCACACAGGAAGAACGTCAGACCGAACGCGTGGAAGTAGGGCAAGAGCGAGAAGAAAGTTTCCGCACCCTCGTGCAGCTTCCAGACCCAAAACATGCACTGGTTGACATTGACCCCGATGTTGCGGTGGGTGAGGGGAGCGGACTTGGGGACGCCGTTGGTTCCGGACGTGTGCAGGATAACCGCGCGATCATCCGGGGAGGGCAGCGGAAACAACGGATCGATCGGAGTCGACGAGGTCGTAGCGCGATCCCACGAGCGCGTCCCCGAAGGAACGGGGCCACGCAGCTGTGCGCGTGTCTCGCGCGCGCGAGCGACCGGAAGCTTCAGCAGGAAACGCTGCGATGCGGGCATACCTTGCGAAATATCCACCGTGAACACGGTGTCGAGAACGTCAAGCGGATACGCATCCACGCACTTTTCCCACACGATCGCCACCTTGCCCCCGTGGCGCGCCAGCTGTCCGGCGATCTCCGACGCCGGAGCGAGCGGATTGTGCTGCGCGGCGATCGCTCCGATACGCATGCACGCGTAGAAGGCGACAAACGCCTGCGGGCAGTTTGGCAGCGCGATGGCCACCGTATCTCCCGGGCGCACCCCGGCCTCGTACAAAACCCGAGCGGCCTTGAGAACCTGATCGCGCACCTGTGCGTACGTGGTCGTTGCCCCGAAGTAGTCGAGCGCGATGCGATCGGGATACAAGCGCGCAGCATCATCCAACAGGCTGAACAGCGATTCATCAGGCACGGGCACCTCATAGGGGACCGCGTCGTACATGTCGTGAGCCTGCTCGACGATGCTGCGTGTCATGACTTCCTCCTGCGAATCGGCGCACTCAATTGTACCGAGCCGCGCCGGTGCGCTCACACCCGAGGAACGCTCCAGGTGTCACACGTCGAGATATCGCCGGAATCGAGTCCACGCTGCAGCCACGTCGCGCGCTGTTCCGCGCTGCCATGCGTCCACGTTTCCGGGTTCGAGGACCCCTGGTACTTTTCCTGAAGGCGGTCATCCCCGATCGCTTGAGCGGTCTGAAGCGCACCCATGACCTGATCGGCCGTCGGAGTCTTCAGGAATGGGGTACCGGTCGACGGATCGGGGGTCGTTGATGCCCAGTGCATCCATACGCCCGCGTAGCAGTCGGCCTGGAGCTCGCTGCGCACGCCCGCTCCCTGTTCGCCGGACTCGCGGGTGTCGTGCGCACGGAACACACCCTGGATGTTCTGGATGTGGTGTCCCCACTCGTGGGCCACGACGTACTCCTGCGCGAGCACGGAATCGGAGGCACCGTATTTCGAAACCATGTCGTCGAAGAACCCGAGGTCGAGGTACACCGTCGAATCTCCGGGGCAGTAGAACGGGCCCACGGCGCTTGTCGCGTTTCCGCACGCGGTGGAGACGGAGTTCGTGAAGATCTGGAAATCGGGCAGCTGGTACGAGACGCCAGCATCCTGTGCGGACAGCTGAGTCTTCCACACCGCGTCGAGGGACTGCGCAGTGGCGACCATACGGCACTCAACGCGAGTATTGGCGTCCTGTCCCGTCTGGCAGGTGGACGTATCGACCGCCGACGACGAGGTTGACGACGTGTCAGGGGAGGCCGACAGTAGGCTCGTCAGATCGATGCCGGTGAAATAGGAGAACCCGAGGATCAAGAGAACACCGAGCAGCGAGCCACCGCCCGCACCTGCGATCTTTCGCCCCGCGCCGGACGTACCAACGCGCGAGGGATCCAAACGGATGTTGTCATTGAAACTCATGGTTGCTCCCCACTTTCAGCGGCGGCGCCCGGCCTCGTAACGGCCGAGCATGTCGGAACGGAACTCGTCAAAGCACCCGTTGATGATCGATGCGCGGATTCCATCGACGAGACGCAGTGTAAACCACTCGTTGTGGATGGTCGCGAGCGTCGCCGACAGGATCTCCTTCGCCTTGAACAGATGATGAATGTACGCGCGGGTGTAGTGGGTGCAGGTGTAGCAGCCGCAGCCCTCAACGAGCGGCGTGAAATCCCTCTTGAAGCGTGCGTTTGTGATGTTGAAACGCCCATCGGGCGTATAGATCGCAGCGTTACGCGCGACGCGCGAAGGATTGACGCAGTCGAAGGTGTCGGCGCCTGCCGCCACGCCCGCGAAGAGGTCCTCCGGTTCGGAAATGCCCAGGAGGTGACGCGGGCGGTCCTCGCCGAGTTCCTCACACACCCACGAGACGATAGTCCCGAGGTTTTCCTTCTCGAGGGCGCCACCGACGCCGAATCCGTCGAAGCGCTGGCCGTCGACCTCCATGTCTGCCATCGTGCGTGCGGCCGCTCGGCGCAGATCCTCCCACTGGGCGCCCTGAATAACGCCCCAGAGCTGCTGATACGGCTTGTGAGCGCGTTCCTCGGTGAGGCGCTTGTGCTCGGCGAGGCATCGGGCTGCCCACGCGTGGGTGCGCTCGAGAGACTCCTCCTGGTAGGAGCGCGGATGCAGCAGGCTCGTCAGCTCATCGAAGGCAAACATGATGTCGGAGCCGAGCTGATGCTGGATCCCCATCGACACCTCGGGGTTGAAACGATGCTTCGTACCATCGATGTGGCTCGAGAAGATGACACCATCGTCGTCGACGACCGCGTTGGAAGCCTTGATGGCCTGCATCTGAACAGCGGGGTCGGTTGGGTCTGCCTTTCCCGAAAACTCCTGCGACAGCACCTTCTTGAAGCCGGCTCCAAGAGACAGGACCTGGAAACCACCCGAATCGGTGTAGGTGGGGCCGGACCAGTTCATGAACTGACCGAACCCCCCAGCCTCGTCGACGATGTCGGATCCCGGCTGCAGGTACAGGTGATAGGCGTTCGCGAGGACGGCCTGCGCTCCCAGCGAGCGCACCATCTCGGGCGTGAGGGCCTTGACGTTGGCTTTCGTGCCGACGGGAATGAACGCGGGGGTCGCGATTGTCCCGTGCGCGGTGTGGATGACTCCGGCTCGCCCGAGGCCTCCGTGGGACTCCATTCGGTGCCCGATCGTGAAGCCTCTATCAGGATGGTGCGCTCCCTCCGAGGCCGGGGGCTCAAAAGGCTTGAGCTGCTCGGGATCGGGAGCGGACAGCCAGTTCTCATTCATCAGTCGAAGACCTCGTCCTTCTTCAGTCCCTCCGTGCGCCGAATAGCCGCGATGACCGGGTACGTCAGCGGAAGCAGGATGACCTCAAGGAGCACCTTGTAGAAGTAGCCGGTCACGGTGTAGTTGATGAAGTTGCCCAGCGTCATCTCGCCGTAGAAGAGAATCGTACAGAACAGGATCGTGTCAGCTGCCTCGCCGACGATCGTCGAGCCGATGAGTCGAGCCCACAGGTGCTTCGCACCCCAGCGCCGGCGAATCCACACGAGCACGTAGGAGTTCAGCAGCTGGCCCGCCAGGTATCCAACGAGCGAGGCCAAGACCGCGCGCCACACGACGCCGAGGACCGCCGCAAAAGCGTCCTGGTTTTCGTAATCGGGTGCCGGAGGCAGATACTGCACGACGAAGAAAGTAAGGGAGGCCAACAGGGAGGCTACAAATCCCATAATGATGACGCGCTTAGCGCGAGCAAAACCGTAGACTTCCGAGAGCACATCGCCGATGATGTACGTCAGCGGGAAGAGGATCGCGCCCCCGTCGAAAATGAGATAGTGAGTGGACGTGCCGAGCATGAACGCCTTGGTCGCGGCGATATTGGAGATGAGCAGCAGCGCCACGAAGGCGACGGAGACGACGTCAAGGGCGCGCGTGGGGCGCGCCGATCCAGACGGGACCGGGCTATTGGACATGGGATGAAACCTCGCAAAGCTGAGTAGATATCGGTTAATTACGACACCCATTGTGCCCGCTTCTTGCGTGATCATGCGCAACAGCGCCGCCTCACAGGCGGGTTGATTCGCCCACACGCACCCCTCCCTCTACTCTTGGAGCGTGATTAACGTCCAGGATTTCTCGTTGCGTATCGGCCCCCGCGAGCTCGTCAACCACGCGAGCTTCCGTATCGATAAAGGCATGTGTATCGGCCTCGTCGGCCGCAACGGCGCGGGTAAGACGACGACGATGAGGCTGCTCGCGGGCGAAGGCGACCGCGGAGGGGCCGCCGAATACACCGGCACAATCTCGTCGAATGGAACGGTCGGCTACCTGGCGCAGGACACACACGTGGGTGATCCGTCGATGAAGGCCCGCGACCGCATCATCTCGGTGCGTGGCATCGACTCCATAATCGCGCGCATCCGCAAGGCCGAACACGAGATGTCCACGACCGAGGGGGCTCGTCAGCAGCGCGCCATGGAGCGTTACGTGAAGCTCGATCAGCAGTTCACGAACTCCGGCGGCTGGGCAGCCAACGCTGAGGCGGCCCAGATCGCGCACTCGCTCGGGCTTGAAGACCGGGTCCTCGATCAGACCCTCGATACCCTCTCCGGTGGTCAGCGACGCAGGGTCGAGCTTGCCCGCGTCCTTTTCTCCGACGCGGACGTCCTGCTCCTGGACGAACCGACGAACCACCTCGACCACGATTCGATCGTCTGGCTCCGCGACTGGATCAAGACCTTCCCCGGCGGCGTCATGATCATTTCGCACGACGTCAAGCTGTTGGGCGACACCGTCAACCAGGTCTTCTATCTTGATGCGAACCGCGCGCAGATCGACATCTATCACCTCGGCTGGTCGGCCTACCTGAAGCAGCGCGAGGAAGACGAGCGTCGTCGCCGCAAGGAACGCGCGAACGCGTTGAAGAAGGCCGAACACCTTAAGGCTCAGGGCGAGAAGATGCGTGCGAAGGCCACGAAGGCCGTCGCCGCACAGCAGATGCTGCGCCGAGCCGAAGAACTGTTCGCCCAAGCGGGTTCAGAGATCGTCCAGGATAAGGTCGCGCGCCTACGCTTCCCAGACCCGGCGCCGTCGGGCCGTGTCCCCCTCACCGCTGAAGGGCTGTCGAAGTCCTACGGCTCTCTCGAAGTGTTTACAGGCGTAGACCTTGCAATTGACCGCGGCTCTAAAGTCGTCGTCCTCGGCCTCAACGGCGCCGGCAAGACGACGCTCCTGCGCCTCCTGTCCGGCATCGAGGAGCCGGACTCCGGTCGCGTCGTGCCCGGGCATGGCCTCAAGCTCGGCTACTACGCCCAGGAGCACGAGACGCTCGACGAGACCCGCACGATCCGCGAAAACATGGCCGAGGCCGCTCCCACCCTCGACGACACGCACGTGCGCAACATTCTGGGCCAGTTCCTCTTCCAAGGCGACGACGTTGAAAAGCCCGTGTCCGTTCTCTCCGGCGGTGAGAAGACCCGCCTTGCTCTGGCGACACTCGTCGTCTCGGGAGCAAACGTCCTGCTTCTCGACGAGCCGACCAACAACCTCGACCCTGCCTCACGCGAAGAAATCCTCGCGGCCCTGCGTGACTACGAGGGCGCCGTCATTCTCGTGACGCATGATCCCGGCGCCGTCACGGCGCTCAACCCCGAGCGCGTCCTGCTGTTGCCTGACGCTGATGAGGACCTGTGGGACGATAGCTACCTGGATCTCGTTACCCTCACCTAACGGCGCCGCCTTAGCCGCTTGACGGCAGGTACGACAAAGGCCGGGACTGGAATAAACCAGCCCCGGCCTCGTCGTAAGAACCTCACAGAACCTTGGAGAAAAACTCCTTGGTTCGCTCGGACTTCGGGCTATCGATGACCTCGGAGGGAGCTCCGGCCTCGACGATGACACCACCATCCATAAAGACAACCTGATCGGCGACCTCACGAGCAAACCCAATCTCGTGGGTGACAACCGCCATCGTCATGCCCGATGCGGCCAGGTCCTGCATAACCTGGAGCACCTCACCGACGAGCTCGGGGTCGAGCGCAGAGGTCGGCTCATCAAACAGCATGATCTCCGGATCCATGGCGAGCGCACGTGCGATGGCCACGCGCTGCTGCTGACCGCCGGACAGCTCGGCAGGGTAGTGGTCTGCACGATCAGCCAGTCCCACTCGGTCAAGCAGCTCGAGAGCCTGCGCGCGCGCCTCGCTCTTCGAACGCTTGAGGACCTGAACGGGTGCCTCCATCACGTTTTCCAGTGCCGTCTTATGCGGGAAGAGGTTGAAGCGCTGGAACACCATGCCGATACGAGAACGCTGAGCAGCGATCTCCTTGTCGTGTCGCTCATGCAGCACGCCGTTGCCGTCCTCGCGGTAGCCGAGCAGCTCACCGTCAACATACACGCGGCCTGCGCTAATGTCCTCGAGCATGTTCAGGCAGCGCAGGAGCGTTGACTTACCCGAGCCCGAGGGGCCGAGGATGACGCAGACCTCGCCGGAAGCGATATCCAGGTCGATACCCCGCAGGACATGCAGGTCGCCGAAGAACTTGTGGACTCCGCGAACGGAGACCATGGGCGTCGTCGTGGTCGTCATGGTGTCACATCCAAAAACTTAAGCTTGGTGGCCGTGGCCTCGTCATCGTCATCCGCGTTCGACGACGCCGCGGGGGAGTGGGCGCCGGCGTTGTCGCGGCGCTCGAAACCCTTTCCGTAGTACTTCTCGATGAAGGACTGAATCCACATCAGGAGGCTCGTGATGACGAGGTACCAAATGGCAGCCGCAATCAGGAGCGGTACCGGTGCAAACGTCGCCTGGCCACGCTGACGCGCGATGAACGTAAGTTCGAGAGTGAAGGGAATCGCCGACACCAGGGACGTCGTCTTGAGCATCGAAATCGTCTCGTTGCCGATCGGCGGCACGATCACGCGCATCGCCTGGGGCAAGATGATGCGACGGAAGATCGTTCCGCGCGGCATTCCCAGCGCGGTGGCCGCCTCCCACTGGCCCTTGGAGACGCTCAGCAAGCCGGCACGCATGATCTCGGCGAGGTATGCGCCTTCGTTCAGGCCCAGGCCGATGAACGCCATCCAGAACGGCGTGAAGTACGTGGCCGTGTCAAACGTCAGCTCCCAGCCCCACAGCGAGCCGAGGAACGGCACACCGAAGGAGAGCTTCGGGTAAAGCGTGGGGAGCAGCGACCAGAAAATCAGCTGCGTGTAGATAGGGGTTCCGCGGAAGAACCAGATGTAGGCCATCGCCACCCAGCGCAGGACCGGATTCACCGACTGGCGCATGATCGCCATCGTGATGGCGAGCGCGGTGCCCACTACCATCGCAAGGATCGTCAGAATGATCGTGAAAAGCACGCCCTGCATGATCGAACGCGAGAACAGCCACTGGAACACGACCGGCCACTGGAAGTTTTCGTTCGTCACCAGCGCGTGGGCTGCCATTGCCGCGAGGATTGCCGCGACGATTGCACTCACCCACCTCCCCGGGCGGGGGACCGGTTTCGCGTCGATCAGCTCAACGCCGTCTTTGATGGTTGCCATGAGATCCTCAGTCGTTCGTCGCCGGGTTCAGCTCGGCGGTGGTCAGTGCGGCGTTTTCGGCGCCGTACGTCGCCAGAATGTCCTTCAGGTAGCCGTTGTCCATCAGGTACTGCATAGCCTTCTGGACAGCCTGCGTCAGCTGCTCGTCGTTCTTGTTGACGGCCACACCCTGCGGTGCGGACTCGACGACCTCGCCGACCTGCTCGATCTTTCCACCGGACAGGGTGGTGGTGTAGCCGATGACTGTGGAGTCTGCGAAGGTCGCGTCGTACTGGCCGCCGATCACCTTCGTGGTGATGTCAGTCTGTAGGTCGTGCGGCATGATCATGATCTTGTCCTTGCCGTCAGCGACGCACTTTTCCGACAGCTCGGTCGCGTAGTCTTCCTGCGCGGTGCCGGTCTGCACGCCGATCGTCTTACCGCAGGGGTCGGTCGGATCGAAGTTCTTCGGGTTGCCTGCGGCAACGCCGTACGCGGAGCCCACCTGAACGTAGGAGATCAGGTTTGCTTGCTCCTCGCGCTCGGAGGTGATCGTGAAGGAGGAGATGCCCACGTCAAACTTGGTGCCCAGAGCGGGAATGATGGTGGGGAACTCCGCGTGGTTGGTGGTTCCCTCGTTGAGGCCCATGACCTTGGCGAGCGCCTTGTTGATGTCGACGTCATAGCCCTGAGCGGTCTGTGAATCGTCGCCGAGGAACTCCGCGGGCGCGTAGTCGGCGGAGGCACCGTTACGCAGCGTGCCACGCTCCTTGACCTCGTCGGGAACCAGGGCGGCGATGTCGTCGACGGTCGGGATCTTCGACACGTCGTACGAGGCCGTGGTTGCCGCTGCCGTGGAGCCGTCCGTTGCGCTCGTCGACGAGCTGGTCGACGTCGGGTCCGCGCAGGCGGCGAGGGGGAGAGCAGCTGCGGCTGCGAGGACGATGAGGGCGTGTGCCTTCGAGATTGTCATGATGTACCTTCCGATGGGAGTGGGCCTCAGCCCGTGATTGCTACTATTATGCACCCATATGCATCTTGATGCATATTATGCGTAGCGTGTCACGAGTCAGTCGACGCTCGGATTAAGCGCGGCGCTCGTCAGCGCTGCATTCTCGGCGCCATAGGTGACCAAAATATCGTTCAGGTAGCCGTTGTCCATCAGGTACTGCATGGCCTTTTGAACCGCTTCGGCAAGCTGAGCGTCATCCTTTGCGACTGCGACGCCCTGGGGAGCTGATTCGAAGACGTCGCCAAGCTGTTCAATCTTTCCGGCAGACTGTGCGCTCGTGTAGCCGATGACCGTCGAGTCCGCGAGGGTTGCGTCGTACTGGCCACCAATAAGCTTGGTGGCAATATCTGTCTGTAGCTCGTGAGGCATGACCGTGATCTTGCTCTTTCCGGCTGCGACGCACTCGTCGGAGAGGGAGGCCGCGTATTCTTCCTGAGCCGTGCCGGTTTGAACTGCAATGGTCGCGCCGCACGGATCAGACGGGTCGAAATTCTTCGGGTTACCAGCGGCGACTCCCCATGCGGATCCGACGTTTAGGTAGGACACCATGTTGACCTGCTGCTCACGCTCAGAGGTGATGGTGAACGATGAAATGCCCACGTCGAACTTCGTTCCAAGAGCAGGGATGATCGTGGGGAACTCGGAGTGCTTTGTTTCTCCGGCGCTCAGGCCCATGACCTTGGCAAGCGCTTTATTGATGTCAATGTCGTAGCCGATGGGGGTCTGCCCATCGGTATCCATATATTCGGCGGGCGCGTATCCGGTAGAGGCTCCGTTGCGCAGGGTGCCCCGCTTCTTGATGTCGGCGGGAACAAGTGCTGCAATCTCATCGACGGTCGGGATCGACGAGACGTCGTAGTGCGAGGTGGCCGATGCGGTTGCCCCCGTCGTTGCATCTGCGGTGCTCGTGCTCGTCGTCGGGTCTGCGCATGCGGTCATGGCCGTCGCAATACCGGCCAGGGTGAGCGTGGCAAGAATCTTCTTCGTGTGCATGATTATGTTCCTCGGTATCCGTAATTCGAGCGCTGTTATGTACTGAATATGCAAGCATGCGCATACTATGCATGTCGAATGAGTCTCGGATTGTGGATACGCAAGTGGGCAAGCACAATGTGCTTGCCCACTTGAAAAAGCTCAGTTGCCCCGGAGTGCGCGGCGTGACGGCTTGGCGCGCAGGGGGTCGATGCCCTTCGGGATAGGGGGCTCGCCCGAGCGGAGCGCGTTGATGCGCGCAGAGACCTGGGGAACCTCCTCAGGAGTCAGCACGTTCTTCAACTTGCGCAGCTCGCGCTGCAGATCCTTCAAAGCGATCTGTCCGTCATCGTGTCCCACCTGGATCTGATGAACGGGAACGTTGCGCATGACCTTGGTGACGCGCTTCGTTTCGGCCTGAAGGAGGGGACGAACGCGGGACGCAGGGCCCTCGGAAATAAGAACGACGCCGGCGCGTCCAACGATGCGCCACACGAGGTCCTGCTCGCGGGTGAATGCCACGGGCTGCTCGGGAATCACCCAGCCCCGCTGAATCTGGGACAGCGCAACCTTCACAGCGCCAGCCGTATCCTCAACCTGTGAGTACAGTGCGCGGCGCGTCAGAATGCTCAGCAGCGCAAGGGCTGCGGTGAACGAGCCCATGATGCCGACGACAAGCCAGCCAATGAACGACATGTTGGTCAGCCAAGCCACCAGCATGAAGACGGCGATCACCGCAGCGGCTGTTCCGAGGAGCATCCACGGAAGTGCCGGGTAGGTGCGTTTGGTCAGTCGGTACGCGTCGAGGACATTCTGGTAGAAGCGCCTCTTGCCGGGGGGATTCGATTCACTCATAGCCTCATTATTGTACGTGCAATTGATGATCGAAAGTCCACCTGTCCGATCAGGCACTTTGTGAAATGAGTTGCATCACATTGCTTGGCTTTGGACAATGTCGGTATGAACATTGGCGGTTACGACGTTGGCCAAATCTTCCATATCGGGGCGACGGGCCCCGTGTGGCGTACGCGCACGGATGCGGGAGAGGCACTGTTGTCGCTGCGCGCTGCCGGCGATGGGGAGCGGTGCCTCGAGCGATGGAAGGCGTGGGCCTCGATCACGTCGCGACACGTTGTCGCCCTGCGCGATGTTGCGCGTTCAGATGACGGCCGCTGGGCGATCGTTTACGACTATGTGGCGGGTCGTCCCCTCGATGCGGAAATTGGCTCGCCCGACTTGCGTCCCATCGCGACACGGCGCCAGATCATCGAAGGAATTGCCGCCGGAGTCAGCGCTCTGCACGGTGCCGGAATCGTTCATGGGGATTTGACCCCCTCAAATATCATCGTGACACCATCCGGGCGTGCAGTCATCATCGATCTCATCGACGAGTTGGGCGAGCGCGATGGAACCCCGGGGTGGAGCCAGGGGCTCAGTGGGCGGGGAGCCGATCGCGCGTGCCTACGTCGGCTCGCGCACATTCTGCACATGGACGAGGCACTGGCTGAGCTTGGCTTTGACGATCGCGACGATTGTCTTAGCGAGGTGACGCCCGTTGTTGACGATCCGATCGAGCATCCGATTTCGCGCGAGCCAGTGGATCCCGAGCGTGTCATTGCTGACCTGCGCGCGGCTGCATTACGCGAAGATACCCGCAGAGATGGTCGGTCCGAGCACGCAACTGTGTCGGCTTTGCCTGACAAACACGGCCGCCGCAAACAGTCCCGGGAGCGCGGCCGCCGCCGAGCATTGGGCGTGCTTGCGATGGGGCTCACGGCGATCGTTGCGGGCATGTCCATCATGGCCTACGGCCTGCTGCGCAGCAGCGATTCAAGCGACCGTCATGCGGAAGCACCTGTCCACGCCGAGCCCTCGCAGTCGCTGGAGCCGTCAACCGGTGGCGCCTGCGATGTTTCCGCTCTGTCGGAGACGATTAACCGCGCGATCCGTACCCGTGACGAAGCGGTGGTAGCCGGTGATCCAACGTCTCTGGAGAGCGTTCTCGGCGGCGAGCTACTCGATCAAGATAAGAAGCGCATCGCATCGATGCGAAGCGACGGAGTGCGCGTCGCACAGTTGTCCTCCCAGATCGACAACGTGTCCGTGTTGGCGTGCGAGCCGGGAGCTATTGATGTCGGTGCGACGCTGACAGTTCTCGCCTCGGAAACATGTCGAGCGGGAACGTGTGAAACAAGCTCGGAGCCGCAAGCGACCGACCTTCGCGTACGCGTTGATCCCGTGTCGGGAAAGGTCGTGAAGGCAGAGCCCGCTGATCAGCAAAGTGGTGCTGCGGCGCAATAGCGCCTGACAACTGTCAGACTGGCCAAGGAACAGTGATGGGGTGGACCTCGTGCGAGGCCCACCCCATCAACGTTCGGTGAGGATCAAAGTCCGAGGTCGGCCTCGAACGCGCCTTCCTCCAAGCGCTTCTTCACGTCCATGAGGAAGCGCGACGCATCGGCACCGTCAACCAGGCGGTGGTCGTAGGACAGCGACAGGTAGACCATCGAGCGAATCGCAATGACATCGGCGCCGTCGGCACCCTTCATAACGACGGGACGCTTCACGATCGTGCCGACACCCATGATCGCGGTCTCCGGCATGTTGAGGACCGGCGTGTCGAAGAGCGCGCCGCCCGAACCGGTGTTGGTGATCGTGAACGTCGAGCCGGACAGCTCGTCGGGGCCGATCTTCGAGTCGCGAGTACGAGCAGCCAGATCATTGATCGATGCGGCGATGCCGGCGATGTCCTTGTCTCCAGCGTTCTTGATCACCGGGACCAGCAGACCGCGCGGCGTGTCAACAGCGATACCCACGTGCTCGTAGTCGAAGTACGTGACCTCCTTGTCGTTGATGGTCGCGTTGATCTTCGGGTGGTAGGCAAGTGCCTCGGTCGCGGCCTTCACGAAGAAGGGCAGGAACGTCAGCTTGGTGCCATGCTTGGCAAGGAACGCGTCCTTCGAACGCGCACGCACAGCGGCAACCTTCGTCACGTCGACCTCGATGACCGTAGTCAGCTGAGCCGCGGTCTGCAGCGACTCGACCATACGGCGGGCGATCGTCTGACGCAGACGCGACATCTTTTCAGTCGTACCACGCAGCGGCGAAGGCTCGCGAACAGCGGCGGTCGGTGCGGCGGGAGCCGCAGATGCTGCAGGAGCTGCGGGGGTCGCGACTGCGGCGCGAGCAGCAGCTGCGGCAGCCTCGATGTCCTCGCGGCGAACGCGGCCGCCAACACCGGTGCCCGACACGGACGCCAGATCGACGCCAAGCTCGCGGGCGAGCTTGCGAACGATCGGGGTGACGTATGCGGAGCCGGTCACGGCAACGGGGGTTTCAACGACCGGAGCCGCAGAAGCCGCCTGGGCGAGCGTCGATGCGTTCGGGAAGGGATCAACCGGAGCAGCAGGCGCCGCGGGTGCTGCCGGTGCGGCAGGCGCTGCGGGTGCTGCCGGTGCAACAGGTGCTGCGGGCGCTGCCGGAGCGGCGGCCTCGGCGACGGGAGCAGCAGAGGGAGCAGCCGAGGAAATAATCGCGACGACTGTACCGACCTCGACGGTCTCGTCCTCGGGTACGCGGATCTCCGCGAGGAAACCGGCGACGGGGGAGGGGACCTCGGAGTCAACCTTGTCCGTGGAGACCTCGAGCAAAGGCTCGTCGGCGTCAATGGCGTCGCCCACGGACTTCAGCCACGTGGTGACGGTGCCCTCGGTGACGGACTCGCCCAGGGCGGGCATGCGGACCTCGGTGCCCTGTGCGGGGGCGGCAGCAGGAGCAGCAGCGGGGGCGGCCGGAGCCTCGACGGGAGCCGCCACGGGGGCGGCCGGAGCCTCGACGGGCGCGGCCGCGGGAGCCGCCGACGCCTCGGACGCGTCGCCAATGCGAGCGATCTCGGTGCCGACCTCGACAGTCTCATCCTCGGGGACCAGGATTTCCAGCAGGACGCCGGCCACGGGGGAGGGGACCTCGGAATCAACCTTGTCCGTGGACACCTCAACGATGGGCTCGTCGAGCTCGACGGTGTCGCCGACCTGCTTGAGCCACGTGGTGACGGTGCCCTCGGTGACGGACTCGCCCAGAGCGGGCATGGTCA
>CAUTDS010000043.1:0-16793 GCA_963537175.1 uncultured Actinomycetes bacterium
AGGATCACCTCGCGCTCGGCGAGGGCCTGGACGCGATCGACACCAAGCGCGGCGCGAAAGTTTCCGGCGCCCGCTTCTACTACCTCAAGGGCATCGGCGCCCGCCTCGAGCTGGCCCTCATGACGATGGCCATGGACCAGGCGCTGGCCAACGGCTTCGTGCCGATGATGACCCCGACCCTCGTGACCCCGCAGGTCATGGGCGGCACCGGCTTCCTCAACGAGCACTCCGACGAGATCTACTACCTGCCCGCCGATGACCTGTACCTGACGGGCACGTCCGAGGTGGCCCTCGCCGGCTACCACGCCGATGAGATCCTCGACCTGTCGGATGGCCCCAAGCGCTACATGGGCTGGTCCACCTGCTACCGCCGTGAGGCCGGTTCCGCGGGCAAGGACACGCGCGGCATCATCCGCGTTCACCAGTTCAACAAGGCTGAGATGTTCAGCTACTGCCGCCCCGAGGACGCCGCCGAGGAGCACCAGCGCTTCCTTGCGTGGGAAGAGGAGATGCTCGCCAAGGTCGAGCTGCCCTACCGCGTCATCGACACGGCCGCCGGCGACCTGGGCACCTCCGCCGCCCGCAAGTTCGACTGCGAGGCGTGGCTGCCCACCCAGGAGCGCTACATGGAGGTCACGTCGACCTCGAACTGCACGACGTTCCAGGCGCGCCGCCTCGGCATTCGCGAGCGCCGCGAGGACGGCATGACCGCGGTCGCCACCCTCAACGGCACGCTGGCCACGACCCGCTGGATCGTCGCCTTCCTGGAGAATCACCAGCAGGCGGACGGCTCGATCTACGTGCCCGAGGCCCTGCGTCCCTACCTGGGTGGACTCGAGGTTCTGAGCCCGGTCGCTCGATGAGCCAAGAGCGCTTCCTGACGGTCCCCTCCACCGGGGAAGTCGCTCGCCCCTTCGAGGATCTTCTCGACGAGGCCTCGGCCGCCCTGCCCGCCGACTTTCCGACGTCGGCGGGCCAGGTCCTGGTCGCGCTCGACATCGACGGCACGATCCTGACTCCGGCGGGGGCGACCCCGCGCGTGCTCGAGGGGATCCACGGCCTCGCCGCCGCGGGCGCCCAGGTGCTCATCGCCTCGGGCCGCGCGCTCGAGGGCGTGATTCCCGTTCTTAAAGCCCTGGAGTTCACGGACGGGTGGGCGCTGTGCAATAACGGCGCGACCCTGGTGCGCGTGAGCGGCGGGGCGTGTGAGATCGTCGAGGAGCGCACCTTCGTGCCCGGCCCGATCCTGGAGGAGATTGCCGCGGCCGTGCCCGGCGCGGTGTTCGCATCGATGCCGCACCCCGACATCCTGCTGTCCGCTCCCTTCCCGAACAACGAGATCGAGGGGAGCGATCACCGCATCGTGTCGATGGAGGAGCTTGCTTCCACGCCGACGCCGAAGATCGTGGTGCGCGCCGCCGAGATGGATCGCGAGGAGTTCGATCGGATCCTGTCGTCCCTGGACGTGTCGCGCACCCACGAGGTGTTCGTCGGCTGGACGTCCTGGGCGGACATCGAGCCGCTCGGGGTGACCAAGGCGAGCGGCCTGGAATCTCTCCGTCAGCGTCTCGGCCTGCCCGCGTGCGGGACCGTCGCCGTCGGCGACGGCACGAACGACATCGCGATGATCGAGTGGGCGGCTTTCGGCGTCGCCATGGGCGGCGCATCCGACGAGGTGCGCGCCCGCGCCGACCACGTGACGGCTGCCGTCGAGAACGATGGTGCCGCCGCGGTCATGCACGGCATCATGCGCCGCTGCGGGGTTGGCGGCCGCTGAGCGGTGTACGTGCGGCTGATTGCTTGCATTCTGCGGTTGCTGCATGCGCGCGTCGGCGCGTTAACCCGCTAATTCGCACGTGGGCCCGCTAATTCGCACGTGGGCAGCCCCTCCCACACACGTAATAGCGGGTTAAGGTGCGCAATAGCGGGTTAACACTCGGGATAGCGGGTTAACGTGCGCGATGCGGTGCCTGCAGCCACTCACCCATGATCGCGAAGGCACGGTCAAGGTCCCCGATCTGGCAGTGCTGCGCCATGTCAGGATCCTGCGCGTGACGGAACGCGCGCACCTCTAGTGACTCCGCGCCCCGCAACGCTCGGCGCACGTCGCCCAGGCGCTCGAAGGGCACGTACTGGTCGGCGTCCCCGGCCAGGACCAGGCACGGCTGGGTGATGCGCCCCTCGAGAGGTTCCATCGTGTAGTCGCCGAATGCTCGCAGCACCTCGCTCGGCTTGCTCAGACCCGTCAGGTGCGAGGCCTGCTGCAGCTTCCACGCCAGGTCCGCGCTGAACCTCGGAGCGACGCGCAGTGCGGTGTCGATGAGCCATGCGGGCCGCGGGTTCCCGACGACCGCGTCCGCGATGGGGTGCAGGGGACGAGGCAGTGGCAGCGTCAGGCCGTCGAGGAGCCGATACATCATGTCGAAGGCGATCACGTGGCTGATCCGCGGACAGTGGGCGGCCGCCCGCGTGACGAGGTAGCCGCCGAATGACACGCCGAGCGCGGCCGCACTCTCAACGCCGAAGTAGTCCATGACCGCGTTCGTCGGACACTCCCACTGCGGCTCGAGCGGCATGCCCGCCAGGGCCGTGTGCCCCTGACCCGGCCCGTCGAAGGCGATGATGTCGAATGGCCGGGCCGGGAAGTGGGACGCGAAGTCGATGATCTCCTCGGCGTACCCGTCGAAGCCGTTCATCATGATGAGCGTGCGCGGGGTGCCCTCGGGGGCCTGCGCGCGGTCCGTCGGATCGGCCTCCCAACGCATGGCGGTGAGTTCCCCACCGCGATAGGGGACCGCGTGCCGGGTGATCGCGAGGCCATTGTGGGTCTCGTCGAAGCAGGCCGACATGGCGTCGATGAAGCGATGCTTACGGCGGTCGTCGGCCCCGAGGTAGAAGGCGGCGAGCTCGTAGAGGCGCCACGCGGCATCCGCATCCCCTTCCGACTCGAAGCGATCGGCGAGGTGCTGGGCCAACGCCGTGATCTGCTTCGTTGTGCGCAGGCGGGGGAGCGTGGTGGCTGTGACCTTGTCCATTCCGGGGCGATCGAGAATCGGCGCGAAGGTCCGGTTGAGCTGCAGGTCGAATTGGCGCTTGCCGGTGTACTCGGTGAACATGCCTCGAGGCTATCGCCCTCACGGGTGGGGTGGACCGCACAATAACAAACGGAGTGTTGGATACCGGACGGCGCGAACGCTATGCGTAGGATAAGCCCATTAATAGTGGAAAACTGATCGGAGAGACATGTTCCTGCGGAGTGTGGATAAGCACGGGCGCGAGGCTGAGAAGAACCTGGATCTGCGCATTCGTAAGACGCGCCGCGCGATCCGCTCCGGCCTCGTCAAGGCGTGCCAGGCCAAGCCGTATGCGCACGTGAGCGTCACCGACATCTGCGCCGCGTCGATGGTGTCGCGCACGACCTTCTACGACCACTACACCGACAAGGACGCGCTGCTGGCCGAGGTCGTGTCGTTCCTTCTCGAGGAGATCACCCCGGCGCTCGAAGGCCTGTGGTTCGGCGAGGAACGCGACGCCCGCGCCGTCGCCCGCCACCTCGCCGACGTGTACGCGCGCAACGGGCAGGCCCTGAAGACCCTGCTGGCCATCCGCGTGGGCGGCGACGGCGACCTGCACGAGCAGCTTTATCGCACGTGCTGTTCGGTATTTACCGATTGGGCCAGAGGTCGCGTGGATGACGAGGTGCTACCCCTGGCCGCGGATGTCTACGCCTCGATCGTCCTCACCTTCATTGAGCGCAGCGCCACCAAGCCTCTCACGGACAAGGAGCTGGCTGCGATCGACCGCGCGCGCGAGCTCTTCATCGAGGGCTTCGGCGCTCGGTAGGTCAGCGGTAGATGCGTGACCGGTGATCGATGTTGATGGCGAGGATCAGTAACTCATCATCTTCGATGGAAGCAATGATCCGATAGTTGCCGACACGGTATCGCCAAAAGCCTGCCAGGTTGCCGGTCAGTCCTTTCCCTCGCGAGCGGGGATCCTCGCCGCTTGCAGTCTCGCGGAGGTAGTCGATGATACGGCGCGCGGTTGGCTTATCGAGCTTGCTGAGCTGCTTGAGTGCACGCGGTGACAGCTCAGCCCTCCAGGCCAAGGGTCTTCACCGCCTCGTCAAGGCTCACCGATGCTGCGCGTCCACTGCGAATGTCCTCGAGTTCGGCCTGCAGTGAGTACGCCAGCTCGATCTCTTCGAGTGCTGACTCGATGGCGCGATTCATGTAGAACGACTTCGTTCGTCCCGTCCGCTCGGCGAGGGCCGTGAGGCGGGCGTCGATCTCGGGATCGAGCTTAACGGAGCGTGCAACCCGTGCCGTAGACATGTGTCCTCCTCAAATGTGACTACGCGTAGTCTATCGCTCTTCGGAAATAGTTGGAAGAGTGTGTGATGCGTGATGAGTCGGGAATAAAACCGTCGTCGAAACGCTATCGGCACCCGGTAATAAGCGATTAGGAAACTAATAGCGAACAGGGCGTCCGATAAGGGGCCAAAGGTCGCTGTCGTCGTGCGCACGAAAGTGTTACCGTTAACGCAACCCCTGCCTCGTCAATGAAGACCCAAGGAGTACACGTGAGCACCGACCCTCGCTCCGCCATCGCCGCCGCCGATACCGCGCTCGGCATCGAGTTCGGCTCGACCCGCATTAAGGCCGTCCTGATCGGCCCGGACCACGAGGTGCTCGCCACCGGCGGCCACGGGTGGGAGAATCACCTCGAGGGCGGCCTGTGGTCCTACACTCTCGACGAGGTGGTCGCCGGCCTGCAAAGCGCCTACGCCTCCCTGGTCGCCGACGTGCGCGAGCGCTACGACGTTACCCCTGTGTCCTACGGCTCGATCGGTATCTCCGCGATGATGCACGGGTACCTTGCCTTCGACGCCGACGACAACCTTCTCGCGCCCTTCCGCACGTGGCGCAACACCAACACGGGTCGCGCGGCGGACGAGCTGACCCGCCTCTTCGGTTTCAACATCCCCCTGCGCTGGTCGATTGCGCACCTGCACCAGGCGGTCCTCGACTCCGAGGAGCACGCGTCGCGCGTCGCCCGCCTGACCACTCTGGCCGGCTGGGTCCACCACCAGCTGACGGGCCGCCACGTCCTGGGCGTCGGCGACGCCTCGGGTATGTTCCCGATCGACTCCGAGACCGGCACCTACGTCGAGTCCTACCTCGATCAGTACGAGGCCCTGGTGCAGGACCGGGTCCCATGGCGCCTGCGCGACGTTCTCCCGACCGTGATGAGCGCGGGGCAGGACGCGGGCACGCTCACCCCCGAGGGGGCCGCGCTCATCGCCCCGACCGGCACGCTCCAGCCCGGCATCGCGCTGTGCCCGCCCGAGGGCGATGCGGGTACCGGCATGATCGCGACCAACGCGATCGCCCAGCGCACCGGCAACATCTCGTGCGGCACCTCCGTGTTCCTCATGGCCGTCCTCGAGCGTTCCCTCAGCGAGCTGCACACCGAGATCGATATGGTGACTACGCCCGACGGCTCGCCCGTCGCGATGGTTCACTCGAATAACGGTGCGTCCGAGATCGACGCGTGGGTCGGCTGGTTCGCGGACTTTGCGCGCCTCGTCGGTGCCGATATCAGCGTCCCCGCGATCTACGATGCCCTCTACATCCACGCGCTCACTGGCGAGGCTGACGCGGGTGGCGTCATGGCTTACAACACCCTGTCTGCCGAGCCGCTCGTCGGCCAGGAGGCGGCGCAGCCTGTTTTCACCCACACCGCCGACGCGCGCGTCACCCTGGCGAACGCGGTCCGTGCCCAGCTCATGAGCATCTTCGCGGCCGTGCGCATCGGCGTCGACATCCTCAGCGATGAGGGTGTGCGCCTCGACTCGCTCTTCGCCCACGGTGGCCTGTTCAAGACCCCGGGCGTCGCCCAGCAGATCCTCGCTGACTCGCTGAACATTCCCGTGTCCGTGGGAGACACCGCGGGCGAGGGCGGCGCGTGGGGAATCGCGGTCCTCGCGCGCTACCGCGCCGTTCTCGCAGGGGACGAGGCCGCGCCCGCGCTGCCGGAGTACCTGTCCGAGCGCGTCTTTGCTGGGGCCTCGGTGTCCACCCTCGAGCCCACCCCCGAGGGCGTGGCCGGGTACGAGCGCTTCCTCGACGCCTACCGCGCGGCCCTGCCCGGCGTGGAGGTTATCGCCAGGGGCGCCGCCCGCTGACGAGGCCGGGGCTGGGGTGAGTGGACCGGCTCGCCCAGCCCCCACCTCGTCGATTGAGCGAAACCCGCTACGATTACACCCATGGGTAAAGCTAGCCGCCGTAAGAAGGTCACCGATCCCGCCAAGCTCAAGGCGTATCGCCCGCCGATCCCCTTTGTCGCACGCCCCTACGAGGGTCTGCCGAAGGAGATCGAGCTGGTTGCCATGCGCGAGCTCATCCCGGCGGCCACGCTGACCGCACGCACCGACGCCGACCACGGCGCCGTCGAATTCGACTTCGTCACTCTCCTGCCCGAGGGCCACCCCGCGATGGTGCGCCCCGACGGCCGCATCCTCGTTGCGCTGCAGACCCGCTCGAACTCCGCGGACCTCAGCCACGACGCGGGCGCCGCGCTGCTCGCGGCCATCGCCGCGAAGGAAGCGGGCGACGAGGGCGTCATCTCGATCGACGTGCGCGAGCCCTCCGAGCGTCTCCAGGACATCGTCGACGCAGACAGCTTCACGGACATGAAGCTCGAGGAGGACTTCTCCTTCTGGTTCGACCCGGCCGAGGAGATCGACGAGTCGACGCGTCGCGCCCTCGAGCAGAACCGCGACGAGATCATCCCGACCGAGCCCGTGCCCGGCGTCCCCGGCGCGTACTGGTGCGAGATGAACCGTAACTTCGTGCGTTTCCTGACGGACAACGACGAGACCAAGCTCTTCGACGCGCTCGCCCGCCTGGCAGCGCGCGGCGAGGCCAACGTCGGTGAGGGCTCGCGCTACGTGGGTTCCTTCCGCGCGTGCGGCCTGATCGTCCCGGTCTTCGAGCTGCCCGAGGGCGCCAGCGCGGCCGACGTCGCGCCCGGCACGCAGGCCCTTGCCAAGGCACTCGAGGAGGCCCTGAAGGTCACCGATCGCCTGGATGACAAGGAACGCCGCGCACGTCAGGGCCTCGTCTCTCGAGCTGTGACGATTCGCTAGGTATAATTTTACCTGTCGTTTAGATAGGTTTGTCGCTCACATTACGGGCGGCGGGACGCGAGTGCGCCCCGCCGCCCGTAGACTGTTAGTCGTGAACTATCCCGCCGGATCTCGAGGTTCCCAGCCGCAGCGCGTCGCCGCCGTCATCGCTGCACACAACGTCGGACGCGCCGTCGCGGCCACCGTGCGCGCGTGCCGCGCCATACCCAGCGTTGACCTCCTCATTGTCGTCGACGATGGTTCCACGGACGACACCGGGCGTGCCGCCCGAGCCGCAGGCGCCGTCGTCGTGCGCCACTCCGTCGAGCGTGGGCGCGCCTCGGCGATCGAGACCGGCGTGAAGGTCGCCGCCATGCGCGACCGTCCCGACGGGCCGCCCCGCCACATCCTGCTTCTTTCCCCCGACCTCGGCGAATCCGCGGTCGAGGCCACCGCCCTCGTCGAGGCCGTCTTCGCCCGCCAGGCCGACATGGCTATCGCCGTCCCGGCGACGGGACGCGAGTACTCCGGCTACGGGCCGGGCGTCGCCCGCCGGCTCATCCGCCGCAAGACCGGCTGGAACTGCCACTACCCCCTCAGCTACCAGCGCTGCCTGACGCGCGAGGCCATCGACGCGGCCATGCCCTTCGCTGGCCGCTACGTGCTCGAAGCCGCCATGACTATCAGCGTGCTGCGCGCGGGCCTGTCCGTCATGGAGGTCCCCTGCAACTTCGCGCACTCGGGCGCGGACCGTTCGCTCGGCTCGCTCAACCGCCCGGCGCGCATGTTCGACGCAGTGCGCGCCACGGTCAGCCAGCTCTTCCACTCCGACGCGCGCTCCAAGCGCCGCGCCGACCACGAACAGGGGATCGGCGTGCCCTACCCGGCTCCGGCCTCGGCCCGTGACGAGGCGGAGGAATCCGAGTCGACCTCCGAGCGCCGTTCGGAGATGGTCGGGTGAAGGGCCCGGATCGATTAGCCGTCAGTCGGCTTGTGGTGACCTGGTGGCTGCCCACCCTCATCGCCTGCGCAGTCGGCGCGCTCTACATCTGTTACTCGGTGGCGCAGTGGCGCGCGCTCGTCGCCCCTTCGTGGGACCTGGGCATCTTCGCCGAGGCCGTCCAGGCATACTCGCGCTTCGAGGCACCCATCGTCCCCATCAAGGGGCCCGGATACAACCTGCTGGGCGATCACTTCCACCCGATCCTGGCACTCCTCGGTCCGATCTTTCGCCTCTTTCCATCCGCGCTGACCCTCCTCGTTGTCCAGGACGTGCTGATCGCCGCGTCAGTGGCGCCGATCGCACGCCTCGCGCAGCGCCTCCTCGGCCGTGGCGGCGCCCTCCTCGTCGGGCTTGCCTATGGCCTGGGGTGGGGGCTGCAGGGCGCGGTCGGCGCCCAGTTCCACGAGGTCTGCGTGGCCGTCCCCCTGCTGGCGTTCGGAGGCGTCGCCTTCGTTGAGCGGCGCTGGGGAGCGTGCATGGCGTGGCTGGCGCCCCTCGTTCTTGTTAAGGAGGATCTGGGGCTCACGGTCTTTGTCGCCGGACTCGCGATCGCCTGGCGCCGCCGACGCGAAGGACGGTCTGCTGTCCTGCGGTCGATGGCGTACGCTCTGTTCGGTGTCGTCGCGTTTGTGCTGACGGTGAAGGTGCTGCTCCCGGCGATGAACCCGGCGGGCACGTGGGCCTACTCCCTCGATGGGGCCGCGACCGGGGCGGGCACGCCGACCGGCGGAACCACCGCAGCGCACGCAATCCCCTCCCTGTGGGACATCCTGACGACCCCCTCTGTCAAGCTCGTGACCCTCATCGTCCTAGCGGCCGGTGCTGGCTTCGTGGGCACGGCCTCCCCGTGGTTCGCACTGGTTGCGCCGACGCTCGCGTGGCGCTTCGCGGGTTCGGTGGAGAGCTACTACGGATGGGACTCGTGGCACTACAACGCCGTGCTCGTCCCCATCGCGGCGTGCTCGCTGCTCGACGTCATCGACCAGTGGCTCGCACCCGAGCGCGCTACCGCCGAGACCGACGCGGACGCTGAGGAAGAGGCCCCGGCCTCGTCGAACCTGGGCTGGCGCCTCGCGGCCTGGGCGGCCGCGTGCGTGCCCGCTGCGTCGCTGGCTCTCACGGCCTCGTCGCTGCCGCTGTGGCACCTGCCCGACCTCAAGGAGGACCCGCGCATGGCGGCCGCCCTCGGCGCGCTCGACGCGGTACCCGAGGGCGTGAGCGTCGAAACCGACACGACGCTGCTTGCACGCCTCGTGCCCGGTCGCGAGGTCTACTGGGTGGGCACGACCGGCACTATGGATACCCCTCCGGAGTATGTCGTCATCGACGCGCGCTCCTACGCGTGGGGCGGCCAGCAGGTCGATGCCGAGTCGTGGGGGAGCGCCGCCCACCCCGGCCACACCTACGAGACCGTCTACGCCAAGCAGGGCTTCCGCGTCGCGCGACGCACCTCGTAATACGACAGGGTTGCACGTTCAATGCGGCTGGGTTCGCTAGACGAATAACAGCTATATTGCGCTGAGTGAGCATCGAGTGTGCATAGCACCACGGCGTCCTCTTTCTCGCATATGATTGCTTCATCTGTAAGTAGGAGAAGAATATGTCCTCTCTCGTGTCCCGTCGCGCATGTGCGGCCACCTCGTCCCTGCTGCTCGCTGCCGTCGCGCTGTCGGGTTGCTCCCCCTTCGGTGGGGGCGGCTCTCAGCCCACCGATATCAGCAAGCTGCCCAACATTCCCCAGGGGCAGAAGCAGCAGCTGGTGCAGCAGATGCAGTCCGCGTCGGGCGAGCAGAAGAAGCAGATCGCCGAGAAGGCCGTCGCCTTGAACAACATGGTTGGCGCGCAGCTGGTGGCCGAGGATCCTGTGTCGATCTCTCAGCAGAAGTTCAAGCTGGATCCCAAGGGCCAGACGGTCGTCAATAAGAATGAGACGATCTACCAGATGATGTCGGCGACTGATTTCTGGCGGCTGGGCGATGACACCTACGACCTGTGCGTGGAGCAGAACTGTGAGTACTACTCGTCTTGGACCGTGGACGTGGAGGGTTCGGGCTCTGACCTGACCTACGTGTGGACCCTGAAGATCGAGGGCTCCGACCAGCCCGACAAGCCGCTGGTCCGCCGCTTCAAGGTCGCCAAGTAAGCAACCGGGCGCGTTGCAGCGCTCTTTCATCTTCCATCAATTTTAAGGAGCTACAAATGGCCGATCAGGTATCAGTAGACAGCGAGAAGCAGGTAGCGGCAACCGCTCACGTGGTGGAGGGTGGCGACGCCATGACTTCCTCCGCTCAGGGGTCGTCGTCCCTGAGCGCCGCTCAGAAAACCATGTTCTGGGGTATGGAGACGGGTCCCCGGTCCATGGGGGACAGCTCATTCGACCTGTTTGGAACGATTTCGGAGGCACTTGGGAAGGAAGCAATTCTGATTTCGAAGTTTGAGACAGAAATCAACGCTGCGTTGGAGTCCTTCACCGGCACCGAACAGGACAACAAGCTGCAGCTCGCAAAGATTCGGGAGGCACTGGCAAGGGTCGACAAATCCGATGCTGCCGCTGAGGCCAAAGCCGCGCAGCACAAGGTCAACCGATTTCTGCGAAGCCTCGGTGTCGCCGCTGCTATTCCGCACACCCAAACCACACCGTCTTCTTCGACGGCAGGTGGGTCGACGCCCTCCACGACATCCGGTGGCTCGGGTCCTACTACGACGCCCGGCCCTCGTAAATACTGAGCTGTTAGAAAGAAGGGGATTTAATCATGGTGTCATCGCCGATGTATGAGCGCCTGAAGGTCTTCATGGAAGCCGCAAATGCCAACCGCGACTTGGACGCGTGGGATCCCGACCATCAGCAAACGATCAAAGGCCTCCAAGAGGCCGTTGAACGCCTCAAGCAGTACCGAGATTCCCAGGGTTTCGTAGGCCAAACAGCTGAGGCCATGAACGCGTGGGTGGACAGAGCGGTTAAGCGTATCGACACGTACGCGGACACCTACCGGCACGGTCACAGCACCTACCAGGCCGGTCGCTTGGCGATGGCATCTGCTCTCCACGAGGCCAAACTCTTGTCCCCGACGCTTCTGGACTCTGCGACTGAGGCAATGCGCGACAACCCCGTCGTCATGGTTCCCAGTTCCTCCCCAGGAGGTGGCGTTTCTGTGCTGGGCAAGCGCTTCACGACCGGCGCCGCCTACGTGGACGCAGTCGAGGCCCAAGCCAACGCCCAACGCGAGGCCGCGGCAACGCGCATCCTCGAACGAGTCAACTCGTTGACGGGTGATCTGAGCAACAGCATGCACAGTATTCAAGACAGCGCACTCGCTCAGATCACAGAGGCCGACAAGGAAAACCGCGGACAGGACGCCGTCGACCGTACGCAGCAATGGGCAGACAGCGCCTCGCATTCATTTGGCCGCTCCTCCGGTCGCAACCCTTCGTCCGGCACCTACCCGGGTGGTTTCGCTCAGCCGTGGTGGAGCGAGGCGGATGCCGCCGCCGCCCAGAACCGGACAGTCGCCTCCGGTGCCATCCCGACCCAGGAACCCGCCTACGGCGAGACCGGGTCGCGCACGAACCCGATCACGGATCCCCAGGAGCTCATGGGCACGGACCTGCTCCACACTGCAGTTAACGGCACGGCGTACCGCAACGGCGTCGTCGGCGGCCACACCCCGGCTCCCCCGGCCGACGTCGATCACCCGCTGTGGCGCCTCAACGGTGGCGCTGCTTCTGACTCCGCCACGGCGGGCCGCCTCGGCGGCGCTGGTGTCCTCGGCGCGGGCGCGCTCGGCCTGCGCGGCGCAGCCCGCATCGGTTCGGGCAGCTTCGGCGGGTCCGGTTCCCTCGGCGGCTCCAGCGTCTTCGGCCGCTTCGGCGGCGCTGGCGCCGGCGCGAACGGCCTCGGTGGATCCGGTTCGGCCAGCGGCCTGTCCGGTGCCGGTCGCATGGGTGCCGGTCGCATGGGTGCTGCGGGCATGCGCGGCGTGACCGGCTCAGCCAACGGCATGGGAGCTTCGGGCGCGGCTGGCCTCAAGGTCGGCTCCTACTTGGGTTCCGGCTTCGGCTCCTACACTCCCCCCGCTGGCTCTGCGGGCGCGGCCGGTGCTGCCGGTAAGGGCGGCGCAACGAACGGCGGCTTCATGGGAGCCGGCGCGGGAGCTGGCGCGGGCAAGGAGGACAAGAAGGGCCGCAAGAACCGGTACGTGGCCTTCAAGTTCGACGACGACGAGGATGAGCTGCCCGCGGGCTACGTGAATCCCCTGTCGCAGACCTCCGGCACCGACAAGGACATCGCGCCAGCGAAGCGCACGGACGACGGATGGGACCCCCGCCAGTGGTGAGTCTTTCCTCTAACGACGCGCCCCGTTCTCCCTTCAGCTTTGTGGGGAGGGCGGGGCGCGCCGCGCGCGCCCTCGTCACTGCTGCCTCCGCACTCGCACTGGCAGCCGGTGCCCTCACCCTGGCCCCTGCTCCCGCTCACGCGGCCGACCCGATCACCACCCAGGAGTACTTCTCCTACTACGGCTTCGACGCAGCACGCGAAAAGGGCTACACCGGTAAGGGTGTGACCATTGCTCTTATCGATACCCCCGTTGATTTAAGCGACCCGGAGCTAGCCGGTGCCAACATCGTCGACAAGAGCCGATGCACGCTGGAACCTTCTCAAACGAGTTCGCCTCACGGTAACTGGATGGCAGCCCTTCTCGTCTCACAAAATTATGGTGTCGCACCCGATGCAACGCTCTACACCTACCAAACTGCTACCGACGGTGCAGCCTCTAGCGGTTCGTGCAAGCAAGGCGCCAATAAGCTCGACCGCATGGAAAACCTGCTTAATCAAGCCATTGATGACGGAGCTCAAATTATCTCTATTTCTTTGAGTAACAATGAGCGCAGTTCGGGGATCAAGTGGGCCATTACCCGCGCGATTAACGAGGGTGTCATCATCGTCTCCTCCTCCGGTAACGAAGCGATATATGATGACTTCAGCCACCTGGGCCGGTGGTCAGGCGTCGTCGGCGTCACCGCCATTAACACTGACGGCACGTTTGCGTCCTACTCTTCCTGGGGTAACGGAGTTGTCACGGCCGCTGTCGGCGGCCCCGTCACCATCCGCGATGCGAACACTGGAGAACTCACGACCACGTCAGGTACATCAAATGCGACGGCGCTTGTCTCGGGAATGCTCGCACTAGCACGCCAGAAGTGGCCCGAGGCAACCACGAACCAGATCCTCCAGTCCCTCGTGCGCTCGGGCCTGAACCCCAATCACGAGTGGAACCAATACACCGGATACGGAGCCATTGACGGCGGTGGACTCGTCATCGACGATCCCTCGCAGTATCCGGACGAGAACCCGCTCCTCAACAAACCGGGTGGTTCCGAGCCCACGGCTGACGAGGTTGCCGACTACGCCGATGGAATCGTTAATCCCACAGAAACCACAGGGCTTCCAGATCCCTACGTGTATCGGGGCGCCGACGATCAGGTCGTTCTTTACCATTCGGACCTCAAGACACCACTCCACCTGGGAACGAGCCCCCGCTACCACCGGAAGTGACCATGACACACGCGCGACCAAACGCGCAGCCCGCGCCCCGTTCTCCCTTCGGTTTTGTGGGGAGGACGGGGCGCGCCGCGCGCGCCCTGACCACTGCTGTTTCCGCTCTTGCTCTGGCCGTTGGTGCCCTGACACTGGCACCCACCCCGGCTCTTGCTGACGACGCGGTGCCTTCACAGGATTATTTCTCCTACTATCCCCTGGATACCGTGCGCGCCAAGGGGTACACCGGTAAGGGCGTCACGATCGCTGCCATTGGCGGTCCAGTTGATACGAGTGACCCCGCGCTCAAGGGGGCCAACGTCACCGATAAGAGTCGATGCACGGTGGAGGCGACCCCCGAGGGGAAGCGTCATGGCACCGACATGGCGATCATCTTGGTTTCCCCCAAGACCGGTGTGGCACCCGACGCGACCTTGTACACCTACCAGTCGTCGACGGCATCGACAACGTCGAACGGAACATGCAGCTCCGATGGCGGTCGGCTCAACACTTTCGCCAGCCTCATCAACCAGGCCGTTGAGGACGGTGCTCAGATTATTTCCGTCTCCCAAAGCGTCTCGGAGGAGAGTCCTGAGCTGAAGTGGGCGATCGCCAACGCGATCAGCAAGGGTGTCATCATCGTCGCCTCCGCCGGAAATGGCGCCAGTGACGACAATGTGACGCACCTGAGCAGGTTCTCTGGCGTCGTTGGTGTGTCCGCGATTAACGCCGACGGTACGTTCGCGTCCTACTCCTCCTGGGGCGACGGCGTGGTCACAGCTGCTTTTGGCGGGCCCTTCAACACTTTCGACCCTGCGACAAACCAACCGCAAACGGTCAATGGGACATCTGTGTCTGCGCCGCTTGTGGCAGGCATGCTGGCTTTAGCGCGTCAGCGGTGGCCCGAGGCCACTACCAACCAGATCCTCCAGCTTCTGGTTCGGACGGGCCTGAACCCCACTCATAACTGGGATAAGTACACCGGCTATGGTGCGGCGGCTCTGGGGTCATTGGTCAACACGGATCCGTCGCAGTATCCGGACGAGAACCCCATTATTCCAAAGCCCAATGGCTCTTCCCCCAGTGTCCAGGAGATGCAGGACTACATGGACGGGATCGCAGGGGCCACGCTGACGGACTCATTCCCGTCGTCCTATGTCTATCGTGGAACAGACGAGGGAATCCTCTTGAGGGACGACAAGACAATCACCGTCCACCTGGGAACCAGCCCCCGCTACCACCGGAAGTGACCATGACACATGCGCGATCGAGCGCGCAGCCCGCGCCCCGTTCTCCCTTCCCCGTGAGGAGAGAACGGGGCGTATCGCTTGACGCACCTCGTCATACGAGAAGTGCCGCGCAGCCGGATGTCCGGCCACGCGGCACTCGTGCCGTTTGTGCGACTACTTGGCTGTGCGCAGCCGCAGCGAGTTGAGGACCACGAACACGGACGAGCACGCCATCGCGGCGCTCGCCAGCATGGGAGAGAGCAGGCCCGCGATCGCCAGCGGCACCATCAGCACGTTGTAGAAGAACGCCCAGAACAGGTTTTCCTTGATGATGCGCAGCGTCCGGCGTGACACTCGGATCGCGGTCGCCGCCGAGGTGAGCGAGGAGTTCATGAGCGTCATGTCCGCGACTTCGATCGCCACGTCCGTGCCCGAGCCCATCGCGATGCCCAGGCCCTTTGCGCTCGCCTGTGCGAGGGCGGCCGCGTCGTTCACGCCGTCGCCCACCATCGCGACCGTGCGGCCCTCGGCCTGTAGATCGGCGACGGTGTCGCGCTTGCCGTCGGGCAGGACGCCCGCGATGACGCGCTCGATGCCCACCTGGCCCGCGACGTGGCGGGCCGCCGCCTCGTTGTCGCCCGTCAGCAGGATCGGCTCGATGCCGAGCTCGCGCATCTGAGCGATCGCGTCCGCAGAGGACTCCTTGACCGTGTCGCGCACGACGAGCGTCGCGATCGCGCGGCCCTCCACGCGCTCGGGGATCACCAGGGACGAGGCCGGGGCCCCCTCCCGCTCGCCCGTGCCCGGGGTGGTGCCCGGCTGGGTGGGGGTACCGGTATCCATGCCTTCGCTGCCGCCAGCCGCGGGTGCCCCCTCGGCGGTCGCAGTCTCAGAACGGGAGGTGACGGTGCCGGAGTAGCCGGCTGCGTTTACGACGGCCTCGAGCTCTTCGTCGCTGTGAGGGGCGGTGAGCGTGATGCGCGCGGATTCGGTGGCGAGGTTGACCTCGGCCTTTACGCCGTCGAGCTTTCCGAGCTTGCGCTCGACGCGGCGCACGCAGGAGGCGCAGGTCATGCCGCCCACGCTCATGGTGAGCGTCGCAAGGGGTAGCTCGGCGTCGGGGCCGGGCAGGTCGATGTGCGTCTGGGCCTCGGGAATCGGGGTGACGGCCTCGGTGGTCGCCACTCGGCCGAGCTGCGGCGCGATGGCCGCAACGACGGCGGAGGCGCCCGAGGCCTCGGCCTCGCGAACGGCATCGAGAAGGGAAGCGGGCACGTCGATGCCCAGGGAAGCCAGCCACGACGGGCGGCCGACCAGCACGCCGCCCTGGGCGGTGATGCCGACGACGCCGAGCCCGGGCTGGTTTGCGAACGCAGTTACGGGCACGAGCGACAGGCCGCGATCCGCGGCGCCCGACGTGATGGCGCGGGCGACGGGGTGCTCGGACAGGGCCTCGACGGAGGCTGCGAGGGACAGGGCCGAGGCCTCGCCCGCGCCGGGCGCGACCGCGACCGACTCGAGGGACATGACGCCCGTGGTCACCGTTCCCGTCTTGTCCAGGAGCATCGTGTCGATCGAGCGCGTCTGCTCGAGAATTTCCGCGTTCTTGATGAGGATACCCAACTGCGACGCGCGCCCCGACCCGACGAGGATCGCGGTCGGCGTGGCCAGGCCGAGCGCGCACGGGCACGCCACGACCAGGACGGCGACGGCCGCCGTGAATGCGGCCTGCACGCCGCCGCCCGCGAGCAGCCAGCCCCCGAGCGTCAGCAGGGCAACGACGATGACGATCGGCACGAACACGCCGGAGATCTGGTCCGCGAGTCGCTGGACGGGCGCCTTTCCGGCCTGGGCCTCGGCGACCATGCGCCCCATCTGCGCGAGCGTCGTGTCCGA
>CAUTDS010000044.1:0-14915 GCA_963537175.1 uncultured Actinomycetes bacterium
TGGTCGTCCTGGTGGACGAGCGCCCCGAAGAGGTCACCGACATGCGTTCGATCGTCAAGGGTGAGGTTATCGCCTCCACCTTCGACCGCCCCGCATCGGACCACACGACCGTTGCCGAGCTCGCGATCGAGCGCGCCAAGCGCCTCGTTGAGCTGGGCCAGGATGTTGTCGTCCTCCTTGACTCGCTCACGCGTCTGTCGCGCGCTTACAACCTGGCTGCGCCCGCTTCGGGCCGCATCCTCTCCGGCGGCGTCGACGCGTCCGCGCTGTACCCGCCCAAGAAGTTCTTCGGCGCCGCCCGCAACATCTCCGAGGGTGGCTCGCTGACGATCATCGCTTCCGCCCTGGTGGAGACGGGTTCGAAGATGGACGAGGTCATCTTCGAGGAGTTTAAGGGCACCGGCAACATGGAGCTGCGCCTGTCGCGCCAGCTCGCCGAGCGCCGTATCTTCCCCGCGATCGACCTCAACGCGTCGGGCACCCGTCGCGAGGAGCTCCTCTTCAAGCCCGAGGAGCTGCGCATCATGTGGAGGCTCCGCCGCGTCCTGGGTACCCTCGATCAGCAGCAGGGCCTCGAGCTGGTCCTCGACAAACTCAAGGAAACTCAGTCCAACGCTGAGTTCCTCATGCTCATCCAGAAGACGACGCCCTCCGAGTGATCGGCTGGTGAGGGCGGGGCGAGTGGCGAGAGCCGCTCGCCCCGCTTTCTTGTCTTGAAACCGGCTGAACCGCCGAGCGCGAACCTGACCGTTGTGTCAGAGTGGCTGTATGAGTTCTGCGACGACCGAATCTGCAAACGAGGAACGCGGACACATGACGGCGCGCGACGTGCGGCGCTCGGCCCTCGGTGCAGGGCGAATCCTGCTGGGCGTCATCATGGCGATCTGCGTTCCTGTGTGGCTGGTATTCTCCCTCGTTGATTACAGTCGGCCAACGGTGCCGGCGAACGAACTCGTTGCTCCGTCCGTCGCCGTGTACGACGAGACGGGGAGCTTCGAGCCGATCGACGGTCGTACGCTGAAAGACGTCCTCGGCGGCGTCGCGTTCGCGCGTCCCATCCACCTCGTTGTCTTGTCGACGGATGACCTGGTGGACGACAACCTGGACGAGGCGACCCTGAAGTACGCGCGGGCGGGGCACAAGGAGTGGATCTCACCCAATGGCTACAAGTGGGCCGACGGCTACCTGATCCTGTCGGTGTCGCCCACCCACCGCAAGGTGGGGACGTACTTCGGCGAGGACATCGCCCCTCTGCTATCCGTTCAAGAGAAGATTCAGGACGCCGCGAAGGATGACTTCCGTGCGGGCCGCTGGAGCGAGGGGATGGTCGCCGCGGCCACGAAGGCAGCCGCGTCCATCCCGAACGAATCCGGCCGCAGCATCGAGAATAGGGTCGTGTGGCCCGACTGGTTGGGATGGCTGATCTCGCTCACGGGCATCGGCGTCCTCGTGCGCGGGCACAGCCTGCGTCGCAGGGTGAGAGAAAGCTCGGAGCGTATTGCGCAGGTGTGGAGAGAGATGGAGGAACGCCGCCCAGAGGTGGATCGAGCCTTCCACTCGATCATCGATGCTGGTCACTACAGCAAGGGGCTGACAGCGCGCTACGGGTGCGCCAACCAAGAGCGCAAGAAGGTGCGCGAGCGTGTCTCCGTTCTGCGATCCCCAGGATTTTTCGGATCCCTCAGCGCCGGCGCGGCCAGCGAGAGGGAGGATCTGCTCGAAGATATCGAGCTGCTGTCGGCCGCCGATGACGCGATCTTCGCCGCCCGCGACTTTTTCGCGCTCGCACCAACGTGGCGCACTCTGTGGGACAACGAGGTGGGCCCGGTCTTCGAAGACCTGCTGGCCGCTGATTCCATCTCGGTCAAGGTGCGCAACCGCGTCAAGAAGCGTCAAGTGAAGAACGCAGTGGAGGCGTTTAACCGCTGGACGAACGAGCAGCGGGACATCATCGTCGGCCTCGGAGACAGCCTGGAACGCGCGGAGATCACTCCAGTGCAGGCTCTCGTCGAGCTGGACCGAATCGCGGATGAGTCTCGCGCGCGCCTGACGAAGCTCATCGGGCAGGCACTCGTCGCCGACACGTCCTCGTCGGGGCGTCAGCGCTACGAACACTGGAAAAGCAACAAGGGCGGTACCGTCAGCGCCAGCGAGGTGCTCTACAAGGGCACGTACCTGAGTGGTGGTGACCGCCACGAGTACAACCCCGCCTCGACAATCCGCCTGACCGCGAACTCTGCGGGCGTACGCCTCACGGGCAAGGCTGCGGAGAGGACCGGTCGTTTCCAGGCGAACAATGTGTCCGTCTGGGCGTATCTGACGCATCTCGACCGCTACGTGGACTACGAACCGTCCAGCTCCTCGACCAGTTCAGCGAACTACGGCTCGTCCTCGGGTGGCTTCTCGGGTTCCGGCTCGTCCTCGTCCTTCTGAGACGTTGAGCGCTATCGGGCAACTGATGGCCATCCGTGCCAGAGTGGAGGCATGACATCTCAGGCAATGGAAACGATGAGTCAAGCACCCCAGCATCCTCGTTCGTCCATGCGCAGCGTGCGTGGCTGTGCGCGACTCCTCGCGGGTCTGGTCCTCTTTCTGGCAGCCCCCGTGTGGCTCGGCATCGCCGTCTCCATCGGTGCTACGCAGGCTCTTGCGTGGCCCACCTGGTACGCGTGGGTGGCGACTCTGGCGGGCATTGGCCTGTGGATGCGCGGGTGGATGCTGCGCCGCCTCGCCCGCGAGAACATGCGCAAGGTCGACACGGAATGGGAGGCGCTTGAGAGGCGTCACCGCGAGGTCGAGCGTGCCTTCTGCCCGCTTCTTGGAGCGGGGCGCTACGACCGTGGTCTGACTGCGCGCCTTGAGGCCGCTCGGGCCGAGCGCGACAATCTGCGCGCTCGTATCGCTGCGGAGGCTTCGCTTCCGTTCCTCGCTTCGCTGAGCGCCGCAACGGCTCGGGAAACGGAGGCGATCGTGGGGGATTTCCACGCTCTGATGGACGCCCACGTCGCGATGATGGCCGCGAGCGATCTCTTCGCGCTCGCTCCCGCCTGGCGCGCGGTGTGGGACAACGAGCTGGGGCCGGTGTACGAGGACCTGACGGTCATTGAGACCCTCACGGAAACAGTCCAGAGGCGCAGCATGGACCCGATGGTCCTCAGCATGGCTGCCTCCCTCGTGCTCTGGATGAATGAGCAGCGCCTGGCCGCGAACGACCTGGGGACGAGTCTTGAGCGCGCGCAGATGGATCCTGCCGAGGCGCTCACGCAGCTCGATCGGATCGCCGACGAGGCCAGGGTGCGCCTGGTGCGCCTCATCGAGGCGGCTCTCGGCACCGACACGTCAATGATCGGGCGGAGGCGTTACAAGCGCTGGAGGAAGGGCGCGGGAGAGAAGCTGCGCGCCAACGAAACGCGCTACCTCGGCGCGTACCGGATCGCCGGCGCAACGTACACCTACAACCCCGGCCAGGCGATCCGTCTGACGGCAAATAGCGCGGGTATCAACCTCAAGGGGAGTGCGGCCCACTCCACCGCGCTCTTCACGGCGTTTGGCGCGCAGCTCTATGTGCCTCCCGCGTACCTCCACCGCTACCTCGTGTGGGACGGGACCTCGCGGTACGGCCCCTCGCGGGCGAACTACCTGACGTCGGCCGCAAACGTCGGTCCGCTCAGGAGCACGCGTTAAGCGCAGTGGCGCGAGCCGGCCTCGTGCTCCCGAGGAGTGGCGGGAACGAGCGTCCGGTCCGCCCATAGCCGATGTCACGCCCGCGGGGGCCTTCCCTCGTTGAAGGGGGTGGGAGCGTGTGCGATAATGTCGTGTCGGCTTACCGGTTCACCGGCATGCCCCAGGCGCTTTTTGGCGTGCTGGAAGGCGAGTCCCCGCCAGATGCGGGGGACGCTGCATGTCCGGACCCGGGGCACCAAACGATCCAGGAGAAACTCCATGAAGAAGGGTATTCACCCCGAATACGTGGACACCGTCGTGACCTGCACGTGCGGCAACTCGTTCCACACCCGTTCCACCATCACCTCCGGTGAGATGCGCGTGGACGTGTGCTCGGCCTGCCACCCGTTCTACACGGGCAAGCAGAAGATCCTCGACACCGGCGGCCGCGTCGCCAAGTTCGAGGCTCGCTACGGCAAGCGCGTGCGCCCCTCCAAGTGAGGGTGAGCGGCTAGCTCAACGGCGGTGTCGTTGGCCCTATGGCCGACGGCGCCGCCGCTTTGTCAACTGTATGGAACGAAAGAAGTGGTGAATCGTGGCCGCGACTGATGAACTCGGCGCCCTGGGCCCCCTGCTGCGCGAATATGAGCAGGTCGAGGCGCAGATGGCGGATCCCCAGACGCTGGCGGACCCGCAGCTGATGCGCCGCGTCGGTCGACGCTACGCCGAGCTTGGCCGCGTGAAGGCCGCCGCTGATCGGCTTGCCTCCGCCTCGGGAGACCTCGAGGCTGCGCGCGAGCTGGCCGCCGAAGATCGTTCCTTCGCCGACGAGATTCCCGCCCTCGAGGAAGAGGAAGCGGCTGCCCACGAGGCGCTGGTGAAGATTCTGGCTCCCCGTGACCCCGAGGATGCGATGGACGTCATCCTCGAGATCAAGGCGGGTGAGGGCGGCGAAGAATCCGCGCTGTTCGCCTCCGACTTGGCCCGCATGTACGCCCGCTACGCGGAGGCACACGGCTGGAGCGTCACCGAGATGAGCGCGACCCACACGGAGCTCGGCGGCTTCAAGGACATCACGCTCGCGATTCGCGCGAAGGGTACCCCCGCTCCCGACGAGGGTGTGTGGGCGCACCTGAAGTACGAGGGCGGCGTGCACCGCGTGCAGCGCGTGCCCGTCACCGAATCGCAGGGCCGCATCCACACGAGTGCAGCCGGCGTCTTCGTCATGCCGGAGATCGAGGACGACGAGGAGATCGTCATCGACCCGAACGATTTGCGCATCGACGTCTACCGTTCCAGCGGCCCCGGTGGCCAGTCGGTCAACACGACCGACTCCGCCGTGCGGATCACGCACATCCCCTCGGGCATTGTCGTGTCGATGCAGAACGAGAAGTCGCAGCTGCAGAACAAGGAGGCCGCGCTGCGCGTGCTCGCCTCGCGCCTCGCCGCCGAAGCGAGGGCGAAGAAGGAAGCCGAGGCCTCGGCCCAGCGTCTGTCCCAGGTGCGTACCGTGGACCGCTCGGAGCGCATTCGCACCTACAACTTCCCGGAGAACCGCATCGCGGATCACCGCACGGGATTCAAGGCTCACAACCTGGACGCGGTCCTGTCGGGCGCGCTCGACGCAGTTATCGCTTCGCTGCAGGAAGCTGATGAGGACGAGCGCCTGGCAGCCGCAGCGCAGTCATGATTGGAGGAGACATGGAGACGTGGTCTGTCGTGCAGGCGCGCGCGTGGGCTCGCGAGCGCTTGGCGAATGCTGGTATCGACTCGGTCGATGCGGACGTGCGTGAGTTGCTCGAGTGGGCGTGTGACGCCTCGTCCCAGTGGGACCTCCCGGCGGAATTGAACGAGGAGCAGGCGGAGAAACTGCGCTCGGCGGTGGGGGAGCGGGCCCTGCGCATTCCCCTTCAGCACGTCACGAGTCGCATGTTCTTCCGCGGCTTGACCCTGGCCGCCCGCCCCGGCGTCTTCGTCGTCCGTCCGGAGACCGAGGTTCTTGCCGGCCTCGCGATCGACGAGGCCATGTCGGTCGTCGCCCGACGCGGCGAGGCTCGAGTCGTCGACCTGTGCGCCGGCTCCGGCGCGATTGGGCTGGCGGTAGCCACCGAAACCACCCGTACGGAGGTGTGGGCAGTCGAGAAGGAAGCCGAGCCCTTCGCCCTTGCCTGCCAGAACCGTGACGCTGTGGGCGTTCCCTGTCTTCACTTGGTGCGCGCAGACGCGACGGATCCGGCGACGCTCGCGCACCTGGATGGCATGGTCGACGTCGTCGTGACGAACCCGCCGTATGTCCCCGCTGATGAGATGCCCACGCAGCCCGAGGCGAGCGCCGACCCCCACGTCGCTCTGTACGGGGGGAGTCCGGACGGTACCGAGATTCCCGCGCGTATTGCGCGCCGCGCGCTGACCCTCCTGCGCCCCGGTGGCGTTCTGCTGATGGAACACTCACCCACGCAGGAAGAGGCCATGGCGGCGATCGCCGCCGATCTCGGGATGACGGAGATTTCGACGCTGCCCGACCTAGCAGGCAGGCGTCGTTTCCTGAGCGCCCGCGCGCCCGAATCGGCGAAGCCGACGGCATCCGTGACACAATGAATGCGATGAGTACCGAGACGATCCTGAGCGCCGTTCCTTCCCTGACTGAGGACGACCTGGCGCGCGCCCAGCGAGTGCTGCGCGACGGGCATCTTCTCGTCGTACCCACGGATACGGTTTACGGCATCGGTGCGGATGCGGCCAACCCCGAGGCCGTCGCCGCGGTCCTGGCCGCTAAGGGACGCGGACGGCAGATGCCGCCGCCCGTGCTCGTCGCATCCGTCGACGCGATCGACTCGCTGTGCGTCGATGTCCCCGAGGCCGCCCGCGCTCTTGCGCGCGCCTTCTGGCCCGGTGGGCTCACCCTTATCCTGCGTGCCCGCCCCGACCTCGGGTGGGACCTGGGTGAAACCGGCGGCACCATCGGCGTGCGCATGCCGAACCAGGCGGCTCTCCTGCGCCTCCTGCACGATTTCGGACCGATGGCCGTCACCTCAGCGAACCTGACCGGTCAGCCCCCCGCGACCTCGGTCGAGCAGGCCGTTGGGTACTTCGGCACCCGAGTGTCCGCCTACCTCGACGGTGGTCCCACCCAGGGGTCCACGGCCTCGTCGATCGTTGACTTCGCGCACGACGCGCCCCGCGCGCTGCGCCTTGGGACCATCTCCCTGGATGATCTCAGTGCCGCCGCTGGCGTGCCTATCGGCCCCGTCGAAGGGGCCGCTTCGTGAAGGTCTACCTGCTGCTGGGTGCCATTGCAATGGCCCTGACGATCCTGCTGACCCCGGCCGTGCGCTGGGCGTGCCTGCAGTTCAACATCTTGCCTCCACTGCGTGGCCGGGACCTGCAAAAGAAGCCCATTCCGCGCTTGGGCGGCGTCGCAATGACCATCGCACTGATCGTCACGATGCTGCTCGCCTCGCGGATCCCCTACATGGCGCCACTCTTTACGACCACGGTCCCGTGGGCCGTCATGGCCGGCGCCGGCGCCATGTGCATCCTCGGCATCATCGATGACATCATCGAGCTGGACTGGATGGCCAAGCTCGGCGGGCAGGTCCTCATCGCCGGCGGTATGGCCTTTGGCGGCGTGCAGCTGGCCTCGTTCCCGATTTTCGGCCTGACGCTCGGATCCTCCCGACTGTGGCTCTTCGTCTCCGTCTTCTTCATCGTGGGCATCATGAACGCCGTCAACTTCATCGATGGGCTCGACGGATTGGCCTCCGGCATGATCGCGATCGGTGCCGGGTCCTTCTTCGTATACTCCTACATCATCACCCGGCTCATGGGTGCGGCCTCCTACGCGACGACCGCCAGCCTCATCGTGATCGCGCTGCTCGGCGTGTGCGCCGGCTTCCTCTGGTTCAACTTCCATCCCTCCTCAATCATGATGGGCGGGGGAGCGGAGACCATGGGCCTCGTCCTGGCCGCCGCCGGCATCATCGTCACCGGAAAGATCGACCCCTCGCTGCTCGGTCGCCAGCAGATGATTGTCTCCGCGCTGCCGCTCATCCTGCCGCTCTCGGTCATTTTTATGCCCGTCCTCGACCTGGTCGTCACCTCGATTCGCCGAATGAGCCGAGGCAAGAGCCCCTTCGTTGCCGACCGATCCCACTTCCATGATCGGCTGCTCGTCGCCGGGCACTCTCACCGCGGAGTCGTGGCGATCCTGTGGATGTGGACCGCCATCGTGTGTGTCCCCGCAGTGGGACTCCTCGTTTTCGAGTGGTGGAGCATCGCCCTCGTCGCAGTCATCGCGTCGGCTATCGGCGTGGCCGTGACCACCCGTGAGTTCCCCAAGGAAGAGTCTGCCCACGAGGAGGTTTCCGCATGACCTACGTGCTCGCCCTCGCCATGGTCCTCGCCATCGTCGCGGCGCAGTGGTTCTTCACGTCCCGTGCCCTGCGATCGCCATCCTCCTTTATTGGGTGGGTAACCGGCGGATACGCCGCGAAAATCGCTCTGCTTGCCATTGGGCTCTACGTTCCGCGCGCCCTGGGCATGGACGTCCGGGTGGCCGCAATCGCCACGATCATCGCAATAATCGTGTCCTCGACCGTTGAGATGATCGTCATGATGCGCAAGCGCACGATGAACGTGGACGCGCCGAGCGACACTCAGTAACCCTTGCGCGCGCTAGGCAGCCCCTTCTCTGTATAGAATGGTTCAGTTGCCTCGGCAGCAGACATAAACCAATGGAGTTGAGATGAAGGAGGCACATTCAGTGTCCGATCACGCGCCTGCTCGCCGCACCGCGTCCAAGCCGCGTTGGTATTGGGTGAGCCTCGCGATCCTTCTCATCGTCATCGCACTCACCGCCTATCCCGCGTTCACCCAGCATCCCCACCAGCCTGCTCTCGAGGACTTCTTCCCGAGCGTCATTTTCGGCGAGGGAACCTTCTTCGAGTTCAACCGACTGACCCTCGCCCGCATCATCATGGGCCTCCTTGTCTCGCTGGTTCTCGTCGCGGTCGCGCGTAAGCCCAAGCTGGTACCCACGCGAGGCCAGATGGCCGTCGAGGCGATCGCCGGTTACATTCGCGACAACGTGGCCCTCGACATGCTCGGCCCCAAGACTGGCCGCAAGTTCTCCGGCTTCATTGGCTTCCTGTTCTTCGGCGTCCTGTCCATGAACATTGCGGGCATCATCCCCGGCATCAACATCGCGGCCTCGTCGGTCGTCGCCGTCCCGATGGTCTTCGCGCTCATCACGTACGTGACCTTCATCGGTGCGGGCATCGGAAAGCAGGGCGTGGGTGGCTTCTTTGCCTCGCAGCTTTTCCCGCCCGGACTGCCCGCGCCCATGTATCTGCTCATCACGCCCATCGAGTTCCTGTCGAACTTCATCGTTCGCCCCGTCACGCTGACCCTGCGTCTCCTGTGCAACATGATCTCGGGCCACCTCCTGCTGGGCATGACCTACTTCGGTACGGCGATTCTGCTCCACGAACTTTCCGTCCTGTCCGCAGCGTCCGCGCTCACCGGTGCCGCCATGTTCGTCATGACGGGCTTCGAGGTTTTCGTGGCCTTCCTGCAGGCGTACATCTTCACGATCCTCTCGACCGTGTACATCAAGCTTTCCGTCGAACATCACTGACCCCCAACGCCACCCGGCGTTACTAACAGAAGGAAACCACTATGGGAACCGCAGCATTCGCCTACATCGGCTACGGCCTCGCCACCCTGGGCCCCGGCCTCGGCATCGGCCTCATGGTCGGCAAGACCCAGGAAGCGACCGCCCGTCAGCCCGAGGTTGCCGGCCGTCTCTTCACCAACATGATTATCGGCGCCGGCATGGTCGAGGCCCTCGGCCTCATCGGCTTCGTTCTGCCGCTCATCGTTAAGTGATCGCCATGCACCAGATTGTCGCCGCGTCGGACCAGGAGGTCGGCGGCCTCGCCGTCATCCTGCCGCCGCTGTACGAGATTTTCTGGTCGGCTCTCGTTCTGCTTATCGTCCTGCTCCTCGTCGGACGCTACGCGCTGCCTCGCATCTACAAGACGATGGACGAGCGCGCCGCGAAGATCGAGGAGGGCCTCGGCGCCGCCGAGCAAGCGAAGGCCGATCAGGCCGCCGCTGCGCTCAAGCGCGAGGAGATTATTCGCGAGGCTCACGCTGAAGCGCACACCATCCGTGAGCGTGCCAACGACGAAGCGAAGGCCATCGTGGCCGCCGCCCGTCATGAGGCAACCAGCGAGGCCAACCGTATTCTCGAGGCCTCTGAGCGTCAGATTCTCGCCGAGAAGCAGGCTGCGCAGATCTCCCTGCGCTCCGAGGTGGGTCTTCTCGCCTCCGAGCTGGCAGAGAAGATCATCGGTGAGCAGCTCACCGACACGGCGCTGACCTCTCGCGTGGTCGATCGCTTCCTTGACGAGCTCGAGGCCGACACCGCCCGGGTCGAGGAGAAGCGATGACACAGATGCGCACGATCGAGTCCGTCCCCTTTGCGAAGGAGCTGGCAGCGGCCCTGGCCATGCCCGGCACCGATGCAATGCGGGTTGCCGAGGATTTTTTCGGCCTGGCCGACCTGTTCAAGGAGAACACTCGTCTCGCGCGTGCAGTGACCGACCCGGCACGGTCGGTCGCAGATAAGCAGGGGCTCGCCTTTAGCGCGTTCGGTTCGCACGTAACGGCCGCGACACTGTCCGTCGTGAACGCGGTCGTCGCCGACCACTGGCGTCATCCGGCCGACGTGGCGGACACCCTCGAGGTGCTCGGCATCCTCGGCGTGCTCAATGCCGCTGGTGCCGAGGGAGCCCTTGAGCAGGTCCGTGAGGAGCTGTTCCAGGTCCGCTACTTCCTGGCACACCACCGCGAGGTTCGCGTGCGCCTGTCGGACACATCCAAGGGCGACGCACACGAGCGCGGCGACGTCGCGTCGAAGCTCTTCGCCGAGCGCGTCAGCACTTGGACAATGCGTCTCGTGCGTCGGGCGGTCGGACGCTCGAACCACGGTCGTCTGCTGCATAACCTGCGCCGCTACGCCCAGTGGGCAGCGACCATGCAGGACCGCCTCTTCGTCACGGTCGCCACGGCGACCCCGATGAGCGAGGCTCAGGTCGAGCGCCTTCGTTCCATCCTCTCGAAGCGCTACGGCACGGACGTTGACCTGGCGATCTCGATCGATCCCGAGGTCGTGGGCGGCTTCCGCCTGCGTGCGGGCATGAGCGCGATCGACGCCTCGCTGGCCAGCCGCATCAGTGCAGCGCGCGAAGCGATCGCTAGCTAGCACTTCTCGTACACACACTAATTTCTTTTACCTAGTTAGGAATCCTCATGGCTGACCTCAGCATCTCCCCGGAGGAAATCCGCGGAGCACTGGACTCCTTTATGGAGTCCTACCGTCCGGCGGACGTGGCCACCGAAGAGGTGGGTCACGTCATCGAAACGGCCGATGGTATCGCGCACGTCGAGGGCCTGCCCGGCACCATGGCGAACGAGCTGCTGCGTTTCGAGGACGGGACGCTGGGCCTGGCCATGAACCTCGACCAGCGCGAGATCGGCGCCGTCGTCCTCGGTGACTTCGGCGGCATCGAAGAGGGCCAGGTCGTGCACCGCACGGGCGAGGTTCTCTCGGTTCCCGTCGGTGACGGCTACCTCGGCCGCACGGTTGACCCCCTCGGCCGCCCGATCGACGGCCTCGGCGAGATCACGGACCTGGACGGGCGCCGTGCGCTCGAACTGCAGGCCCCCGGCGTGATGGCGCGTAAGAGCGTCCACGAGCCCCTCGCCACCGGCCTGAAGGCCATCGACTCGATGATCCCGGTTGGCCGCGGCCAGCGTCAGCTCATCATCGGTGACCGCAAGACCGGTAAGACCGCGATCGCTCTCGACACGATCCTCAACCAGCGTGAGAACTGGAAGAGCGGCGACCCGAACAAGCAGGTGCGTTGCATCTACGTGGCGATCGGCCAGAAGGGTTCGACCATCGCTTCGGTGCGCTCGACCCTCGAGGACGCCGGCGCCATGGAGTACACGACCATCGTGGCTTCCCCGGCCTCGGATCCCGCCGGCTACAAGTACATGGCCCCCTACACGGGTTCCGCCATCGGCCAGCACTGGATGTACCAGGGCAAGCACGTCCTCATCGTCTTCGACGACCTGTCCAAGCAGGCCGAGGCCTACCGCGCGGTGTCGCTGCTGCTGCGTCGCCCGCCGGGCCGCGAAGCCTACCCCGGCGACGTCTTCTACTTGCACTCCCGCCTGCTGGAGCGTTGCGCGAAGCTCTCGGATGCCCTCGGTGGCGGTTCGATGACCGGCCTGCCGATCATCGAGACCAAGGCGAACAACGTGTCGGCCTACATTCCGACCAACGTCATTTCGATCACCGACGGCCAGATCTTCCTGCAGTCCGACCTGTTCAACTCGAACCAGCGTCCCGCCGTCGACGTGGGTATCTCCGTGTCCCGTGTCGGTGGCGCGGCCCAGCCCAAGGCGATGAAGAAGGTCGCCGGTACGCTCAAGCTGACGCTCGCGCAGTACCGCTCGATGGCCGCCTTCGCCATGTTCGCATCCGACCTGGATGCGGCGACTCGTCGCCAGCTGACCCGTGGCGAGCGCCTGATGGAGCTGCTCAAGCAGCCCCAGTCCACGCCTTACGCGATGGAAGACCAGGTGGCCTCGATCTGGATGGGCACCAAGGGCTACCTCGATGACATCGAGGTCGAGGACGTCCTGCGCTTCGAGCGCGGCCTGCTCGACCACCTCCACGCGAACTCCACCGTGCTCGACACGATCGCGGCGACCGGCGACCTGACCTCTGAGACGGAGGAGGCGCTCAAGAACGCCGTCGAGGAGTTCCACCATCAGTGGATCAGCGCCGGACGTGGCGCCGCCGGACTCGAGGACGGCGAGGTCGTGGCTGAGCGCACCCGCGAGGAGATCTCGCGCGGTCGCACGAGCGAGAAGGCCTAAGCGATGGGTGGACAGCAGAGGATCTACAAGCAGCGCATCGCCTCGACGACGACGCTCGCGAAGGTCTTCCGCGCCATGGAGATGATTGCTGCGTCTCGCATTGGCGCGGCGCGGCGCGCTGCCACCGAGGCGGGGCCTTACGAAAAGGCCCTGACCCAGGCGGTCGCGGCGGTCGCGGTCCACACGGACCTCGACCACCCGCTGACCGAGGAACGCGAGGACACTAACCGCGTGGCCATCCTGGTCGTGGCATCGGATCGCGGTATGGCCGGAGCCTACTCGGCGACCATTCTACGCGAGTCGGAGAAGCTCATTGCGGACCTGCGCGAGGACGGTTACGAGCCCGTTGTCTACACCTTTGGACGCAGGGCCTCGGCGTACTTCCGCTTCCGCGGCGTTTCCATCGAGCGCGAGTGGGAGGGCGAGTCGGATTCTCCGTCCCCCGAGACCGCGCGCGAGATGGCAACCGTGCTGCTCGAGCGTTTCTTGGACAAGGACCCCGATACGGGTGTCGGCGCTCTGCACCTCGTGTACACGCGCTTCAAGACCGTCATGAGCCAGGTTCCCGAGGTGCGCCAGATGCTGCCGCTGACGGTCGTGGATGCCCCCGAATCGGACGAGGAACGTGCGATCGAACGTGGATTCGCGGATGATCCGTCCTCGGCCCAGCCGGAGTACGAGTTCATCCCGTCTGCGGAGGCGGTTCTGGACACGCTGCTTCCCCTGTACGTGGAGGCTCGCATCCACAACGTGCTCCTTCAGTCGGCGGCGTCCGAGCTCGCATCGCGCCAGCGCGCCATGCACACCGCGACGGACAACGCGAACGAGCTCATCACCAAGTACACGCGTCTGGCGAACTCGGCCCGCCAGGCGGAAATTACCCAGGAAATCACCGAAATCGTGGGCGGGGCCGACGCTCTTAACGCGAGCTAAGCCCTTCGAGACACGGAGTAACACCATGACTGATACACATGCAATCGCCGAGGGGCGCGTCGCCCGCGTCGTCGGCCCTGTCGTCGATGTCGAGTTTCCCCCGGACCGCATCCCGCCGCTGTACAACGCACTGACCGTCGAGGTGAACCTCGCCGGCCAGGGTGAGGGCGAGTCGACCTTCACGATGACGCTCGAGGTCGCCCAGCACCTCGGTGACAACCTCGTGCGTACCATCGCGCTGAAGCCGACCGACGGCCTCGTGCGCGGCGCCCCCGTCACCGACACCGGCGCCCCGATCACCGTGCCCGTAGGCGACGTCACCAAGGGTCACGTCTTCAACGTGACCGGCGACGTGCTCAACCTCGAAGAGGGCGAAACCCTTGAGGTCACCGAGCGCTGGCCGATCCACCGTCAGCCCCCGGCCTTTGACCAGCTCGAGGCGCGCACCAAGATGTTCGAGACCGGCATCAAGGTCATTGACCTTCTGACCCCCTACGTGCAGGGCGGTAAGATCGGCCTCTTCGGTGGTGCGGGCGTCGGCAAGACCGTCCTCATCCAGGAGATGATCCAGCGCGTGGCCCAGGACCACGGCGGCGTTTCCGTGTTCGCCGGCGTCGGCGAGCGTACCCGCGAGGGCAACGACCTTATCGGCGAAATGGAAGAGGCGGGCGTCTTCGACAAGACCGCCCTCGTCTTCGGCCAGATGGACGAGCCGCCGGGCACGCGTCTGCGCATCGCCCTGACGGGCCTGACCATGGCGGAGTACTTCCGCGATGTTCAGCACCAGGACGTCCTCCTGTTCATCGACAACATCTTCCGCTTCACCCAGGCGGGCTCCGAGGTCTCCACACTGCTGGGCCGCATGCCCTCGGCCGTGGGCTACCAGCCCAACCTGGCTGACGAGATGGGTCTGCTCCAGGAGCGCATCACCTCGGCCGGTGGTCACTCGATCACCTCGCTGCAGGCGATCTACGTTCCCGCCGACGACTACACCGACCCCGCTCCGGCGACGACCTTCGCTCACCTGGATGCGACGACCGAGCTCTCCCGTGAGATCGCGGCCAAGGGCATTTACCCCGCCGTGGACCCGCTGGCCTCGACCTCACGTATCCTCGACCCGGCCCTCGTCGGCCGCGAGCACTACGACGTTGCCACGCACGTCAAGGCCATCCTGCAGAAGAACAAGGAACTGCAGGACATCATCGCGATCCTCGGCGTCGACGAGCTGAGCGAGGACGACAAGGTCACCGTCGCGCGTGCACGCCGCATCGAGCAGTTCCTGTCGCAGAACATGTACATGGCCGAGAAGTTCACGGGCGTGCCCGGCTCGACCGTGCCGCTGTCGGAGACCATCGAGGCGTTCAAGC
>CAUTDS010000045.1:0-14622 GCA_963537175.1 uncultured Actinomycetes bacterium
CTAGGACGACGCCCTCTCACGGCGTTAACACCGGTTCAAATCCGGTTGGGGGTACCAACAACCTCGTCACCTTCGCGGTGGCGAGGTTTTTTGTTAACCACATGGTCCACATTCTGTCTTGTGCTTTGCAGAAAACTTTCGGAAACGTTGCAGTGTGTCTAACCTAGGAGCAGCCCCATGGGAGGGGACCGCTTTTGGACGAGGGAGTCTGTCGTGACATACCGACTCAATAGGACATTCCTGCGCCGAACGCTCAGCGTTGGCGCTGCTATTGCGCTGTTAGGGGGTGTGCTACCAGCCGCGTGGGCCGCGCCCGAGATCGAAGCGTCACACGAGGGTGTCGGTGCTCAGGCAGTCGATGCGGGCGCCGCTGGCGTCGCCGATAATGTACTGGTGACAATCCCCGGTAACCATAACAAGGCGATGGGATGCGACGCCGACTGGGCGCCCGGCTGCGACAAAGCGGCCCTGACGCGCGATGCGACGGGGGTGTATAGTGCGACGTTCACGCTTCCGGCCGGTGACTACCAGTACAAGGTCGCTGAGGGCGGCTCGTGGGACACGTCCTTTGGCGCCGGGGGCGCTGCGGGGGGAGCGAACATCTCCTACACCCTGACCGAAACAACGTCGGTCACCTTCTACTACAACCAGGCGACGCACCGCGTGTGGAACACCGCCACCGACCAGATGGTGACGCTGCCGGGCTCCTTCCAAAAGGCGCTGGGCTGCTCGGATAACTGGAAGCCCGAATGCCTGGCGCCCCTCATGGAACCCGTGGGCGGCGGTACCTACACCTACGCGACGAGCGCTTTGCCGGAAGGCTCCTACGAGCTCAAGGTTGCCATTGGTGGATCCTGGAACGAGAATTACGGTCAAGATGGCGCCGCCGGTGGCGCCAACTACCAGTTTGCGACGAAAGCGAACAAGCTCGTGACCTTCACCTACGATTCCGCGACGCACAAGCTCGACATTGCGGCCTCCGACGCGCCTGTCGCGGGCTCGGGTGAGCAGCGCGCCTACTGGGTGACCTCGAACATCCTCGCGTGGCCGACCTCGCTGCTGCCCAAGGACGTCACGCGCGCCCAGGTCCTCGACGGTTCCGCGGCTCTGACCTACGAGCTGGTGACCGCCCCCGAGGGCGGCGCGGGCCTGTCGGATGGGGCCGTTACCGGCGCCACGACGAGCGCCCTGACCGTCGCGGGTGACCTGCCCGCCGAGGTGACGACGGCTCACCCGAACCTCAACGGATACATCGCTCTGAAGGCCTCCCTCGACGAGGCCGGGGCACGCGAGGCCCTCACCGGCCAGATCGCGGTCGCTCAGAAGTCGGGGGAGAGCGTCAACGCCTTCACCGGCGTGCAGATCGCTCCCGTCCTCGACTCGCTCTACGCGGCCAAGGCCGCCCAGGCCTCGTACGGCGTGGGCTGGAACCAGGCAGGTAACCCGACGTTTGCGCTGTGGGCTCCCACCGCTAAGAACGTGACCCTGCTGTCGTGGAACACCTCGACCCCGCGCGGCTCCGACGCCGACGTGGCGGGTGATGGCATGCGCACCGCCGCCGTGCGCGGCGAGGACGGTCGCTGGAGCGTGGACAACGCCGCCGGCGAGATCCACGAGGGCGCGCAGTACCTGTGGGAGGTCAGCGTCTACGTGCCCGAGACGGGCAAGGTCGAGACGAACCTCGTCACCGACCCCTACTCGGTGGCCCTGACCGTGGACTCCACGCGCTCCGTCGCCGTCAACATGAACAACCCGTCGATTGCCCCGTCGGTGTGGACGGACTCGAAGGCTCCGGCCATCGAGGACGACGCACAGCGCGCGATTTACGAGTTGCACGTGCGTGACTTCTCTGCCGCGGACGCCTCGGTGCCCGAGGACATGCGCGGCACCTACATGGCCTTTACGCAGTTCCAGTCCAACGGCATGCGCCACCTCGCCGAGCTGTCGCGCGCCGGCATGAACACGGTGCACCTGCTGCCGACCTTCGACATCGCGACCATTCCTGAGAAGCGCGCGGACCAGAAGATCCCGGCGATCCCCGAGGAGGCCGGCCCGGCCTCCGAGGAACAGCAGGCTGCGGTCACCGCCGTTGCCGATCAGGACGCCTACAACTGGGGCTACGACCCGCTGCACTGGATGGCCCCCGAGGGCTCCTACGCAACCGCAGCCAACCAGAACGGCGGCGCGCGCGTGCGCGAATTCCGCTCCATGGTGGGCGGTCTGCACTCGATCGGCATGCAGGTTGTCCTCGACCAGGTCTACAACCACACGCCCGCAGCCGGCCAGTCCGCATACTCCGTGCTCGACCGCGTTGTGCCCGGCTACTACCAGCGCCTGAACGCCACGGGTGGCGTCGAGACCTCGACGTGCTGCTCCAACGTCGCGACCGAAAACGCGATGAGCGAGCACCTTATGATCGACTCGATGATCCACTGGGCGAAGTACTACCACGTCGACGGTTTCCGCTTTGACCTGATGGGCCACCACCCGGCCGAGGAGATGAAGCGCGCGAAGGCTGCCCTGGAGTCCCTCACCCTGGAGAAGGACGGCGTGGACGGCTCGCGCCTGTACATCTACGGCGAGGGCTGGAACTTCGGTGAGGTCGCGAACAACGCGCTGTTCACCCAGGCGACGCAGGGCCAGCTGGACGGCACCGGCATCGGCGCGTTCAACGACCGCCTGCGTGATGCTGTGCACGGTGGTGGCCCCTTCGACGAGGACCATCGCGTGCTGCAGGGCTTCGGCTCGGGCGCGTTCTCGGACCTCAACGGCCTCGACACCCGCTCCGAGGCGGATCGCCGCGCCGACTACCTGCACCGCGTGGACCTGGTGAAGCTGGGCCTAGCGGGCAACCTGAAGGACTACACGCTCACCACCTACGACGGCAAGACCGTGTCGGGCGCGCAGCTGGACTACAACGGCCAGGGTGCTGGGTTCGCCTCTCAACCCGCCGAGAACGTCAACTACGTGGATGCCCACGACAACGAGACGCTCTTCGACCTGGTCACCTACAAGATGCCGGCGGATGCTCCGATGGATCACCGCGTACGCATGTCGCTGATCAGCCAGGCCTCCGTGGCCCTGTCGCAGTCGCCTTCCTTCTGGGCCTCGGGCACGGAGATGCTGCGCTCGAAGTCCCTGGACCGCGACTCCTACAACTCCGGCGATCACTTCAACGCGATCGACTGGACCATGCGCGACAACGGTTTCGGCCATGGCCTGCCGGTCAAGTCGAAGAACGGTGCGGCTTGGGATCACATGCGCCCGCTGCTGGAAAACCCGGATCTGAAGCCGACCCCGGAGCAGATCGACGCCTCTTCGGAGGTTGCGATGGACTTCCTGCGCGTGCGTTCCTCCTCGCGCCTGTTCACGCTGGGCAGCGCGGATCTGATCCGTTCCAAGGTGACCTTCCCGAACTCGGGTGAGGGCGCCGTGGATGGCACGATCCTCATGCTCATCAACGACGAGGCCGGGGCTGGGAGTGACATCGACGCGAAGCTCGACGGCGCTCTCGTCGTCTTCAATGCGAGCGGCGAGTCCGTGACCACCGCGGTCGATGGCCTGGCGGGTCGTGTCTTCAAGCTGCACGAGGCGCAGGCGAACGGCTCGGACGAGACCGTCAAGGGCGCGTCCTTCGACGCGAAGACGGGCTCCGTCACGGTTCCGGCTCGCACTGTTGCCGTCTTCACGCAGGCCGCGGGGGATCGCATTGATCCCACCGTCACCCCGGATCCGGCTGCCGCGCAGTGGGTCGCTGCGGGTGAGGGCCGCTGGTGGCTGCGCTACCCGGACGGGAGCTACCCCGCGAACGAGCGCGTTGTGCGCGGAGGCGTCACCTACTCCTTCGATGCCGACGGCTGGATGAAGACCGGTTGGCAGGTTGAGGATGGTGCGTGGCGCTACTACGCTCCGTCCGGCGCGATGGCGACCGGCTGGACCGCCGTGGGTGGCACCTGGTACTACCTGGATCCCGAAACCGGGGCCATGGCGACCGGCTGGGTGCAGGACGGCGACACCTGGTACTACCTGCGCGACAGCGGTGCGATGGCCAGCGGTTGGGTGAACCTGGGCGGCGCCTGGTTCTACCTGAACGGTAACGGCTCGATGGCCACCGGCTGGGCGAAGCTGGGTGGTAACTGGTTCTACCTGACGGAATCTGGCCAGATGGCGATCGGATGGGTGAAGGACGGCGATAGCTGGTACTTCTGCCACCCGTCGGGAGTCATGGCGACCGGACGCGTCGTCATCGACGGCACCGCCTACACCTTTGATGGGTCGGGCCGCTGGGTCGCCTAGCGGATCGCTACGTAAACGGGTGGGCCGGGACGATTGATTCGTCCCGGCCCACCCGTTTGTCTGCTGCGTGGTTGCGGATTACAGGTCCGCGGCGTCCTCGACGGTGGAGAGGAATTCTGTGAGCCTGTTGGCGGCCGCCATGACGGAGGGGCCGTGTTGGCGTCCGGGCTGGCGGCCCATGCGCTCGATGGGGCCGGAAATGGACAGGGCGGCCAGGACACGGCCGGAGGGGCCGCGCACGGGGGCGGACACGGAGGCGACGCCGGGCTCGCGCTCGCCCACGGACTGGGCCCAGCCGCGGCGGCGCACCTCGGAGAGCATGGTGGCGTTGAAGGAGGCGCCGTACAGGCCGCGGTGCAGGCGGTCGGGCTCCTCCCAGGCCAGCAGGACCTGGGCGGCGGAGCCGGCGCTCATGGATAGGGTGGCGCCCACGGGGATCGAGTCACGCAGGCCCATCTCGCGTTCGGAGGCGGCCACGCACACGCGGTAATCGCCCTGGCGGCGGAAGAGTTGGGAGGATTCCTTCGTGTGGTCGCGCAGAGCCTGAAGGACCGGCATGGAGGCCTGGAGGAGGCGGTCTTCGCCGGCGGCGGAGGAGAGCTCCTGGAGGCGGGGGCCGAGGATGAAACGTCCCTGCATGTCGCGGGCGACCATGCGGTGATATTCGAGAGCGACGGCCAGTCGATGGGCGGTGGGGCGAGCAAGCCCCGTGCTGGAAACGAGTTGTGCGAGGGTGGCGGGTCCCGCTTCAAGAGCGCTGAGAACCAACGCTGCCTTATCGAGAACGCCAACGCCACTGGATGTTTGCTCTTCCATACAACTATTTAATATCTCAGCTTTTGAGATGGCAAATTGTCGGATAGTGAAACAGGTCAAAGCGGCGTCCGAGACGTGAGATCAGCGGGTCGCTCGGCCGATGAGGCGGTTCCATTGATTGCGAAGCATGAATGACACCGTGTCTCCAAAGCGGAGAACAGAGGAGGAACAATGAGCGGAACGATGGCAGAAAAGGTGTGGCGCGACCACATCGTGTCCAAGGGGGAGAACGGCGCCCCCGACCTGCTCTACATCGACCTCCACCTCGTGCACGAAGTGACGAGCCCCCAGGCTTTCGAGGGCCTGCGCCTCGCCGGACGCCAGGTGCGTCGCCCCGACCTGACGATCGCGACCGAGGACCACAACACGCCGACGATCAACATCGACCAGCCGATCGCGGACATCACCAGCCGCACCCAGATCGACACCCTGCGCAAGAACGCCGAGGAGTTCGGCGTGCGCCTGCACTCCCTGGGCGACGCCGACCAGGGCATCGTCCACGTCGTCGGCCCCCAGCTGGGCCTCACCCAGCCCGGCATGACGATCGTGTGCGGCGACTCCCACACCTCGACGCACGGCGCGTTCGGCGCGCTCGCCTTCGGTATCGGCACCAGCCAGGTTGAGCACGTGCTCGCCACCCAGACGCTGCCGATGGCCCCCTTTAAGACCATGGCGATCACCGTCAACGGTTCCCTCCCCGAGGGCTCGACGGCCAAGGACATCATCCTCGCCGTCATCGCCAAGATCGGTACCGGCGGCGGCCAGGGCTACGTCCTGGAGTACCGCGGCCAGGCCATCCGCGAGCTCTCCATGGAGGGTCGCATGACGATCTGCAACATGTCGATTGAGGCGGGTGCCCGCGCCGGCATGATCGCCCCCGACCAGACGACCTTCGACTACATCAAGGGTCGCCCCCACGCCCCCGAGGGCGAGGACTGGGATCGCGCCGTCGAATACTGGTCCTCGCTGGCCTCCGACGAGGACGCCGTCTTCGACGCAGAGGTCATCCTCGAGGCCGCCGACATCGAACCCTTCGTCACCTGGGGCACCAACCCGGGCCAGGGCGTGCCGCTGTCCGCGACCGTCCCCGCCCCCGAGGACTTCACCGATGAGACGGCCCGCGCGGCCGCCGAGCGCGCCCTGGAGTACATGGACCTCAAGGCCGGCACCCCGATGCGCGACATCGCCGTGAACACCGTCTTCATCGGCAGCTGCACCAACGGCCGCATCGAAGACCTGCGCGCCGCCGCCGGCATCTTCAAGGGCCGCCGCAAGGCGGAGGGCGTGCGCGTCATGGTCGTGCCCGGCTCCGCCCGCGTGCGCCTCCAGGCCGAGGCCGAGGGCCTCGACAAGATCTTCACCGACTTCGGCGCCGAATGGCGCAACGCCGGTTGCTCCATGTGCCTGGGCATGAACCCCGACACGATGAACGCGGGAGACCGTTCGGCCTCCACCTCCAACCGCAACTTCGAAGGCCGCCAGGGCAAGGGCAGCCGTACGCACCTGGTGTCTCCGCTCGTCGCGGCCGCCACCGCCGTGCGCGGCACCCTGTCCTCCCCGGCCGACCTCTGAGGCCCGCCCTCCGCAACCCGACAGCGGGGGAGGGCCCCGGCCTCGTCCCCCACGGAAGAAAAGACTCAACCACCCATGGAAAAGTTCATCACCCACACCGGCATCGGCGTCCCGCTGCGCCGCTCCAACGTCGATACCGACCAGATCATCCCCGCCGTCTACCTCAAGCGCGTGACCCGCACGGGCTTTGAGGACGCCCTCTTTGCCGCCTGGCGTGGCGACCCGGAGTTCGTCCTCAACCAGGATGCCTACAAGAACGGCTCCGTCCTGATCGCGGGTCCCGACTTCGGCACCGGCTCCTCGCGCGAGCACGCCGTGTGGGCGCTCAAGGACTACGGCTTCCGCGTCGTCCTGGCCCCGAAGTTCGCCGACATTTTCCGCGGAAACTCTGGCAAGCAGGGCCTGGTCACCGGCATCATCTCCCAGGAGGACTGCGAGTCCCTGTGGAAGCTCCTCGAGACCGAGCCCGGCACCGAGATCACTGTCTCTCTGGAGGACAAGACCTGGCGCGCCGGTGCGATCTCGGGCACCTTCCAGATTGACGACTACGTGCGCTGGACCCTCATGGAGGGCCTCGACGATATCGCCCTGACCCTGCGTCATGAGGACGAGATCGCGGCTTACGAGGCTGCGCGCCCGTCCTTCAAGCCGCGCACGCTCCCGGCGAAATTCTTGCCCAAGGAAGAAGTTGTGTCGGCTCGCGGCTGAAAGCACTGCGCATACTGGCCCCTACCTAGCTAGAGTAGGGGCCAGTTACGTCATAGTGAGGAGCACTCATGTCATCGATCCTTCAGGTTGAGGGCGGCCACCCGCTGCGCGGTGAGATCACGGTGCGCGGAGCGAAAAACTTCGTCCCCAAGGCGATGGTTGCGTCGCTGCTCGCCGACACCCCCTCTGAGCTGTACAACGTGCCGCTCATCCGCGACACCGACGTGGTCTCGGACCTGCTGAGCCTGCACGGCGTTCAGATCGACTTCGATCAGGATCGCGGCACGCTGCGCATGGACCCCTCGAACGTCAAGATCGCCTCGCGCTCCGACATTGATACGCTCGCGGGCGCCTCGCGCATCCCGATCCTGTTCTGCGGCCCGCTGCTGCACCAGTTGGGCGAGGCCTTCATCCCCGAGCTGGGCGGTTGCGCGATCGGTGGCCGTCCCATCGACTTCCACCTGGAGACGCTGCGCAAGTTTGGCGCGATCGTCGACAAGCAGCCCGATGGCGTGCACATCAAGCGCCCCGCTACCGGCCTGCACGGCGCGATCATCGAGCTGCCTTTCCCGTCGGTGGGTGCGACCGAGCAGACGCTGCTCACGGCCGTGCGCAATGAGGGCATCACGACCCTGAAGGGCGCGGCCATCGAGCCGGAGATCCTCGACCTCATCAACGTCCTGCAGAAGATGGGCGCCATCATCTCGGTGGACACGGACCGCACGATCCGCATCGAGGGCGTGGCGAAGCTCAACGGCTACCGCCACACGGCTCTGCCGGACCGCATCGAGGCGGCCTCGTGGGCCGCGGCCGCCCTGGCCACCCGCGGCGACATTTACGTGCGCGGCGCTCACCAGCCCGACATGACGACGTTCCTCAACACCTTCCGCAAGGTGGGCGGCGCCTTCGATATCGACGCCGACGGCATTCGCTTCTATCACCCGGGCGAGCCGCTGCACTCGATCGCCCTGGAGACGGCCGTGCACCCGGGCTTCATGACGGACTGGCAGCAGCCCCTCGTCGTGGCGCTCACTCAGGCTGAGGGCCTGTCGATCGTGCACGAGACCGTGTACGAGAACCGTTTCGGCTTCACCGAGGCGCTGCGCAAGATGGGCGCGAACATTCAGGTCTACCGTGAGTGCCTGGGCGGGACGCCCTGCCGCTTTGGTCAGAAGAACTACTACCACTCGGCGGTCATCTCGGGCCCGACCCCGCTGCACAGCGCGGATATCGAGGTTCCGGACCTGCGCGGCGGCTTCTCTCACCTGATCGCGGCTCTGGCCGCGTCGGGCACGTCCACCGTGTCGGGCATCGACGTGATTTCGCGCGGCTACGAGCACTTCACGCGCAAGCTCCACCAGCTGGACGCTCGCGTGCGCTACCTGGACGCCTGAGACCATGGCCGCGTCGGGCGTGCGCCGCAGTATCTTGTTGCTCGTCTCGTCGATGTCGGCGGGCGGGCGCAGCGTGCGCCTGGGCCCTCGCATCGTGCGCATCCTGCGCGGCGGCGGCTGGGAGGTCGCGGTTCGCCTGACGACCCCCGGCGACGATCCGGCGGAGATCGCCGGCGAGGTCGCGTCGGGTTCGTTCGTCGCGGCCCTGGGCGGGGACGGGTACCTGGGTGCGGTGGCGCGCGGGTGTCACGAGTCCGACGCGATCTTCGTTCCCATGCCGGGTGGGCGTGGCAACGACCTGTGCCGCGCGCTGGGCATCGGCACGGACCCGCTGGTGCGCGCGCGTTCCCTGGCTCCGCTCGGTTTTTCTTCCGACGAGGCCGGGGCCGACTCCTCGGAGTGGCTGTCCTCCCGGGTGCGTCCCCTGGACGGCATGTGGGTGCGCTCGCGCGACGGCGTGCGCCTGGCCCTCGGCATCGTCTCGATCGGCCTGGACGCGCGCGCAAACATCCTCGCGAACGAGTCCTCGCTGACGTCTGGACCGCTGGCCTACGGCTACGGGGCCTTCGCGGCCCTGGCCTCGCACGAGCCCACCGAGATCGTGGCCACCGTGGACGGGGTTGAGCGCAACATGAGCGGCTGGATCGCGTCGGTGTCCAACTCAGGGCGTTTCGGCGGCGGCATCACCCTGGTGGAATCCTCCGACATGAGCGACGGCGTCCTCGAGGTGTGCCACGTGGGCCCCCTGCCGCTCTCTCGTGCCCTGCCCGTGCTTGCCCGCGTCGTCGCCGGCCGCGCGAAGACGCACCCGGCTATCGAGGTGGACAGCGCTCGCGTCGTCTCCTTCGCCGCTCCCGCAGGCATGATCGCCATGGCGGACGGTGACCGCATCGCGTCGATCCCCTTCACCGTCGACGTCGCCCCCGGGGTCGTGTCCGTCCTCGTGTGAGGTCCGTGTGGGCCAGCGCGCCCAGCGAGCGGTCCCCGTAGAATGAAGCCATGAGTGCTGTCTCCGGCTTTTACACCTTCGCAAAGGGCGTCCTGACGCCCATCATGACCCCCTGGATTAAGTTCACCGTGACGGGTGAAGAGAACCTCCCCGCCGAGGGCGGCTTCCTCCTGGTGCCCAACCACCTGTCGAACGTCGATCCGCTGTGCCTGTGCTGGTACTTCATGAAGCGCGACACCGCCGTGCGCTTCCTGGCGAAGAAGTCGATGTTCTCCGTGCCGGTGTTCGGCTGGATCATCAAGGGCATGGGACTGATCCCCGTCAACCGCGACTCCAACCCCTCGGCAGTCCTGGCACCCACCCGCGAGGCTCTGAAGGCCGGAGAGGTCGTCGGCATCTTCCCGGAGGGCACTCTCACGCGCGACCCCGACCAGTGGCCGATGGAGTTCAAGTCCGGTGCCGCCCGACTGGCCCTCGATACGGGCGTGCCCGTCATCCCCGTCTCGCAGTGGGGCCCGCAGGACATCATGGCCCCCTACAACGCCAAGGGCATCGACATGCGCCCGGGCCGGCGTGTCGCCTACCACTTCGGCGAGCCCGTCGACCTGTCGGACCTCATGAGCCCCGCCGGCTCGGAGGATCACGAGGCCGTTAACGAGGCAACCAAGCGCATTAGCGACGCCGTGCGCGCGGGCGTGGGCAAGCTGCGCGGGCTTCCCGTCCCCGAGCGGGTGTGGGACCCCGCCACGCAGGCTGGCCCCTGGTGGGAAGAAGAGCTCGCGAAGAAGGCCAAGAAGGCGAAGAAGGCGAAGAAGGCGAAGAAGGCCCGCAAGAAGGGCTAATCGCGGATATCGATGACCATGCGCACCGGGTTGGACAAGAAGCCGATCTGGAATTGGCGTGGGGCTGGCGCCCCGATGACGACGTGCGTGTTGTCCTCGAAGGTGCCGTCGGAGACGACGTCCAGGTCTCCGGCGCGCGTGTGCGTTCCGCTCGGGTAGGGGGTGTTGGTCGCCGTCATCGGCGTGCCGTCGATGACGAGGTCCAGGAACGCCTCACCCTCGACCTGGATGGGCATGCCTCGGCCCTGCTCGACGGCCTCATCCGTCCACGCTCCGCGCCACACACCCGGCGTGCCCTCGCCCGAAAACTCCAGCACGACCCGCGTGAAACCCTCGTGCGTCGCCGCGCGAATTCCCGTCAGCGCCAGCGCCTTCGTCGGGTCATCCGAGCGCACGGGAGGCACCCCCTCCACGCTCGACATCCAGTTGTCGGCGTTGATCGGCTTGGTCGCATCCAGACCCGGCTCTGGCGTCGGCGTCGTCTCCGGTGCCTCGCTCGCGGATGCTGCGGGGGAGTGGGAGGTGCTCGGCGAGGCCCCGGCTGACTGAGGCGCGTTCGTTGGGAACCCGGGCGCGCACGCACACAGCAGGAGCAGTGAGGCGGCCGCGCTCGCGGCGAGGGCCGGGCGGTGAGACACAGTTCCTCCGGGTAGGGTCGGTTGTTTCAATCCTAGTAGAATGGCCTCGACAGGGAGGTCTCGATGAGTATGACAACAGCAGCGGTCCTAGGAACGGGCGCGTGGGGAACGACGTTCGCGCAGGTGCTCGCCGACGCGGGCGTGAGCGTGACGATGTGGGGGCGTAACGCCGACACGATCTCGTTCATCAACGGGGGAGAGAACCCGACGTACCTGCCGGGGATCGCCCTGTCGGAGCGCATCAGCGCAACCACCGATATCGCCGAGGCCGTCGCCAGCCGCGAGCTCGTCGTCGTGGCCGTGCCCGTCAAGGCAGTGCGCGCCACCTTGAGCGCCGCGCGCGAGTCCTTCGCCCCCGACGTCGCCCTGCTGTCCCTGGCCAAGGGCCTGGAGCTCGGCTCCCTCAAGCGTGTCGACGAGATTATCGCCGAGGCCTCGGGTGTACCGAGTAGTCGCATCGCCGTCCTGTCCGGCCCGAACCTCTCGCGCGAGATCGCGGAGCGCCAGCCCACGGCCACGGTCGTGGCTGCAACCGACGTGGAGCTGGCCAAGGAGATCGCGAAGGCCTGCCACAACTCCTACTTCCGCCCCTACGTGTCCACCGACGTCGTGGGCACGGAGATGGCGGGCGCCACGAAGAACGTCATCGCGGTCGCCATCGGCGCCGCCGAGGGCATGGGCCTGGGAATCAACACGCGCTCGACCCTCATTACCCGCGGTCTGGCGGAGATGACGCGCCTGGGCACCGCGCTCGGTGCTGACCCCGCGACCTTCGCGGGTCTGTCGGGCATCGGCGACCTCGTGGCCACCTGCTCCTCGCGCCTGTCGCGTAACTTCTCCCTCGGCCACCGCCTGGGCTCCGGTATGGGACTGGCCGAGGCCCTCGCGCTCTCCCCGGGCGTCGTCGAGGGCGTCGCCTCGGCCTCGCCGATCCTCCAGGTCGCGGCCTCCGTCGGCGTCGACATGCCGATTACCGGCGCTGTCGTCGAGGTCGTCGAGGGACGCGCGAGCATCGAGGACATGGGGCGCATGCTGCTGGCTCGCCCGCAGAAGATGGATGGCTGGAAGATCGAGCTGGTCTAAACGCCGCGCACGCGGGCACCAAACGCCTCCCGCGCGGTAGTCTTGGACCCATGACTGCAATTTCTCGTCCTCGCGTCCTCATTGTCTTCGGTGGACGCTCCTCCGAGCATGAGATCTCGTGCTCGACGGCCGCCGGTATCCTGACCGCTATCGACCGCACCAAGTGGGACGTGATCCCGCTGGGTATCACGCGCGACGGCCAGTGGGTGCGCGTCGCCGATGATCCGTCGGCGCTGGAATTCAAGGATGGGAAGGGCCAGTCCGTCACCGCCGGATCGACCCGTGTCGCCCTGACCCCGGGCGAGGGCAATCTCGTCGAGCTCACCTACGAGGGTGACCCGGATGCCCCGGACTCGCGCGTCGTCGGCGTGGAGGACCTGGGCCATGTGGACATCGTGTTCCCGCTCCTGCACGGCCCCTACGGCGAGGACGGCACCATCCAGGGCCTCTCCGAGATGGCCGGCGTGCGCTACGTGGGATGCGGCGTGACCTCCTCGGCGGTGTCCATGGACAAGCACCTCACCAAGACCGTCCTGGCCGCCGCCGGCATCGACGTGGGCCAGTGGGAGCTGGTCACGGCGCGTCAGTGGGACGCCGACGCAGGCGCCTGCATGGACCGCATCGAGCGCCTCGGCTTCCCCGTCTTCGTCAAGCCCTGCCGCGCCGGCTCCTCCGTCGGAATCTCGCGCGTCACCTGCCGCGAGGACCTGCCCGTGGCCATCAAGGAGGCTGCGAACCACGACCCGCGCATCATCGTCGAGGCCTCCATATCCGGCCGCGAGGTCGAATGCGGTGTCCTCGGCTCGCGCTCCGACTGGCGCAGCGGCACCGCGCCCCTGGGCGAGATCGTCGTCCCCGAGGGCGAGTTCTACGACTACGAGCACAAGTACGTGGACGACGTCGTCGGCCTGTCCTGCCCGGCAGATGTCACCCCCGAATACGCCGATCGCATCCGTGAGACCGCGTGGCGAGCCTTCGACGCCCTCGAGTGTGAGGGCCTGGCGCGCGTTGACTTCTTCCTCGATGAGGCGTCCGACACCGTCATCATCAACGAAGTGAACACGATGCCCGGTTTCACGCCCATCTCGATGTACCCGCAGATGTGGGCCGCCGCAGGCCTGTCCTACCCGGACCTGCTGACCGAACTGCTGACCGAGGCCGCGCAGCGCCCGCTCGGCCTGCGGTGAGTTCCCAGCCACGACCTCGTACATCCTTCATCCCCACGACAGAAAGAACACTATGACGGCCCATCCCAAAGTCACCCTGGTGACCTGCAAGTCCATGCCCAACCTCTTCAAAGGCGAGGAAGGTCTGCTCGATGAGCTGGCGGCGCGCGGGTGCGACCCCCAGATCAAGGTGTGGAACGATCCCGACGTCGACTGGTCCGAGGCCGGCATGGTCGTCGTGCGCTCCGTGTCCGACTACGCGAGCGACCGCCGCGCATTCCTGGAGTGGACGAAGCAGCTGCGCCGCGTGCAGAACTCCGCGGACGTGCTGAACTGGAACACGGACAAGCATTACCTCAAGGACCTGGCCGCCCTGGGCATGCCCACGATTCCCACGAACTGGCTGGAGCCCGAGCAGAACCTGTCCAAGCACCAGATCCACACGCGCTTCCCGGCCTTCGGCGAGTTCGTCGTCAAGCCCGCCGTGTCCTCCGGCGTTCGCGACATTGGACGCTACACGACCGTGGACACGCGCCAGCGCCAGGCCGCCATGCGCCAGGTCCAGGGCCTGCTCGGCGAGGGGCGCTCCGTCATGATCCAGCGCTACGTCGAGGAAATCGACCTGCACGGCGAGATCTCGCTCGTCTTCTTCAACGGCCTGGTCTCCCACGCCGTCGAGAAGCGTTCCGCCCTACACCCCGCGTCGGTCAGCGATCCCTCCATGCACGAGGCCGTGGTGACCGCCGAGGCCGCCGACTCGCTCGCGTGGAAGTGGGGCGAGGAGATTCGCCGTGTCCTGCACGGCTACGTGCGCTCGCGCCTGGGCCACGACGAGCAGTTCCTCTTCAACCGCGTGGACCTGGTCCCCGACGGCAAGGGTTCTTTCCTGGTCATGGAGGTCTCCCTCGTGGACGCCGACCTGTACCTGGGTGCCACCCCGGGCGCGCTCGGCAACTTCGCCGACGCGATCTCCGCTCGCGCCCACTGGTGATGCACGCCACCGCTGTGAGGGCAGTGCTCGAGTTTCCAAGCTCGGGTGGGTAGTGCTAAGCTCTACCCGTTGCCTTCACGGCGACGCGATGGTGGCTGTAGTTCAGTTGGTAGAGCACCTGGTTGTGGTCCAGGACGTCGCGGGTTCGAGTCCCGTCAGCCACCCCA
>CAUTDS010000046.1:0-14048 GCA_963537175.1 uncultured Actinomycetes bacterium
GCCGTGATGGTGGTCGTGGTTTCCAGGGTCGTGATGATCGACGCGGTGGTTTCCGTGATGATCGCCGTGATGGTGGTCGTGGTTTCCAGGGTCGTGATGATCGACGCGGTGGTTTCCGCGATGATCGCCGTGATGGCGATCGCGGTGGTTTCCAGCGTCGTGACAACGATCGCCGTGACTTTGGTTCGCGCGATGATCGTCGCGGTGATCGCGGGGGTTATCAGCGTCGCGATGACCGCCGCGGTGGCTTCGAGGATCGCGGTGAGCGCGGCAGCTTCCGTCGTGATGATCGCCGTGATGGTGGTCGTGGTTTCCAGGGGCGTGATGATCGACGCGGTGATCGCGGAGGTTATCAGCGTCGCGATGACCGCCGCGGTGGCTTCCAGGACCGCGGACGCGGCGGCGCGTCTCGCAACGACGGCGGTTATAAGAACTACTCGTCGACCGATGAGTACATTTCGCCCAACGGCAACGAGCCGACGATTCCCGCTGGCGTCAGCGCAGATGAGCTCGACCGCGATGCTCTGCGCGCTCTGACCACACTCTCTGGTCCCAATCGCGACATCGTCGCCCGTCACCTGGTGATGGCCGGCCAGCTGATCGATCTTGATCCCGAGGCTGCCTACCAGCATGCGCAGGCCGCTGTGGCCCGCGCTGGCCGCGTTGACGTTGTGCGCGAGGCAGCCGCGCTCACCGCCTACGCGTCGGGTCGCTACGAGGAAGCTCTGCGCGAGGTGCGCGCTGTTCGTCGTATGCGTGGCGATTCTTCGCTGCGTGCTGTGGAAGCTGACGCCGAGCGCGGTCTTGGCCATCCGGAAAAGGCCGTCGAGATCATCGACGCCACCGACCCATCGACCCTTGAGCTCGCAGAGCAGGTCGAGCTCGTGCTCGTCTCCTCCGGCGCCCGCGCGGATCTCGGCCAGGCCGAGGTTGGCCTCGTCATCGTCGATGATGCACTCGCAGCCCTGCCCGCTGCGGCTGACGACGAACTGCGTCGCCGCCTGATGGAAGTCAAGGCGCAGCGCCTGCTCGACCTCGGCCGTGAAGACGAAGCAGCTGAGGTTATCGCGTCGATGCCCGCCGAGGTCGAGGATACGGAGATCGTCGATATCGCTCTGTACGCTGATGCCGACGTGGATGGTAAGCGTTCGCCGCTGCGCGGCTCCGGCGCAGCGCTTGCTGAAGAATACGACTGCGCACTGCTCGACCTGGACGGCACCGCGTGGTCCGGTGACGAGACGATTGAGCACGCCGCTGCGTCGGTGATCGAGGCGCGTGAAGCCGGCATGGCCTCGGCTTTTGTCACTAACAACGCGATGCGCACGCCCCAGCAGGTTACCGACAAGCTCAACTCCATGGACTTCGCGGCAACCCCTGACATGGTCATGACCTCCGCAATGGACATCGCAGCCATCATGACTGAAGAGCTTGAGGAAGGTTCGAAGGTCTTCGTCATCGGCGGCGCCGGCCTGCGTCTCGCGCTTGAGGAGCGAGGCTTCGTCCTCGTGGACAGTGCCGACGACGAGCCCGCTGCGGTCGTTCAGGGCCTCGATAAGAAGGTCGACTGGGCGCTCCTGTCCGAAGGTGCTTTCGCGATTGAGCGGGGTGCCGCGTTCTACGCCTCGAACCTCGACGCAACCCTGCCTATCGAGCGTGGCCAGGCCCTGGGTAACGGTTCTCTGGTCCGCGCCATACAGCACGCGACGCGCAAGCGCCCAATCGCTGGCGGCAAGCCTGAGCCGGGTATCTACCGTCGCGCCAGCGAGCTCGTCGGCGCGCAGAACCCGATCGCCGTTGGTGACCGTCTCGAGACCGACATTATGGGTGCCGTCGCCGCTGGCGTGCCCGCCCTGCACGTGCTCACCGGCGTTCACCAGGCTCGCGACGTCATCCGCGCCCCGCGTGGACAGCGTCCCAGCTACCTGGCGATCGACATGCGTGGTCTGCTGGAAGCGCACCCGGCGCCCAAGCACCACCGTGACGGCACCTGGACTTGCGGTGTCTCCCAGGTTGCCAAGGCCACCCGCTCCGGCGTCCTCATGCTCGACGACGTCGAACTGACCGAGCCTGTCACGATCAGCGTTGACTCCTACCGTGCGCTTGCCGCTGCCGCGTGGGAATACGCTGATGGCGCCGGCTCGCCGGTCACCTGCCCGGACATCACGGTCGTCGACAACGAGGATCCCGCTGGTATCGTCACCCAGCCCGAGCCCGTTGCCGCTTTGGACGAGGATGACTTCTACGATGTCGCGGCGGACGCAGACAAGCTGCCGGAGCCGGGCGCTTCGACCCCTGCGTTCCTACCCGGCGAGGAGGAGCTTGAAGAGCTCCTGGAGCGCACGGCAGATTTGGATGAGCAGGCCTGATGGCATTACGCGAGCAGACTGAAGCCCGCCTGGTCGGTTTCGATCAGCTCGGCGCGTCCCTTCAAGTAGAGACGCTCCGAGCGATCGAGGCCGACCTACGGCGGGCCCTGTCTGCCGATGCGCCGAGCGGCACCGTTCGCTCTGGCACGCAATTGACGGCCTCAGGCAACGAGGGGAGCGGCGCGTGAAGTTGCGCAGGATCGACTCCGAGCTGGTGCGCCGCGGGCTTGCGAAGTCCCGTGCCGCTGCTGCGCAGATGATCGAGGACGGGCGCGTCAAGCTCGATGGACAGATTGTACTCAAGCCCGCGCGCCAGATGGACCCCGCCCAGGCGATCGTCGTCGAGGAATCGGACGATCCGGAATACGTATCGCGTGGTGCCCATAAGCTTGCAGGAGCACTCGACGCGCTCGGCGATAAGGCGCCGTTGATCGAGGGACGTCGTGCGCTGGATGCAGGCGCCTCGACGGGTGGTTTCACCGACGTGTTGCTACGTCGGGGTGCTGCCTCCGTTGTCGCCGTCGACGTCGGGTATGGCCAGCTCGCGTGGAAGCTGCAGAGCGACCCGCGCGTGGAGGTGCACGATCGGACGAACGTACGCACCCTCGATCCGGCTTCCGTCGCTCCCGCCCCTGAGCTTGTGGTCGGCGATATGTCGTTCATTTCGCTGACATTGGTTCTCCCTGCGCTCGTCGCTGCGGCCGCGCCCCACGCCGATTTCCTTCTGATGGTCAAGCCTCAGTTCGAAATTGGTAAGGAACGGCTCGGCCACGGCGGCGTCGTTCGGAATCCGGAACATCACGTGGAAACCGTGGAAACGGTTGCGCGCTGTGCCATCGACCTTGGCTTGGATATCGCCGCGATCGCTGCGTCGCCTCTGCCGGGTCCGTCCGGAAACGTTGAGTATTTCGTGCACATGCGCCGCGACTACCCGGATCCCATCGATCCGACGCAGCTCACCGATTACATCCGGCGCGCGGTTAAGGCCGGACCTGCTGGAGGTTTCCGATGACTCGAGTTCTGATGGTTCGTCACCGTCACCGGCCCAATGCGGTGACGAGCGCCGTGAGCCTCGCCGAGGCACTCAAGGAGCGCGGCATCGACGTCGTCGACGACGCATCGTGCGGCGATATCGACATGGTCCTCTCGATTGGTGGCGACGGCACATTCTTGGTCGCTGCGTCGAGTGCGCGCGCGCTGGGTGTGCCGCTGCTCGGCATCAATGCCGGCCACATGGGTTTCTTGACGGAGCTGGGCGACAGAGGGACAGGTGACCTCGCCCGAAAGATCGCGGAGGGTGACTTTACCGTCGAGCGTCGTATGACGCTAGACGTGACGATGGAACGCTCCGACGGGTCGAAGGCTGATGACTGGGCACTCAACGAGGCTGTCGTCATGCACACCGATGTCGCGCACCCCGTTCATTTTGCCCTCGTCGTCGACGGGCAGGAAGTCTCTACGTACGGTGCTGACGGCATGATTTTGTCGACTCCGACCGGATCGACCGCGTACTCCTTCTCTGCGGGCGGCCCGGTCGTGTGGCCCGATACGGAGGCGATTGTCGTCGCCCCGTTGGCCGCTCACGGCCTTTTCACGCGCCCTCTCGTCGTTGGCCCCTCGGCGTGTGTGGAGATCGTTGTTCTCGATGATATGTGGACGCCTCCGGAGATGTGGTGCGACGGCCTGCGACGTATGACCGTTCCCGCTGGAGCAGTGGTTCGTGCGCGCGTCGGTTCATCGCCCGTGCAGCTCGTGCGCGTGGACGATACGCCGTTTTCTGCGCGCCTCGTTCGCAAGTTCACTCTTCCCGTGCGCGGATGGAGGGATGGTCCCCGTTGATCGAGTCGCTCGATATTTCGCAGCTCGGCGTCATCGAGTCTGCTCACGTCGATTTTGGTGACGGCCTTATCGTCGTCACCGGTGAAACCGGTGCGGGTAAGACGATGGTGCTGTCAAGCTTGCAGCTGCTGCTCGGCGTCCGTGCGGATGCTGCGCTCGTGCGCTCGGGCGCCGACCGTCTGTCCGTCGACGGCATTTTCTCGGTGGGGGAGGACGTCGCAGCACGCGTTGAGGAGAGCGGCGGCCTCGTTGAGGGGGGCGAGCTGATTGTCGGTCGTTCGGTGCGTGCTGCAGGGCGCTCCCGCGCGCACCTCGGATCGCGTCCCGTCCCGGCCTCGGTTTTGACGGATATCGTTGGGTCAATGGTGACGATCCACGGGCAGGCCGACCAGATCCGCTTGACGGGCGAGGCCGCTCAGCGCCGTGCGCTTGATCAGTTCGGCGGCGAGGAGCACGCGGCTGCGCTCGAGGAGTACCGCGCCGCTTTCCGTCACGCCGTCGACGTTAAGCATCGCCTGGATTCCCTGCGTGGCGATGCGAGCGAGCGCGCCGAGGAGCTGGAGGATCTGCGAGCAGCCCTCCAGCAGATCGAAGAACTTGACCCGGTGAGCGGCGAGGAAGAGGACCTCGTTCGCGAGGCGGCGCGCCTGACGAACGTCGAGGACCTGCGCGCGCTCGTTGGCGCGTCTCTGGGGTATCTCAAGGGCGACGATCGCGGTGACTTTACCGGGGCAGTTGAGGCAACCCGCCATGCCTATGCGCAGCTCGATGACGCGGCCCGATTCGACGAGGCCGTGGCTGAGTTTGTGGGACGCGCGCGCAACCAGGTGCTCGAGCTGGAAGCACTTGCCGATGACGTCTCAGCGTACCTGTCGCGCCTCGACGCGGATCCGGAGAGGCTGGCTCAGATTCACGCACGACGTGCGGCCATCAAGGATGTTCTGCGCGGGCGTGCAGCTGATATCGAGGCTCTCCTCGCGTGGGCTGACGAGGCTCGCTCGCGCGTCGAAGAGCTCTCGTCACCCGGGTCTGATCCTGTGACGGTCGAACGTGAACTGGTGGCCGCTCAGGAGCGCGTGCTGGAGTGCGGGCGCCGCGTGACCCAGGCGCGCGTGCGTCTTGCGGCACAGCTCGCGGAGGGCGTGAACGAGGAGCTGCACGCCCTGTCAATGCCCGACGCGACGCTGCACATCGACTGTGAGCCGACGAAGCCGACCTCCAATGGATGCGAGACCGTCGTCTTCCGGCTTCAACCGCATCCGCATGCACCTGCTCGTCCCCTCGGTCAGGGAGCCTCCGGCGGCGAACTGTCTCGCGTCATGCTCGCATTGGAACTGATGCTGGGGCGCACCGAGGCGTCGTCGACCTTCATCTTTGACGAGATCGATGCCGGCATTGGCGGTCAGACGGCAACGGAGGTTGGCGCACGCCTCAAGAAGCTTGCGGAAACGCGGCAGGTCATTGTCGTCACGCACCTGGCCCAAGTCGCAGCTTTCGGCGACCAGCACCTCGTCATCGAGAAGAACGATGGGACCACGAAGGTGCGCGAAGTCAGCGGGGATGAGCGCGAAGCCGAACTGACGCGCATGATGGGTGGGGATCCGCACTCACCTGCGGCGCGCCGCCACGCTTCGCAAGTCTTGGCCTCTGCCGTGTCACAATCGCAGGGATGAGTGAGACACTTTCAAAGGAATCGAGCGCGCGCTCCGGGCGGATTCGCATTGACGACCGTCCCAAACATCTAGCGACGCGCCTAGAGCGCGGCGAGATCGCCGTCATCAACGTTGCGGATCTGGATCGCGAGAGCGCCGCGGCGCTTGTCGCCGCCGGTCCCGTGGCCGTGCTGAACGCGCAGCCGTCTCTGACGGGACGCGCAGCGGCCCTGGGACCTCGCCTTATTCTCGAGGCCGGCATCGTCCTCGTCGATGACCTTGGCCAGGACATCATGTCGCTGCGCGAAGGTCAAGAAGTGACGGTGACAGGCTCGAAGGTCCTCGTGGACGGCTCCGTCATCGCGACCGGCTCCGTCGTGTCCCCGGACGACTTGGACGTCGACGTCGCCGACTCGTCCGCGCTTTTCGCCGGCGTTGACGCTTCGATTGAGGACTATCTGGGCAAAGATGGCGCCACGGTTCTGCGTGGAGTCGACGTTCCCCAGCTACCCGACCTCGGTAAGCGGCCGATTCTCCTCGTGACGGGCGCGCCCGACGCTAAGGCGCAGTTGCGTGCACTTGCGCGGTGGCGCTCCGAGGTCAGCCCCTTCGTGATCGCCGTCGACGGGGGAGCCGACGTAGCTCTGAAGGCCCGCCTGTCGCTTGACCTCGTCGTCGGTGACGCTGAACTGATGAGCGAGAAGGCGATCCGCAAGGCTCGCTCCTTCATCGTCCGCGTCGGAGGAGACGGTCTCGCCCCCGGCGCAGATCGGCTCGACCGAATGGGCGTCGTGTACGATCGCATCGCCATGGCTGGCACCTCTCTTGACGCGGCTCTCGTTGTCGCCGCACATTCGACGGCGCCCGCTGTCGTTACTGCTGGCGTGTCCTACGGGGAGGCGGAACTGGTTGACGCAGGCCGAGCCCTGGTCGCCCCCGCATTCTTCTCGCGCCTCGCGGTTGGCTCGCGCCTTATCGGCGCGCAGGCGGTTGCTGCGACCTTCCGTCCGCGTCCACGCGGTTGGACGCTCGTCCTGCTGGCCGTGGTCGCGGTGGCCCTGATGGGTGTGGCCCTGTGGTCGACCCCGTGGGGCAACGACCTGCTGCACCCCGTTACTTCATTCTTCGTCTCGCTGATGCACTCCGCAGGAGGAACCCAATGATTAACTTCCGCTACCACGTTGTCTCGATCATCGGGATCTTCATCGCCCTGGCCGTTGGTGTCGTTCTCGGGGCCGGCCCGCTGCAGAGCCGTATCCAGGCCGGTGTCAGCTCGTCGCCGAGCGCCTCGGCAGCGGACCCGCTGCTGAGCGCACAAGCCGATGCGGAGGCAGCCGGCCTCAAGGCTCTCGCTTCCTCGACGCTGACCGGTTCGCTGAGCTCCGCCAAGGTTGCTCTCGTCGTCCTGCCCGGCGCATCTGACGATGATGTAGCCGCGATTCGTTCGACGCTGACCGATGCCGGCGCGAGCGTCGTCGGACGAGTGACGCTGAGCGACAACTGGCAGTCCACCTCGATGAGCCAGTACCGCACGACACTGTCGACGACCCTGGCGTCGCATCTCGCTTCCGGGGCGGCCAAAACCGCTAGCGCCGATGGCGTCGTCGGCTATTCGATCGTCCAGGTGCTCACCACCACCGGAGCCGAGACCGATCTGCTGCGTCAGATTCTCACCGACGAATCCACCCCGATCATGACTGTTGACGAGGATGCGAATGGAGGCGCCACGGCGATCGTCGCTGTTGGTCCGCGCGCGCAGGCCTCGGCCGTCTCCAACGCGACGCCCGCTGCGGCGACTCAGAGCCCGGATGCGTGGGTTGGCCTCGGTCAGGCCCTCGGTTCGACGAACGGTGTTCTCGTTGGCGACGCCTCCACCCGTGACGCGATGATCTCTCAGGTGCGCGCTAGTGGCGTCACCGCCACGACGGTTGACTCCGTTGGCACGACCCTCGCCGCTGTCGATACCGCGCTCGCGCTGTCGACGCCCGCGACGGGCGCCCGCGCTTTCGGTGTGGGCACCGGTGCGCAGTCGGTGATTCCTCCCGTCAAGTAGCGCACGTCGTTCTTTGTTGAGGCCTCGGTGGTTGATCTTGACCGCCGGGGCCTCGTTGTATGCCTCGCCGCGAATGGCGGGGGCCTATACTCAATGGCGTACTGACGAACCCGAATGAAAGCGTGATCATGCGTTTCCTGTCTCCCCAAGACGCCGTGGCCATCGAAGACCAGCACACCCCCCATACAGTGACCCAGAGCGAGACTGTGTGGAGCGGCCGCATCGTTGACATGGTCAAGGACCATGTTGTTGTCGTCGAGGGCCAGGACCCGGTCGTTCGTGAATATACGCGCCACCCGGGTGCCGTCGCTGTCGTCGTGATGCGCGGCGAGAGCGGGGCAGAAGAGATTCTGATGGAACGTCAGTACCGTCATCCCGTGCAAGCCTCGCTGTGGGAGATTCCCGCGGGCCTGCTCGACATTCCCGGGGAGGATCCGCGCGTCGCGGCGCAGCGTGAGCTCGCTGAAGAGGCCGACATGGTCGCCGACCGCTGGGACGTCCTCGTCGACTACTTCACCTCACCCGGCGGCTCGACCGAGCCGCTGCGTATTTTCCTCGCGCGCGACCTTCGGGCCGCCGACGAGGTATTCGACCGCGAGGACGAGGAAGCGACGATGGAGTATGCGTGGGTGCGCCTCGACGATGCGCTGACCATGGTGCTCGATGGGCGACTCCATAACCCGTCGGCCGTCATCGGTGTACTCGCTACGCATGCTGCACGCGGTCGCGGTTGGGCCGATTTGCGGCCCGCGGACGCCCCGTGGCTTCGCTCCTGATTACACCGTAGGCCCTTAGTCCCGAGACTTGTGGGCCGTCCAACACTCCAGACAGCTTTTCGCAACGCCTATTTATCTAAATTGGCGTACACTCGTTCCCAGAGAAAAGCACACAGAGGCGCAGCAATGGAGCGTCGGAGCGGAGGACACGTGGCAGAAGAATCAGACGCCACTACCCGACAGCAGGTGCTCGATCTCATCGTCGAAAAGGGGCCGGTGACGGCCTCTTCGATTGCGAAGGTCCTGGGACTGACAACGGCAGCCGTGCGCCGCCACATCACGCTGCTTCTGGACTCCAAAGAGATCGCAGAACACGAGCCGGGGGCTCCTTCGAAGCGTGGCCGCGGACGCCCCGCGCGTCACTACGTCGCCACGGAACGGGCACACGTTCACCTCGCCGATGGGTATTCCGACCTGGCGTCCAAGGCCCTCGGATACCTCGGCCAGGTCGGCGGAGAAGAAGCCGTCGAGTCATTCGCCGCCGCACGTTCACGCGAGATCGAGCGGCGCTACGCCCCGATCGTGCGCGACGCGGGCTCCGATCCTCGGGTGCGCGCCCAGGCCCTGGCCGACGCGCTGACACAGGATGGATATGCCGCCACTGTGCGCGACATCGGTGGTGGAACGCTCGCCGTGCAGCTGTGCCAGGGCCACTGCCCGATTCAAAATGTCGCGGGAGATTTCCCGCAGCTGTGTGACGCCGAGACGCTTGCCTTTGGCAAGCTGCTCGATGTCCACGTCCAACGACTGTCCACGCTCGCGGGCGGGGGACACGTGTGCACGACCCACATCCCCGTGGGTATGCCCGTGATCCGGCCCGGGGCGCGGAATGTGCGACGCAAGTAGCACTTGGTTAAGAACGAGAGGTTGACACCACTATGACGCAGGCACCCGCCTCGGGCGCTGACGACCGTCGAATGACCGATGACGAGATCATCGAGTCGATCGGCGGTTACGAATACGGTTGGCACGACTCCGACGACTACTCGAAGGATGTCCCCACCGGAATTAACGAAGAAATTGTCCGCTTCATCTCTGAGGTGAAGGACGAGCCGCAGTGGATGCGGGAGCGCCGCCTGAAGGCGCTGGAACTGTTCGAACGTAAGCCGATGCCGGCATGGGGCCCCGACCTGTCCCACGTGGATTTCGATTCGTTCAAGTACTACGTGCGTCCCACGGATCGCCAGGTCAACGACTGGGAAGACCTGCCCGAGGAAATCCGCGACACCTACGACCGCCTCGGCATCCCCGAGGCCGAGAAGTCGCGTCTGGTCTCCGGCGTCGCCGCTCAGTACGAGTCCGAGGTCGTGTACCAGCAGATCCAGGAAGATCTGGAGCGTCAGGGCGTTATCTTCACTGACACCGACACCGGCCTGCGCGAGTACCCGGAGATTTTCGAGGAGTACTTCGGCAAGTGCGTTCCCGCTGGTGACAATAAGTTCTCCGCGCTGAACACCGCCGCATGGTCCGGTGGGTCCTTCGTGTACGTTCCCAAGGGCGTCCACGTGACGATCCCGCTGCAGGCGTACTTCCGCATCAACACCTCGGCGATGGGACAGTTTGAGCGTACGCTCATCATCGCCGACGAGGGCTCTTACGTGCACTACGTCGAGGGCTGCACCGCCCCGATCTACGACGAGAACTCCCTCCACTCTGGCGTCATCGAGATCTTCGTGAAGAAGGATGCTCGCGTGCGCTACACGACCATCCAGAACTGGTCGACGAACGTTCTCAACCTGGTGACCCAGCGTGCGATGGTTGAAGAAGGCGGCACCATGGAATGGGTCGACGGCAACATGGGTGCCGCGATCACCATGAAGTACCCGGCCTGCTTCCTCATGGGCGAACACGCCCGCGGCGAGACGCTGTCCATCGGTTTCGCCGGCCCCGGCCAGCAGCAGGACACCGGCGCGAAGATGGTGCACATGGCACCCCACACCTCGTCTTCGATCGTGTCGAAGTCCGTGTCCCGAGGCGGCGGCCGCACGTCCTACCGTGGCCTCGTCCAGGTCAACGCCCGTGCGCGTCACTCCAAGTCGAACGTGCTGTGCGACGCCCTGCTCGTCGACAAGATCTCGCGTACCGATACGTACCCCTACGTCGATGTTCGCACCGATGACGTCGAAATGGGTCACGAGGCCACCGTCACCAAGGTGAGCGCCGACCAGCTCTTCTACCTGATGAGCCGCGGCCTCGACGAGAACGAGGCCATGGCGATGATCGTGCGCGGCTTCGTCGAGCCGATCGCCAAGGAGCTGCCGATGGAGTACGCCCTCGAGCTCAACCGCCTCATTGAACTGCAGATGGAAGGATCCGTCGGCTGATGACGACCCCCAACACTATTGTCGAGACCATGAACAAGGCCCACTCGCACGGGGCCGACGCCGAGAAGGCTCACCCGTCGCGCGCGGACCGTCCCACCTCGTTCGACCTGAACGACATTGCGGTGCCTCACGGCCGCGAGGAGGACTGGCGATTCACCCCGATGCGTCGCATCGAGCGCCTTTTCGAGCCCGCTAACTACGATGCGGGCGATGCGCCCGTGACGGTTGACGCCCCCGCCCCCGTCGTCGTCGAGACCGTCTCGCGTGACGACAAGCGCCTGGGCACCGTCCTGGCTCCCGGCGACCGCACCGCAGTCGTCGCCTGGAACGGCTTCGAGCAGGCGACCGTCGTTGAGATTCCGGCCGAGGCCGAGCTCGACGCACCCGTGCGCATTAACGTCGCAGACGTCGAAGGCACCCGCGCGCAGCACCTCCTGATCCGCGCCGGCAACTTCTCCAAGGCGACCGTTATCCTGTCGCACACCGGTTCCGCGCGGGCTGCGCTCAACCAGACCGTCGAGGTCGAAACGGGCGACAGCGCGAACCTGACCGTTGTGTCACTGCAGGAATGGGACGATACCGTTCTGCATGCCTCGAACCAGCGCCTGGCGCTAGGCCGTGACTCCAAGCTCACGCACATCGTCGTCAGCTTCGGCGGCGATCTCGTGCGTGTGTGCGCCGACACCGACTTCCGCGGCCCCGGCGCCGAGCTCAACATGCTCGGCATCTACTTCGTGGACGGCGGCCAGCACCTCGAGCACCGCGTGTTCGTCGACCATTCTCAGCCCAAGTGCTTCTCGCGCGTCACCTACAAGGGCGCCCTGCAGGGCAAGGACGCGCACTCGGTGTGGATCGGCGACTGCCTCATCCGCGAAGCCGCCGACGGCACCGACACCTACGAGCTGAACCGTAACCTGGTGCTCACCGAGGGCGCCAAGGCCGACTCCGTGCCCAACCTCGAGATCGAGAACGGCGAAATCGAAGGCGCCGGACACGCGTCCGCGACCGGCCGTTTCGACGACGAGCAGCTGTTCTACCTGATGAGCCGTGGTGTTCCTGAGCACGAGGCACGCCGTCTGGTCGTGCGCGGCTTCTTCGCCGAACTGATCAACCAGATTGGCGTCCCCGAGGTGGTGGACCACCTCATGGCAACCGTCGAGGCCGAGCTGGCCAAGTCCCGTAACAACTGAGCTGTAAGGAATACACATGTCGACTCTGCGTATTAAGGATCTGCACGTCTCCGTCGAGACCGCCGAGGGCCCCAAGGAAATCCTCAAGGGCGTTAACCTCACCATTAACTCCGGCGAAATCCACGCCATCATGGGCCCCAACGGCTCCGGTAAGTCCACTATGGCCTACGCGCTGGCCGGTCACCCCGACTACGAGATCACCTCGGGCGAGGCCTGGCTCGACGACCAGCTCATCACCGAGATGAGCGTCGACGAGCGCGCCAAGGCTGGCCTGTTCCTGGCCATGCAGTACCCCGTTGAGGTCGCTGGCGTGTCCGTGTCCAACTTCCTGCGCACCGCTAAGACCGCCATCGATGGTCAGGCTCCCGCCCTGCGCTCATGGGTCAAGGATATGAAGAGCTCCATGGAGAACCTGCGCATGGACTCCGACTTCGCCGAGCGCGACGTCAACGTCGGCTTCTCCGGTGGTGAGAAGAAGCGCCTGGAGATCCTCCAGATGGAGCTCCTCAAGCCCTCCTTCGCCGTTCTCGACGAGACCGACTCCGGCCTCGACGTTGACGCTCTGCGCATCGTGTCCGAGGGCGTCAATCGCGTCCACGGCGAGACCGGCTGCGGCGTCATGCTGATCACGCACTACACCCGCATCCTGCGCTACATCAAGCCCAGCCACGTTCACGTGTTCGTTGATGGCCGCGTCGCCGCTCAGGGCGGCCCCGAGCTGGCCGACGAGCTCGAAGAGAACGGCTACGACAAGTACCTGGGCCTCTGATACCCGTGCCTATGGATTTCACCGCCGCCGAGCTCGACGCGATCCGATCGGACTTCCCGATCCTGAGTCGCGTCGGGCGTGGCGGCGCGCCCATTGCCTACCTTGACGCGTCAGCGACCTCCCAAAAGCCGGCCAGCGTCATCGATGCTGAGGCCGAGTTCTACCGCCACAGCAACGGTGCGGTTCACCGGGGTACGCACCTCCTCGGCGACGAGGCGACCGACGCGTTTGAGAGCGCTCGGGGGACCCTGGCCTCGTTCGTGGGCGTGTCCCCGACTGAGATCGTGTGGACGAAGAACGCGACCGAGGCCATCAACCTGGTCGCCCTGTCCATGGGACACGCATCGCAGGGGGATGGGAGGCTCCGAGTCGGCCGCTCTGCGCGTGGGCCCGGGCGACCGCATCGTGTGCACCCGAGCCGAGCATCACGCGAACATCGTGCCCTGGCAGCAGCTGTGCGAGCGCACGGGTGCCGAGCTGGCCTGGCTCGACCTGACCCCGGACGGCCGCATCGACCTGGAGACCCTCTCGGTCATCACGCCGAACACGCGCCTCGTGGCCTTCACGCACGTCTCAAACGTGACGGGTGCCGTCTCCCCGGTCGCCGCGATCACCGCGGCGGCGCGCTCCGTCGGCGCGCTCATCCTGCTGGACACCTGCCAGTCCAGCGCCCACATGCCCCTCGACCTGTCCGCCCTCGACGTGGACTTCGCGGTCTTTTCGTCGCACAAGATGCTCGGTCCCACGGGCGCGGGCGCGCTGTGGGGGAGGAGGGCCCTGCTCGAAGCCATGCCCCCCGTCCTGACGGGCGGCTCAATGATTGAGTGGGTGACGATGGAGAGCTCGACCTTCATGGCTCCCCCCGAGCGCTTCGAGGCCGGTTCCCAGCCCGTCGCGCAGATCGCCGCGTGGGCCCACGCCGTGGACTATATGGCGGGGCTCGACATGGCCCGCGTCGAGGCCCACGAGCATGTGCTCACGCGCATGATGCTCGAGGGCATCTCGTCGATCGAAGGCATCACAGTCCTCGGCCCCGACACGGACGTGGATCGCATCGGCGTCGTGGCCTTCGCCGTCGA
>CAUTDS010000047.1:0-13907 GCA_963537175.1 uncultured Actinomycetes bacterium
GCATCAACGTGCCGATTCGCACGGTGCTGATGACGTCGCTCGTGAAGTACGACGGGCGCCGCATGCGCCACGTGAGCGCGCGCGAGTTCCACCAGATCGCGGGACGCGCGGGCCGCGCCGGCTTTGACACGGTCGGTTTCGTGCGCGTCCTGGCCCCCGAGCACGAGGTCGACGCCGCCCGTGAGCGCGCACGCCTGAGCGCCGCGCAGGAGGCGGCCCGCGACGCGCGCGAGGCCAAGCGCGCCGCGAAGAAGTCCGCGAAGAAGCGCAAGGGACCGGGCGAGGGTGAGATCTCGTGGACGCGCTCGACGTTCGAGCGCCTCGTGGACGCGGCTCCCGAGCAGCTCACGAGCCGTTTCGAGATGACGCACGCGATGGTCCTCAACGTCCTGGCGGGGGCTCCCGCGGCCGGGCGCGACCCTGGCGAGCACCTCGTGTGGCTGGCGCGCAACAACGACGATCCGCCCACGGATCGCAACCCGCACCTGCGCCGCCTGGGTGAGATCTACACGTCGATGAAGCAGGCGGGCGTCGTCGAGCACGTGTCTTCTGCGCAGGCCGCAGCCTCGGGCGAGCCCCGACTGCGCGCGGCCACCGACCTGCCGGACGACTTCGCGCTCAACCAGCCGCTCTCCCCCTTCGCGCTGGCGGCGCTCGAGCTCCTCGACCCCGAGTCCCCGACCTTCGCTCTGGACGTCGTCTCGGTCATCGAGTCGGTCCTGGAGGATCCGCGCCCGCTCCTGTTCGCGCAGGAGAAGGCCGCGCGCGCCGAGGCCGTGGCCGCGATGAAGGCGCAGGGCATGGAGTACGACGAGCGCATGGCAGCCCTGGAGGAGGTCACATGGCCGCGCCCGCTGGCCGATCTGCTGGGGGACGCGTTCGCGGTGTACCTGCACGCGAACCCGTGGATCGAGGATCAGGAAATTTCCCCGAAGTCGGTCGTGCGCGAGATGATCGAGAACGCGCTGACATTCACCGGGATCGTGGGCCGTTACGACGTGGGCCGCTCCGAGGGCATCGTGCTGCGCTACCTGACGGACGCGTATCGCGCGCTGCGCCAGATCGTGCCGGATGAGCTGATGACGGACGAGCTGCGTTCGATCATTGCGTGGCTGTCGGCGCTGATCCGCGCGGTGGACTCCTCACTGCTGGATGAGTGGGAGGCCATGTCCACGGGGCAGGCCCTCCCCGCGTCCGAGGGCGATGGCACGGAGGGCGCGGAGCTGGCGTTTGGCGCGCGCGAGGACGGGACCGTTCCCTTCAGCGCGAACCGTCACGCGTTCCGCACGGCGATCCGTAGCGCACTGTTCGAGCGCGTGGAGGCAATGAGCCGCGACAACGTCGAGGCCCTCGCACGCCTGGACGAGGCCTCGCGCACCCCCGTGGTGGCCCCGTGGGGCGAGGACGAGTGGGATGCGGTGCTCGAGCGCTACTGGGCGGAGCACGAGTGGATCGGCATCGACCAGCGGGCGCGCGCCCTGTCGCTGTGTTCCTTGAACGAGGCCCCGACCCGCGAGGACGTGCTGGAGCTGGCCCCCGCTGCGGCTTCTTCCGATTTCGAGCGCGCCCAGGAGGCGCGCATCGAGGCGATCGCGGACGCGGTCGATCAGGCTGCGGCCGGCACGTTCTGGCTGGCCACGCAGACCCTGTTCGACCCGGAGGAGGACATGGACTGGCGCATCGTCGCCCTCGTGGACGTGCCCGCCTCGGACCAGGCTGGAAGGGTTGCCCTGGCGACGATCACGGTCGGGCCGCGCTAGGGTTCGTCACCCCACCTTCGCCGCATGGGTGAAACAGCGGCCCTCAGACGCTGCTGCGCACCTCCCGCGATCGATCCGGATACGCCTTGGACATGGGCCGCTCGCCGATTTCCTGCTGGAGCCGCACAAGGTATCCGTCGGGGTCCTGGATGAGGAACTGCCGGACGCCAATCTCTACATCGCCCGCCCGGTACCACTTCTCTTCGGGTTCGACAAAGATCGGCCATCCTGCCTCTGTGATGCGCTGCAATGTACCGTCTAGATCGTCGACCTGAACCTCGAAGTTGATACCCCGACCAAGGGGGAACTCAAGGGGACCTGTCGCCCACGTCCTACCCTGGTCGATCTGGTCGAGCATCAGGTGGGCGTTACCCAGGACGAGGTAGCCGAATCCTTCCTCAGGCCGCTCATAGCGAAGGGAAAAACCGACGAGGTCGCACCAAAAACGGCGCGATGCCTCGTAATCGGTGACGGCAAGTTCAGGGACAAGCCCGGGCTCGTTGCTCATGGCTTCACTCTAGCGGCCTCGGACGAGACCGTGTCCGGGAGATGCACAGACCGTCAGCACCGGGACGCCTTACGGATCAGCCAGTCCGCGCCCGCGAAGAGCGCCATGAAGACCAGGGCGCCAATCAGGATCGCCACGATGTTGATCGCAACCTGCGCATAGCCGATGCGCCACACGTTCACGAAGCCGTACGGGTACTGGTGCGTGAAGGAGCCTCGCACGAGCGTGTACGCCACCCACGCGACCGGGATCAGCAGGGCGCGCCCCAGCGTCGCCCACGTAATGCCGCCGCGCGGTCCCGCGAGCGCAGCCGTGCCCACGAAGGCGGCGGGGACGACGATATGCTGCAGCGGGTTGGTGACGAGCGCGAAGCCAGAGAGGACCTCGTAGGGGCCGATGAGCGTCGCGTAGACGATCGCGGTCACCGTGATCATCATGAGCGCACACAGGTGTGTCGCCCTCCCCCACGCACCCACACGGCCCCGGCGTGCGAGAACGGTCGAGATGATCGCAACCATGATGTTGGACAACTCGGTGAAGTAGGACAGGCAATTGATGAGGCGCTCGGGGGCGCCCGCCCAGCCGTGGGGGGCACCCGCGAAGAGGCCCTCCTCGACGTAGGTCGGAGTAGCGTAGCCATCGAAGGCCGTAATGATGAGGGTGGCGGCGACGCCAGCCCAGGCGAGGGCAGCAACCACCCAGTAGGCGGCGCGCCCGCGGCGGCTTAGTTCAGTCAGCTCAACCATGCGATCTCAACTCTCCTGGAAAAAACAGCGGCTATTGAAACAGGTCCGAGTGGGAACCCGTGCGAATTGCCGTCACCACGCAGATCTCTGGCTCATCCAGATAGATCAACAGCCAATCCGGCCGAATGTGACATTCACGGAACCCCGCATAGTTCCCGGTCAAGAGATGATCCCTCCGCTGGGGAGGCAACACTTCACCCGCAAGAATGAGGTCAATGACCGCTTCGAGTTCCTTGATAGGAAGCCCTCGTTTGCGGGCCCTCTTGAGATCCTTCTTGAATTGACCGGTCATCACGAGGGCACGCTGGCCCCACTGAGGCTCACTCATCATCGACGTCCGCGAACGCTTGTGCTGCGGACGCGTAACGGGTAGCGGCAACACGCCCTGCGGCAATGTCGCGAGCCTCTCTCATGGCTAGCTCGGTTTCAGCGTTATAGCGAGGTTGGCGCAAGTCGAAGGGCAAGCCGCCCTCCATGATCGACTTATGAAGGAATACGTTGACAGCATCCGTGAGGTTCATGCCGAACTGGGCATACACCCTCTCGGCTTCTTCCTTCACACTTGGATCCACACGCATGTTCAGCGTCGCCGTTTTCATATCGCCACACCTTTCAGACGAATGTACGACTTTGATTATACAACGCCCATCAGATGTGTGACAGATGCCTGAGTATGCACGGGTATCGACTGGATTCCTGCAATTGAAGTCGGCATGCTCAAACAGCCGAGTCGGAGTTCAAATCCGGCCGGGTCAGACCTGGGCGAGGTCCGTGACCTCGGCGTCAGTCAGCTCGACGAGGTCGAGGGGGCTCAGTTCGACGCTGAGGCCTCGGCGCCCGCCCGAAACGATCATGGTCTCGTGATCCAGGCACGCCGAGTCGATGAACAGCCGGTGAGGCGTAGTCTGCCCGAGCGGGCTGATGCCGCCCACGACGTAGCCGGTGCGGCGCTGGGCGACGGCCGGGTCGGCCATGGCGGCGCTCTTCGCGCCGGCGGCCTTCGCGATCAGCTTCATGGACAGGTGCGCCAGCGCGGGCACGCAGCCGACGACGAACTCGCCGGTGGGCTCCAGGCGCACCATGAGCGTCTTAAAGGCCTGGGTGGGGTCGATGCCCAGCTTCTCGACGGTCTCCTCGCCGAACGCGCGGGCGGCCGGGTCGTGCTCGTACTCGTGGATGGTAAAAGCAACGCCGGCCGCCGTGAGCGCCTCGATGGCGCGGGTGGGGCCACCGCCGTGATCCTTGCTGTGTTTACGAGCCATGACCCCAGTGTAGGACGCGTCAGAGGATGGACGCGGTCGGGTCGTCGATGACGGCCTTGCCGAAGGGGAAGCAGGTGATCGGGATCATCTTGAGGTTGGCGATGGCCAGCGGGATTCCGACGACAGTCACGGCCTGCGCGGCGGCTGTGGTCACGTGCCCGATGGCCAGCCACAGGCCCGCAACCAGGAACCACACGATGTTCATGAGGCCAGAGCCCGCGCCTACGCCCGGCTTGTCGATGACGCGCTTACCGAAGGGCCACAGCACGTATCCGGCGATGCGGAAACAGGCCACGCCCGCGGGGATCGTCACGATGAAGATGCAGGCGATGACACCCGCGAGGAGGTAGCCGAGGAAGAGCGGGAGGCCTCCGAAGAAGAACCAGATGATGTTGAGCAGGGTACGCATTGCGTGTCCTTTCCTTGATCTGTGAACATTCTAGTCTGCCACGACTCCTCGTTCAGATCCCCCCTGAGTGGCCCCTGATTAACCCCTGAAAGTATCTCCGCGCGTACCATGAGCACATGAGCATTCCCGAGGCCATCGCCGCCGCCCGCGACCGCATCGACCGCGCGACGTCCGCGTGTGGCCGCAGTGATTCGGTGCACCTGGAGCTGGCGGTCAAGACGCGCACGCCCGAGGAGTGCCGCGAGGCCGCCGCTGCCCTGCGCGAGGCAGGCCTGCCGATCCTGCTGGGCCACAACCGCGTCCAGGAGGCACGCGCGACAGTGGATGCGATCCGTGAGGTGCCCGGCGCACGCATCCACCTGATCGGGCCTCTGCAGTCCAACAAGATCAACCACGCGCTGGCCTGCGTGGACGCGATCGAGTCGCTGGACTCTCCCGCCCTGGCCTCGAAAATCGATGCGCGCGCGACCGGCACGCTCCCCGTGTTCGTCGAGGTGAACGTCTCGGGCGAGACCACGAAGCACGGCTGCGCCCCCTCCGACGTCGCCGCACTGATCGACGCGGTCGAGGCCTCGGCGCACCTGCAGCTCGCAGGCTTCATGACGGTGGGGTTGAACTCCTCCGTCGAGGCCGACGTGCGCGCCGCATACGCGCAGCTGCGCGGCATCAGGGACGAGGCCTCGGCGCGCCTGGGCATCGAAGAATCCGATCTCGCGCTGTCGATGGGCATGAGCCGCGACCTGGAGTGGGCCATTGCCGAGGGCGCGACGATCGTGCGCCTGGGCACGGCTATTTTCGGCGCCCGCCACCTCTGACAAGACTACTCATCCACACCCGCGTCACACCCGTTAGGATTGACAGCATGATGAGCGTTCTTGCTGGACTATCAGCGTCGATCCTGGCACTCGCACCGATCACCAACCCGATCGGAGGTCTCGCCGCCTTCGCGGGCCTGACCGCGTCCGACGATCCGGCGGCAGTGCGCTCCCAGGCGTGGAAGACCGGCATCTACGTGTTCGCGATCCTGACGGCCTTTGCTGTCTGCGGCTCGCTCATCATGCGCTTCTTCGGCTTCGACCTGCCCTCCCTGCAGATCGCCGGCGGCCTCGTCGTCGCGCACTCGGGTTTCTCGATGCTGGAAAACAAGAGGCGCTCCACTAGCGAGGAGGACCAGCACGCGACGGCCAAGGCGGATGTGTCCTTCTCCCCCATGGCGCTCCCCCTCATCGCGGGGCCCGGCTCGATCGGCGTGGTTATCGCGCTGGCCGCCCGCAACACGGCCATCGGTTTTCATGTCGGCATCGTCCTAGGAATCGCGGTAACTGCCGCCGTCATCGCGCTGCTGCTGCGCTACGGAACGCCCTGGATCGACAAGCTCGGGGCTACCGGCGTCGGCGCGATCGTACGAATTATGGGATTCCTTATCCTCGTCATCGGCGTCGAACTCATCATCCACGGGGTGCGCGCGCTTCAGCTCTTCTAAGCGAGCGCCCGCGGGAACGCGAGAGCCCGCCCCGGCCTCGTCGAAACGACGCCGAAGCGAGCCACGCGCTCAGGGAATGCGGTGCACCCACTCCTCGCGCGCAAACTTCGTCTCGCAGCGCTTGCGTGCAACCTCGAGGTCCGCCTCGGTGATGGTGCCGACGCTCGCGTTGTACTTCTCCTTGAAGTGGTCGAAGAACACCTGCAGGATCTCCTCGCGCGCCATGCCGGTCTGTGAGCGCATGGGGTCCACGCGCTTGACGGCGCTGCGGGTGCCCTTGTCGCGGATCTTCTCCATGCCAATGCGCAGGACTTCGTTCATCTTGATGGCGTCGATGTCGTAGGCCATGGTCACGTGGTGGACCATGTAGCCGTTGGCCCAACGCTTCTGCGCGGCGCCGCCGATCTTGCCGAACTCGGAGGCGATGTCGTTGAGCGGCACGTACTTGGCCTTGATGCCCAGCTTTTCGAGAACCTCCATGACCCACTGATCGAGGTAGGGGTAGGCCTGCTCGAAGCTCATTCCCTCCACGAGGGCGGTGGGGATGACGAGCGAGTAGGTGATGCAGTTGCCGGGCTCCATGAACATGGCGCCGCCGCCGGTGACGCGCCGCGACACGGTGATGCCGTAGCGATCCACGCCGTCCTGCTGGATTTCGTTCTGGTAGGACTGGAAGGAGCCGATGACGACCTGGGGGCCGTTCCACTCCCACAGGCGCATGAAGGGCTTGCGGCGCCCCGCGGCGACGTCTTCGACCAGGGTTTCGTCCATGGCGACGTTGATCATCGGGTCGACGACGGGGCCGTGGATGACGTCGAAGTCGATGTCGTCCCACGACAGGGCTGCGCCCAGGGCGCGGCGTACGGCAATGCCGACGGCCTCGGGGGTGACGCCCATGAGGGTGTCGCCCTCGTGGAGGGCGGCCTGCACGCGTGCGGCCAGATCCTTCGCGCTCGACGAGGCCGGGGCACCTTCGAGGGACGCGGTGATCCGGGTGAGTGCGTCGTCAGGGTCGAGGAAGAAGTCGCCCGACACGCTCACGCGCGCGAGGCGATCCTCCTCCACGTCGGTGTCGACGACGACGAGCTTTCCTCCGGGGACTTTGTACTCTCCATGCATGCCCACGATTGTAGGCGCTCTCCTCACGCCCAGTCGGGCAGGACGCGCACGCCGCCCTTGTCGGCGGAGGCGGCGAGCATGCCGTAGACGCGCAGGGCGTCGGAGACCTGGCGGGCGCGAGGCTTGGAGGGCTTCCACGGGGCGGCGCCCTTTTCGGCGCGGCGACGCTCGAGTTCCTCGTCGCTCACATTGGCGCGCAGGACGCGGTTGTTGACGTCGATTTCGATCTCGTCGCCGGTGCGCACGAGGCCGATGGCGCCCCCGGCCGCAGCCTCGGGCGAGATGTGACCGATGGAAATACCCGAGGTGCCGCCGGAGAAGCGACCGTCGGTGATGAGCGCGCACTTCTTGCCCAGGCCCAGGCCCTTGAGGTAGGAGGTCGGGTAGAGCATTTCCTGCATGCCGGGGCCGCCCTTGGGGCCCTCGTACTGGATGACGACGACGTCGCCTTCGGTGACCTGCTTAGAGAGGATGGCCTCGACGGCTTCCTCCTGGGATTCGACGACGAAGGCTTTGCCGACGAAGTGGAAGAGGGACTCGTCGATGCCGGCGGACTTGATGATCGCGCCGTTGGCGGCGATGTTGCCGTAGAGGACCGCCAGGCCGCCGTCCTTCGTGTAGGCGTGCTCGACGGAGCGGATGCAGCCGGCCTCGGAGTCAGTGTCGAGGGACTCGAACAGGTTGGCGGTCGAGAAGGCCTGGGTGGTGCGCACGCCGCCGGGGGCGGCGAGGAAGCGGTGCGTGGCCTCGTCGGTGGCGCTCCCGCTGCGCACGTCCCACGCGCCCAGCCAGTCGGAGAGACTGTCGGAGTGGACGGAGTGCACGTCGCGGTTGAGCAGGCCCGCGCGGTCGAGCTCGCCGAGCAGGGCGGGGATGCCGCCCGCGCGGTGGACGTGCTCGATGTGGTAGGTCGTGGAGTTGGGGGCCACCTTGCACAGGCAGGGCACGCGGCGCGAGATCGCGTCGATGTCGTCGAGCGTGAAGTCGACGCCGGCCTCGTTGGCGATCGCGAGGATGTGCAGGACGGTGTTGGTGGAGCCGCCCATGGCCACGTCCAGGCTCATGGCGTTCTCGAAGGCAGCCTTGGTAGCGATCGAGCGCGGCAGGACCGAGTCGTCCTCGTTGTCGTAGTAGGCGCGGCACATGTCGACGATGCGCGTGCCGGCCTCGGTGAAGAGCTTCTTGCGTTCGATCTGGGTGGCCAGGGTGGTGCCGTTGCCGGGCAGGGCCAGGCCGATCGCCTCGTTGAGGCAGTTCATGGAGTTCGCGGTGAACATGCCGGCGCAGGAGCCGCACGTGGGGCACGCGTTGGCTTCGATGCTGGCCAGCTGGTTGTCGCTGACGGAGTCGTCGACGGCCATGACCATGGCGTCGATGAGGTCGAGGCGGTGCTCAACGACGCCGTCGACGGCAGCGCCAGATTCCATGGGGCCGCCGGAGACGAAGATGGTGGGGATATTCAGGCGCATGGCGGCCAGGAGCATGCCGGGGGTGATCTTGTCGCAGTTGGAGATGCACACGAGGGCGTCGGCGCGGTGCGCGTTGACCATGGTTTCGACGCAGTCGGCGATGAGGTCGCGGCTGGGCAGGGAGTAGAGCATGCCGTCGTGGCCCATGGCGATGCCGTCGTCGACGGCGATCGTGTTGAATTCCTTGGCGACGCCGCCGGCTGCTTCGATGGCTCCGGCGACGAGGTCGCCCATGTTCTTCAGGTGCACATGGCCGGGGACGAACTGGGTGAAGGAGTTGGCGATGGCGATGATCGGCTTGCCGAAGTCGCCGTCCGTCATGCCGGTGGCTCGCCACAGGGCGCGTGCTCCGGCCATATTGCGGCCTTGGGTGGATGTTGCCGAGCGCAGCGGGCGACTCATGATGTGCCTTTCTTTTGCCTTGTAATGACTCCACAGTAGGAGTGTGAGCGCTGCGTTTCCGTGCGGGTTTCGTCTCATGGACGAGGACCAGGCTGGTTGCTGGTGGTTTTCGCGCGGTATTTCGGGGGCTGTGGTGAGTGGGGCGCAGTGTCAGTGGGTGGACGCTTGTGGGCGTGTTTGCAAGGAAAACGCAAGGGGTGCGTGCGTGAATTAGCGTCTTGCAGATGAGTGGTTGATCGCATTGGTCACGCTTCGGACATTTGGCCTCGTTCTCGACGCGCGAAACGTAGTCTGGGTGCACAGATTAGAGAAAGGACTGCGATGACCATTCGCACCACTCATGTTGGTTCCCTGCCCGTACCCCCGAGCTGATCGAGGCGAATCGTGCGCGCCGTGAGGGTTCGCTCGGCGAGGCTGACTTCACGTCGCTGCTGCAGGATCAGGTTGACGGCGTTGTGAAGCGTCAGGCTGAGATCGGCCTGGATATCGTCAACGATGGCGAGTACGGCCACGCAATGATCGACACGGTTGATTACGGCGCGTGGTGGACGTATTCCTTCTCGCGTTTCGGCGGGCTGTCCTTCGAGGACGTGCAGCGTTTTGATGTGCGTCCCCCGGCTGGCCGTGACGGTCGCCTGTCTTTCTCGTCGTTCGCTGAGCGCCGCGACTGGCAGCGTTTCGCGGACGCGTACGCGGATCCGGATTCGGGTATTCACATTGCGAACCGCAACCCGATCGCGTTCCCGACGATCACGGGTGAGCTGACCTATATCGGTGCCGAGGCCGTGGAGCGCGATATCACGGGTACGAAGCACGCGCTGGAGGCGGCGGGCAAGCCCGTGTCGGATGGTTTCGTGGCGGCGATTTCGCCGGGTTCGGCGGCTCGCGTGGCTAACGCGTTCTACGAGGACGACGAGGCCGTGGTGTGGGCGTGCGCGGATGTGCTGCGCGAGGAGTACAAGCGCATTACGGACGCGGGCCTGACGGTGCAGATTGACGCGCCGGATATCGCGGAGGGCTGGGATCAGATGAACCCGGAGCCGTCCGTTGAGGATTACCGCGCGTTCTCGCGCGTGCGTATTGACGCGCTGAACCACGCGCTGGAGGGTATCGCCCCTGATCTGGTTCGTTTCCACGTGTGCTGGGGTTCGTGGCACGGCCCGCACACGACGGATATTGCGTTCAAGGACATCGTGGATCTGGCCCTGCTGGTCAACGCGAATGGCCTGACGTTCGAGGCGGCGAATGCTCGCCACGCGCACGAGTGGACGATCTGGCGCGATATCGCGCTTCCCGAAGGTAAGTACCTGATCCCGGGCGTGGTCTCGCACTCGACGAACGTTGTGGAGCACCCGGAGCTGGTGGCTCAGCGTATCCGGCAGTTCGCGGACATTGTGGGCGACGAGCGTGTCGTGGCGTCGACGGACTGCGGCCTGGGCGGCCGCATCTACCCGTCGATTGCCTGGGCGAAGCTGGAGGCTTTGGCGCAGGGCGCTCGTCTCGCATCGAAGTGATCGCCTGATTGCTGGCCTGGGGCGCGCGGGGTGGATGAGGATCCACCCCGCGCGCTTTTCCCAGGGTTTTCTCAGCCAAAGCTCCCTGTTTTTTGAGCTTGGCGTCACACAATGGACAGTGTGTTGCAGCCCCCGCTTCCGGGTCGGCCTGCCGCGGTGGGGATCGCACGCCGCGTCGGGTTCCGGGATTGGGGGCTGCGGCGCATCTGGGGTCATCTGATCATCCCCATCTCAATTCATTTCTCCATCATGCGGAAAACGGAGCCCTTTCTTCGTTATTCTGGAAGTAAGCACCCATTGTCGAGGCTGTTCGAGGGAGAACATGATGGGAGCAAACACCAGGGAGGGCACGTACTCCATCCGTTCGCGCGTCGTTATGTTTGCAACTGCTCTGGCCCTTGCCGCTACAGCGTGTGGCTGCCAACAGACCACACCTGCGGCGGAGGGGCCGTGGGCGGCCGACATCGAGCAGGCGCGCAATGAGTGGGCGTCCAACGAGTTCGTCCAATCTGTCCTCGCCGACTCTGCCATCAGCGAGGCCGAACTCCAGGACATGCGTCAACGCGTGCTGAGCTGCCTGACAGACAAGGGCGTCACCGGCGCATCGTTCAGCCCGAGCGGCCAGTTGAGCGTCCCCGATCAGCCGGTTGGCTCCTCCATATCCGCCGAACAGCAACAAGAATTCGAATACGCCTGTTCCGTCGATGCAGGTGAGCCGATTATCGAGGCGCTCGAGTTCAACATGCGAGTCAACCCGGACCACCGGGATATCAACGAGCTCTATACGCAGTGCTTGATCCGCAACAAGGCGGTTGAGCCGTCGTTCACGGCCCAAGACCTCACGCGCGCTCGCGAGAGCGGAACGCCTCTCTCAAGCGCGCTGCCTTTCATCGACCCATCCCAGGGTCCCGACATTTTGCTGCAATGCATCGAGGACCCCAGCAAATGACCACAACCACCCTCAGGAGTTGAGATGGCAAGTTCTCGCCGCTGGCTCGCCCTCACCGCATTCATCGCTGTCATCGCCGGTGCGGGCGGGATCAGCGCGGGTATTCTCATCGCCTCGCCGCCCACCCCGGCCTCGCTGGCATCGTCATCTGCTCCGCCGACGGTCCCCGTCACCACGCGCGAGTTCACCGACACGCGCTCCCTCACCCTCACGATTCCCCCGGCCTCGCCTCACGAACTCACCTCCCCCACCGCCGGGCGCATCACGGCCCTCCAGGCAGCGACGGGAACTCCCATCACCTCCGGTTCTGTTCCCTGCGAGATCGAAGGACTGCCCCTTCTTGCCTTAGCTCTTTCCACCCCGCTCTATCAGGATGTGGTGGACGGAGCCACGGGACCAGATATCGGCGCCCTGAACGCTGAACTTGCACGACTCGGATATGCGGCTCCCGCAGATTCTCAGCGGGTCACGGCCTCCACGCGAGCGGCCCTGGCCTCGGCGATGGGCGTGAACGACGGAGCTGGTGGCGTTCCCTCCCGCATCGAAGCCTCTCGCGTCCTATGGATCCCAGCGCCGACCGTCACCCCCTCATCGGTCCCCGTTCACCTGGGTGACAGCGTCGATACGAGCACTGTTCTCCTCGCCCTTGAGGACTCCCGCGACGCTTTGCGCCTCTCCGTTCCACCGGACGCCTACCCCGCGGACCACGTCATCACCCTGGGAGACACGGACTACCCCGTTCCCGCTGATGGCGTCATCACCGACCCCACTCTGACGGCGACGATCCTGTCCTCGCGCGAATACACGGCCTTCGTCCGCTCCACCCCAAGCAGCGATGGACCCGTTCAGTTGCCGGTCTCCTGGAAACTAGCCGTCCCCATCACCGTCACGGTCGTCCCGCCGGCCTCAGTGATCGGAGACGCGACGGGCACGTGCGTCTTTGAGGACGGCACGCCGATTCCCGTCTCTATCGTGTCTTCTCAGCTCGGCCGAACCTACGTCCTGCCAGCTACCCCGCTCTCCGCCGTCGACACCGCCGTCGAGGGACGTTCATGTCCGTCGAGCTAGACAACGTCGGGCACAGGTTCGCCGCAACCCCGTGGCTCTTTCGTCATCTGAGCGCCCGCTGCGAGGACGGCACCCTCACCGCCATCATCGGCCCGTCCGGTTCTGGCAAATCAACCCTGCTGTCGCTGATCGCGGGATGGGAGACACCAGCCGAAGGAACGATCAGCATCCCCCATCCGGCTGATACACAGAACCCCCGTATCGCGTGGGTCTTCCAGAACCCGTTCGGTGTCCGCGCGCGCAGCGCGATTGACCACGTCGCGCTGCCCCTGCTGGCCCGCGGCATGAGCCGGGCGCAGGCCGATGTCGAGGCGAATCGGCTCCTTGATGCTTTCAACCTGGCGCATCTCGCGGAGCGCTCTTTTCGGGATCTGTCGGGCGGCGAGGCTCAGCGTGTGCTCCTCGCGCGCGGGCTCGCATGCTCCCCCACCCTGCTCCTCGTGGATGAACCGACCGCGCAGCTTGATCAATCCACGGCTCGCGACATCGCATCCACGCTCGGCTCGCTGCGCGAGGACGGGGTGAGCGTCGTGATCGCGACGCACGATCCGTCGATTCGCGCGCAGTGCGACGCCGTCATTGACCTCGCCCGTTTCCAGGATGAGGAGGGCTAGCAATGAGCACACTCTCGTGGCGCGCACTCCTGTCCGAGGCGTGGAGGGACTGCCTGAGCGGGACGGCCCGCGTCGGGATTCTGACTGTTCTGGCCACCGCCCTGGTCGGAGGCGTGATCTGCGCCGACGCATTCTCGCTGCGTTCCCTCAGCGTTGAGGCCGCCTCTTTTCGTGCCCATCTGGGATCGGTGCGAGTCCTCCAAGCGCAAGGCAGCATCGACGGGGCCACTTGCGATGCGCTGTCGCGAATCCCCGGGGTGCGCGCAGGAGCCGTTCGCTCGGTCGAATCCGGCTTGTCCCCGCTCGCCCTTCCGGCCTCGTCGCTACCTCTGTACGAGGTCACGCCTGGAACCGCCTCTCTCCTGGGGACAACAACGGCCGATCCGACGGGAATTCTGCTCCCTGAGCAGGTAGCCGAGGACCTCGGCACCCCTCAAGGAGCCCTTCTCCCCCTCGCACACGGGCAGGCCGAGGTCGCGGGCACCTACCCGTGGGACGAGAACGACGGGCGTCGTCCGGGCTACGCCTACGCGGCTCTTGCCCCCGTGCCCGCGACGGGGACCTTCGATGAGTGCTGGTACGAATCCTGGCCGCACAGCGACGA
>CAUTDS010000048.1:0-13255 GCA_963537175.1 uncultured Actinomycetes bacterium
TGATCGATTCGTTATAAGGAGCTCCCGCAATGTGGAACATCTTCGGTGACGGACCCCTGGAGTGGTCCGAGGACGCCGATGCGGCGCAGTACGCCCGCATTGACGGCCCCCTTGCGTGGCAGCAGCACGCTCTGTGTGCGCAGACGGATCCGGAGGCGTTCTTCCCTGAAAAGGGTGGCTCCACTCGCGAGGCTAAGGCTGTTTGTCAGGCCTGCCAGGTGCGTGAAGAATGCCTGGAATACGCGCTGGCTAACGACGAGCGCTTTGGCATTTGGGGCGGCATGTCCGAGCGCGAGAGGCGGCGCCTGCGCCGTATGGCCGGTTGAGTCCGACGCAGCGCTCCGTCGGTGCGATCCTTGTCACAAGGGGAGAGGCGCCGCTCATTCAGTCCGTTTTGCGGGCCATCGAGAATCAATCGGTGGCCCCGCATTCGTTAACCATCATTGATGTCGCAGGACGCCACGTCACCCCTTTTCCCGCTGATCGAGTTCCCGACGGTGCCGAGCTCGTACGTGTCGGCCGCGCCCGCAACCTCGGCGACGCGATCCGTCGCGCTCAGGCGCAGGGAGCCCCTTTCACCTCGGAACAGTGGTGGTGGATCCTTCATGAGGACAGCGCCCCCGAACCCGAGTGCCTCGACGAGCTCATTGAGGCCGCCGCCGTCGGTAAGACCGTCGGAGCTGTCGGCGTCAAGCAGATGAGCTGGGACGGCAGCCGTCTCCTCGAACTCGGAATCTTTGCCACGGCCAGCGCCCGCCGACTCGAGCGCATCGGTGATGACGACATCGACCAGGGCCAGCACGATGGCACGAGCGACGTCCTCGGCGTCGGTACCGCCGGTCTGTTTATCAGCGCTGAGGCCTACGCGGCCGTCGGCGGATTCGATCCCGCGCTCGGCCCCTTCGGTGACGGCCTCGATATAGGGCGGCGCCTGCACCTGGCCGGGTATCGCGTGATCGTGGCCCCCAAGGCGCGCGTGCGTCATGCCCGCGTCTCCCTCTATTCCGGCCTCGAGGCCGCATCGGACACTGACCACAGCGAACCGACGGGGGATGTCTCCGACGCCCTCGGCGATGGGGGCGACGCGACCGATGGATCGTTCCGCAAGCGCCGCTACGCCCAGATGTATAACTGGTGCAAGGCCGTGCCTGCCCTCCTCCTGCCCTTCCTGGCGCTGTGGCTCCTCGTGTGGAGCCCTGCCCGTGCCCTGGGACGTATCCTGACGGGTCGGGCCTCGCTGGCTCTCCCCGAAATCGGCGCCCTCGTGTCCCTGATCGGCGCGACCCCGCGCCTGCTGGCGGGTCGTGCGCGCGCGGCTCAGTCGCGCCGCGTTCCGCGCTCTGCCCTTCGTGCGCTGGAGACGGCGCCCGCCTTGCTGCGCAAGGAACCCGCGGGCGTGGACGAAGACGAGCATGGAGAGCGGATCGATCCGCTCGTCGTCGCCTCGATGCGGCGCTACCGCTTCCGCTCGGCATCGACTGCCCTGGGGCTTCTCATTCTGACTTCCGCCCTGGCGCTCATGCAGTGGTGGGGCACGACGACCGGCCTCGTGGGCGGTGCCTGGGTGTCTCTGCCCTCCTCGTGGTTCGAGCTGTGGGGAGCCGCGTGGTCCGCGTGGATCCCGGGCGGAGACGGATACGCGGGCGGGGCCGACCCGCTGACGATCCTCATGGCCATTCTCAGCGCTCCGTTCGCGCCCATGGGCATTACCCCGGGAGCCCTCGCCACCTTCCTGCTGGTCGCGTCGACGCCTATTGCCGCGATGATGGCCTGGATTCCCTCGCGCGCGCTCGCCTCGTCTGCGCGCGTGCGCTTCCTCGTGTCCCTTGCCTGGTCGCTCGCCCCCTCTCTGCTCATGAGCGCCACGCACGGCGTTCTCGCAGCGACGCTCGCGCACGCGGCGCTGCCGGTCTTCGCCGCCTACTGCGTGGGCCAGCCCAGGCCTCTGCTGGTCGCCGGTGCCGGCGGCGTCGATGAGGCCCCGCTGCGCCCGCGCGGAATCAACGGCGGATGCGCCGCCCTCGCCCTCGTCGCTCTCGCCTGCTGCGCTCCGTGGACGCTCCCGCTGGCTGCGGCTGTGCTGGCGTGGCGCTCGCGCCGTTCTCTCCTCGTAGCGCTGCCTGCCCTCGTCCTCCTCGCGCCCACCTACGTCTCAATCGCCGCGCGCCCCTCGGCGTGGCCGGCGCTCGCCTCGACGAGCGGGGGAGTCCACGCCTACACGCGTGCCGACTCGTGGATGGCGATGCTCGGCATGCCCGCCGCGCCGGCAACGTCCGTCGAGGCCGTTGCCCTGGGCGTTATCGGTGCCGGCGTGATCGCCGCCGCGGGCATTGCTCTCCTGCGCCTGCGCACTCGCTTCGCCGCACTCGCCTTCTGCGGAGCCTTCGCGGCCGCCGCGGCCGGATGGGCGGCCTCGCAGGTCGGCGTGGGAATCTCCGGCGCGTTCGTCGCTAGCGCCTGGACCGCCCCCGCGATGTCCCTGTCCTTCGGCGCCCTGCTCGTGCTCGCCGCCCGATCCGGGTCGGGAGGCGACGACGAGGCCGAGGCCTCGCGTCCCGCATGGGATGGATCGCGTCCCTTCGCCGTGCGCGCGCTCGGCGCCCTGACCGCGCTTGTTCTGGCGGGAGCAGGAGGAGGCGTGGCTGTCTCCGCTTTCGCTGCGCGCAGCGACGCAGCGGACACCCCGACCTTCACGCTCGCGCAGCGCCCGACCGTTTCCCCGATGTCCTCGCCGATCGTCTCCGCCGTCGCCGCGCAGGCCCAGCGCTCGACGCGTGCGGGGCGCATCCTCGTCCTCGACGGCGATCCCACGAACGGCACGGTGAACGCGTCCCTGTGGCGCGGCTCGGGCCCCTCCCTGACCGATGGATCGCCGGCAACGCGGGCCCTCGCCCTCGCCCAGGCGCGCTCCGGCGCCGCGGAAGGAGTCCTGCGCGACCCCGCGACCGCGTCGCTCGCTCAGGCCGCCTACACGCTCGTCGTCTACCCCGACGACGCGACTGTGGCGACCCTGGCCGCCCACGACATCGACACGATCCTTGTGCCCCTGGGTGCCAGCGGATCTCAGGCCCTGGCCTCCGGGCTTGACCGCGCCTCCGGCCTCGAAAAGGTCGGCGACACGAACTCTGGCACCGTCTGGCGTGTGCGCCCGAACGGCGTGACTCCTTCGCGCGTCCGCGTCGAATCTGCCTCCGGCGTGACCACCCCGGTCGGCGGCAGCCAGCTCAGCGTCAGCGGAGATGTTGATGCGAGCGGTACCCTGATCCTCGCCGAGCGCGCCGACTCCGGATGGCGCGCGGCCGTCGACGGGACCGCCCTGGCCGCCACCGAAGCAGGCGACGGATGGTCGCAGGCCTTCGAGATGCCTAGCGCAGGGCACCTGACGCTCACCTACAGCGCGTGGTGGATCATCCCCTGGCAGATCGCCTCCGGCGCGTGCCTGGTCGTCGCGGCAGCAAGCGCCCTATCCGCGTGGAGGAAGAGATGACGAAGCGCCCAACCAACTCCCTGACAACACTGACGGGAGCGGCGATCGCCGCGGCGGTTGTGGCCTCGGCGTCCATGTGGGTGTCGTCAGCTCCCGCCACGGTGGAAGGCACCGCGCAGAGCGCGCACCCCTCCCAGGTCCAGCTCGCCTGCCCCTCCGGTATCGTCGACCCCTTTGAGACAACGAACGTTGCGGCGGGCACCACGTGGTCTTCGCTGGCCACGGCTCCCGTGTCTCCCGCACCCGCTTCTATCACAGGGCAGGGCGGCGTCATCCCGACGGCCCTCACCCTCGCCGGTCAGGGCGGCGGCGAACTCGCCGGCCTCAGCGCCGTCGGTTGCGCGGCCGCTCGCACGTCCCAGTGGATCGCCACCGGCGCGACCACCGCGGGTGCTGACATGGTCCTCATCCTGTCCAACCCCGGTCCCACAGCCTCGGTCGTCAGCATCGATGGCTACGGTGCGTCGGGTCCGCTCAACGCCGCGCCGCGTCAGGTCACGGTCCCGGCACATTCCTCGGCTTCGGTGCTGCTCGCCGGGTGGTTCCCCGACGAGAGTGCGCTGGCCGTGCATGTGCGCGCTGACGGGGGAGGGGTTGCCGCCTGGGCGCAGGCCTCCCTCATGAACGGTGAAATCCCGCAGGGCACAACCCTGGCTTCCGCGGTGGTTCCTGCGACCACGCAGACGATCCTCGGCGTGGACCCGAAGGGAACCTCCCTGCTGCGCCTCGCGTCGCCGTCGGGAGAAGCCCACGTGAGCGTCTCCGTCGCCGATTCGACCGGCGTGCACCCCCTGGCTGGAGGCAAGGCGACGGTGGCCGAAGGCACCACCCTCGACATGCCTCTCGACGGCGCGTCCAGCGACTCCACCCCGATCACGCTCATCGTGACCTCCGACCACGAGGTCGTGGCTCAGACGACGACAATCACCCTCGGCGCGCCCTGGGCGCAGCGAGCGAGTGCCTGGATCATGCGGTCCAACGCGACTCCCGCCACCGCCCTGACGGAAGCGACCATTCCTGGCGCCACCCAGATTGAGGGGATGGGGCGCCACGTCCTCTCCACGACGCCAATCCGCGCCACTTCCCTGGCCACCAATTCTGGCGTGACTCATGTGCGCGCCAGCCTCCTGCTCTACGCACCCGCGCCCTCCCCGGCCTCGTCGAACGATCAAGGCATCGCCTCAACGGATGCCCCCAGCCCGAGCGCAACCCCAGACATCTGGGCCTCGCCCTCACCGAGCGGCGGGCAGTCCGGGGCAAGCCAGTCCGGCGCCGAGGAGGACGCGCAGTCGAGCGGTACCTCCGCCACCACGCCAGGAGCGGTCGCCGTACGCGTGGGCGGGCGCACCGTCTACGTTGCACCCGGGATCCCCACCCTCGTGGATCTGCCCGACAACGGCACAACGCTGAGTGCGGACTCCCCGATCCAGGCGGCCGTCGTCGTCTCTGCGGACACGGCCGTGGGGCGCATGACCACGACGTGGAACGTGGGCACGGAAGGCATCAGCGCCGTCAGCGGCGCCATCCGCGCCACCAACTGACGCGCCGCTCAGCGCATCGCGTCGTCGATCTCGTCCGGCGGCAGCGCCAGGATGTGGCTGATGCGCTCGATCAACACCCTGCGCGTCATGACCGCGACCTCCTCCGGCACGCACCGCAGCGTGATCGGCAGCCGATAGACGACGATACGATCGCGCAGACCGCGACGCCGATCCGCCGGGAAAATGCGCGCGACGACGACGTTGTGGGACTCCCAGGGAGCGGGATTCGACGGGGGAACATCCTCGACCGCAAACTCGATCGTGGCCACCTGCGGCCACCGTCGAATGAGCTCTGTGACGAGCTCACCGACCATCAGATCAAAGTCCTCACGCCGCGTCCTCCACGCCGGAGTCCCCGGGAAAAATAGGGGACCGCGCGGACCGCGACCGTGGCGGTCGCGACTCGAGACATGGCGGCGCGTAGGAAACACCCCCTCAGGGTAGGCGTATGGCGCGCGGAAGCGGGCGATACGGGCACAGAGTGTCGTACTCTTAGGGGCGTGATTGCCCAACGCCACTGCTCCAAGCCCGGCTGCTCCACGGTCGCCGTCGCCACACTGACCTACGACTACCGCGACTCGACGGTCGTTGTCGGTCCCCTCGCGACTGTCGCCGACCCTAACTCGTACGACCTGTGCGACGAACACGCGCATAACCTCACCGCGCCGCTGGGCTGGCAGGTCGTTCGTCTGGCAACCACCTTCGAACCCGCTCCGCCCTCGGGGGATGACCTCGCGGCGCTCGTCGATGCCGTGCGCAGGGTCGCCCAGGAGGCGCAGGCAGCCCCGGCGCCGCCTCAGGAGACCCGCAAGCCGACCACCGGACCGTTCGGGCCCGCACGTTCCATGGGGACCCCCGACACGTCGAGCCCGCTTGACCCGTCGAGCCCCTACGCGCGCCGCCGCGCCCAGTTCAGGGTCGTTGACGGCACGGACACCGAGGGCACCGACTAGGGGCTACAGGCCGAAACGAGCCTGAGTCGCCTCGTGAAAGCGGGCCTGACCGCGCGAGCGGCGCTCAGCCTCCCGACCCCAGTCGCGATCCCTGCGGGCCACCAGCACGGCCGCGATCACAACCTCCGGGTGGAGACCTTCGGGTAGGGGCGTCTGCACGCGACGCGAGAGGCGCTGCGCGAGTGAGGTGGCGACCTGCGCTCGCACGTCCGTCTTCAACAACCGATTCGACTGCAGGAAGGCACGAGCCTCCGCGACGAGGGCATCGTCGAGGGGAAGGATCGTCGCGGTGCGCGCCCAGTCTTCGAGGCCCGGCGGCAGCACGAGAGGCGGATAGAAGACGGAAGCACCCTGCGAGCACACCATCGTCCCGGCCGCCAGATCGCCCAGGCGCTTGCCTTTCGAGCTCATGATCTCCGCGAGTACCGCCAGGCCGCCAAAGGTCGCCCAGTTCTCCAGAATGCCCGTCGAAACGCGCACCGCGCTATGGCGGGCGGTGATCGCACCGCCATCGTCGCGGACGACCCGCAGGTTAAACGCCCACTTCCCGAAGGAACGCCCACGCGTCGCGATCTCGACCACCAGCGGCAGGAAAAACATCGTCATCGAGAGGAACCCGATGATGATCACGCGCTGCATTGACGAGGACGGCGAGGTGTACTTGGCGGCCACCAAAAACAGCACGACCATGCACAGGAAGTACGTCGTCGCATCCATGACGGCGGCGGCGAAGCGTTCCGGCGGCGAGGCCGGCTTCACGTCTAGGGTGACTGCCTCGCCCGTGCGCACAAAGTCGTCTTGAATGGCGCTCGATTGACTGCGTTGCGTGCTCATATATGACACGCTAGTCCAATGGACATTGATGTGCTGCGGGTAAGTGGCGAAACGGAATGGAAGCGGCTGGAACAGCTGACGCGCCAGCGCTCGCTGTCGGGCGACGAGATCGATGAATTCGATCGCCTCTACCGTTCGACCACGACGGACCTGGCGCGCGTACGCACGCTCAACCCCGATCCCGATGTGATCGCGGAGCTGTCGCGCATCCTGTCCGCCGCGCGCGGGCGTCTCGCGGGCACCGGAGGGCTGTCCGGAGCCGTTATCGCACGTTTCTTCACGGTATCCCTACCGCTGACCCTCTACCGGATTCGCTGGGTGATCCTGGCCGTGATGGCAGCATTCATCGCCATCGCCGGCGTCCAAGTGCATTACCTGATGACTCACCCGGACGCCATGAATGAGCTGGGCACCCCCGAACAGCTGAAGTACTACGCGCAGAGCCTGTTCGTGGAGTACTACCACCAGGACACGAACGCGGAGTTTGGCCTGTCTGTGTGGGCAAATAATGCCTGGATTGCCCTGGTGGGCGTGGCCACGGGGATCACGGGCGCCTACCCGCTGAAGATTCTGTGGGACAACGCCACGAGCATCGGCACGTCAACGGCCATTGTCTTCAGCTACGGCGGAGTCTGGCACTTCTTCCGTTTCATCCTGCCGCACGGACTCCCCGAGCTGACTGCCGTCTTCATCTCGATCGCGGCGGGCCTGCGCGTCTTCTGGTCGCTGCTCGTGCCCGGTCCGATGACGCGCTTCCAGGCCGTCGGACAGGCCGCTCGCGGAGCGATGACGGCTGCGGCGGGCTGTGCCATCCTCCTGGCCGGCTCCGGCGTCCTGGAGGGTTTCGTGACGCCCTCTGATCTGCCTGACGCCGTCAAGATCGCCCTTGGTGTCCTCATGACGGGGGCCGTGTGGGCATACATCCTTATCCTCGGGCGGCGCGCGCACCAGGCGGGCGCCAGCGCCGACGTCGGCATTGACGCCGGCTACTACCAGCCCGTCTCGGGGTGAGGCTCACGCGGCGTCAACGCGCGCGGGAAGTGGGCCCGGCTTAGAGTCGGCCGCTCTTCTTGAGTTCGATGTAGCGGTCCGCCGTCCGAGCGGGAAGCAGACCCGCCGAGGCGCGCACGGTGAGCGCGCCGGCCAGTCGAGCATCGGTGGCTCCCGCCTCGTCAGATCGTTCTGCGAGTGAGGCGGAGGCTGCAAGGAACACCTGCTCGGCGTCCTCGCGTCCCGCCCGCGCCCGGATTTCATCCGGATCTGTCGCCGATGCAACTAGCACCGTGTGGCGGTCGCTCAGGCGCGCCAACGCGTCGGTGAACTCGGTTTCCATGCCAGCGGGCGGAATCTTCGTTGCGATAACGACGAAGGCGGAATGATGCACAGTCTGCTCGACCGTTCTGACCATTTCCGACCAGTCGGTGACGTCCAGGCGGGGCGAAATATCCGTGAACGTGTGGGCCAGGGTCTCGATGACCTTGGCTCCTCGGACGCCGGACACGCGTGCGCGGACAGCCGAGTCGAGGACGATGAGGTGCACCTTGTCGCCCGCTCGGTCTGCCAGGGCAGCGAGAAGCAGGGCGGTTTCGATGGAGGAATCGAGGCGCGGGGCACGTCCCAGGGCGATCGAGTCGACTTCTTCGTGCTCGGGGGCTCCGAGCAGGGCCGAGGATGCGCGCCCGCAGTCCACGACGATCACGACGTGGCGGTCTCGTTCGGGCCTCCACTGGCGCACCATCAGTTCCGTGGAACGGGCGGAAGCACGCCAGTCAATGTCGCGCGGATCGTCGCCCACAACGTAGGAGCGCAGGGAGTCGAACTCGGTTCCCGCTCCGCGCAGCGTCGTCGGTGTGGTTCCTTCGAGCTCGTGGAGGCGCGCCAGCCGCGAGGGCAGCAGGACGCGCGCCTTGAACTCGGGGAGCACCGACAGGGAGAGGGGAGCGGACAGGCTCACCTGGCGCGCCCCCAGGTGCAGGGGACCCCACGAGCGAATGGTGACGACGTCGGCCTGGCGGGTGCCGCGCCGGTTCGGGGCGAGCACCGTGGAGATACGCTCTGAAGCGCCCGGGCGCACACGTACTCTCTGGCGCGTCGGCGACGGGTTGAGGGAGGGAGGCCACGCGTCGCGCACATCCAGGTTCATGTGGCGCTTCGTCGTGTTCGTCAGCCGCAGGCGAGACTCGGTGGTCTGGTCAGCGCGAATCGGCCCGGTCACGTCACGGCTGAGACGTAGCGTGCGCGGGGAGGGCGCAGCGAAGGCATCGAGGAGGCACACGGCCACGACGAGGCCGCACCACGCCCACGCGAGAGCGCGGGACGGGGATAATGCGAGGGGGATGAGCCCGACCAGTACGAGGAGCGCGCTACGCGCCGAAATCGCCACGGGCGCCTCAGCGGGGCACGGGGGTGGCCGCAAGGACACCCGCGACGACGTCCGTTGCGGTGACGCCCTCGAGGTTGGCCTCGGCACGCAGGCCCAGGCGGTGTGCGAGCGTCACGGGAGCCATCGTCTTGACGTCGTCGGGAGTGACGAAGCCTCGGCCTTGGAGGAACGCCCACACGCGCGAGGTGCGCAGCAGCGCGGTCGCACCTCGGGGAGAGACACCCAGGCGTACGGCGGGAGAGGTACGCGTTGCTCGGCACAGGTCGACGAGGTAGGCCATGACGGCCGGGGAGACCTCGATGCGGGATGCGACCGCGTGGGCGGCCTGAATGTCGGCGGCGCTGGCAACCGGGCGAATTCCCGCCTCGGCCAGAGCCATCGGGCTGAAGCCAGCCTGGTGACGCGCGATGATGTCGATCTCTGCCTCGCGTGACGGCAGCGGCAGCTCGAGCTTGAGCAGGAAACGGTCCAGCTGGGCCTCGGGCAGCGGGTAGGTGCCCTCGTACTCAACCGGGTTCTGCGTCGCGATCACCATGAAGGGATCGGGGAGCTGACGGGTCTCGCCGTCGATTGAGACGGTGTGCTCTTCCATCGACTCCAGGAGGGCGGACTGGGTCTTCGGAGGCGTACGGTTGATCTCGTCCGCGAGCAGCAGGTTCGTGAAGACGGGGCCCTCGCGGAAGACGAACTCGGAGCGGCCGGCGTCCCACACCATCGAGCCCGTGATATCGGCGGGCATGAGGTCGGGGGTGAACTGGATACGCGCCATGTCCACGTCGAGGGCGCGCGACAGGGTGCGCACGAGCAGCGTCTTGGCGACACCGGGCACGCCTTCGAGGAGCGCGTGGCCACCGGCGACAAGGGCGACGATGAGCCCGCTGATCGCGGCGTCCTGGCCGACGACCGCCTTGCCGATCTCCGCCTTCAGGGCAAGGAGCGCCTCCTGGGTGTGCTTCTCGGTCTCACTGAGGGCGCGGCCCGACCAGCCCTCGCCGGTAGGCGCAGAGAACGAGGCGTTGGCGCCCTGCGGGGCGACCTGCACCTGGGGTGCGTAGGGGGTCGGTGCGCCCTGCGGAGCGTAGCCGTTCGGCGGCGCGGCTGGGACGGGGCCGGGCTGGGGCATGCCCTCGGGCGCGGGGCCGGGGATCGGGCTAGTCATGGCGTATCTCCTTTTCGAGAGCGTCGAGGTCATTGGCGAGGCGGACGAGCGCCTTTTCGGAGGTCGGGGGCGGACCCCACAGGAGGGCGGAGCAGCGCGAGGCGGGCAGGCCTCGCTGTTCCATCGCGTGAGTGAGGGCTTCGCGGTCGGCAGTGTGCGCAACGCCCAGGGCGGTCGCAATGCGCGAGGCGGTCGAGCTGCGCAGCGCCTGGGCGGCGTGCTCGTAGGCGCGCTGCGAACGCATGAGTCGGGCCTTGCCGATGAGCGTCTCAGAGGCCGGAACCTCGACGGGGAGGCGCTCGGAGGTGAGAGGACCGAGCCTGCGACCACGCGCGAGGCCTGCCAGCAGGCAGGCGGCGATGATCATGAGGAACGCGGGCATGAGATACGGGGAAGTGGGCGTCTCATCCTGGGATGTGCCCGTCGGATAATCGGAGTGGGTCGGCGAATACCATGCGACCTTCGGAGTCCGGCCTATCGCGTTGATCGCCAGTGCGGCGTTGCCCGCCTCGGTGATTGCGCGGTTGCGTAGACGCACCGAGTCGGGGATCAGAGCGCGGAAATGGCCCGAGTTGTTTCGCTCGGCATACGCGTAGTTCATACCATCGTCAGAGAAGCACAGATCCCATCCCCGAGCCTGCCCGTAGAGCACGTAACTCGAAGATTTCAGATGTTGGGCGTGGGCCGCAACATCGGAGGAACAGCCCGGGGACACCCACGACGAGCTGTTGAATTTGCGCCCGGAGCGCAAGCCCTGCAAATAGGTGGAGTCCGACCCGGTACTCTCTTCGAGGCCCACGTAGACGATGTTCGCGCGCGTCTCGATTGCCTGGGCCATGGCGTCCGTCATACGCGACGGAAAAACAACGACGAGGGTCGTGTCCTCATCGACCGACGCAGCCTGCTGAGCGTTGACTTCGCGCACGGAAATGCCGTGGTCACCCAGCACCTGAGCGAGAGCGCGGGCCCCGTCGTCCTCCTTGTTCCGGATACCGACGGGTGCGTTGTCATATCCAGATTTCGGCAAGATCGACGCCGCGATCGCTAGAAGCAGCGTGAACACGACGACGATGAGCATGGGTCGTGCCGCAGCGAAGCGCTCACGGGCGGTGGGGGTGACGACTGCCACCTGTTTGGCTTTCACGATGCCACCTCCGCATCGTGACATGCGCGCAGGAGATCCGGGGTGAAGCGACGCAGCGCCTCAACTTGATCGGAAGAAGCGCCGGAGCGACCGTAGCGCACCTGGTCGAAGGCCCGCGCAAACTGATCGAGCTGGGAGCCGAACATAGGTGCGACTCGCGTCGCGGCCTGCGCCGCCTCGCGCGCCGTCAAGCCCGGCGTGGAGGTCACGACATCTCGAGCATCGAGGCCCAGAACCATGAGGCGGTACGCCCACACGTAGGCCAGGTCCCAGTCCTGGGCTGCCACGGCCTCGTCGAACGAGGCCTGGGCCTCCGTTTCGCTGGCTTCCTCTTCAAAGACGGTGGGAGGCACGCGCTTGGCGAGACGGATCGGGTTGAGGATGAGCGCAATGATGATTGCGGCGAGAGCAATGATTCCCACGATCATGAAGATCAGGGAAACCGGGGGAGTGCCCTGTCCCTTCCAGGACACGGCTTGCCAGAACCAGTTGATGATCGACTGGAGCCAGTGCGCGATGGGGTTGGGAACATCGGTGTACTCGGGGTGAGACAGTTCCTCAATGATCCACTCGTGCGCCTCCCCGTCGTCGGGGGTCAGCGGAGCGTCGCAGGCGAGCAGACTGATCACTGCTGCTGAGCGCCCGCCTGTGCGAGGACCGCGGCGAAGTTCTCCTTACGGATGCGCAGATCCGTGTACATGAGCGTCTCGAACGATGCGGAGAACGGCAAAAGGATCGAGGAGCCGATCATGACGAAGAACGTGGTGATCGCCAAGCCGAGGGGACTCGAGGGGTCGGACGTCACTGCGACGTTGACTAGTGCGGCAATGACGCCGACGGCAATGCCGATGAATCCACCGATGAAACCGGTGACAAAGCCCATCAGCATGAGACGGCCGAGCGTCGGCCAGAACTCGCCCTTGACGAGAGACCAAGAACGCTTCAGCGAATCGATGGGGCCGATCTCTTCGAGCACCGCACACATCGGGGCGAACATCATCTTGATCTGCAGGAACACTGCGACGATGAAGGCCGGGATGATGAGCAGGAAGCAGAGGACCATGACCCACCACAGATCATCGCCGCCCTCGACGACCGCGATGAATGATCCAAAGAAAGCGAGGAGCCAGACGATAATCGGGGTCATGCCGATGATGTTGGTAATCAAGAAGGAGCCAATGAGCGATCCGAGTCGCTTGCGGGTCATCGCCCAGGCCTCACCTATCGTCAGCTTCTTGCCGATCATCAGCTGGGAGACCGTTGCGGCGAGCATGCCCGTGAGGATGCTCGTGCCCGCGAGCGTCGCGATCCAGCGCACGAGAGCTGTGAGCAATTGCAGCAGGAGGGCGTTGGCCTCTTCCGTCGCCGACTGCTGGACTGCCTGCGGGTCGTTTGCGGCGCCGAGGGAGGATTCGAAACCGATGCCCGAGAGCAGCAACGTCGCACTCGCGACGAGCGACACGATCAGCATAATGACGATGGTGAAACCGAACAGGACCTTCGGGTTCGAGCGGATAGCCTCGAAGGCGCCGCTAAACAGGTCGCCGATCGTCAGGGGGCGCAAGGGGATGATGCCGGGCTTGGACTGCCATCCCCACTGGTTGGTGGTCGTGTAGCCGGATGCGCCGGGCTGTGCGTTGTAGCCGGGCTGAGCGCCGTAGGAGGGTTGAGCGCCGTAGACGGGACCCTGGGGTGCGGCGTAGCCTTGCTGGGCTCCGTAACCCGGGGCGGCCTGGGGTGCGGTGTAGCCTTGC
>CAUTDS010000049.1:0-12878 GCA_963537175.1 uncultured Actinomycetes bacterium
TGCTGCGCGCTCGCCTCGGGTCCGACTCCCAGGCCCTCGGCGCGGTCGCGCTCTCGCTCGAGCTCGAGGAGGTGTACGCGTGATCTACACCGTGACGCCCAACCCCGCGCTGGACATCACCTGGGGCGTGCCCGGGTGGGAGAGAGGATCCACGACGCGCGTCACCGACATCCGAGAAAGCCCCGGTGGAAAAGGCCTCAACGTCGCCCGAGTAGCGGACCAGTTGGGCGCCTCGGCGTTCGCCATGGGGCCCCTCGGTGGCGCGACCGGAGAGCGGGTCCGCGACCTCTTCACGAGCCTCGCGCCTCGGGTGCAGACCCGTTGGATAGACTCCCCGGTCCCGACGCGTCGGTCCGTGGCCCTCGTGGATGAGCAGGTGTCGATCTTCAACGAGGCCGGGCAAGCCCCTCCGCGTGAGGTGTGGTCCCGCTGCGCCGAGTTCCTCGCCTCCGTGCTCGCGCCCGGCGATGTCTGCGCGATCTGCGGGTCGCTCCCGGGAGACAGTCGCGCCAGCGATATCACCCCCATTTTCGAGGCCGCGAAAGCCTCGGGTGCCCGCATCATCCTGGACACCTCCGGGACCGCCCTCGTCGACGCCGCCTCGTATGCGGATGTCCTCAAGCCCAACGAGCACGAGCTGAGGGCCGCGACCGGGTGCTCAACCATCGACGAAGGAGCGCGCATGCTCCTGGGCCGTGGGGCCGCCTGGGTGTTCGTCTCCCGAGGCGCCGACGGCATGGACCTGTACACGCACGGCAGATCATGGCACGCCTCGAGTGACCCGACCATCACCGGAAACCCGACCGGGGCAGGCGACGCTGCGGTGGCAGCAATCGCGACGCACCTCGAATGGCGCGTGGTCCTGACCGAAAAGGACGGCCTCATGGCGCTCGCCGACGCGGTCGCCACCTCGACAGCCGCAGTCGTGTGCCCGACTGCGGGAGAAATCGACATGAGCGTGCGCGCAAGCGTTCTCGCAGCTGCGACGCCCATCCGCCTCTCAGCCAGGACCACCCACTAACCACCACCATTTTCAGACCAACGAAAGGAGCGAACAATGCTCGCAGATACCGCAGTTCTCGCCCGCGACGCAGCGCGGCGAGGGCAGGGTCTGGCAGCCTTCAACGTCGTTCTGCTGGACCACGCTGAGGCGTTCATCGACGCGGCTCAGGAGGCGCAGCTGCCCCTGGTCCTTCAGCTCTCGCAAAACGCTGTGGCGTACCACGGGGGTCGCCTCGCGCCGATTGGCCGCGCGCTCATTGAGCTCGCCTCCGAGGCCACCGTCCCCGTCTCCGTCCACCTGGACCACGCCGAATCGACCGACCTGTGCCGCGCAGCCGTCGACCTGGGCTTCACGTCGATCATGTACGACGGCTCCGTCCTGCCCGATGACGTCAACCGCGCCACGACCGCGGCGATGGTCGAGATGGCTCACGCCTCCGGTGTGAGCGTCGAAGCCGAGCTCGGCGAAGTCGGCGGAAAGAACGGCGTCCACGACCCCAAGGCGCGCACAAAGCCCGAGGACGCCGCCCAATTCGTCGCCGACACGGGCGTCGACCTCCTGGCCGTCGCCGTCGGATCCTCCCACGCCATGGCCACGCGCGACGCCGTCCTGGACACCGAGCTCATCGCCGCCATCAAACGCGCCGTCCCCGTTCCCCTCGTCCTGCACGGCTCCTCCGGTGTGCCCGACGAAGGCATGGTTGCCGCGATCAACGCGGGAATGACGAAGATCAACGTCTCCACCCACCTCAACGTTGTGTTCACCAGCCGTATCCGCGACATCCTGCTGCACGATCCTGGCCTGGTCGACCCGCGCAAGTACGTCGGCCCCGCAACGGGAATCGTCCGCGACGAAGTGCGCCGCCTTATGGAGCTGTACGCCCCGTGGTGCGCGGTTGCCTAAGGGATGCAGAAGGGGGCGGGTGGCCTGATGGTCACCCGCCCCCTTCTTATGCTTCGTCAGGACTCCTGGAAGAGTGCCTGGGGAGAACGCAGCGTATCCCCGAGCGTGAGCGTCTCAACGTGGTTCAGGCCTCGCCGAGCGGCGCCCACGACCACGGCCTGAGAACCGAGGTCCGAGGTGCGCACGTCCGGCACGCGCAGCACCAATTCCGTCAGTCGCTGCGTGAAGGCATCCATCCACACGTCGGCGGACGCCGAAATGCCGCCGCCCACGATGAGCGCTTCGGGATCAACCGTCAGGACCAGCGCGGACGCGCCGACGGCGAGGTTACGACCGAACGACCGCGCGATCTTGAGGGCTTCGCGGTCCCCCTCGCGCGCCTGATCGCACACCCACTGAGCGGCCCGATGCGTCGGAATGTCGTCGGGCAGACGCGAGTGCGTGAGGAATACGGCCGGCGTCGAACTCCACTTCAACGCCTTGAGGGCGCCGACCTCGCCGGCCGCCCCGCCCGCTCCCCGGCACACCGTCCCATCGATCATGAAAGACGCGCCAATGCGCGCGCCCGCCATGATGTAGGCCGCGGAGGAGAGGCCCTGTGCCTGGCCGGTCCAGGCCTCGGCCGCGAGGGCGCACTTACAGTCGTTTTCCACGAGAACGGCGCATCCGTAGCGCGCGCGCAGCTCATCCGTGATGATCACCGAATCCCAGCCGGGCAGGGGAGTGCCGTACGGGGAACGCCCCTCGGCGTCGACCGGACCCGTGAGGGCAACGGAAATAACCGTCAGGCGCTCGCGGACGACGCCCTTCGTGCTCAGCGCGTCTTCGAGGAGGGCCAGGGCCGTGCTCAAACGCTCCGACGCCGGGGCCTCCGGAGAAACGTCGGCCCGCAAGGAGGCGAGGGACGATCCCACGAGATTCGTTGCCATGACGTCAATGTGATTCGCACCGATATCAAGGCCGACAACGACGCCTGCCTCGGACTGGAAACGGTAGCGCTTGGCCGGACGACCGGTGATCGAGGGGGCTGGGGGCAGCGACGACACCCAGCCGAGTTCCTCGCAGTCCGCGATCGTCGCCCCGACCGACGTCCGCGACAGACCGGTCTCCTGAGCAATCTGGCTCACGGTCGCCTCGTCGACGGTGCGCAGGTAGGCGAGAATCGCGAGCGAATTCAGCTCGCGAATACGGTCTGGGCCGTGGGTGGCGCTCATGGGGCCTCCTTACCTCGTAGATGTCGACGGGATAACACCCCCAGGGTAGGCCCTTTTGTGCCCGTTTGGAACCTACCCCGGGGGCATGTGTGCAGGTCAGCGCCTGTGAGCGCGCCTGTAGAGGAGCGTTCCGGCTCCGGCCATCGCCGCGACGCAGACGAGGGAAGCCAGCGCGTTCGTGCCGGTGCGAGCCAGCGAGGAGGGCTGGGTCGCCTGCGGTGCGCTCGCGGCCGCGGGGGCGCTGCTCGGCGTGGGCGACGAGGCCGGATCGCTCGGAGCGGCCGTGTCCTGCGGCGCGGGGCTGACAGCGGCGGTCGCATCCACGCGCTGGACGGTCGTCAGCGTCAGGGCGCCGGGCAGCATCGTGTTCATGCCGCGGTTGGCGAAGAGCACGGGAGCGCCGTTTGGCAGCGGGTTGACGACACGGATCGTCGCGGTCAGGTCATCGGCCACCGCGCGAGCGCCGCCCCGGGCTGCGGGGACGGTGACGTGCGCGGTGACCGTGCCGGTGGTCCCGGGAGTGATCGACGGCAGCGGGGATTCGACGATCTGGCTGGCGACCGTGGAGCCGACGCCGTCAACCAGGGACACCTCGATCGGCCAGGACGCGTAGAACGGTGCGACGCCGGTGTTCGCGATCTCGACGGAGACGGTGGCGTCATTGCCGGTGATGGAGGCCGCGGCCTTCGTTGCCTGGAGGGTGTAGCCCATCGCGGCATTCGCCTCCTCGGCGCGCTTCATGTCATCGCCCTGGTATCCAACCGTGAATGCCTTCTCGTTGATGAGCCAGGTGGCGTGCGTGGCCTTGATCGAGCCCATCATGTCGAAGTTGCGGCCCTGGGCGCGCTCCGACTCGGCTCCCGCGCAGTTGAGGGGCTGGGAGAAAATGCAGGTCTGCAGCGGCGGGTAGACCTCGCCGCCGATCGGGGCGCTGTGCCACGCGTCCGTCTCGTTCTGGTTCTTCATGTGGGACATGAAGTGCCAGTCGACGTTATCCAGCGTGGAATACGCGAAGGAATCATCGTGGTAGCCCATGTGGTGTTCCTTCGTCGCCGCCGTCGGGAGTCGGTACTGTACGAAGGTCTTATCGAAGGCCTTGTCCCACGCCGCGACCAGGCTGGCCCGGAACTCGTCCGAGGGCATCCAGTTCTCGCCCTTGGGGTTATCGACGCTCTTTTCGCCGTTCATCGGCCACGTGTGGTCCTCTCCCCAGAATCCGATGAGGCCCGCAGTGATGTAGCCGATGCGGGGGTCGCCGTCGTACTTCTTGCCGAGGGCGTCCACGAAGTGTAGGAGCATCTCCTGGACCGCCGGGTCGTTGTAGTCGGGGGAGAAGGAGACGTTGTTGTTATCGAAGACCGTGTAGGTGCGCGACGTATCGATACCGGCGTCGATGAGGTACTGGGGGACGCCGGTAGCGCGCGTGGGGTAGTCGAGGTAGAAGCGGATCGCCGACTGATCGCCTCGAGCGGCGATGGCGTCGAGGAGTGCGTCGACCTTCGTGAAGTCGTAGGTGTCGCGCCCGGTCACGACCGCGTTGACGGGGAAGTATGCCCACTCCATCGTGTAGGGGAGTGCGCCGTCGACGGCCTTGGGGGCGGAGCCATCCTCGGGTGCGAAGGGGAAGAAGCCCTTGAGGGGGTTGGCGATCGGCGCGTCGGCCGCCTCGAGCGCCGTCCACTGGACGGTGTCATTCTCCGCCGCCGAGGCAGGCAGGGCCGCGCATGTCAGGCCCGCGGTGGCCGCCAGAGCGACGGCAATTCGGGGAAAACGTCTCATCGTTGAGACTCCTTTCGGTGCTGGGACGCGCAACACACTAGAGTGTCGCAGTACACACAGTGAACCACGTGAGCAGCAACTTTGTCAACGGTCTTGACAAAGTTTGTTAGAGCTGTTTTATAATTACGTGTCGCATCACTGGAGGTGTTCTCGATGACGAGTACAACACTTACAAAAGGGGGCGGAGTTGCCCCCTACCTAGCAGGAGCCACAAGCGGTTCCAAGGCCTCGGCCCGCACGGGCAAGGGTGCCACCACGTCACGTTCCGGCGAGACTGCGGGAGCGGGGAAAAAGCGTGTGCGCGACGACCGAGTCGCCGCCGCGATCTTCCTGATTCCCACCTTCGTCGGCTTCTTCGTCTTCTACGTCTACCCGGCCCTGCGCGGCCTGTGGTACTCCTTCACCGACTTCAACCTGATCGGGGACGCCCACTACGTCGGCCTCGACAACTACGCGAAAGCAATCGGGGACAAGGAAGTCTGGAACGCCTTTGCGGTGACCATCGCCTACGCCCTCTACAACATCATCGGGCAGACGTTCCTGGGCCTCCTGCTCGCCGCGCTCATGCAGCGCTTCGCCCGCTCCACGTGGGTGCGCTCCATGCTCCTGCTTCCCTGGCTGGTGCCCAACGTCGCGATCGCCCTGATCTGGGGCTGGCTCCTCGACTCCAATATCGGGTACGTGACCCACCTGCTCAGCTACGTCGGCATCGACGGGGTGACCTTCTACAACGCCAACGCCGCCATGCCGATCGTCGCAGGCATCAACATCTGGGCCTACACCGGGTACACCGCCCTGCTTCTGTACGCGGGCATGCTCCAAATCCCCGGCGAGCTCTACGAAAGTGCAGCGCTGGACGGCGCGGGAGAAACGCGCATGTTCTTCAGCATCACGCTGCCCTTGCTGCGCCCCGTCCTCGTCCTCGTGTTGGTCATGGGACTCATCGGGAGCTTCCAGATCTTCGACACCGTCCAAATCGGATACGCCGGGCACCCCATCCCCGCCGTCCGAGTCATCTACTACTACATCTACCAGCAGGGCTTCACATTCCTGAAGATGGGCTACGCGTCAGCCGTTGCCATGCTGCTGGTGCTCGTTCTGGCCATCTTCACCGCGATCCAGCTGCGCCTCATGCGCGCCGGTTCCTCTGACCTGGCATAAGGAGCTCATCATGAATCGCACAGCCCTCCCTCAGCGCATCGTCGCCTGGGTGATCCTCGGGGTCGCCATCCTGTGCACCGTCTTCCCGTTCTACTGGATGATCCGCACGGCCATGACTCCCCAAGCCGACCTCATCGCCGAATCGACGAGTCTGTGGCCCTCGCACCCCACGCTCATCAACTTCAAACGCATCCTCGGCCTCGTCTCCGTCGAAGAAGCGCAGGCGGCGGGTGGCAGCGGGGCGACGATCAACTTCGCGATCGCGACGACCAACTCCCTCATCTACGCGGGAGGCATCGCGATCATCCAGACCTTCTTCGCCGCATGCGCAGCCTACGCCTTCGCTCGACTGCGCTTCCCCGGCAAGAACCTGCTCTTCGGGTGCGTCATCGGCGCGCTCATGGTGCCCGGCATCTTCTCCCTGCTGCCCAACTACGTGCTCATCAAGCAGCTCGGATGGCTCAACACCATGCAGGGCATGATGCTTCCCGCTCTCTTCATGGCTCCCTTCTCCATCTTCTTCCTGCGCCAGTTCTTCCTCTCTCTGCCGCGCGAAGTCGAAGAGGCCGCCATGATCGACGGTCTGGGACCCGTCTCCCGCTTCTTCAAGATCACCATCCCGATGTCGGCCGGCCCCGTCATGACGATGACCCTCATCACCATCATCGGCATGTGGAAAGACTTCCTCTGGCCGCTCCTGACGGGGCGCGAGGGAGCCCAGCTGCTCACCGTCGCACTGGGGATCTTCCAGCAGCAGTCTCCCAACCGTGCCCCCGACTGGACGGGCCTGATGGCGGGGTCCACCCTCTCTGTCATTCCCGTCCTCATCCTCCTCATCCTCATGGGACGCAAGCTCGTTGAGTCCCTGAACTTCTCCGGAATCAAGTAACGCACCTGCGGGTGCCCAACCGAAAGAAATACCCATGAAGACACGAGTCGCCCTTGGCGTTTTCCTCGCTGCAGCGATGGCGCTGCCCCTGGCCGCGTGCAATGCGAACACCACGGCTTCTGGCACAGAGTCCTCCGCCGATGGAGGCGTCACCATCAACTACTGGCTGTGGGATGATCGCCAGGCTCCGCTCTACCAGCAGTGTGCCGATGACTTCCATGCCGCCAACCCCAACATCACCGTCAAGATCACGCAGACCGCGTGGGGACAGTACTGGGACACGCTCACCACGCAGCTGGCCGCCTCCAACGCCCCCGACACCTTCGTCGATCACTCCACCCGACTGCTCCAGTTCATCGATTCGAACCAGATCATGGACATCACCGAAGCGGCCAACAAGGCTGGGATCGATGACTCGATCTACCAGCCCGGACTGGCCGACCTGTCCAAGTACGAGGGCAAGCGCTACGGCCTGCCCAAGGACTGGGACACCATGGGCCTGCTCTACGACACCGAGGTCGCAGCCGAGGCCGGCTACACCAAGGAGGACATGGCGGCCCTGACGTGGAACCCCACGGACGGCGGCACCTTCGAGCAGTTCATCGCGAAGACGACCCTGGACGCCAACGGCCACAACGGCCTCGACCCCGAGTTCGATAAGAACAACGTCGTGCGCTACGGCTACCACCCCGAATGGTCCGACGGCGCGATCGGCCAGAACGGCTGGGGCGAGCTGGCGGCCGCCAACGGCTTCACCTACGGCGACCGTTCCGTCAACCCGACGAAGTTCAACTTCGGCGACAAGTCCCTCGTTGACACGGTCGCGTGGATCAAGGGCCTCATCGACAAGGGCTACGCGCCCAAGTTCGACAAGACCTCGTCCCTGGGCACCGACGCCGTGATGAACAACGGTAACGCCGCCTCGACGATCGCCGGTTCCTTCACGACCTCCGTATACCTCGGCCCCGACGCCAAGAAGAAGTTCGCCTACGCGCCGCTTCCCACCGGCCCCGCCGGTCGCCGCTCCGCGATGAACGGTCTGCACGACGTCGTCTGGAGCGGAACGAAGCACCCCGAGGAGTCCTTCAAGTGGATCGCCTACATGGCCTCCGAACAGTGCCAGATGAAGGTCGGCGAGTCCGGCGTCATCTTCCCGGCCGTCACCAAGGCCACCGAAGCGGCCCTCAAGGCGCGCGAGGCTCAGGGACAGGACAACAGCGCATTCACGACCGTCGTGGACAACAAGGAAACCTTCCCGGTGCCCGTCTTCGCCCACGGTGACGAGGTGAACGCCCTCATCCAGGATGCGATCCAGGCGATCGCCACCGGAGCGGACCCCGCCTCGACCCTGCAGGAAGCCAACGACAAGGCCAACGCCCTGCTCAAGTAATCGCGAGCGGCCCGGCGTGTCACAGACGCGCGCCGGGCCTGCTCGTTTCCCTCTGACATCATCACGACCCGCCCTGATCGGCGCAGCCGCCGCTGCGAGGAGCCCTCATGGAACGACTCACCATCCCTTTGCCCACCGGAGTCGCGTGCGCATCCCCCGATGCGACGCTCGTCGAGAGAGGGGAGGGGTACGCGCTCATCCGCTCCTCGCGCCTCGCGGTCCTCCACGGCTGCCCGGGAGGCCAGTTCTACCGCAGTGGGCACAACTCCTGGTCCCCCTCTGGCTGGAACGACCTCGCGGGCGCACCGCTTCGTATTCCCACCGACGAGCGCCGGGCCACCGCGGACGATCCGACGGCCGACGACAAGGTCCGCCACCACGGATCCTGGATGGGTGCCGTCGTTGATGGCGTCGACGCGGACGGCGTCCTCGTCGGGGCCCTCGAGGGTGGCCACCCCCGCGTGCGCGCCGACGAGGATCATCTGGCGGCGTTCGACGAGACTCGCCCCGCCCTCTGGCTCCTCGCGTGGGGCAGCGAGGCGACGATCTTCGATGCGTACGTGCGGCACCTGAGCCGGCGTGCTCGCACGCCGGGGCACGCTCCCCGCGTCTGGTGCTCGTGGTACTCCTACTACGAAAAGGTCTCGTGGGATGTCCTGTCGACTCAGCTGCCGGGACTCGCGCAGCTGGGGTTCGACACGCTCCAGATCGACGACGGCTGGCAGAAGGGCGTCGGCGACTGGCGCGCCAACGAGAAATTTGGCGGGGACCTCGCCGCGCGCGCCGCGGACATCGCCGCGCTCGGGGTGACCCCCGGGGTCTGGGTCGCGCCCTTCATTGCGAGGCTCGGTACGCCTTTCCTCACCGAGCACCCGGAGGCCTTCGTGCACACCGCCTCGGGCGAGCTCGCAATCGCCGGATACAACTGGGGAGGGCCGTACTACGCCCTTGACACGACCCATCCGCTCGCTCAGGAATACCTGCGCGACCTCGCCCAATCCCTCGTCGATGCGGGTATCGGCTACGTCAAGGCGGATTTCGTCAACGCGGCCGCCATCGACGGCGTGCGCCACGACGGCCAGGTCACCGGCGACGACGCCTACGTCATCGGTTCCCGGCTCTTCCGTCAGGCCCTGGGCGAGGATGTCTACCTGCTCGGCTCGGGTGCGCTCATCGTCCCGTCCATCGGCATCTACGACGGCATTCGCGTCGGCTGCGATGTCGCTCCGATTTGGAAAAACTATGCGACGGAGGATCGCTCCGACGCCGAGGCGCGCAACGCCTTCATGACGTCCGTTGCTCGCCTGTGGCTGCGTCCCCTCATCGACTGCGATCCCGACGTCGTCTTCTTCCGGCACATGAAGAACCTGCTGGGAGATCGTGAAATCTCATGGCTTCAAGACGTTGCCGCCGTCGCGGGGTTCAAGTCCTCCTCCGATCCGCTCGAGTGGCTGAGCGAGCAGGAGCGCTCCGAGGTGGCCCAGTGGCTGGCTCGGCGCGAGGCCGTCGAGGTTGTCGGGCGTACGCGTTACCGCCTCGATGGGCGGGACGTGGACTTCGCCCCGGGTCTTGAAGAACCCGAACACTGCTACCCGGTGTCGTAGTCGGGCGGTAGGAGTCTCACGCGTGTGGCGTCAGGGCCGGTCGGTCCTGGCGCCTTTCGCCGTGTGGTGGCACCTCGCCGACGAGGCCCGGACTGCCATTTACGACAATGTCCTGTTGCGCAAATGGGTGCTATGAGCGAGCCTCGCCCAGGCCTCGTTCGTTGAAACGGCGGGAAAAAGTGCGCTCGGTCGCCGAGGTGAGGGTGACCTAGCTAGGGTTGCTTGCGGAATGAAGTGATGTGCACGCTTCATCCACCTTGCACACTCGCGCGGATGCACCCGCGCACCACATGACGGAGGAATGCCGTGGCATCCACCATGCCTAGCGACATGAGCGCTGACGTTGTCGTCGTCGGCGCAGGCCCGGGCGGGTCCTCCACCGCCTACCACCTGGCCAGAGCAGGCCTCGATGTCATCCTCCTGGAGAAAAGCCCGTTCCCGCGCGACAAAATCTGCGGCGATGGGCTCACCCCGGCCGCCGTCCACGAGCTCATCGCGATGGGCGTGGACACCACCGGCTGGATGCGTAACCGCGGCCTGACCGTCATCGGCGGCGGCCACACCGTTCACATGGATTGGCCCGACCAGAAGTCCCTGCCCGGCTACGGCATGACCCGCGCCCGAATGGACCTCGACCACGCGCTCGCGCAGCGCGCCGTCGAGGCCGGCGCCCGCCTCTACGAGGGCGTCACCGTCGTCGGCGCCATCCAGGACGGCTCCGGCCGCGTCGTCGGCGTGCAGGCCAAGAGCGGCCGCGGCAAGAACGCCACCACCTTCGACGTGCGCGCCTCCATCACCGTCGACGCCGGGGGAGTGGCCGCTCGACTGGCCACCAGCCTCGGCCTCGAAAAGAAGATGAACCGCCCCATGGGCGTCGCAGCGCGCGCGTACTTCCACAGCCCCCGCGGTGACGAGGAGTGGATGGAATCCCACCTCGAACTGTGGAGCGGCACCCCCGGCGCCTCCGACCTGCTGCCCGGCTACGGCTGGATCTTCCCCATGGGCGACGGCGTCGTCAACGTCGGCCTGGGCTCCGTCGCCTCGCGCGCCGGCGCCACCAACCTGCCCTACCGCGAGGTCTTCAAGACCTGGACCGCGAACCTGCCCGAGGAATGGGGCTTCACCCCCGAGAACCAGATCGGTCAGCTGCGCTCCGCCGCACTGCCCATGAGCTTCAATCGCAAGCCTCACTACGTTCAGGGCCTCGTCCTCGTCGGCGACGCCGGCGGTATGGTCTCCCCCTACAACGGCGAAGGCATCGCCCCCGCCATGAAGGCCGGACGCTACGCCGCCTCCTGCATTGCGCAGGCTCTGTCCCGCTCCCACCGCGCCGGCATCGACCGCGCCATGAGCGAATACCCCCACATGCTTCGTGACGAATACGGCGGCTACTACCAGCTGGGCCGCATCTTCGTCGCGCTCATCGAAAACCCGACGATCATGCGCACCTGCACGAACGTCGGGCTGCCCATTCCGCGCCTCATGACGCTCGTCCACAAACTCCTGTCGGACGGGTACGAGAGGACCGGGGGCGACTTCGACGACCAACTCATCACAATGCTGACCAAGGTGGTGCGCCCCGCATGACCACCACCACCGATAACCGGGAGGAACGATGACGAATCCCTACGTGCCGCTGCTCATCATGTCGGCAGCTGCCCTCGTACTAGCCTTCGGAGGCCTTGGCGCCTCCGCGATCCTGGGCCCCACCAAGAAGTCCAAGACCAAGGCCGACAACTACGAGTGCGGTATCCAGCCGACCAGCGCTCACCTCACCGAGGGTCGCTTCCCGGTGCGCTACTACCTGGTCGCCATGACGTTCATCATCTTCGACATCGAAGTTGTGTTCATGTACCCGTGGGCCGTCAGCTTCAACCAGCTGGGCCTGTTCGGACTGGTCGTCATGATGAGCTTCCTGGTCACGCTCTGCGTCCCCTACGCCTACGAATGGCGACGCGGCGGCCTGGACTACTGAGATATAAGTAAGGAAAAGACAAGTGGGACTTGAAGAATCCTTGCCCGCGGGTATCGCGCTCACCAGCGTCGAAAAAGTCCTCGGGCTTGCACGCAAGTACAGCCAGTGGCCCGTCACCATGGGTCTGGCGTGCTGCGCCATCGAGATGATGGCCGCCGGCACCCCCCGTTTCGACATGTCGCGCTTCGGCCTCGAGGTCTTCCGTGCCTCGCCGCGTCACGCCGACATGATGATCGTGTCGGGCCGTGTCTCGCACAAGATGGCGCCCATCATCCGCCGCGTCTACGACTCGATGCCCGAACCCAAGTGGGTCATCTCCATGGGTGCGTGCGCGTCCTCGGGCGGCGTCTTCAACAACTACGCCGTCGTCCAGGGCTGCGACCACATCGTCCCCGTCGACGTCTACCTGCCCGGCTGCCCGCCCCGCCCCGAGGCCCTCATCCACGCGGTCCTCGTCCTGCGTGAGCAGATCGGCAAGGAACCCCTCGGCGCCCACCGCCGCGAGATCGCGCGCCGCGCCGAGCAGGCCGCCCTCGAGGCGACCCCCACCCACCAGATGAAGGGACTCCTCGCATGAGCGACCTTTCCATCCCCGAGGACAACGCATCCGCCGAGGTCGCCCAGGCCTCGTCGCAGCGCGGTTTCGCCCTCCCCGAGCCCATCGCCCACCGCGAGGGCCTCTTCGGCGCGGGCATCGACTCCTCCACCTCCGGCTTCTCCGGACTGGTCTCCGACTCCTTCCTGCCCGGCGAGGCCTCCCGCCCGTACGGCGGATGGTTCGACCAGGTCGTTGACGTCCTCGAAGAGCTCATCGTCGCCGATGGCCTGCAGGTCGCCGACGTCATCGAAAAGGTGACCGTCGACCGCGGACAGCTCGGCATCTTCATCGCCCGCGAGCACATCGTGCGCGTCGCCAAGTACCTGCGCGACGACGCGGACCTGCGCTTCGAAATGTGCCTG
>CAUTDS010000050.1:0-12440 GCA_963537175.1 uncultured Actinomycetes bacterium
ACGGGCGTGCCCGGCTCGACCGTGCCGCTGTCGGAGACCATCGAGGCGTTCAAGCGCATCGCCGAGGGCTACTACGACGACGTTCCGGAGCAGGCGTTCTACAACTGCGGCGGCATCGACGACCTGGAGCGCAACGCTCACGAGCTGGCCAAGGAAGCCTGATGGCATCGGGCAAGTCCTTGCAGGTCGAGGTCGTCTCCCACGAGGGACGCCTGTGGCACGGATCTGCCGTGTCCGTCCAGTTTCCGACGGTCGACGGAGGCCTCGGCGTCCTGCCGGGTCGTCAGCCCCTCCTCGCTCAGCTGAGCGAGGGAACCGTGACTGTGTCGCGAGCGGACGAGGTTGTGTCCTTCCAGGTCACTGGGGGATTCGCCTCAGTTGACTCGGATTTCGTCACGGTCGTGGCCGACCACGCTACAGTGGCAGAACAGTAATTCGACGCAACGCGAGGAGGACCTCATGAGCCTGATGACGATTGTGATCTGGTGTGCGGTTCTCCTCGCGTGCGGCGGGGCGATCCTGTGGGCGTACATGAATGTGCGCGCCCGCAGGATCGTTTCGCGTTTGGGCGCGTTCCGCTGTTGGTCGCGCCCGGACGTTCATTCGGGATGGACGGCGGGCATCGGCGTGTACGGCGTCGAGGAGCTGTCCTGGTATCGGTTGGTGGGGCTGTCCTTCAAGCCGGTGTATTCGATCCCGCGTCGGGGCATGGAGGTCTCCGCCCCGATTGCGCACTCGGCCGACGGTTCCGTCGTCGAGGTGCGCCTGGCGTACGGTGACCATCGTTACGAGGTGGCCGTCGAACGCTTGACATATAACGGATTGGTCTCCTGGGTGGAGTCCGGTCCTCCGCGCCTCGTGTGAGCAGGATTGGTAAGCTCACGGGGTGCGTATTGTTATTGCTACCTGCACCGTTGATTATTCCGGTCGTCTGAGCGCCCACCTGGACCCCGCCAAGCGCGTCATCATGCTCAAAGGTGACGGCTCGGTTCTCATTCATTCCGAGGGCGGCTCCTACAAGCCGCTCAACTGGATGACGGCGCCCTGCACGGTTTCCATGGGGGAACCCGGCGAGGACGAGGAGGGCGTCGAGCAGGTCTGGACGGTTCAGGCCGACAAGACTGACGACAAGCTGATCATCCGCATCCACGATGTGATCGCGGATGTCACCGAGGACCTGGGTGTCGACCCCGGCCTCGTCAAGGACGGCGTCGAGGCGCATCTGCAGGAGCTTCTCGCCCAGCAGGTGCCCCAGATCCTCGGCGAGGGCTGGGAGCTGGTGCGCCGCGAGTTCCCCACGCCCGTAGGCCCCGTGGACCTCATGGTGCGCGATGCCGACGGCAATCACGTGGCGATCGAGGTCAAGCGCCGGGGCGGCATTGATGGCGTCGAACAGCTGACGCGCTACCTGTCGCTGCTGGGGCGCGACGCCCTCCTGGGTGACGTGACCGGCATCTTTGCGGCCCAGGAGATCACGAAGCAGGCGCGTACCCTCGCCGAGGACCGAGGTATCCGCTGCGTGATCCTGGACTACGACGCGATGCGCGGGGTGGATGACCCCGAGTCTCGACTCTTCTGATGGAGGCACCCCTGAGGGCGAGCCTGGGCAGAATCATCGCCCAAGGACTCGTACCTGCGACCGCAGCGCGCTCACCGCTGGATGCCGTTGAGAACTTGGCGGCTCTGCAAGGACAGCAGGCGAGCGCGATCCCGTGGGCGATTGGCGTGCGCTGCACGGGAGTGTCACGTGCTTGCGTCGAGGAGTCCTTCGCGCGAGGTGAGCTGGTTCGCTCCTGGCCGATGCGCGGCACCGTTCACGTCACGAGCGCCCGTGACCACCATTGGCTGCGCCGTCTGCTGCGGCACCGGCGTGCGGCGTGGGAACGGCAGGCGCTGTCTATGGGCCTCAATGACGCTCTCATCGAGCGTGCGGCGCAGGTTGCGTGTGAGCTGCTGGAGACCTCGCCCCTGGGAGTGAGCCGCGCCGAGCTCGTCGAGGCGTGGGGCAGGAGTGGGATCGATACAGTGACGGCTTCTTCCTCCCGCGAAGGGCTACGGCGTCGCCACCTCATCATGCGCCTCCATCTGGATGGCGTGCTCACCGCGGGGCCTGTGCGCGCGGGCGAACACCTGATCGTCGACGCGCGCTCGCTTCCGGCCGCTCCCGGGGTTGCGAAGGGAGAGGCTGGGCACGAAGAAGCCCTCGCGGTTCTCGCAGCGCGTTATGCCTGGGGGCACGGTCCCATCGACGAGGCCGACCTGGCTCGATGGACCGGGTTGACGCTCACCGAAGCGCGTCGAGCGTTGGCCGGAGCACGCGAGGCAGGGGAGAGCCTAGGCCTTCCTCTTGCAGAACTTGGAGGTGGTCTGGCTCGGGCAGATCTCGCGGATCTCGTGGACGACTTCCGCGTCGAGGCGGAGATGATGCGCGCGCTTCCACCCTTCGATGAGCTGCACGTTGGCTACAGGGACCGCTCCTGCCTGACGGACGAGGCCGGGGAGGCGTTGATCTGTCCGGCAAAGAACGGAATGTTCCGTCCGATCATCGTCGAGGGTGGTCGAGTGGTGGCCGTGAGAGCACCGGGGCGTGAGATTGTGATGGTGAAGGGATACGAGTCGCGGCACCGACCTGCTGCGCGTGCGTTCGACGTCTGGGACATATGGTTGTCCGAGACACAGCAGTGAAGTGTCAGGTGTGCCACAATTAATGCATGACTACTTCTGTGTTGCGTGGCCGTCTGGTTCTGGAAGATACCGTCGTTGAGGACGGAATTATCGAGTTCGACGGCGCGACTATTACCCGTGTGTGTCCCGTTTCCGAGTACGAGGGCGAGGCGCCCGAGGCCAGCGATGCGACCTACCTGCCCGGCCTCGTCGATGTTCACTGCCACGGCGGCGGCGGAGAGTCCTTCCCCAACGCCGAGACCGCCGAGGCCGCTCTAGTTGCAGTCCTCGAACATCGCCGCCACGGCACGACCTCCCTGGTCGCATCCTGCGTGACCGCCTCCGCCGAGGTGCTGCGAGCGCGCGCGAAGACCCTGGCTGAGCTGGCGAAGGCCGACGAGCTCGCCGGCATCCACTTCGAGGGCCCCTTCGTCTCCCACGAGCGCTGCGGCGCCCAGGATCCGACGTTTATCGTCGATCCCGACGCAGACCTGACGCGCACCCTCATCGAGGACTGCCAGGGCTACGCGCTGTCCATGACGCTGGCTCCCGAGAAGCCAAATGCCTACGGCCCCGGCTCGGTCGCCGAGGCCCTCATCGACGGGGGAGCGCTGCCGTCGTGGGGACACACTGATTCCAACTCCGTGAAGGCTCGCGAGGCCCTGGCCTACTCGCGCGAGCGTTTCGCGCAGGTGGAGACCAAGCGAGGCCCGCGCGCGACGATCACCCACCTGTTCAACGGCATGCGCCCGTTGCACCACCGCGATACCGGCCCGATCGCCGAGTTCCTGTCGGACGCCGCCCGCGGCGGTGCCGTCGCCGAGCTGATCTGCGACTCCGTCCACGTCGACCCCTCGCTTGTGCGTGACGTGTACGAGCTGGTGGGCCGCGAGCACGTCGTGCTCATCACCGACGCGATGGCGGCCGCAGGCATGGCCGACGGAGAGTACACGCTCGGCCCCCAGGACGTGATCGTCAAGGATGGCGTCGCGCGCCTGGCTCACGGCAACTCCATCGCCGGCGGTACGGCACACCTCATGGATTGCGTGCGTGTCGCCGTCACCAAGGGTGGGATTCCGCTCGTCGACGCGGTGTACATGGCCTCCGTTCAGGGAGCCACCATCCTGGGCGACGACACGATCGGTTCGCTTGCGGCCGGGAAGAAGGCCGACATCGTCGAGGTCGACTCTGACCTCGTTGTGCGCCGCGTCTGGCGACGTGGCACTGTGGTTGCGTGAGAGGCAAACGAAGCAAGAAACGACCGTGGGGCGAGGCGCGTCCGTTGCAGATGGACCGCCTCGCCTCCGTGCCGCGTACGGAACGCGGCCCCGACGGCGGCGATTATCAGGTGCGCCGCCTGCCCGGTTCGGCAAAGGAATACACCTGCCCGGCCTGCTTGCGCCCGATACCCGCGGGGACGGCGCACGTCGTCGCATGGCCCGAAGAAGCGCCGTTTGGTCTGCCCCAGGGGGTCGAGGGACGCCGTCACTGGCACTCGGAGTGCTGGCGGCGGGGACTGCGTCCCCTGTGACGCGCGGATGTGATGCATCACTGCCCCGCGTGCGAATTCGGCCGTCAACGGGGTTAGCACGTAAAGTGGAGCCTGAAGAATGCCCGCAGTGTGGGTGTTGGACGTGAGGAGCAACCGTGGAACTCTTTAAGCGATACGTGGCGGCATCGTCGATGGGCGTTGTGGCTCTCGTATGCGTGCTCGTCGGGCTGCTCGGTGTGACCGTGCTGCGGCCGCCGACGCATCAGGTCTCGTCGGTCGTCTCTGCGACCGATCTGATCATGACGCGCGGCAACGTGCTGTCGATCGTGAAGGATGACGTGACGGTCACCGCGACGTCGAAGTCGGGTGCGCCTGTGACGCTGAGTATCGGCACCACGCAGGACGTCAAGGGCTGGATCGGCGACGCGGCATACACCGAGGTCATTGGCGTCGAGTCGGACCGCACGAAGCTGAAGGCCGAGTCGCACGATGCGATCGGCCCGTCTCGCGTCCCGTCGCCTACCCCGGCTCAGTCCGGGGCTCAGTCGGGCGTCCAGTCCGGTGCGCAGCCCCTCGCAGAGCCGTCATCCGCTGATCTGGTGCGCCAGCTCGCCTCCTCCGACATGTGGTTCAAGCAGGCCAGCGGTGAGGGTACCGTGAGCCTGGACCTCGAAAACGTTCCGTCGGGCCGTTCCGCTCTCGCCGCGTCGGCCGCTGGCCCCGGCGACCTGACGCTGACGCTGACCTGGAAGGTCGAGCAGACCAACACCCTCGCGATCATTGCGTTCCTTGCCGCCTGCGTCTTCGCGCTGATTGCCCTCGCGCTGTTCCTCACGCGCTGGCAGCTCCTGCGTCTGCGCAAGATCCGCGAGGCCCGCATCGAAGAACGCCGTAAGGCCGACTCCCTCGAGACCTCCTCGATCAACTCCGCCGCCGTCGCCGAGCGCATCGCCGCTGCCCGCGAGGCCGCCCCGGCTCAGGCCGAGCCGGCACAGGCCGACGAGCCGTCCGAGGACGAGACGGAGCAGCGTGAGGCTGAGGCCGACGAGCAGCCCGCCGACAACGCTCCCACGTGGGGCGCCGCCGCCTTCGCCTCCGGTAAGAACGAGGCTGAGGACGACGAAGCTCCCGTCGAAGAGACCGACAAGGCCGTGGCCGAGGAGGGCGCCGAGGACGCTCGCCGCGACGAGGCTCCTGCGGAGCCCGCCGAGTCCTCGGATGACACCGCCGCGCAGGCACAGTCCTCCATCGACTCCTCCGAGGAATACGTCCCGGACCCGCTGACCGACACGTTCGAGCGCCGTGGTCGCCACGGCCTCGACAATGGCCCGATCGACCAGGACCCGCCGGAGCGCGCCACGACCGATACTGGCGTCATCGACCTGTCCGGCATTCGCGGTGGTCGTACGCTGCCGTCGCGCCGCGCGCTGCGCGAGGCCCGCAACAACGGTGAGCAGGTCGTTGTGGTCGACGGCCAGGAATTCAATACGGGCCTGATCCCGGTGACGCGTCCGCGCGGCGCTGAGCAGGCTCCCGCGCCGACGTCGGCACCCGATGATGACGCGTCCTCGACGGGCGGCTGGACCTCGATCATGTCCGGCTGGCTGAAGGACCGCCAGGAAGGTAAGTGATGAAACGACGCACCCTCGCCGCCGCTGCGGCAGCCCTGCTCATGACTTCCGCTCTGGGGGTGAGTGCCTGCTCGAACGAGATCGTCGCCCAGTCGGGCGAGGAGGCGCAGAGCGCCGCCAACCTCGACCTCGAGCGCATCTCCTCCGTGCTCGACGCGACTGGTAAGGCGATGACCACTGCGGATGCGTCGCTGGACGCCTCGGACCTGTCGGGACGCGTCTCGCAGGGGGCCCTGGTCTACCGCACGGCTCAGTACGCGTACGCCAAGGCCTCGGGCCAGACCCCGCAGGCCCTGGACTTCACACCCGCCTCGCTGGCCATCACAAACTCTGACTCGTGGCCGCGCGCGATCTTCAACATCTCCGAGTCCTCCTCGACGGCCCTGCCCGTGCTGCAGGTCTACGTGCAGGATTCCGCGCGTTCGGACTACCAGCTGACGAACTACGCGCGCCTCCTGGGCGGCACCCAGCTGACCCTGCCTCCCGTCGGAACCGGCTCGGCCTACGTCACCGGTACCTCCGAGGGCTTCACGGTGAGCCCTGATGCGGCGCTCGCTCAGTACATCACGATGCTGAACTCCGGCAGCCAGGACACCTCGCAGTTTGCGGCCGACGACTTCACGAAGACCTACCTGTCGAACGTCAGCGATCTGAACTCCTCGGTGAGCGCGGCCGGTAGCGTGACGGCCGCGGCGACCGCGACTGACTATCCGATCTCCGGCCTGGTTCTCCAGGACGGATCGGCTCTCGTTGCGACCAACTTTAAGTACACACTGACCTACCAGCGCACGGTCGCGGGCGCGACCATGAACCTGGGCGGTAAGACGGCAACGATGAGTGCGAACGGCACGACTGTCGAGGGGACCGCCACCGCGGAGTACCTGGCCACGATCCTCATGCGTATTCCGTCGAAGACTGCGGGGGGAATTCCCCAGATCGTTGGCGGCGAGTACACCATCGTGTCCGTGACGCTCGATCCCTCGTCGAGTCCGGGCTGATTTTCACCCACAGCGCACACGTCGTCCCCGCGACTTAGAGTCGTGGGGACGACGCATATCATCGTTCTGAGTAACAACCGTCTTGACGAAGAGGACACCATGACCACCCCTGACCCTCGTCCCGCATCCGAGGCGACGCCCATGCCTGCAGACTCGCACGGAGCCGTTGACCTGTCGGCACGCGCGAGCACGCCTGCTGCCGACCAGTCCGCCGCTCCCGCAGCGGGGGAGGGCCTGCATATCCCGCTGATTACCACCACGGACGAGGAGAATTTCCAGGACGTCATGTCCACCTCGCAGGCCGTGCCGGTCATCATGATCATGTGGTCTCCGCGTTCGCTCGAGTCCAAGCCGGCACTGGCCATGCTCGAGGAGATCGCTCGCGAGCAGGCGGGCAAGTTCCAGCTGGTCAAGGTCGACATCGACAAGGCGCCCGCGATCGCCCAGGCGTTCCAGATCCAGGGCGTGCCCACGGTCGTCGCTCTCGTTGGCGGGCGTCCTGTTCCGCTCTTCCAGGGTGCGGCCGCGAAGGAACAGGTGCTTCCCATCGTCACGCAGGTTCTCGAGGCGGCCGCGCAGATGGGCGTCACGGCGCGCATCGCCGTGGCCGCTGAGGACACCGTCGCCCCGACCCCGCCTGAGCACGAGGCGCCCCTGGCCGCCGAGGCAGCCGGCAACCTCGACGAGGCCATCGCCGGCTGGGAGAAGGTTGTCGAGCTGAATCCGCGCGACGAAGCTGCGAAGTCTCATCTGTCCCGCGTGCGCCTTGCGGCCCGCGCCGCGCAGGCCGACGACACCGACCCTGCCGCCCGCGCGGATGCTCTCTTCGCTGCGGGCGACGCCGCAGGAGCCTTCGACGTGCTGCTCGACCTGTTGGCCGCTACGAAGGATGACGAGGAGCGCGACGCGCTGCGCCTGCGTCTCCTGGACCTCTTCCGGGTCGCGGGATCCTCCCCCGAGGTCTCCAAGGCACGTACGCGCTTGGCGATGCTCCTCATGTGATATCGTCGCGCATACGTGCAGTTGCGAGAGGGGGCACCAGCCATGGCAGCGTGGATCGTCGTCGGTATCGTGTTCGTCTGCGTCGTCGTCTGGTACGGATGGCATTCCACGCACAACGAACTGACAAAGAAGATCAACCACGAGAGCGACCCGGAGGCCAGGCGTGAACTGATCAAGCTGCAAGGGCAGATCGACCGGGGGAGGGCCGGCTTCTAAAAGCACGCTCATACCGCCGCGTACGCCAGCCCGACAGGCCCGCGACGAATCAACGGAGGAGGCCGGAGCAGGAATCCCTGCTCCGGCCTCGTCGTATCAGCCTACGGCGTCAGCGCACCTGCGAGGCGGGCACCAGCCACACGGCGCCCAGCGGCGGCACGCGCAGCGATGCGGAGACCGGGCGGCCGTTCCACGGGGTGTCCTCGGCGATGATCGTGCCGACGTTGACGACGCCCGAGCCACCGAACTCCTCGGAGTCCGTGTTCAGGATCTCGACCCACTCGCCGCCGAAGGGCAGGCCCACGCGGTAGCCCTCGTGCGGGTTGCCGGCGAAGTTCGAGATGCACACGACGACCTCGCGGTTACCCGCATCGTCCGAGCCCTTACGCAGGTAGGAGATGAGGTTGTGGTCGCCGTCCGAGGCGTCGATCCACTCGAAGCCCGTGTAGTCGTCGTCCCACATGGCGGGGGAGGACGCGTAGATCTTGTTGAGACGCTCCACCAGCGCCGCGACGCCAGCGTGGCCCTCCTGATCCAGCAGCCACCAGTCGAGGGAGTAGGACTCGTTCCACTCCTGCTCCTGGCCGATCTCCTGGCCCATGAAGAGGAGCTGCTTGCCCGGGTGGCTCCACTGGTAGGCGTACAGGGAACGCAGGCCCGCGAGGCGCTGCCACTTGTCGCCGGGCATCTTCGAAATCAGCGAGCCCTTGCCGTGCACGACCTCGTCGTGCGACAGCGGCAGCACGTAGTTCTCGGAGAAGGCGTACACCAGCGAGAAGGTGAGCTCGCCGTGGTGCCAGCGACGGTTGACCGGATCCTCGCTCAGGTAGCGCAGGGTGTCGTTCATCCAGCCCATGTTCCACTTCATGCCGTAGCCGAGGCCGCCGCCGGACGTCGGGGCGGTCACGCCGGGCCATGCCGTGGACTCCTCCGCGATCATGATGATGCCGGGGTGACGACGGTACGCGGTCGCGTTGGCTTCCTGGATGAACTCGATGGCCTCCAGGTTCTCGCGGCCACCGTACTGGTTGGGACGCCACTGGCCGTCCTTGCGCGAGTAGTCCAGGTACAGCATCGAGGCCACAGCGTCGACGCGCAGGCCGTCGATGTGGAAGTCCTCGAGCCAGTACAGGGCGTTGGCGACCAGGAAGTTACGCACCTCGCGACGGCCGAAGTTGAAGACGTAGGTGCCCCAGTCGGGGTGCTCGCCGCGCAGCGGGTCCGGATCCTCGTACAGCGGTGTGCCGTCGAAGCGGGCCAGCGCGAAGTCGTCCTTGGGGAAGTGCGCGGGGACCCAGTCCAGGATGACGCCGATACCCTCGCGGTGGAAGGCATCCACCAGGTAGCGGAAGTCATCCGGGGTGCCGTAGCGCGAGGAGGGCGCGTAGTAGGAGGTCACCTGGTAGCCCCACGAGCCGCCGAAGGGGTGCTCGGCCAGCGGCATGAACTCCACGTGCGTGAAGCCCATCTGCTTGACGTAGGGGACCAGCTCGTCGGCCAGCTCGCGGTAGCCCAGGCCCTGACGCCAAGAGCCCGCATGGACCTCGTAGATGGACATGGGACCGTCGTGGACGTTACGCTCACGGCGCGCCTGCATCCACTCCTGGTCGGTCCACTCGTGGAAGTAGTCCGTGACGACCGAGGCCGTGGCCGGGGGGATCTCGGTGGCGCGGGCCATCGGGTCGGCCTTCTCGAACCAGTTGCCGCCGGGCCCCTGGATCTCGAACTTGTAGCGGGCACCGACGCCGACCTCGGGGACGAAGATCTCCCACACGCCGGACGAACCCAGCGAACGCATCGAGGTCTGCGTGCCGTCCCAGAAGTTGAACTCGCCGACGACGCGCACGGCGCGGGCATTCGGGGCCCACACGGCGAAGGCAGTACCGGTGGTCTCGCCCAGCTCGTCGCTGTAGGTCTTCACGTGCGCGCCCAGGACGTTCCAGAGGTTCTCGTGGCGGCCCTCGGAGATCAGGTAGGTGTCCATCTCACCCAGGGTCGGCAGGTAGCGGTAGGGATCGTCGCGGACGATCGTGTCTTCGCCGTATGTAATAGACACACGGTAGGCGGTGATCTCCTTACCGGGCAGGGCCGCGACCCAGATGCCGCCGCGCTCGTGCGTGGCAGCGTAGGCGCCGGTGGGGGTGATGATGTCGACCGCGTCGGCCAGGTGCGCGACGACGCGGATGGTGACGCCGTCGTCACCGAGGTGGGCGCCCAGCACGGAGTGGGGCGAGTAGTAGGAGCCTGAGGCAACGGCGTCGAGGATGTCGTCATTGACCGGGATCGGCGTAAGTGCGAAGCTCATGGATGTTCCTTACTCCAGAAGGGTGAACCGCTCAGTTCACTGGTGTTGTTAAGTCTATCGTCTGACCGGCAAAAAAGGGAGCCGGGTCTCATATTGACGGGGGTTATGGAGGGGTGCCATGCGCCCGGCGGTACGGCGTGGTAGCGCCGGGCGCACGAGCCTCGTTAGGCCTGTGCCCAGGGCGAGGAGTGTGCGGGCTCGACCTTGAAGACGTGGCCCAGGCGCGTCACGGGGGACAGCGACACCCAGTTGGACGAGCCCCACACGTAGGAGCGTCCGTCCAGCTCGTCGACGACCGTAATGTGACCACCCGGGGTGGCCAGGCCCATCGCCTCCAGATCGAGCTCGACCGAAGTGTCCACGCCGTGGTGCGGATCCAGGGAGATCACGCAGATCACGGTGTCGGGCTTGCCGTCCGACGTGAACTTGCCGGGCACCTGACGCGAGAACGCGATGAGGCGATCCGAGGAGGTCGGGTGGATACGGATCTGGTGGAGCTGGCGCAGCGCGGGGTGCTTGGATCGTGCGGCGTTGAGCAGCGTGAACAGGCGCGAGATGCCGATCGGCTCGGCGTCCTCCCAGCGGCGCGGGCGGAACTCGTACTTCTCGTTGTCGTTGGGCTCCTGGTAGGTGCCGCGCGGCTCGTTCTCGACGAATTCGTAGCCGGAGTAGATGCCCCACGTAGGCGCACCCAGGGCGGCGAGCATTGCGCGGATCGCGAAGATGGCGGTCCCGCCGTCCCACATCTGCGGGGTGAGGATGTCGTGCGTCGTGGGCCAGAAGGCGGGGCGCATGAGGTGCGCCGTCTCTTCGGAGACCTCACGCAGGTACTCTTCGATTTCCTCCTTGGCGGTCCTCCACGCGAAGTACGTGTAGGACTGGTCGAACCCGATCGCGCCGAGTGTGCGCATCATGGCGGGGCGCGTAAAGGCCTCGGCCAGGAAGAGCGTGCCCGGGTACTGCGCCTTGATGTCGGCCAGCAGGCGCTCCCAGAAGGGGATGGGCTTTGTGTGCGGGTTGTCGACGCGGAAGATCGTCACGCCGTGGTTGATCCACAGCTCGATGACGTCGCGCACGGCCTGGTAGATGCCCTCCGGGTCGTTGTCGAAGTTCAGGGGGTAGATGTCCTGGTACTTCTTCGGCGGGTTCTCCGCGTAGGCGATGGTGCCGTCGGCGCGGGTCGTGAACCACTCGGGATGATCCTTCACCCATGGGTGGTCGGGGGAGCACTGGAGGGCGAGGTCGAGAGCGACTTCCAGGCCGAGGCCTTGGGCGCGCTCGACGAAGCGGTCGAAGTCGGCGAAGTCGCCGAGCTCGGGATGGATGGCGTCGTGGCCGCCCTCGGGGGAACCGATGCCGTAGGGCGAACCCGGGTCGCCGGGGGCGGCCTCCAGGGAGTTGTTCTTGCCCTTGCGGTGCGTCGTGCCGATCGGGTGGATCGGGGTCAGGTAGACGACGTCGAAGCCCATGCCGGCAATGCGCGGCAGTTCGTTGGCGGCGCCCGCGAGCGTGCCGGAGACCCACGTGCCGTCGGGGCGCTGGAAGGCACCCGCGGAGCGCGGGAAGATCTCGTACCATGCGCCCGCCAGGGCCTTCGTGCGGGCCACGTCGAGCGGGTAGACGCGGGAGGAATCCAGCAGGTCACGCAGCGGGTGGTCGCGGAAGATCAGGCGCACGCGCGAGGAGATGCCCGCGGAGAGACGCTGCTGGGCAGAGTGGCTCGTGTCGCGCAGGCGGCGCGCCGCGTCGGTCAGGACGTCAATGTCCGAGGCCGGGGGACGCTTCTGGGAGGGGTTGCCGTACGCGGTGCCTTCGGCCGCGCGCTCCATGAGGAGGGCGCCCTCCTCAAGCATGAGCTCGACGTCGACGCCGGCGCCGACCTTCACGGTCGCGTCGTGACGCCATGTCGCGTAGGGGTCCGACCAGGAGTCCACGCGGAACGACCACGCGCCGGGGACGTCGGCGGCCACCCAGGCCTCGTACCGGTCGAGGCCGGGGGCGATGTCCACCATGCGCGTGCGGGAGTATTCACCTCCGTCCGGGCGCAGCAGGACGGCCTCGGCGGCGAATGCGTCGTGTCCTTCGCGGAACACGGTCGCACGAATGGGGAAAGGCTCGCCTTCGGTCGCCTT
>CAUTDS010000051.1:0-12183 GCA_963537175.1 uncultured Actinomycetes bacterium
AGGTCTTCATCCCCGGCGTCGAGCTCGACCGCGCCCAGGCCCTCGTCGACCGCGCGCACCAGCTGTGCCCCTACTCCAAGGCCACGCGCGGCAATGTGCCCGTCACCGTCACCGCGGTTGCCAACCTCTGAGCGCACCCGATAGACGAAAGAACCCCAGCCTCTCCGATTGAATGGACGAGGCTGGGGTTTCTTCATGTGCGGGCGTCAGGTGCCCCGCCCACGGCTTCGCCCTTCGGGCTCACCGCGCGCGGGCGACCCGGGCGTCAGGCGCCCTGCCAGTACGCCTCGAGCACCCGGGAGAGGTCTAGGAGGTCATCCACGTGGCTCATCTCGCGCGCCGAGTGCATCGACAGCAGGCCAATGCCCACGTCCACCGTCAGGATGCCCAGGCGAGTCGCCGTGATCGGGCCGATCGTCGTCCCACACGGCATCGCGTTGTTGCCAACGAAGTTCTGCGAGGCAACGCCCGCCGCCGCGCACGCACGATTCCACAGGGCGATGCCCTCGCCGTCCGTCGCGTAACGCTGCTTCGAGTTGATCTTGACGATCGGGCCGCGGCCCATCATCGGGCGGTTATCCGGATCGTGGTGGCCCGCGTAGTTCGGGTGCACCGAATGCGCCGCGTCCGCGCTCACGCACGACGAGGCCGCGAGCATGCGCTCGAAACCGTCCTCGTCGCGGCCCAGAGCCTTCGCCGTGCGGCGCAGCACCGTCTCCAAGATCGGGCCGGCCGCGCCCGTGCGCGACTCCGAACCCACCTCCTCGTGATCGAAGCACATGAACACCGTGACGTCGCCGCCCGCAGGCGTGCCCTGCGCGGCCAGGCGCTCCAGGGCCACCAGGCCCGGGTGCACGCTCGACAGGTTGTCCTGGCGCGAGGCCGCGATGAACTGGCCCTTGTCACCAAAGAAACCCGGCCCCTGGCTGGGGGTGAGGATCAGGTCGAAGGCCGCGACCTGCGACGCGTCATCCAGGCCCGCCGTGCGCGCCACATACTCCAGTACGTTGCCGTACGGGTTATCCACCGTCCACACCGGGTGCAGGTGCTTCTGCGGATCCAGCTTCAGGCCACCCGGGTTGACGTCGCGATCCAGGTGAATCGCCAGCTGTGGGATGCGCGCAATCGGGCCCGTACGGGCCAGGACGACCTCGCCGCTATTCAGGACCAGACGGCCCGCCAGCGTCAGCTCGCGATCCAGCCACGAGTTCCACATCATGCCGCCGTACACCTCGACGTCGATCTGGCCCCACCCATCCGGTGTCGTCGACTGCACCGACGGCTTCACCGAGAACGCCGGCGAATCCGTGTGCGCGCCCACGATGCGGAAGCCCGCGTCGTCAGCCACTGTCTCCGGGACAAACCACGCGGCCACCGCCCCGCCGCGCACCATCACGTGACCGCCCGGGGACGCGTCCCACGCGCCCTTCTCGTCGACGCGCGTAAAGCCGGCGTCCACCAGGCGCTGCGCCACGACCTCGGCCGCGTGATAGGGGGAAGGAGAATCAAGGAGGAAATGCTGATAGTCCACCGCGTTCGCGTGGACCTCGTCCAGTTCAAGCTGTGCCATACCCCAATGGTAGAACGCCGCGCGTGGCGTGGCCTACGCTTGAGGCATGAGTGAGATTCCCGCATACACCCTGTCCGACGGGCTGGACGTGCCCGCGATCGCGCTGGGCACCTACAACCTGCGCGGTACCTCGGGCGTGGCCTCCATGGTGTCCGGCATCGAGGCCGGTTACCGTATGTTGGATAGCGCCTTCAACTACGAGAACGAGGGCGCCCTCGGGGCGGCCGTGCGCCGCTGCGGCGTGCCCCGCGAAGACCTGCGCCTCGTGTCCAAACTCCCCGGGCGCCACCAGCGCTACGACGAGGCCGTCTACACCCTCGAAGAATCCCTCATGCGCGCCGGCCTGGACTACTGGGACATGTACCTGATCCACTGGCCCAACCCCAAGCGCGGCCTCTACGTCGAGGCCTTCCAAGCCCTGCTGGACGCGCGCGACCGCGGCCTGATCCGCTCCGTCGGCGTGTGCAACTTCCTGCCCGAACACCTCGACCGTGTGCACGCCGAGACCGGCGAGTACCCGAGCGTCAACCAGATCGAGCTGCACCCCTACTTCCCGCAGGCCCCCGCGTTGGCCTATCACGCGCAGGTCGGCGTGCTCACCGAGTCCTGGAGCCCGCTGGGGCGCAAGTGGCGCATCGTCGAAGACCCCGCGATCGTTGCCCTGGCCTCCGAAGCGGGCGTATCCCCGTCGCGGCTCATCCTGCGCTGGCACTACCAGCTCGGCACCATGCCCCTGCCCAAGTCCGGTAACCCTGAGCGCCAGCGCGAGAACCTCGACATCTTCTCCTTCTCGTTGTCTTCCGAGCAGATGGCGGCGATCAGCGCACTCGGACGCCCCGATGGCCGCCAGGCCGACCAGAACCCGGAGTACTACGAGGAGTTCTAACTTTTTGCACGGTGCTTGTGGCGCCGCCTGATCTCCGGCCGCCGCGCGGCCTGCCCGCCCTCGAGCCGTCCGCGCCACGAGCTTCGCTCGGCGCGTCGGCTCGAAGCCCGGCCAGGCCCCGCAGGCCTCGCGGCGGCCTCCAATCGGGCGGGGCTTGTGGCTGTGAGTGGCCCGCCCTGGCCCCGCCTCCGCCCACGGGCACCGCAGCCAGGCTCTCTTGCGCCCTCCGGTGCCCTCCACACCGGCGGGGCCGGGTGTGCTGATGGCTGGTTCTGTGCGTTGCTCGTTGTGCGGCCAGGCCCCGCCATAGCCAGCGGGCATCGCAAATCTCTCGCGTGAAACCGTCATCGCCTTTGCGGGCCGGTGAGTGGGGCAGTTGAAACCGCCATCACCTTTGCTCGCGCAGGCCGAGCCCCAATTGAAACCGCCATCGCCTTTGCGGGCGAGAAATGGATGTTTTTCGTGCGTTTTTCGGTTGCAGTGGTGTCGTCGGTTTCAACGGTTGCTGTTCAGGGGCGAGCAGTGGTGACGGCGGTTTCACGTTGGCCCGTATCGGCGGTTGCAGTGGTGACGGCGATTTCAGTGGGTGATTGTGAACTTACGGGTTCTGGCACTGTCGTGCCTAAACCGATGATGGCTGCTGTCGTGCATGCTGTGAGATCCTAGATTTCTTGAAGAGCTGGATAACCTAGATGCAAAGTGCTCGCTCGGATCAGGACCTTGCTTGATCCCACAGCTGACCCCGTGCGTGAGGTACGCAGTTGTGGGTGGATACTGGGACAATGATCGTATGAGAAGCGTTGAACTGTTTGCTGGTGGTGGTGGTCTCCTACTGGGAACCCACCTCGCGGGTTTTTCCACCGAGCTTGTGGCTGAGTGGAATGCGTGGTGCTGCCAAACTCTCCGGCTGAACAGGGATCGAGGACTCCCTATCGTTTCTGGCATCGACGTTCGCGAGGGGGACGTTCGTGATGTCGATTGGACATCGCTTGGTGAAGGTATCGACCTTGTGAGTGGTGGGCCTCCGTGTCAGCCGTTTTCGTTGGGCGGAAAAGCTATGGCTGCTGATGATCCGCGTGACATGTTTCCAGCGACTGCTGAGGTCATTCGCCAGCTGAAGCCGAGAGCTTTCCTGATTGAAAACGTTCGAGGTCTCACTCGTTCTTCATTCTCGGACTATTTCTCGTACATTAAGCTGCGCCTCGCGCATCCTGAGCTGGTTGCGAGGGAGGGTGAAGCGTGGCAGGAACATTACGCTCGTCTGCAATCGGAGCACACTTCCGTGCGATCGGATCTGCAGTACCGTGTTCTTACGAAGCTCGTGAATGCAGCGGACTACGGGGTGCCGCAGCAGCGGTGGCGTGTTTTCTTTGTTGGTTTTAGAACGGATGTTGATGCAGAATGGCACTTCCCAAAGCCGACACATAGTGCGGCATCATTGCGAGCAGTCCAGGAGTCAGGAGAGTACTGGGAGCGCTGGAGTGTCCCTATGCGTCAGCGCCGAATCGAGGTGCGTGGACGTGCTGAAGCTGATGAGGCACTTCCCTGGGTGACGGTGCGGGACGCGCTCGCGGGACTGCCTACGCCGCGTGAACAAGGGAGCCCCCGGTTCCTAAATCATGTGCTGCAGAAGGGGGCGCGTGCTTATCCAGGACATACTGGATCTTATATTGATTCGCCATCGAAGGCTCTCAAGGCGGGCGTGCATGGTGTTCCCGGTGGTGAGAACATGGTACGTTACGCTGATGGGCGAGTACGCTACTTTACAGTTCGTGAAGCGGCCCGTATTCAGACGTTTCCTGATGAATATCAGTTGGATGGCCCTTGGACTGAGGCGATGCGTCAACTAGGCAATGCTGTTCCGGTCCGCCTCGCAGAGGTCGTAGCAAGTTCTGTACGTGACCATCTGACGTTAGCCGCAGAACGTGACAATGCTAGCGCCGTAGCTGACGGTGTGAAGGGAAGTTTTGTCTGATGAAACCGTTTAATCCTCTTGCGATGGAAAATCTTGCCGAGTCGATCGTGCATGCACTTCATCTCCAAGAGCCAGTCCCGCTAGCATTGGTGCCAGAATTTGATGGAGCGGGCGTCTATGCGCTCTACTATCACGGAAAATTCCCTGCGTATAAGGCGCTTGCTGCTGTTAACGCGGAGAATCTTATCGAGCCGATCTACATCGGAAAGGCCTCTCCGAGCGGTGCTCGAAAAGGAATTGAGCTTGCAACACAGACAACAGCGCTGACGAAGCGTCTTAAAGACCATAGAAAGAGTATTGAGGCAGCAATCAACCTGAATATCGAAGACTTTTCTGTGCGTTGGCTCGTGATGGAGGATGTATGGATCGCCTTGGGAGAGTCAGCGATGATCCGTCGCCATCAGCCTGTCTGGAATGCTCGTATCGATGGATTCGGAAACCATGCTCCTGGACGCGGTCGGGCTAGGGGTGCAAGACCGCAGTGGGACACGCTGCACCCCGGGAGAACGTGGGCTGAGGCCCTTCCCTCGGCACTGAAAAGTGCTGATCAACTGACCCAAGAGGTGCAAGAGTATTTAGCTTGTCGCATGCGGGAAAGATTCTATGAATAAAGCAAGGACGCCGAATGCGCGGGATTGCGTGTTGAAAATCAGAGTCAGTCGCTAGTGTTGCTGCCGTTCCGATGAATCACGGTCTGATCGGTGATGGGACCATTAGGTCGGGTAGCGTAAACATGGAGTATGTGCTTTCGCTAGGTATAAGAAACCGCTTCCTCAAAATCGGCTACGATTTGACAATGAGCGGCTTAAAAATATGGAAATTGCCATCACTCTGCAGTGTAAGTCGTCTGGGTAGGCAAAATGAGCGCGCGAACCGCCCAGCTCAAATTTGATAACCGACAGCATCGGTCGCAAATTTGAATAAACGCGATGCACGAAAGTAAAGCCTAGTCCGCTTCTGGTTGATGTGATTGTGCCTGTGTGGAGCCGACCTCTTCAGAAAAAGAAACCAAAATCTTGCTTGCGATAACCGTTGCCCAAGTATCATCATCGTGGCTTAAATAAGCTTTCAAGATGCACGCACGTTCTTCGAGTGCGCGTCCGTCATTTGAAGACTGTACCCAGCCGTTGTAAAGGCGGAGCAATCGTGCTTCGTTGCTAGTGTCTGGTTCCTCTGAGGTACGGTCGTTGCGCACCTGGTCGCGACGTAACTTTTCGAACTGTTCAATTCTGTCGCGTGATGTGCTTATGTCATCTTCTCGGAAACAAAGATAGTACACAACCAAAGAGCCAATCGACCGAAGTAATGGATCGTTATTGTTGAACACTATAGACATTCGATTGAGAGTCGATTTGGCTAAACTGTGCGCATCGCTTACGTTTGTATCTGTATAGCCTGCATCCTGTGCTTTGCTAGATTGGAAGGCCTTCATGAGCGTTTTTGCTTTGAGATTATGTAGTCTTCCACTTGTTGCATATTGGAGTTCTGTGACAATTAGTTTAGAAGCGATCTCGCGATATTTATATCGTGCGTCCTTGATTGGGCAGTTGGATGTAAAGAAATCATGTTGAGCAAGCTGGTTCGTGAGGGTCCTGAGGTGGCAGTTCACTGCGTTTCGTCGCTCAGCTGCGTTGAGGTCACTCGCCGAGTTCAGGCGTGCAAACATTTCTTCAACCTCGTCAGTGGAAGTTGTTTTAATGATTACCGCAGGAATTATGAAAGTGTCGAATTTCTGTGCAATCTCAGGGTGGTCTCTCCGCAGGTCGGTGATATTTTTTCCGGCGCACTTGAACCGTGCGCTATCGTTATTCGCTTCGTCTTCCGCATCTGGCGCGTCGAAATAGATGAAGTCCTCTGATAGGGAGAACTTTCCTGCTTCAAACTCAATGATTGTCTGAAGTCGCTGTTTTCCATCTAAAATTGACCATCGTTTGTTTGTTTGGGTGCTATTCTGTTCTTTAAGTGCAGTCTGCTCAATGTAGACCCTCGGAATGAGAAAATCGTTGATTATCGAGTCGATGAACAGTTGTTTGGTTTCCAGGTTCCATACGTCACCTTCTCGTTGATAGGGGGGGTCAAAATCAAATTCGTCGTAAAGTGCGTAAAAGTCACGGATGCTAAAGTTTGGTAATTCATCAGTTTGAATCGTCATCTCAGTCTCTTTCTGTGATGTCCCTAGATGCTCTGTCTAGATCCCTATAGATGGAGTATGGAGATATTCCTAGTATTGCTAGTTCATCACGGATCCTACTTTTGCACTCGGCCGGTATTCGTAGCTTGTGGATGCAACCATCGAAGCTGTCTGTCTTCGGCGATGCTGGGGGGTGTATTGTGAACGTTCCGGACTGAAATATGATTCTTTCAAACAGGAGGGGTGCGCGGACTGCTATCGGTGGATTGTACGCTGTTCCATATTTCGGATGGTATGGATCTAGATCTTTGTTATCTTCGACAAGTAGTGGAGGGAGGCCTTTCTCCCTAATGCACCCAATTTGAGTATTTTGCTTTACTGCTTTCAGGTTTAGCTCTCTTGGTAAGAGTATGTAGAATGCGCCGTCGATTTCCGATGCTGGTTTTGTTTCGAGGCCCGTTCTCTGTCGTTTTTCATGCTCGTTTTCGCATGCGAAGTAGAGTGCAATTAGCGGTTGTGTTGACCAGTCCAGCAGGCGTGTCGGAAGTGCGTGATGTTGGGCATATGTTATCCATCCCCATTTATCGAGTCGGAGTGTGTTGAATTTTGGTGCAGCGACTTGGCGAAATTGATATAGATACTCTAGTTCATTTTTGGCGTCAACGTTGTCGACGGCTCGGAGGATTCCGGGATCAAGTCTCCAGTCCCAGTTCTTCTGTCCTCTGTACCAGAATTCGGTACTCTGATGCTTAATTACTGCCTCAAGATGCCCATCGTCTGTAATTTGTGCTTGTTGGACGCCGGCTATTGCGTGAAGTAAGCCGTCAACTGACTCGATTGCTATTGCTTGAGTCTCTGGCTTCTGGGTCAGTTCCTCTGCGCTGGTCATGCTGTCTCCTCGCTGAAGCTGGCATAACTTTCCTGAATGTCGCGTGTACTTCGTTAGTTTAGCGTCACGCGGTACACGTTGGTCTCGCGCAGCTGGAAGCCGGCGCGCTGGTACAGGCGGTTCGCGGCCTCGCGCGAGGGGCGTGAAGTGAGGTCGACGGTGCGCGCGCCGATCTTCTGGGCGTGCTCGATTGCGGCGACCACGAGGGCCTGGCCGGCACCCTGCCCGCGGGCGGCCTCGTCGACGACGACGTCCTCAATCCACGCGCGCACGCCGGTGGGGATCTCGAAGGTGGCCAGCGACAGCATGCCGAGGATCGGGTGGTTGCCGTCGGCGTCAGCTGCGTCGGGGCGGAACACGAAGAGGTGCACGCCTGACTGGGAGAGGAAGCGCTGCACGTCGGCCTCGCTCATGGGGGCGGCGGAGCGGGACAGCTGCGGGATCAGGCGGCCCATGGCCTCGTGGATCTCGGGCGTGGCTGCGGTGATAAGTTCGACGGTCATGTTTCTCCTAACGTTAGGTCCAATTGTAACCGGCCGAGGCCCGGGACGGACGCGCGATCCGAGGGTCCTACGCGCGCTCGAGGAGGAGGGCGACCTCGGCGTGGGTTGTGTGCGGGAACATGTCGAAGACGCGGCCCTCAACGGGGCGCAGCGTGGGCATGGCCGCCAGGTCTGTGGCCAGTGAGGTGGGGTTGCACGAGGAGTAGATGACGCGGGGCGCGTCGCACTCGTTGAGGTAGGCGGCCAGGTCGGCTCCGATGCCTCGGCGCGGCGGGTTCACGACGATAACGTCAGGCACATCCTCGGGCGACTGGGCGCGTGCCCACGCGGTCGCGTCGTCCGCGATGAAGGACGCGGCCGACCGTGACAGGCCGGCGTGGCGTGCGGCGCTGATCGCAGAGGAGATCGCCCCGGAGGACACCTCGACGCCGGTGACGCGTGGGAATCCGGCGCGCGCGGCGGCGAGGGCGAAGCCGCCGACGCCGCAGTACAGGTCCCACAGGCTCTCGGGCAGCCGCCCATCGGAGAAGGGGCGCGACGCCCACACCGAGGCCTGCTCGTACAGGGCTGAGGCGACGGACGCGTTGGTCTGCGCGAAAGAGCGAGGTCCCAGCTCGAGGCCCTCCACGGCCAGGGGAAGCGTGCGTGCGCGCGTCAGGATGATCTCGTCGGGGCCCTCGACGATGGCCTCGTGCGTGGGGTGAATGTTCGCGGTGACGACGTGTGCGCTGGGCACGAGGTCGCGTAGCAGCGGCAGCGCCGAACGGATATCGGAGACGCGGTCGCGCGTGCGCAGGACGAAGCGGATCATGAGCCGCTGGTCCTCGCCCACGGTGATGAGGATGTTCTTGAGCTCCCCGCGCTTGGTGGGAACGTCGTAGGGCGTCAGGTCCAGGGAGCGGATGAAGCGCTTGAGACCGGGCGTTGCGCGGTTGATCGCGGGGTGCTGGATGGGGCAGCCGGGCAGGTCGACGCCGCGGCGGTCGGGGCCCAGGATGCCCAGGGTGGGGCGTCGGCGGGTTCCTCCGACAACGAGCTTTGCGCTCGTGCGAAATCCCTTTTCCGGGGACGAGGCCGGGGCTAGCCAGGCGATGTCCCCGGCTCCTGGGACGGGGGAGAGGGTGGCTGCGACGGCCTCCACCTTGCCGGCGAGCTGGCGCTCGTAGGGCTGGGGGAGGAGGGAGCAGGACCGGCAGGTTCCGGCGTCAAAGTGGTCGCAGCGCATTGCTCCAGTGTAAGTGGGGGCGGGGCGTACCGTCAGGTACGCCCCGCCCCCATCTGTGGTGGTTAAGCCCACGCGGTGTTTAGGCCTTGGCCAGGCGCGAGCGGCGGATGAACGCCGTGCCCGCTCCCGCGGCGATCAGCGCGGCTGCCACAGCGAGCAGCGCGTTGGTGCCGGTGCGTGCCAGGCCTCCCTTTCCGCCCTGCTGGGGCGCGGGTGCCGGAGCCGCGGAGGGCTGCGCACTCGGAGCGGCGCTTGGGTCCTCGGCGGGTGCCGGGGGCGCGGTGACCGTCAGTGGAGCGGAGGCCGTCACTGCCGGCGAGGCGGACTCGGCGACGACCGTGTGGTCGCCGGCCTTGGTGTCGGCGGGGATCGTCACCTCGGCGGTGAAGTCGCCGTTCTCATCTGTGGTGGCGGTGCCGACCTCGACGGGCTCAGAGTGCAGCGTGATCGTCACGGTGGACTCGGGAGCGAAGCCCGTGCCCTTCACGGTGACGGTCTTGCCGGCCTCGACGGTCGACGGCTCGACGGTCACGGCGGGGGTCGAGAGCTTCTCGGCCTTGACGGTGACCGACTTGACGGTCGTGCCCTTGCCGAAGCCCTTGAGGGCGTACGCCGGGTTGTCGTACTCGAGGGTCACGCGGGCGGTCTGGTTCGAGCCGATCGCGAAGGGGCCGACGCCCTCCTTGAGTTCGGCGACCGTCAGGCCCTTGATGACCTGGCCGTCGACGGTGACCTTGTACTTCGCGTAGGCGTCCGTGAAGCCCTCGGTGTCGAAGGAGACGCTCACGCCCGAGGCGACCTTGTCACCGGATGTGATGGAGGCCGTGAAGCTGGTCTCGCCGGTCTTGGGGGTGGGGGCCTTGAACTTTTCGAGGCTGGAGGCGGGGATCGTGGTCGCCTCGGTGCCGATGGTGGTCAGGCCGGTGGGCACGTAGTTGGGCGCGCCGTTCGTGGTGACCGTGACGACGGGGAGGATCTCGTCGGGCTGCGCGGGCAGCGTGATGACGAGGTCGTTGCCCTCGACCTTGTAGGCCAGAGCGGCATCGGAGCCGTCCAGCTTCACCGAGGAGATGTCGTTGGCGCCGGCGCCGCGCAGCGTGATGGTGCCGTCGGCGGGCCACTTCTCGATGCCCAGGTAGATGTGGGAGTCATCGACCATGGTCTTGCCCCAGGTTTCGATGGGGAAGTGGGTCGGACGCGAGTTGTTGAGGATGCCGGGGTGAGCGCGGTTCCAGTCGCCGATGCCCTTGAGGACGGAGGCGTCCCACGGGTCGTAGGAGCCGTCGAACTTCGGGCCGACGTTGAAGAGGAACTGGCCGCCCAGGGCCACGGTCGAGAACATGTTGCCCACGATCTCGGTGGTCTTGGTGTGGGCGCCGCCGGGGGCCTTACGCAGGGCCGTCGTGTTGTCGACTTGCTGGATGTGGTCCCAGTCTTCCTCGGTGTAGTCCGGGTAGCCGGTGTCCTTGTAGGTGGGAGCAGCGTCGTCCCAGTTGGCGTAGCCCCAGGTCTTGTGGAAGATCGAGACGGCCGACTCCCAGGGGCCCTGGGTCTGCTCGGACTGCATCTCGTTGTCCCAGCCGACCTCGAAGTCCGCGCGGTCGTTGCCCACGCGGGAGTTGATCATGATGTTCGGCTGGAGCTCATGGGCCCACTGGCGCAGCTGGTCGGACTGGGCGGGGTTGGGCTTGCCCATGTCGTACCAGAGCTCGGCGATCTCACCGTACTTGCCACCGAGGAGTTCCTTGAGCTGAGCATGGATGTAGTCCATGTAGCCCTCTTCGTCCAGGGTGTTGTTGTTCATCCATGGGTTCTCGGGCTGCTTCTCCCAGTCGATGTTGGAGAAGTAGAGGCCGAACTTGATGCCGACCTTCTTGCAGGCCTGCGACAGCTCGAGGAGCGGGTCGCGGTGCGAGGGTGACTGCTTCGTGAAGTTGTAGTCGGTCGTGGCCGTGTCCCACATGGCGAAGCCGTCGTGGTGCTTGGAGGTGATGAGCAGCATCTTCATGCCGGTGTCCTTGGCCTGCTGACACCATGCGGTCGCGTCGAAGTTGGGGGCTTCGAAGGTCTGGGCGGTGGCCAGGTACTCTTCGCGCGGGATGCCCTGCAGCGGGATGCGGGAGTCCCAGGTCTGCTGGTGGCCCCACGCCTTGATCTGCTCGGGGTAGCCCACTTCCTGCTTCTGGCCCTTGTACCAGCCTGCGTAGGAGGAGTAGACGCCCCAGTGGATGAACATGGCGTACTTCATGTCCTGCCACTGTGCGACCTTCGCCTGGTCAGAGGCGGCGACGGCTGCGGGGATCGCGTAGCGCGCGTCGTAGGTGGTCTGGGGGGCGGTGGTGCCGGACTGGGCACCGTCGGCTGCTGGCGTGTCGGCCAAGGCGGGACCTGCCATTCCTAGTGTCAGTAGGCCGGCGAGGAGGCTGCCAGCCAGTCGGTTCGTGATGCGCATCAAGTCTCCATTGATTGACGGGACTCTCGGTCGTTGATAGCGTTACTAGTTTGCCAGAGGAGGGGTGTAGTACGCCACTTTCGGATTTTGTAAAAACTTACGCGCGGCTTTCGCTTCGCTTACGCATGCTTGACACTATGGAACTTTTGGTAGTGCTGTGCCGCGTTTTGTCTAGCCAGGTGGGGTGGAATAAAAACGAGAAAAGAAAGTTGAGTACATCAGACTCAGGTTTTGAGTGACTCACGCTTTGAAGGACTCGGCGATGGAATAAAAGCCAGCCCGACAAAGTTGAGTACATCAGACTCAGGTTTGAGAGCTTCGGGTTGCGGAATAAAAACCCTGCTCCTAAAGTTGAGTACATCAGACTCAAGGATGTGTCGGGGTCCTCCCGGCACACAGAAACCACACAGACCAACGCGAGCCTCTCCGGAAGCGGAGACGGCCTAGCGAACGAAAGGACAACAACCATGGCACGTGCAGTCGGCATCGACCTCGGTACCACCAACTCCGCTATCGCCGTCCTCGAAGGCGGCGAGCCCACCATCATCCCCA
>CAUTDS010000052.1:0-12107 GCA_963537175.1 uncultured Actinomycetes bacterium
TGGCCATCATCAGACCGCCGGCGACCAGCGCCGGGAGGATCGGAACGAAGATGTCCGCGATCATCTTGATGAAGCGCGAGAAGAGGTTGCCGCCCTTTTCTGCTTCTTCCTTGGCCTCGTCCTTGGAGACCTCACGCACGCCATGGTTCGCAACCATGTTGGCGTAGACCTGATCGACATCGCCGGGACCGACGATGATCTGGAACATGCCGCCGGCGGCGAATGTGCCCTTCAGATCTTCGTTGTCGTCGAGGGCCTGCTGGTTGATCTTGGACTCGTCCGCGATCACCAGGCGGAGACGGGTTGCGCAGTGCGCTGCTGCGCTGATGTTGGATGCGCCGCCGACTGCTTCGACGACCTCTCCTGCCACCTTGGCGTGATCCATTGCCGACCACATTCCTTTCTCAAAACCCCACGCGCAACGCCATTGTTACGCCGCGCTGGGCGGTGTGTAGCAATCGATTGACATACTACGGGTGACAGAGTCCTCAACGCAAGGTGCGAGGGGCATCGTCTCAGGTCAGAGACTGAGACACCGCACACATATGACGAGGCCGTGGCCACTGTGAGCAGCCACGACCTCGTCCATCGCTTCTCAGTCGGCGCGCGCCGCGCTCACGTTCGTCACGGAGGCGGCGCCCACGAGCGTCACTCCTGCACCCTCCCCGTTCAGGAAGCTGCGGGTGGTGAAGACGCGCGAGCCGTCACCCAGGTAGATCTCGGTGATCGAACGGTCGTGGAGGATTTCCACGCGGCCGGCCGCCCCCGCATCCAGGGTGACGACGCGGCGGCCACCGTGGGGGTAGCGCGTGCCCGTCAGGTCGACAGTGAGGCGTCCGTCTTCAAGGATGATCGACAGACCGGACTCTTCGCCGATGCGCACGGACAGGGGCCCCTCGTAGGAGGCCTCGAAGGCCAGGCGCCACGAGCGCGAGCCGACGAGCTCCGAAATGCGCGCCCCGGCCTCATCCCCGGGAGCGCCCTCAAGCGTGGCGGGGGCCAGGGGCAGGCCCGGCAGGTACGGGCGAGCGATGACGCGGCCGCCGCGCAGGGTCAGGGCACGCGGGGCGGTGAAGCAGTGCACCCAGCCGCCGGTTTCGATGGAGGGCTGGTCGTCCTCGCCCGCGTTGCCCGCCCAGCCGAAGAGGAGGGTGGGCATATCCGGCGAAGTGGCAGCGGAGCGAGCCATGATCTGGGGCGCGTAGAACTCGGTGCCACGGTCGAGCTCCTCGAAGGAGCCGTCGGCCCCGCGGAACTCGGTGCCGACGAGCTCGCCGACGATGGCAACGCACGGGAAGACGTTCTCGAAGCCCTCGCGCTCCGGCGAGATGCCCTGGGGGCAGAAAATCAACACGTCGTGGGCTTCACCGGTCTCCTCGTCGACGAGGCGCACGAGGTTCGGGCACTCCCACATGTAACCGAACGCGTCGAAGACACCGCCGGCGTCGGGGAATGTCATCTCCCCCTCACACTCCCAGGCGCGCAGATCGGTCGAGCGGTACAGCAGAGCCGCGCCCGTGAGGTTCTCGCGCTGGACGCCCAGCAACATCCGGTAGGAACCGTCCGCGTCACGCCACACCTGCGGGTCACGGAAGTGGGCCGTGTACCCCTCGGGCTGGCGTTCGATGACCGGGGGCACCTGCTTGTCGAAGTGGACCATGTCGGTCGTGGTGACGACGCACTGGGTGGCCTCGCGCTCCCCCGTCTCGGGGTCCTTGTAGTTGCCGGTGTACCACAGATCGACGTGGTCGCCGACCTCGATGGCCGTGCCCGAGTAGGCGCCGTTGGCGTCCTGGTGGGTGTCGGGCAGGATCGCGGGGGCGTGATAGTCCCAGCGGGTCAGGTCGGCGGAGGTGGCGTGACCCCAGTAGACGAGCCGACGCGGGTGCTCGGGCGTGTACTGGAAGAACGCATGGTACGTCCCGTCAACCTCGATGAGGCCGTTCGGGTCGTTCAGTCGGCCCACCGGGGGCGCGACGTGAAAGAGGGGGTAGTCGGGATCTTGCTGGGCGCGCGACGAGGCCTCGGCAGCGAGGGCGGACGCGAGAAAATCTTCGGCCATGACCTCACGGTAACACCCCGGGACGAACGAGCGCGCGGGCGGGACTCTTCCGTCCCACCCGCGCGCTGTCAAACGTGCGTCACACCTGTCACAAAACGTGCCAGATCAACGAAAAGCCCAGATCAGGCGCCGGTCACGTCGTCGGGGTGAGCGTCCGCGTAGCGGGCAAGCTCCTCCTCGACGATGGACTCGTCCAGCTTGACGAACACCGGCGTGGGCTTGGCAATCGGCGTGCCGGCCGTGATCGGGTGGCGCTCCCAGGTCGGAACCTTCGTGTAGTCGCCCGTGATGATCGGGTAGCCGTCGCGTCCCTCGAAGTCGGCGGGCAGGACCTGCGGGTCGAGCTCGGCGACCTCCTCGATGTAGGGCATGGGCGCGATCTCGCCGGTGCCGCCCATGACACGGTCGATGTCGTTGGCCGCGTGGGGCAGGAATGGAGAGAGCATGAGGTTGAGGTCCGTGACCGCCTGCGCCAGGGTCCACAGAACCGTCGCGAGGCGCTCCTGCTGCTCCGGAGCCTTGAGCTTGAAGGGCTCGGTATCGGTCACGTACTTGTTCGCCTCGCCGACCAGGCGCATGGCCTCGGACAGCGCCGCCTTCTGACGGTGGTGGCGGATCATGTTTCCGACGGTCTCGAAACCGGCCTCGACGGCGTCCAGGAGGGCGCGGTCGATGTCCTCGAGCTCACCCGGGGTCGGGATCTCGCCGAACTTCTTGGCGATCATGGACGCGGTGCGGTTGACCAGGTTGCCCCAGCCGGCGACGAGCTCGCCATTGGTGCGACGCACGAACTCGGCCCACGTGAAGTCGGAGTCCGAGGTCTCGGGGCCGGCGGCGCTAATGAAGTAGCGCAGGGCGTCGGCCTGGTAGCGCGAGAGGAAGTCGCGCACGTAGATGACGATGCCGTGCGAGGAGGAGAACTTCTTGCCCTCCATCGTGAGGAACTCGGAGGAAACGACCTCGGTGGGCAGGTTGAGGACACCCAGGTCACCGGGGGTACCGCCCTTCGCCCCCTGACCGTTGTAGGCGAGCATCTCGGCGGGCCAGATCTGGGAGTGGAAGACGATGTTGTCCTTGCCCATGAAGTAGTAGGACAGGGCCTCGGGGTCGTTCCACCACTTGCGCCACGCCTCGGGGTCGCCGGTGCGGCGCGCCCACTCGATGGAGGCGCTCAGGTAGCCGATGACGGCGTCGAACCACACGTACAGGCGCTTGGTGGGCTGGTCCTCCCAGCCGGGGACCGGGATACCCCAGTCGATGTCGCGCGTCATGGCGCGGGGACGGATGTCCTCGAGGAAGTTCTGGGAGAACTTGATGACGTTGGGACGCCAGGTGCCGGACTTCTCGCGCTCGTCGAGCCACGCGGACAGGGCATCGGCCAGTGCAGGCAGGTCGAGGAAGTAGTGGGTGGACTCCACGAAGTTGGGGGTCTCGCCGTTGATGCGCGAGTGCGGGTTGATGAGCTCGGTCGGGTCCATCTGGTTGCCGCAGTTATCGCACTGGTCGCCGCGCGCTCCTTCGGCTCCACAGATCGGACAGGTGCCCTCGATGTAGCGGTCGGGCAGGGTGCGCCCGGTGGACGGGGAGATGGCGGCGCGCGTGACCTGCTCGATCATGTAGCCGTTGTCGCGCACGGTGGCGAACATGTCCTGGACGACGCGGTAGTGGTTGCCGGCGGTCGTGCGGGTGAAGAGGTCATAGGACAGGCCCAGGGCCACGAGGTCCTCGACGATGAGGCGGTTGTTCTGGTCTGCAAGTTCGCGGGCGCTCACGCCGGCGCCGTCGGCGGCCACCAGGATGGGGGTGCCGTGTTCATCGGTGCCGGACACCATGAGGACGTCGTGGCCGGCCATTCGCATGTACCGGGAGAAAACGTCGGAGGGGACACCAAATCCCGCAACGTGACCAATATGACGGGGGCCGTTGGCGTAGGGCCATGCGACGGCGGACAGAATACGACTCATAGCCCCTAACAATACTGCGTTGCTGTCATAAACGGGCAACCGGCCGCATATCGAGGAATTGAAACAGCCCTTGGGCGAGTGTGACCCGGGTGATACGCTTGGGGAAATTACTGATTTATCAGGGAGGTTTCATGGCCCGCGCACTCATTATCGTCGACGTTCAGCCCACGTTCTGCGAAGGTGGTGCTCTCCCCGTGACGGGCGGTAACGCCATCGCCGAGGCCGTGGCCGCCTACGTGGACGCGCACCGCGACGAGTACCAGCTGATCGTCACGACGCAGGATTGGCACATCGATCCGGGCGCTCACTTCTCCGAGACGCCGGATTTCGTGGACACCTGGCCCCCGCACGGCGTCGCGGGCACGGCCGAGGCCGAGCTGCACCCTGCTCTCGCGCACGTGAACGCCGACGTGACGATTAAGAAAGGCCAGTACAAGGCCGCCTACTCGGGCTTCGAGGGAACGACTGAGGAGGGCGAGACGCTGGAGCAGGTCCTGCGCAACGCTGGCATCACGGACGTGGACGTCGTGGGCCTCGCCGAGTCGCACTGCGTCGCATGCACGGCGGTCGACGCCGCTCGCGCGGACTTCAAGACGCGTGTCCTGCGTGAGCTGACCGCGCCCGTGACCGAGGAGCTGGGCGCGTCGGCCCGCCAGTGGATGACGTCGGAGCACGTCGAGATCGTCTGAGGCTCCCCGGCCTCGTTTTTAACGCGCGGCGAGAGCGGCCTTGTAGAGGTCGTTCTTGCGCGCGCCCGTCGCCGCAGCCACCTCAGCTGCGGCGTCTTTGAGGCGCATGCCTTCCGCCGCGAGCGCGAGGACGGCACCGACGTGGTCTTCGGCGCGTGCGCTTCGCGCGTATCCGGCGACAACGATCGTCACCTCGCCGAGGACGTCGTCGGCACCTTCCGCGAGCTGCCCGAGCGTACCGCGGCGCACCTCCTCGTAGTCCTTCGTGAGCTCGCGGCACAGCGCGGCGGAGCGGTCGGCGCCAAAGACCTCGGCCATGCGTGTCAGCGTGGCGGCTGCGCGCCGGGGCGATTCGAAGAAGATGAGCGTGTGCGGGTCGGTCGCGAGGTCCTGCAGGTAGCGCGTGGCATCCCCATCCTTGCGCGGTAGGAATCCCTCGAAGGCGAAGCGGTCCGACGGCAGGCCGGACAGGGCGAGGGCCACGAGCGGCGCGGAGGGACCGGGCAGAACGGACAGAGGAACGCCCGCGTCGATGGCGGCACGAGCCAGCCGGAAGCCAGGGTCAGAGACCGTGGGCATACCCGCGTCGGACACGAAGACGACGCGCGCCCCTCCCCTGGCGGCCTCGACGATGCCCGCGGCCTTCTCGGCCTCGTTGTGGTCGTGCAGGGCGACGAGGCGGCCACCCAGCTTGATGCCTAGGCGCGAGGCCAGGGCGAGCGCGCGGCGCGTGTCCTCGGCGGCGACGATGTCCGCTCCTTGAAGCGCGGCGACGACGCGGGGCGAGGCGTCACGCACGTCCCCGATCGGGGTGGCGGCCAGCAGGATGGTCCCCGCCTCCTGGCGGTAGGGTTCCTGCGCGCGAGCGTCCTTGGACGTCGAGGCAGCCTCGGGGGCGTTGGTCGTGTCGGTCGCTGCTTCCATGCCCGTATCGTCTCACTGGTTTCCTGCGCGTGCACAGCGCGTCCGCCTCGCGCCCGCCACCCATTGGGGGACGCGCGAGGCGAGGACGCACGCGGCGCACAGGAGCGCGATGGTTCCGCCTGCGCTCAGGCGCGCGGGGACGGCGACCGCGAGACCGACGATTCCGAGGAGCGCCCCCAACAGAGGGCAGCCGACGAGGAAGGCGCGCGAGCTGCGCACGAGAGGCGCGAGCGCGGCGGCCGGCGCGGCAATGAGCGCGATCGACAGGATCGTGCCGACTGCGGGGATCGCCACGGTGACTGAGGCGAGGATGAGGCCGAGGATGACGAGCTCGTGACGCCCGGCGCGCGAGGCGGCGGCGGGGTTGGCGGGGTCGAAACAGTGGGCGATCAGGTGGCGCCCACCCAACGTCACGACAAGCAGAGCGACCACGAGCACTCCACCCGCCCAGGCGACGTCGGCGGGCGAGACCGTCATGACGGAGCCTGTCAGGAAGGAGTTGACCGCGAGGGGCAGGGGCTTGAACCAGGTCGCCAGGAAGTAACCGGAAGCAAAACCGGCGGTCAGCACGATGCCGGCTGCGCCTTGGCTGGAGATACCCGGGATCGTGGCGAGCCTGCGCATGAGGGCGACGAGCGGGATGGTCCCCAGGAACGCTCCAACGTAGAGCGCTGCCGACATGCCCGAGTGCCCCAGTCCGAGGGCTGCGGCGATGACCACGCCGAGGACCGCGCCCGGGAACGTCCCGTGCGTGACGGATTCGGCGAAGAAGATGCGTCGGTCCAGGTAGGCGAAGGCGCCGACGAGGCCGCCCAGGGCCCCGATGATCGTCACGTGGAGCGCGGGGTACAGGAGAAGGCTAGCGATCACGAGGCCTGCCCTCCCCAGGCGTTCACGGTCGTTTCACGCGACGTTTCACACGCGGTGGTGACCGTGGGTGCGCGCAGGGCGCGGATCTCGCGGATGGCGCAGGCGGCCGCGAAGCAGACGAGGACCCCCATGGCGACGCACGCCTGCGGGGATAGTGGGCGCGCGGTGCGCAGGAGGGAGACGCCAAATCCGGCCCATCCTCCGACGAGCGCGCAGGCGCCGGCCAGGAGCATCATCGAGCGTGGTCCCGCCGCGAGGAGGCGTCCGAAGGCTCCGGGCACGATGAGGTATCCGACGACGAGGAGGACCCCGACCGCCGTCGACGCCGCGACCACGATCGCGCCGAGCGCCGCGTTGAACGCGATGTCAATCCAGGTGACCGGGATGCCGCTGACGTGCGCGGCCTCGCGGTCGAAGGCCACCGCGACCTGTGCGCGCCAGGTGAGGGTGAGCAGGGCGGCTGCGACCACGAGGACGAGGGCGCTCGTTGCCATGCGCGACGGGGTGATATCCAGGAGACGGCCGAACATGAGGGATTCGAGCTGCCCGGACATGTCGCCGATGCGCAGGGAGATCACGATGCCGAGGGAGAAGAAGGCGGTGAGCAGGACTGCGGTCGTCGCCTCGGAGTGACGCTGTTTGCGAGAGGCCACGGTGAGCGCTGCCGCAATAAGAGCCGCGCACACTGCGCCGCCCGGGATGATCGCTTCGCGCCCGCCGACCGCCATGCCAACGACGATGCCGGGAAAGACGCCGTGGACCATCGTTTCGGCGCTGAATTCGGCGCGGCGCAGGTTGACCAGCGTCGAGGCTGGTCCCACCGCGAGCGCGAGCAGGCCGAGGACGATGAGAGGGCGCAGCAGGTAGGGGGCGATCATGACAGGGCCGCAATCGCCTCGTCGGCGCTCGATCCGTAGGCGCGCGCCAAGACCGCGGGCGCGAGGGCCTCGTCGGTGGATCCCAGGGCGACGAGGCGGGAGGCGAGCACGCACGCCTGGGAGCACACGTCGCGCGCAAGCGACAGGTCGTGCGTGGACACGATGACGCCGACACCGTCAGCGGTCAGGTCGGCGATGAGGCCCGTGATGATGTCGCGGCTGGGAGCGTCCAGGCCGTTGAAGGGTTCGTCCATCATGACCAGCTCGGGGCGCGCAACGAGGGCGCGCGCGACGAGGACACGCTGGCGCTGCCCGCCGCTGAGCGTCCCGAAGCGCCTGCTTGCCCGGTCGCTGAGGTTCACCCGCTCGAGGGCGGCGCTCACCCGCGTGCGCATGTCGGCGCTGATGCGCTTGCCCCAGCCGGCTTCGGCGATGAGCCCCATGGTGACGACCTCGGCCGCGCTCACGGGGAAGGTGAGGTCCAGGTCTGCGCTTTGCGGCACGAGGCCAATGCGCGTTGCGTCCACTTCTACGGTCCCGGACAGGATCGAGCAGCCGCCGACGATACCTCGCATGAGGGTGGTCTTGCCGCCGCCGTTGGGGCCAACAAGGGCGAGGGCCTGGCCCCCGAACACGTCGAGGGTCAGGCCGGTCAGCGCGGGGGTATTCCCATACCCCAGCGCCGCGTCGTGAAAGGAGACGAGTCTGCCCATCACTGGTCCTTCAGGCGCTCGGGCAGGTCCGGGACGGTGCCGCCCCACGCCTGCGTCACGGCGCGCACGTTGTGGATGATCGAGCCGACGTAGGTGGCTCCCTCGGACCCGTCGGGGCCCAGCGAGTCGCCGTACATGGCGTCCTCGCCCACGATGGGGGTCACGCCGGCAGCGCGGGCGATCGCCTCGATGGACTTGGAGTTGTTGGAGTTTTCCGCGAAGAGCGCGACCGCGCCGGATTCCTTGACGGCCGCGACGGCCTTGGCGATGTGGTCGGCGGTGGCGTCCTGCTGCTCGTTGAAGTCGGACAGGGCCGCACCGATGAAGCGGATCCCGTAGTCCCTCGAGAAGTAGCCAAAGGCGTCGTGGGAGGTAAAGAGCACGCGCTGCCCCTCCGGCACGGTCTTGATGGCCTCGGCGGTCCACGCATCGAGCGCGTCGATCTCCTCCAGGTACGAGGCCGTGGCCGCGTTGATCGACGAGGCGGCGTCGGGTGCCGCAGCCGCGAGGCCCGCGCCGAGGTTAGCGACCTGGACGCGAGCGCCCTTCGGCGACGTCCACACGTGCGGGTCGAAGCGGAACTCGGGTTCCTCCCCCGCTTCCTCCGGCGGGAACGGCCACGGGGCGACGTCCACGCGCTCACTTCCGCGATCAATCGTGTAGGGGCCCTCGGGGTCCGGGGTACCCGGGTTGTCGATGTCGGCAGCTGTCAGGACGCCCGAGGTGACGACCATGCGGCCCTTGAAACCGGAGGAGACGACAGCGTCGTCGAGGAAGTGCTCGAGGTCCACGCCGGAGACCGCCATGACGTCGGCCTGCGCGAGTGCCGAGGTCTGCGCGGGGGTCATCTCGTGCTCGTGCGCGGATGCGTTGGGGGCGAGCAGGCAGGTGAGGCTCATGGTGAGGGCGGCACCATCTTTCTGCGCGCCGACGTGGCTGCTCTTTCCGGCAGCGTCAGTCTTGTCGAGGGAAATGTCGGCGGATTTCGCGGCGATCTGGGTGACGTAGTCGCAGATCTGCGTGGTCGTGGCAACGACCGCGAGGCCGTGGTCCGAGGAGGAGGGCGAGCAGGCGGCCAGCGAGGCGGTCGCCAGGGCCAGCCCAGCGGCGGCTGCTACGCCGCGCGTCGTCGAGGAAAACATTATTGCTCCTGTGCAGTTTTCGGGTACACGAAATTATAGCCACAAGCGAGAACAGTTCTCAAGAGGGTCAAGCTGAACATTCTCTCCAAGCACGAGAGCGAACGTGCGCCGCACTCCTTTCAGCGCGATAGGGCCGCTAGACTCGGATGCGATGGATACTGCGAACGCACACAACGACACGATCGACGAGACCGCGGACCTCCTCGAGCAGGAGGCGGCAAGCGAAGAGATCGCCAGCGACCTCCCCGAGCGCGAGCCGGCGACCGACGACGAGGCCCCCGAGCAGCCAGCCAAGGCCTCGTCCACTCCCCCGACCGACGGATGGGCGCAGCGCCTGTCGACGCCCGCAGCGGGGTGGGTGGCGACAGCGATTGCGACGCTCGTCGCCGCTCTCATTCGACTGCCCGGACTGGGCAACGTCCGCACGCTCATCTTCGACGAGACCTACTACGTGAAGGACGCCTGGTCACTCCTCGCCCTCGGATATGAGGGAACGTGGGCGAAGGATGTCGACACCGCGTTCGCCAATGGGGACACCTCCGGCCTGTCCGCGGTGGGCGGCTATCCCGTTCATCCGCCGACGGGCAAGTGGCTGATCGCGATGGGCATGAAGTTCTTCGGCCAGTCGGATCCGGTGGGGTGGCGCATCGCGGCGGCGATCTGCGGCGTCATCACCGTATTCCTTCTGTGCCGCCTCGCGCAGAACCTGTTCCGTTCCCCCGCCATCACCCTCCTCGCAGGCCTGTTCCTGGCGACGGACGGCATGGCGATTGTCATGAGCCGCACGTCCATCCTCGACGGATTCCTGGCGATGTTTGCGCTGGCCGCATTCCTGTGCGTCGTAAAGGATCAGCACATGGCACAGCCCGCACTCATCGCCAAGCTGGCGGCATGGGATGGACTGGGCGAGCCGAGGCAGGGGTGGCGCTCCGCCTGGGAGCACCTCACACTGCGCGATCGCCGCCCCTTCGCGATCGGCCCCAATGCGGGAAACCGCCCGTGGCTCTTCGCGGCCGGCATCTGCACCGGGCTCGCCTGCTCCGTCAAGTGGTCCGGCATTTACGTGCTCGCCTTCCTCGGACTGTTCGTCGCGCTGCGCGAGGTGACATGCCGCTGGCGAGCGGGACATCCGACGCCGATCCGCGGAGCACTCCTCGCAGACGTGTGGTGGGCATTCGTCCTCATGGTTCCGACCGCGATTCTCACGTACGTGGCTTCCTGGTTCAGCTGGTTCACACACTCCTCCGCTCACGGGCACGGCCGTTCCGGCATTGCGGGATTCGCCGGACAGCTGGCCGACCTGTGGCTCTACCACAAGGAGATGTGGACATTCCACAACGGACTGAACACGCCCCACAAGTACCAGTCCAACCCATTCACATGGCTCGCACAGGTGCGCGCAACCTCCTTTTACTGGAACAACGGCGAGGCCGTGATGGGCTGCCGATCGGGCAAGTGCGCGAGCGACGTCGTCGCCCTCGGCAATCCCCTCCTATGGTGGGTGGGCATCGGTGCCCTGTTACTCGTCCTTGTCGCCACGTTCTACTACCGCAATTGGCGCGTGGGCATCATTGCCCTCGGATATATCGCCCTGTACGTTCCGTGGCTCGCTTATGCGCATCGCACAATCTTCATTTTCTACACCGTCGCATTTGCGCCTTTCGTCGCCTTGGCGGTCGCATGGATGGTCGGGCTCCTCGCGGGGTGGGTGACGATGGACGGATCGCCCACACCCGCGCCAGCCTCCCGCCGGACTCAGATCACCGGGTGGGCGTTTGCCGCACTCGTGACGGCTGCAATCCTGGGCTGTGCCATCTATTTCATGCCGCTGTGGCGCGGGGACGTCATCGACTACGACTTCTGGCGCGCCCACATGTGGCTGCAGAGCTGGATCTGACGATCCACAAAGACCCCAACGGGTACGGGTGTGGCCCGGCAGTGTCCTGCCGGGCCACACCCATACTCTGAACGGCCCCTTCGAGGAGACCCCAAGCGCTCAACCACGATCGCAAGCCGACTCATGCCGAGCACACTCACACACCGGCGCCACAATCACTCGAAAACCGCTCAGAATCGCACCTCACGCCAACGACGCAAGAAGTTCACGGATCTGGACGCCAAGCTCCTCGGAGGGCGCGAAAGTGCCATCCTGGAAGTCAGAGCCGAGGTTGATGCCAACCTGCTGCTCACGCACGTCGGCACCGAAGGTCGACAGGATCTCACGCAGGTGCTCGAGCGGCTTGACCGCGCCGTACCAGGAGTAGCCGACCAGACCAACGGCCTTCTCCTTCAGCGTGGCCGGGGGCAGGTAGTCAATAGCGTTCTTGAGAGCGCCGGAGACCGAGTGGTTGTACTCAGGCGTCACGAACAGCACGGCGTCGTTAGCCTCAAGGTTAGCGCGAAGGCGAACAGCCTCGGCCAGCTCGGGAGCCTTCATCGACGGGGGCATCTCCTCCGCGAAGAGAGGGAGGTGGTAATCGCGCAGATCGAAGAAGACGGTCTGCACACCCTCAACCTGACGAGCCTGGTCCTCGATCCAGCGAACAACCTGCTCGCCGGCGCGGCCGGGACGAACGGAACCAAGGACGATTGCAACGGAAGACATAACGTTTCCTTTCGAAGTCTTATTGAAACATCAACTACTATAGATCGCGGAAATGCTAGACACAAGAACAATCGCTATCACATAGGACACAAGTCCCATAGTGTCACAGCGCTGCGTGTCCCTTGACGCGCGTGCGCGGTTAATGCGTGAATTTAGGAAATAAATGCGCGAAGGGCCTCATCCGTTCGGATGAGGCCCTTCGACTTGAAGTGTGTTGTGGCGGTGTCCTACTCTCCCACAACCCATCGGTTGCAGTACCA
>CAUTDS010000053.1:0-11876 GCA_963537175.1 uncultured Actinomycetes bacterium
ACCTCGGGGTGCCACTGCAGGCCGTAGAGGCGACGCTCGCGCGACTCGAAGGCCGCGACGGGGGTCTCGGTGGTGGAGGCGGTGACGGTGAAGCCCTCGGGCGCGCCCTGGACGGCGTCGCCGTGGCTCATCCACACGATCTGGTCGTCGGGGGTGCCGCCGAACAGGCAGGAGTCACCGGCCACGGTGGCCTCGGTGTGCCCGTACTCGCGGGTGCCGGTGCGGCCCACGGTGCCACCGAGGGCGTGGGCCATGGTCTGGAATCCGTAGCAGATACCCAGGACAGGCACGCCGGCATCGAAGATCGCGGGATCGACGGAGGGGGCACCCTCCTCGTACACGGAGGACGGGCCGCCGGACAGGATGATGGCGGCGGGCTCCTTGGCGAGCATGTCCGCCACGCTCATGGTGTGGGGGACGATCTCCGAGTAGACGTTGGCCTCGCGCACGCGGCGGGCGATCAGCTGGGCATACTGCGCGCCGAAGTCGACGACGAGGACGGGATGCATGTCAGAAGCGTTCACCCTGCCAATGGTACCCGCGCGCGCCCCGCCCCGTCGCGCTCCATTACGCATGTCACCACTGCGCACGCCAGATACGGCGACGGCCCCGCCCCGGGAGGGGGCGAGGCCGACTTGCGTTGCGCTGGAGCGCGCGGCTCAGCGGAAGATGGAGCGCAGCACCGGGAAGGCGCCGGTGGCCACGGCGGCCTTGAGCAGGTCGCCGATGATGAAGGGGACGAAGCCCTTCATCAGGCCCTGCTCGAGGGTCATGTGCGCGAAGGGGATCATCCACGCCAGGCCCGCGATGTACACGGAGAAAAGGGACACGACGGCGGTCGGCGCCATGGTCACGATGCGACGGTCAGCGCCGCGCTGGGCGGCCAGGCCGGCGATCGCGGCGACGAGGAGGTAGCCGAGGATGTAGCCGAAGGAGGCGAAGGCCCAGCCGACGTTCGTGCCGGTGAAGACCGGGGCTCCCGCGACGCCGAGGAGGGCGTACATCGCGACGGAGGCGAGGCCTCGGCGGGCACCGAGGGCCGTGCCGACCGACAGCGCACCGAGGGTGCCCAGCGAGACGGGCACGGGCGTGAAGGGCAGCGGGATCGAGATGCGGGCAAGGACGATCATGGCGATCGTGCCCGCAGCGACCAGGGCGATCTCGCGAACGATCGTGCCACCGAGGCGGTCGGCAAGAACGCGGTTCTCACGCGCGGCGACGGGGGAAGCGGTCAGGGTGGTCATACGACACCTTTCAACAGGGCTAACAGCCTTTCATTCAACAATTGAACGATATTCTGCCACCGCTCCCCTGTCAACCACAGATGCCAAGATCTCAGGGGGCGAGCGCCACACCGGCGCTCGCCCCCTGGAACCCTTCAGCAGGGATGATCAGTGCGCGAAGTGGCGCGTTCCCGTCAGGTACATCGTGATGCCGGCAGCGTTCGCCGCGTCAATCGACTCCTGGTCACGCACCGAGCCACCAGGCTGGACGACAGCCTTCACGCCCGCGTCGATGAGCACCTGCAGTCCATCCGCGAAGGGGAAGAACGCATCCGACGCGGCGACAGCGCCAATGGAACGCTGCTCGAGAGCCTCGGCCACGACCTCGGACGCGCGAGCGCCGCCCGCACTGTCGACGTTGGACGCCGCTGCATCCCCCGTCGAGCGCGAGCCCAGCGTGTTTGCACGCTCGACCGCCAGCTTGCACGAGTCCACGCGGTTCACCTGGCCCATGCCCACGCCCACCGAAGCGCCGTCCTTGACCAGCAGGATCGCGTTGGAGCGAACCGCGCGCACCGTACGCCACGCGAACTCCAGGTCCGCCAGCATCGCCTCGTCGGCGGGAGCGCCGGCCGCGAGCGTCCAGTTCTCCGGGGAGTCGCCGGGTGCGTCGATGTCGTCGCGCTCCTGGACCAGCAGGCCGCCGCTGATCTGCTTGAACTCGTACGAGCCGCGAGCCGGGGGCTCGACCTGCAGGACGCGCAGGTTCTTCTTTGCGCTGAGCACCTCGAGCGCGCCCTCCTCGTAATCGGGGGCCAGCACAACCTCGGTGAAGATCGGGACGATCTGGCGGGCCAGCTCCACGCTCACCGGGCGATTCACGGCGATGACGCCGCCGAACGCCGACACAGGGTCGCAGGCGTGCGCGAGGCGGTGGGCCTCGGCCACGTCATCGGCCACCGCGATACCGCAGGGGTTCGCATGCTTGATGATCGCGACGCAGGGGCGCTCGTGGTCGTAGGCAGCGCGCAGGGCGGCGTCGCCATCCGTGTAGTTGTTGTAGCTCATGGCCTTGCCGTGCAGCTGGCGCGCGTTCGCGATGCCCGGAGCCAGGGCCTCGTCGTCAGCATCCTCGTCCTCGAAGGACTCGTCAATCTCGCGGTACACGGCCGCACCCTGGTGCGGATTCTCGCCGTAGCGCAGCGACTCCACGCGCTCGAAGGCGTCGGCAACGAACACGGGCATACCCGAGGCCTGCCCCTCCTCCTCGGGCACCTCCACCACGTAATCTTCCTCGGTCTGGTAGCCCAGCGACTCCAGGAACGCCGCGTCAGAGGCGTCCAGGTGGGACTCGGCGGCCTCGTCGAGGGTCTCGCGCACGTCCTCAAGATCCAGCTCGTCAGCCAGCCAGCCGGCAATCGCCAGGTCGTAGGTCGCCGTGTGGGCGAAAGCCTCGGCGGCCAACACGCGGCGCTGCTCGAGGGTGAAGCCCTCCCCCGCCACGGCCTCAATCACGTCCGCGTAGCGCTCGGGCGAGGTCACAACGGCGACCGACGGATGGTTCTTCGCGGCGGCGCGCACCATGGACGGGCCGCCGATGTCGATCTGCTCGACACACTCATCGAAGGACGCACCCGAGGCGACCGTGTCCTGGAACGGGTACAGGTTGCACACGACCAGGTCGAATGCCTTGATGCCCAGCTGCGCAATCTGCTCGCGGTGCGCGGCCTTACGCTGATCGGCCAGGATGCCCGAATGAATGAAGGGGTGCAGGGTCTTCACGCGCCCCTCAAGCACCTCGGGGAAACCGGTCACGTCATCGACCGGGGTGACGGCCACGCCGGCGGCCGCGATGCGGGCGGCCGTGGAGCCGGTGGAGACGATCTCCACGTCGGCCTCGCCGAGCGCGCGAGCGAGATCCTCCAGACCCGTCTTGTCATACACGGAGATCAAGGCCCGCTTAATGGGGCGCACGTCGATGGGTTCCAGGTTGTCCAGGGAGACGGACATAGTTCCTCCAGGTTGAGACCAAACCCAGGCGCCCAGGCGGGCGACGCCTCGCGGGAAGTGCGGCCGCTCCCCGGTGGTGATCCACCCTCGCCAGTCGCGGCAACCACCAGTCTAGTTCAGGCCCTCGCGCCTCGTCGCCTTCGTCTCGGGGTCTTCCGCGTCACCTTCGGCCTGGCCCGCCTCGCTGTCCACAGCCTCGTCGGCGGTAGTTTCACCGGTCTCCTCGGGCGTCTCGCCCGCGGTTTGCTCGCCCGCTTCTCCCGCGTCGGCCACCGCTTCGAGGTCCTCAGCCCCAGCCTCGTCGGTCTCTGCTCCCGCGTCGCCCATCTCAGCCGGATCGGAGGCCTCAGCCCAGGCCTCGTCCGTCGTCGAGGCGCCGGCCCCCACGCGGGACGCACGCTCGGCGGCGCGACGACGCAGAGCCTCACCCTCGTTGCGCACGCGGCCGGCACCCTCTCCGAGGAGGGCGCGCGTCGTCGGGTGAGTCGCCAGCGCGATAATCAGCGCGGGCAGCGCGATCTCAAGCACGAGGGCGAGCGTCGCCCACCCCACGCGCGGGCCCATCGATGCCAGACGCACAGAGCCCAGGCTCATCGTCGCACTCCACATCCACAGGGCCGTCACCGAGGCCGTGATGACCGAGGACAGCACGCCCTGAGCGGTCTGGTGCAGCAGGTGCTCGCGACGGAACGAACGCGCCGCGACGACACCCAGGCCAACACCCAGCGCAATCGGCACGAGGACCACCCACATGCCGGGGGCCGTCTCCGGGACTGCACCCAGGAGCGGAATCGGCGGAATCGGGCCGGAGCCGACGACCGTCGGCGAATGCAGCGAATCCGTCGCCGTCAGGAAGCCCGCGCCAGACCACCAGGAGGCCGCCCACGCCATGACCGTCGGGGCGAACAGCGCCTGCCCGCCGACGATGAACGACGTATCCGCAGCCGACGATGCGCCCAGGAGCTCCTGGATACCCGCCATACGGCCCCACCCCGCGACGAGCGCGATAAGCGAGGCGACGAACGACGCTGCCACGAGCACCGCCACCGACAGGCCGCCCAGCTTCAGGCCACCCGAAATCCAGTGCTGCATCGACGGCGCCTCATGGTCACGCGCATAGCCCGAAGCGACGAACCAGACCGAGCCGATCAACGGGATCAACACGCCTCCGATCGTGCCCGTCCACCAATGCGAATGAATACCCGAGGCCCCCGCCAGGAGCCAGGACGTCAGCAGGAAGCCAGGCACGGCAAACAGTGCAGCGCTGCGCGGATAACCCGTCGTCGTCCGCAGCAGAATCCGCACCAGCACGATCAGTAGAGCGCCCATCAGCGTCGGGATCGCACGATAGTGCACGTCCCCCACGACCGACGTGCCGCCAATAACGGCGGCCCACAGGTCGCCACCCAGGCCGAGCGCATCGCGCGGCGTCGTGTCATTCATCCACGAGTTCGAGCGCAGCGTCAGGTAGGCGATCATCGTGAACACCGTGATCAGAGCCCAGCCCGCAAAGGCCGCCTCAACTCCCGCGAGCACACCGCGCGCCCACCCCTGCGGGACGGCCACACGGATCGTCGCTCGATCCGCCACGTACGTGGTCGTGGTTCGCCGGGGGCTGGGTACTTCTCTGATGCGCTCGCTCACAGGCCCATAGTGTCAGAATCGGCCCGGGGCCGCGACGCTGCGCGCCGACCCCGGGCCGATTTGTGCTGTGACGTTAGCGAGAGAGAATCTCGCGCGCGATCTGCGCCGTCTGCGAGGGGGTGCGACCCACGCGCACGCCCACGGCCTCGAGCGCCTCCGCCTTCGCGGCGGCCGTACCGGACGAACCGGACACGATCGCGCCCGCGTGACCCATGGTCTTACCCTCGGGGGCCGTGAAGCCCGCGATGTAGGCGACGACGGGCTTGGTCATGTTCTCCTGGATCCAGGCGGCCGCGCGCTCCTCGGCGTCGCCGCCGATCTCGCCGATCATGATGACGAGGTCGGTGTCGGGATCCGCCTCAAAAGCGGCCAGCGCGTCGATGTGGGTGGTGCCCACGACCGGGTCGCCGCCGATTCCCAGGCACGTCGTGAAGCCGAAATCACGCAGCTCGTACATGAGCTGGTAGGTCAGCGTGCCCGACTTGGAGACGAGGCCAAGGCGGCCCGGTCCCGTGATGTCCGCAGGGGTGATGCCCAGGTTCGCCTGGCCGGGCGAGATGATACCGGGGCAGTTCGGGCCGATCAGGCGCACGCCCGCCTCGAGCGCGCGCTCGACGACGATCGTGGAGTCCTGGACGGGAATGCCCTCGGTGATGAGGACGATCGTCTCGATGCCCGCCTCGATGGCCTCGAGGGCGGCGCCCTTCGCAAAGGCCGGGGGCACGAAGATGACGGAGGCGTTCGCACCGGTGACCTCGCGGGCCTCGGCGACCGTGCCGAAGACGGGGACCTCAACCTGGCCGTCGGTCACCTTGTCGGCGCCCGGACCGTAGCCCTGCACGTCGAAGGTCACGGTCGTGCCGGCCTTGCGCGGGTTCGTGCCACCCACGATGGCCGTGCCGGCGCTCAGCATGCGCTGGGTGTGCTTGCGGCCCTCGGCGCCGGTCATGCCCTGGACGATGACCCGGGTGTCAGAGTTGACGAAGATAGTCATGGTGATTCTCCTGAGGTTCTCGGGTCGTTACTTCGACGGTTCCTGGGCTGCGAGCTCGGCTGCACGCCGGGCCGCGCCATCCATCGTTTCTTCCATGTGGACGAGCGGATGCGCAGCCTCCGCAAGAATCGCGCGACCCTCCTCGACCTTGTTGCCATCGAGGCGCACGACGAGCGGCTTGGAGGCCGCGTCGCCCAGCGTCTCAAGCGCGCCGATGATGCCTCGGGCGACCTGGTCGCAGGCGGTGATTCCGCCGAAGACGTTGACGAACACCGAGCGAACCTGCTCGTCGCCGAGGATGATGTCCAGGCCCTTCGCCATGACCTCGGCAGAAGCGCCACCGCCGATGTCGAGGAAGTTCGCGGGCTTCATGCCGCCGAACTCCTCGCCGGCCATCGCAACCACGTCGAGGGTCGACATGACCAGGCCCGCGCCGTTACCGATGATGCCGACCTGGCCCTCCAGGCGCACGTAGTTGAGTCCGGCCGCCTTCGCAGCGGCCTCGCGCGGATCCTGCGCGGCCACGTCCACCAGCTCAGCGTGGCCGGGGTGACGGAAGCGCGCGTTGTCGTCGAGGGTCACCTTGCCGTCGACCGCCCACACGGAGCCGTCCGGGCTGGAGACCAGCGGGTTGACCTCGACCAGCGTCGCATCCTCGTCGCGGTAGACGGTCCACAGGGTTTCGAGGACGGGGGCGATGGCCTCGGCCGTTTCCTCGTCGAAGCCCGCCTCCTTGGCGATATGGCGGGCGACCTCCGCGTCGATACCGACGGTGGGGTCGAGGGGGACTCGGGCCAGGGCCTCGGGACGTTCCTTCGCAAGGGTCTCGATATCCATGCCGCCCTCGCGCGAACACATCGCCAGGTGGCGGCGGTTCGAGCGGTCCAGCAGGATCGAGAAGTAGTATTCGGCGGCAATGTCCGCGCCTGACGCGATCATGACCTTCTTGACGATGTGACCCTTGATGTCGAGGCCGAGGATCGCCTCGGCCTTCTCGTAGGCCTCGTCGGCGGTGTGGGCGAGCTTGACGCCGCCGGCCTTGCCGCGGCCACCGGTCTTCACCTGCGCCTTGACGACCAGCAGCGACGCACCCTCCGCAAGCAGCTCGCGCGCACCCTCGCGCGCCTCTTCGGGGGTTGACGCCAGGCGGTAGTCGAGCACGGGCACGCCGTGCTCCTTGAACATCTGCCGGGCCTGGTACTCGTAGAGATCCACCTTATTCCCTCCGTTGAACGTGGTGTGGTCAGCGCAATAATTCTAACGTGCGACCGGCATAATCGCGCCATTTCCTCCCATTATCAAGGCTTGTCACGGCCTTGACCGGAAGGCACTTTCCCTTTGTCAAGGCTTTGCGTTGCGGGGAGGGTTGCTGGGGCCAGTGAGGGGCGGCCGCGCCCAGCTTCCGCTAGGTGGGTGTAGCTGCGCATCGAAGGGTTAACACGCCAGCCGGGCGGGCCCGGCTGGCGGGACCGCGTTGCATCAAAACGTGCCCGGTGGGATCCCACGACTACTGGTCCGCGAAGAAGTTCGCCCAGCGCAGCCCCTCCAGCCACGCTTCCGCGAAAAAACTCACCCAGCGCAGCCCCTCCAGCCACGCTTCCGCGAAAAAACTCACCCAGCGCGCCATAAAACACCCATTTTGAGCCATTTTTCGTGTGCTGGGCGAACTTTTTCGCGCTCACGCCCACACCCACGGTCAAGCAGGGCAAAAAAGATCGCGCAAGAGGCGCGACAACACGGCGACGTTGAAACCAACAACACCTCTGCACACCCACAACAAGGGACCACTGAAACCCACATCACCTCTACGCCCAAAAACTGCACCAAAAACGCCCATTTCTCACCCGCAAAGGCGATGACGGTTTCAATCCCACACAGATACCAGCATGCAAAGGCGACAGAGGTTTCAGACAACCGGGCCACCTGGCCGACAGGACCAGGCCGCGGCACCATGGGCGGCGGCGGAGTCAAAGGTTCAGAAGGTTCAACCTCATCGGGAAGATTCAACCCGATCAGAAGGGGTGTAATCTTCCCAATCAGGTGTACACCCCACTCCAACAAGCACTTTCATGAATGCAACAGCCAGGAATCCGCTCGCAGAGATCGAAAGTCCAAGCAGGGCCGATGCAGTGCGACACACAGAATCCAGGCACTGTTGTCGCGGAGGCCGCATGAGGACCAGAACGCAGCACCCAGAAACGGCCGACGTTACAAACGTCGTCAAACCAGCGCGATTTAAATCGCCTTGTGAGTGCTCATGTTACAAACGTCGTCAATCTAAGCAAAAAAACCACTATTTTCAGCCAAAAAGCCATCAGATTGACGACGTTTGTAACAACGGAACACAAATCCACACGAAAAACACCTCCGATTGACGACGTTTGTAACAACACACATCGAACGGACCGGAGGGCCTGGCTGTGATGCCCGCGGGGAGTGGCGAAGCCTGGCTGGACAACGAGCCGACGCGCCGAACCGCATATCACCACACCAGGCCCCACTGGTGTGGAGGGCACCGGAGGGACCGGAGGGCCAGGCTGCGGTGCCCGTGGGCGGTGGCGGGGCCTGGCCAGACAACACACAGACACCCCGACCGATTGGAGGCCGCCGCGAGGCCTGCGGGGCCTGGCCGGGCTTCGAGACGACGCACAGAGCCACACATCAGCGACCCGGCCCCACTGGTGTGGAGGGCGCCGGAGGGTCCGGAGGGCACGGGCGGGCTTCGAGGCGCGGCGCCGAGCGAAGCGAGGTCGCCTAGCCTCGCGGGCGGCCGGACCCTCCGGCGCCCGGAACACCCGTGGGGCAACAAGCAGCCAGGCCCAGCAGGGAAAAGCTAGGAGATCTTCTCCATCGGAGCCATGCGCACGAGTAGGCGCTTCTCGCCCAGGCCAAAGCGGATGCGGGCCACGGTGCGCGGCCCCTCGCCTTCGATGCCGGTGACGGTGCCGGCGCCCAGGGTGGCGTGCTTGATGCGGTCGCCGACCTTGAGGGAGAGTACCGGCTTGTCGTCGGCGGGCTTGGCGGCGGGAGCCACGCCCATGCGCGTCACCTTGCGTACGCCGGCGGGCTGCGCGGAGGCGCCACCACGTCCGGAGCCGAAAGCCCCCGTATCGGTCTCACCCCACGGGTCGCGCCCCTCGGAGCGATGGGAACGCCCGTAGGAACCCGAACCGTACGATCCGGACCCGTAGGATCCGCCGTAGGACGCGCGCATGCGCTCCCCCGACGTGGCAGCGCGGCGCACGTCAAGGAGCTCGGGGGGGATGTCGTCGAGGAACCGTGAGGGCGGCATCTCCTGCGGGGTCCCCCAGGCACTACGCACGGCCGCGCGCGTCAGGTAGAGGCGTTCGCGCGCACGCGTGATTGCCACGTACGCCAGGCGGCGCTCCTCCTCCAGCTCGCTCTCGTCGCCGAGGCTGCGCTGGTGCGGGAAGGTGCCGTCCTCCATGCCGGTGACGAACACGACCGGGAATTCGAGGCCCTTCGCGGTGTGCACGGTCATGAGGGTGACCTGCCCACCGCGCTCGCCCTCTGCGGGCACCTGGTCCGAGTCGGCCACGAGGGCGACGCGCTCGAGGAAGTCCGCGAGGGTTCCACCCGGAGCGTCAGCAGCGAAGGCCCCCGCGACCGAGTGCAGTTCCGCCAGGTTTTCCACGCGCGAGGCATCCTGGGGGTCCTCGCTTCGGCGCAGCTCCGCCAGGTAGCCGGTGCGATCCAGGACCTCTTCGAGGATGTCGGCCTGCGACGCGCCTCGGGCCTCCGCGGCGCGCAGGGTTTCGATGAGCCCCCAGAATGCTGCCGCCGACTTGGCGGCACGCGGGGTGATGCCCAGGACCTCGGGGGCCGTCTCGGGCGCGCTCTCGGCAGGGGACGCGGCCGGGGCAGCGCTCTCATCCGCAGCCTCGCTCGCAACGGGCTTCTCCCCCGCCGTGTCACCCGTGGAAGCGGAAGCCGAAGAATCAGCCAAGGCCTCGTCCGAGGACGTGGAGCGTGCGAGCGCGTCGACGTCGATCCCCTCGCCCTCACCCGCCGGGCAGCCGGCGCGCAGCCACAGGTGTCGCAGGGCCGCGCCGAAGGAGATGCCGTAGTGGGCGGCGTGCGCGGCGATGGCCTCTTCGGCCTTCGCGCCAATGCCGCGCTTGGGGACGTTGAGGACGCGGCGGGCCGCGACCGTGTCATCGGGGTTGGAGATGACCTGCAGGTACGCCAGGGCGTCCTTGATTTCGCGGCGCTCGTAGAAGCGGGTGCCGCCGACGACGCGGTACGGGATGCCCTGGCGCACGAGGAGTTCCTCCAGCGCGCGGGACTGCGCGTTCGTACGGTAGAAGACCGCGATGTCGCCCCATTCGACGCCGGAGTCCGCGAGGCGGTCGATCTCGCCGACCACGAAGCGAGCCTCATCGTGCTCGGAATCGGCGGCATCCAGGGTGATGAGCGCGCCATCGCCCGAGGCCGTCCACAGGTTCTTCGCGCGACGCCCCGTGTTGCGGGCGATGACCGCGTTCGCGGCCGACAGGATGTTCTGCGTCGAGCGGTAGTTCTGCTCGAGCAGGATCGTGCGCGCACCCGTGAAGTCGCGCTCGAACTCCTCGATGTTGCGGATCGTGGCGCCTCGGAAGGCGTAAATCGACTGGTCGGAGTCGCCCACGACCGTCAGCTCGGCCGGCGTCACCCCATCAGATCCGTCGCCTACGAGGGCGCGCACGAGGACGTACTGCGCGTGGTTCGTGTCCTGGTACTCGTCGACGAGGATGTGACGGAAGCGGCGGTGGTAGTGCTCGGCGATCAGCGGGTTCTCGCGCAGCAGGTCGACCGTTCGCATGATGAGGTCGTCGAAGTCCAGCGCGTTCGAGGCGCGCATACGCTTGTCATACTCGACGTAGGCGTCCGCGACGATGCGCGAGACAGGGTCCTTGCCCGCCGTCTCCGCGTAGCGCGCCGGGCCGATCAGCTCGTTCTTCGCGTCCGAAATGCGCGCCGCCACCATCTTTGGGGTGAAGCGCTTGATGTCCACGTCCATGGCCTTGAGGACCATCTGGATGAGGCGCTGGGAATCCTGAGCGTCGTAGATCGTAAACGACGAGGACAGCCCGGCCGCCTCGTGCTCGTAGCGCAGCAGGCGCACGCACGCCGAGTGGAAGGTCGACACCCACATGCGTCGCGCGTCATCGCCTACGAGGGTGCCCGCACGCTCGCGCATCTCGGCCGCCGCCTTGTTCGTGAAGGTGATCGCCAGGATCTCCCCCGCCCGCGCACGGCCCGTGGCCAGCAGATAGGCGATACGGTGCGTGAGGACGCGCGTCTTGCCGGAGCCCGCGCCCGCCAGGATCAGCAGCGGCGAGCCCGCGTGCGTCACGGCCTCGCGCTGGCGATCGTTGAGGCCACGCGTCAGCGACTCGGGGTCCACGCCCGGGCGCGAGGCGCGCTCCCAGCCGGACGAAAAACCGCCCGAGGCCGCGGGAGGCTCCCACGCCGACGGCGCACCCGATGCCCCACCCGGCACGGCAATCTCCGGCCACGCGTCGGAACCCAAGGCATCCTCCACGTCAAAAGCGGGCACCTCCGGCGGCACGTAGTCGTCCTGGAAACCCCCGTCGGGGCCGATCAGGAAACCAAGGTCAGGCAAAGAAGTCGAGTCACTCATCGCCTCCAAGGGTAAACCGCCCCACCCTCACCTGCGACCCCCGCCCCGGGTGGCGCCAACCACGAAAGGCGCTTCGCGACGAGGCCGGGGCCTCCCCGCGCTGATACGCGGCAGAAACCCCGGCCTCGTTGAAGCGTTTACTTCTTGCGGTACAGCGACTTCGTCGCGTACACCGGCTCGGTCGTCACCTGGATGCCGAGCGAGCGGAAGATGCCCTCGTCCACGGGGCCCAGGATGACCGACTCGTGCACGTCGCAGTCGCGCAGCGAGCTCAGCTTGTCGAGGGCGCGGCGAGCGTTGTCGTCGCCGTTGGCGCTGACCGCGAGCGCGATGAGGACCTCGTCGGTGTGCAGGCGCGGGT
>CAUTDS010000054.1:0-11805 GCA_963537175.1 uncultured Actinomycetes bacterium
TAGAGCACCGCTCTCCTAAAGCGGGTGTCGGACGTTCGAATCGTCTCGGGGGCACAGTAGAAGGACGCCATGCGCAACGCTCTCGGGTATCTCGTGACCGTCGTGGCCGCCCTGTGTTGGGGTGCCTCCGGTGTCTCCGCCGACTATCTCATGGAGCATCACAGCATCGAGCTGACCCTCATCAGCTTCTTCCGCATGTTCGTCTCGGGCATCCTCGCCCTCGTTTACGTTCTCGCGCGCTCGCGCGGGGTATCAGCTCGTCATCGAGAATTGGTGTCTACGCCGCGCAACTGGCGAGACCTCGTGATCTACGCGGTTTTTGGGCTCGCGGCCTGTCAGATCACCTACATGGGGGTGATCCGCGCATCGAACGCGGGCACCGGCACCGTCCTTGAGTACCTGGGCCTCATCCTCATCGTCGTCTGGGTGTGCCTCACCCACAGGCGATGGCCGCGTGCCTCCGAGATGATCGCCATCGTCCTCGCCGTGACCGGCACCTTCCTGCTGTGCACGCACGGGTCGCTGGACTCCCTCGTTATCACGCCCACCGCCCTCGCCTGGGGAGCGGTCGCCGCGCTCACGCTCGCGACATACACACTGCTGCCCGCTCGGCTCATTGCGGCCTATGGCGCGGACGTCGTCGTGGCATACGGCCTGCTGATCGCCGGTGCGTGCGTTGGCTTGTTTGGTCGAGTGTGGCGATTCCACATCACGTGGACGCCCGACGTCGTGCTCGCCATGTTTATCACCGTCGTCCTCGGCACCGCCGTCGCCTCCACCGCCTTCCTGTGGGGTGTGGACCGCATTGGACCAGTCAAGGCGTCGCTCATTGGGAGCCTCGAGCCCATCGCTGCGACCGCCTTTTCCGCCCTCGTCATGGGAAGCTCCTACACGGGCATCGACATCGTCGGCATGGCCCTCATCATCGGCGCGGTTGTGACGATTTCCGTTGTCGACCTCCTCCGGGCGCGCCGCGTCACACAATAGGGCGGTGCTGCCGTAGGGTTAAAACGTGGTTCCTAGTATCTTTTCGCGCCGTTCCGCTCCCGAGCCCGAGGCCACCGAAGCCTCGTCCACGTCGACGCACCCGACCACCCTCGTCGGCTCTGCGCGCGATGCGTGGCGCTCACGCCTCGACCAGGACATCGCCGCAGACTCCACATCTCTGCCGACGCTGTCCCTGTCCGGCGCGCACCCCGGAGGCCTCGCCCAGCTCTACACGGAACACCCCGTCCGCCTGAGCCTCCTCATTCGCGAACCCATTGCCCTGGGCCGTGCCCTCGAGCGCGCCCGTTCCATCATCGCGCGCTCCGAGCAGCGCGCCTCCGTCCACGGCACAGGCCCCATCCACCTGGGAATCGGCACCGCCTCGTGGCGTAACGGAACCGACGCCGTCACCGTGCCCGCCCTGCTGCGCCCCGTGCGCCTCGTGCGCCGCGACGACGACGTGCTCATCGCGCTCGGACGCGGCGGCCTGCTCGCCCCCGAGCTGTCCGAGGCACTGCGAAGCCACGGCCTCGACGTGGATGGGGACACGATCCTCGCCCAGGCGAGCGGCGCCCACGGGTTCTCCTCCTCACAGGCGATGGCCGCTCTGCGGCAGGCCTGCGCAGCCCTGCCGCGTTTCGAGGTCCGTGACGACCTCGTGATCGGCCTGTTCTGCCACCCGGCCGGCGCTCTCGCCGCCAGCCTGGCCCAGGACGTCACCGCCCTCGAAGACTCCCAGGTGATCCGCGCGCTCGCAGGTGACCAGGACGCGCGCAATGACTTGCGCTCCGAGGCTCCGGTTCCCAATCCCGCTGACCGCGACCCGTGGGCAGAAAAGGGCGTCGGCGACCTGATTCCCGCCCAGCAGGACGCGGTCGAGGCCGCCTCCAACGGGCGTAGCGTCTTCATCGACATCCCCGCGCACAGCGACGACGCGTCGGTCATCGCGGCGATCCTCGCGGACGCTGCCGCCACCGGTCGGTCGGTCCTGCACGTGTCGACCTCCCCGTCGCGTTCAATCGCCGCCTACACGCGCCTGGCCGATCTGGGCCTCGCCGACATCGTGGCGAATATCGATGGCTATTCCGACGCGCGTAAGACCCTGGCTGCGCGCGTGAGCGCCGCGATGGAGGACACCTCGCCCGTCGTCGACCAGGCAAGCGTTGACGAGATGCGCGCCCGCCTGCGTCAGGTGCGTGCCGCACTGGCATCGTATGCGGCCGCGCTCCACCAGCCTTACGGCCGCTTCGGCGTGTGCGCGGCCGACGCGCTGCGTGCCCTCACCGACCTCACGAGCGGTGAGAACCCGCCCACGACCCGCGTGCGCCTGGACGAAAAGACCCTCTACGACATCGCGGTCGATCAGGGCGAGAGTGCCCGCGCCCTGCTGCGCGAGGCCCTGGCATCTGGAACCCTCAGCGGCTCCGCATCCTCCGCGTGGGGCAACGCTGTCCTGACCTCCGACGAGCAGGCCTCCGACGTGCTGCTGCGCGTCGACCGCCTCTCCAAGACGCTTCCCGAGCTGCGCGTGCACATCGCGGCCGTCGCCGGCGAGGCCGGCATCAAGCCCGCCGGCACACTCGCCCAGTGGGATCGCCAGCTCGCCATGTTCGACGGCATCGCCGACGTCCTCGACGTCTTCCTCCCCCGCGTCTTCGAGCGCAGCGCCGCCGACATGGTGATCGCGACCGCGCCCAAGCAGTGGCGCAAGGACCACGATATTTCGATGGGCCGCTCCGAGCGCAACCGCCTCGTCAAGCAGGCCCAGGACCTCGTGCGCCCGGGCGTCCACGTGCCCGACCTGCACCGTGCCCTCATTCGCGTCCAAGAGCGCCGCGACGCGTGGTGCGCGGTCTGCGGTGACGACTCGTGGCCCATCCTGCCGGCGAAGATCGGCGAGATTTCAGCCCTGACGGACGCCGTGCGTGACGACCTTGACGCCATCGCCCCCGTGTTTGCGGCCGAGGAGCCGGACCTGGTGGGCACCCACCTGCAGCGCCTGACGACCCTCATCGAACGCTGGGCCGGCGACACCTCCGCCGCCCGCGAGGTGCCCGCGCGCCTGCAGATGCGCGAGCGCCTGGCCGCCCACGGCCTCGACAAGCTCGCCCAGGACCTCGCCGATCGCGAGGTCGAGGACACCGCGATCGACACCGAGCTCGACCTCGCCTGGTGGGCCTCGCTGCTGCGCGCCATGCTCGCCTCTCAGCCCGCGCTCGGCGGAGTGGACCCCGCCTCCCTCGAGGATCTGGCACGCGAGGGGTGCGAGCTCGACGAGGCCCAGGTGGCGTCGCTCATTCCGCAGGCCATCACGGGCGTGCGCCGCATCCGCACGAACGCCCTGGCGGCCCGACCCAGCCAGTACGAGGAGCTGCGCGACCTGCTCGCCGATGGAACGGTTCCCTCCGACCTGGATCTGCTCGTCTCCTACCCGCTCGTGCGCCACCTGCTGCCCGTCCTCATGACGGTGCCCTCGATGGTTCCGTTCCTCGCCCCGACGGGGCGTACCGTCGACGTCGTCGTCCTGGACGGCGCTGACGGCCTGCCGCTCGCCGAGCTGGCGCCGATCATCGCGCGCGGCCACCAGCTGGTCGTGATCGACGATCTGACCGGCGCCTCGGAAGGCGGCGCGACCCGTGAGCTGGCGGGCGTCCTGCCGGTCGTGCGTGTCGAGCCCGGTCCGCGCCGCCTCAACGATCAGGTGGCCCTGCTGCTCGCCCGCTACGGCTACGAGCACGCCGGCATCCCCGTCCCGTGGACTGCCTCGAACGCGCCCGTGTCCGCCCGCTGGGTGGAGGCGACGGGCATGCCCGCGCCCGGCGCGCACGCGATCGAATCGACCGCCGCCGAGGTGCGCGCAGTCGTCGACGCGGTCATCGAACACGCGGTCGAGGCCCCGGAGCGTTCCCTCGCGGTCGTCGCCCTGTCCGAGCGGCACGCGCAGCGCATCCGCGAGGCACTGGAGAGCGTGAAGGCCGACGAGCCTGGCCTGGCCTCGTTCTTTGATCCAGCGACCCCGGAACCCTTCGTCGTCGTCGGCCCCGACCAGGTGGCCGGTCTGACCCGCGAATCGCTCATCCTGTCCGTCGGGTTCGCGAAGACCCCGCACGGGCGCGTCATCCATGACTTCGGCGTCCTGTCGAGCGAGGAAGGTGCGGACGCGCTCGCCGAGATCCTGCGCGTCGTGCGCGGCGACCTGACGCTCGTTTCTGCCCTGCACAGCGAGGAGATCGACCGTGACCGCCTCGGCCACGAGGGCTCGCGTATGCTCGTCGACCTCCTGGAGATCGCCGAGGGGCACGCGGGCGAGGGGATGGACGCGTGGCCTGTCCTGGCCGGTGAACCGGATCGTCTGCTCGTCGACCTCGCTGAGCACCTGTACTCGCGAGGCCTCGAGGTCGTCGCGAACGTCGGTATCCCCGGCGGCATGCGGATTCCGCTCGCCATCGGTCACCCGGAATCTCCGGGGCGCCTGCTCCTCGCGGTGCTCACGGACGACGAGGAGTACCTGGCGGAGCCCAGCCAGCGCGTGCGCGACCGTGTCCGTCTCCGCTGGCTCGAAGCCCAGGGCTGGGCGGTCTACACCGCCCTGTCGATGCCCCTGTTCATCGACCCCGACAAGGAAGCATCCCTTGTCGTCGACGCCGTCCTGGACGCGCTCGACAAGCTGCGCGCGACCGACGACGAGCCCGCCGTCGAGGTACCCGAGCGCATCGCCGATGACGAGGTCGCAGACGAGCGCGTGGAAGAGCGCGTGGAAGAGGCTTCCTCTGATGAAGGTGACGGTGCCGAGGTGGCGGATGACGCCTCGGATGCTTCGGCCTCCCCGCGCATGCCGATGCTGGACGACGGCCTCGACGAGGAATCGAAGCGTCGCAAGAAGGCCGACGAGGACACCACCGGCATGCTGCTCGCCATCAAGCGCAAGGAGCGCGCCTCCGAAGAAAACCGTGGTCCGCGCCCCGCGATTGCCAAGGGGCTGCCGCTGGCCGCCTACTCCGACGACCAGCTCGACGAGATGGCCGCCTGGGTGCGCTCTGACGGTGTCGAGCGCACCGACCTGGAGACCGCCGAAGAGCTGCGCGAGGCCCTGGGCATCACGCGTCGCGGCTTCCAGTCCGACGCGGTCTTGGGCAACGTCGTGCGTCGCACGAAGCCCGCGGTGAGCGTGCAGGATGCGGATGAGCCGTCGGACGAGGACGCGGCGCCCGGGGACTCCACCGATGAGTGACCCGACGCCGCGCAAGCGTCGCCGCGTCGCCCGCTACGTGTCTGACGTGGACCGCCGCCTCATCGAGGAGGGCCTGCCGCCTTCCTGGGAGGATCGGGTGCGCCCCGAGGACACGCGCCCCGGCTCCATGGCCGACGCCCCCGACCGCGGGGATGGCGCCAACGACGCGCGGCTGCTCGAGAATGTGCCGCCGCACGCGCAGGCGCGGGCCTAGGGGCTGGCGTAGGCGCGGCTCTCATCCGGATAGGTGCGTTATCCGGATAGGTTGTGCGCATCTGGATAGGTTATTAAGCTATCCAGATCTTCATTACCTATCCGGATGTTGTTTACCTATCCGGATAGGCGCGTTATCCGGGCGGCTCTGCCCGATAGATGTTCGTGCGGCAGCCTGTGGAGTGGCTCCTCGCTCGATCACGTCGTTCCCGCCAATCTCGCACGTAATTCCTCGCCGGCTATTTCAGCTATTGAAATAATGTCGTTGCAATTACAGCGTTTTCTTGGGGTCCTCAAAAGTGACCGGGTTGAATTATGTGCGAGATTTGAGGGGGAGTGTGCGTGATGGGGTGCTGCAGCACAGTGGGGGCGGGAGGGGGCCGGGGCGGCCGGGGCGGCCGGGGCGCTGTTAATACAAAAAGGCGGGGCCGATGCAATCGCATCGGCCCCGCCTTCGTCCCTCACAAGGAGGGATCAGATGCTCAGTGGCGCGGCGTGCCCTGGGCGAGGGCGTCGCGGATCTCCGTGAGGAGCTTGACCTCGTCGGAGACCTCGGGCGCGGGAGCCTCGTCCTCAGCCTTCTTACGGCGGGCGTTGAGGGCGTTCATGGGCACCACGATGCAGAAGTAGATCGCGAAGGCCATGAGGATGAAGTTGATGATGGCGGTGATCAGCAGGCCGAACTTCACGTCGCTACCGTTCAGGGTGAGGATGAAGGCGTCCGAGAAATTGGGCTTGCCGATGACGGCCGCGATCAGCGGGTTGATGATGCCGTCGACCAGGGCGTCGACGATGTTCTTGAAGGCAGCACCGATGATGACACCGACGGCGAGCTCGACGACGTTACCGCGAGAGATGAATTCCTTGAAACCCTTGAGCATGGCTTCTCCTGTGTTGAATGAGGCCGGCCGGGCCGGCAAGTCTGAATCGCCGAAGTGTCTCGGCGTGGCGGCTCTGTGCCACCGGGGAGCGCGCGCCGCGTCGGCGCTCGTTTACCGTTGCAAACACTAGTGGGGACTTTCGTCTTACGGACAGTGATTAGAGAGTAATGTTCGTCGCACTTTTTGTAATTCGGTCAGCGATCGGTGATTTTAGGCCAAAAAGTCCGGTGTGAGAGGTATGTGACAAACGGCCGTTGGCGTAGCGGTTAACAGGAAAAACACTGGAAAAAGGCCTATCGGGCGTTTGCTGTGATTGTGCGTGTCGGCGTCACAATCGCGTCGACGGGAACGTCGTGAGGCTCCGCAGGAATTATTCCGGCCTCCAGTACCTCGTCGTCGAAAATCACCGCAACGACCGGGACGCCGGGGGAGCGGTGCGTGAGCGCGCGGTCGTACCAGCCTCCTCCCTGGCCGAGGCGAGTCCCGTCCGCGGATGCAGCGAGCGCCGGAATGACGATCAGATCTGCATTCTTGAGCGACTCCGCTCCCAACACCTCACCGTCCGGCTGAGCGGGTGGTCGCCCAAGCGTCACCAACGCCCGGCCCGGCTCCCACAATCCCCAGCGCGATCCGCCGAGGGGAGCCCCGGCCTCGTCGAGGAGGACCGGGAGGAGCGCACGTTCAAATAGCCCGAGCGCAAGGGACATGTCGGGCTCGAGGGGGGTGGGCGCGAACAGCGCGGGCAGGGTGACTCCGCCCATCGACGAGGCCAGGGCGCGGATCTGGCGAGCGATTCCCTCTGCTTCGGCGCGGTTGCGCACGGGAATAGGGGAGGGACTGAATTCCGAGGTGAAAGGGGCCTCGAGTGTGGGTGTGCCAGCGCGCCGGGCGCGGCGCCGGCTACGCATCTCCGCACGGAGAGTTGTTTTTGTGGCCATCGTCTCCCTCTCGGGCGGTTTCTTCGCTACTCTGTGAAGTATGTCAGATAAAAACCAGCCAGTAGTGCACGCTGTCGTTCCCTCGGCCGGTCGCGGAACCCGCTTCCTGCCCATCACGAAGTCTGTGCCCAAGGAAATGTTGCCCGTCGTTGACCGGCCCTCGATCGAATACATCGTTCGCGAGGCCACGGATGCCGGCATCGAAGATATCCTCTTCGTGACCCGCGCCGGCAAGCAGTCGATCGAAGACTACTTCGACGCCGAACCCGGCCTCGAGGCCGACCTGGAGAAGGCCGGCAAGGAGAAGGCCCTCGAATACGTCAACGAGTACAAGAAGTACGCGCGCGTGCACTCCGTGCGCCAGGGCCACCCCCTCGGCCTCGGCCATGCGATCCTGCAGGCCAAGTCCCACGTGGGCGATGCCCCCTGCGCGGTCCTGCTGCCCGACGACCTCATGGAGCCCGGCTCGCAGCTGCTGCGCAAGATGATCCAGGTGCGAGGCGCCCTGGGCGGCACCGTCGTCGCCCTGCTGAAGGTCACCCCCGAGCAGGCCACCGCATACGCATCGACCGCCGTCGAGGTTCTGCCGATCCCCGAGGGCGTCGACCTCGAAGAGGGCCAGCTCATGCGCATCACCGACGTCACCGAGAAGCCCCCGCTCGAAGAGGTCAAGTCCGAGTACGCGGTCGTCGGCCGCTACCTGCTCGACCCGGCCGTGTTCACGGCCCTCGAGAACATCGAACCGGGCGCCGGCGGTGAGTATCAGCTCACAGATGGATACGCGCGCATGATCGACCTCCCCGAAGAAGAGGGTGGAGGGTTGTACGGTGTAGTCATCGACGAGCGACGCTTCGATACCGGGGACAAACTCGGCTACCTCGAAGCCAACGTCACGCTCGCCCTTGAGGACCCGGCGCTTGGAGCGGAACTCAAGGAGTTCCTGCGCTCCAAGCTCGAGGACTAACAACTATGCGAAGCGTTGCCGACTTCTACCAGGACTGCATGGCCGTTGCCCACGCGCTGCCGCCGCTCGACGTTCAGCTCGCTGACGCGGTCAGCTGCGTGCTCGCAGAGGACGTGCAGGCCCCCTTCAACCTCCCGGTCGCCGACCTGTCGGCGTGCGACGGATACGCCGTTCGCATCCGCGACTGTGAGGGAGCCACCCTGGAGTCGCCGGTGACGCTTCCCGTCACCGAGGAGATCCGCGCAGGCGCCGTCGACCCGGCCGCCCTCGTGCCCGGCACTGCGATCCGCATCGCGTCCGGCGCGCCCATGCCCTCGGGCGCCGAGGCCGTTGTCTCCCTCGAGTTCACGGACCACGGCATCGCCCAGGTCGCCCTGCGTACCGCCCCCGCCAATGGTGAGAACATTCGCCGCCGCGCGGAGGACGTTGCGCAGGGTGACACGGTGCTGCGCTCCGGCACGCGTATCGGTGCCCGCCAGATGGCCCTCCTCGCCGGCGTGGGTCGCGACCGCGTCCTGGTCCACCCGCGCCCGCGCGTCGTCATCATCTCGATCGGCGATGAGATCGTCGAGCCCGGTGGCGAGGCCCGTCCCGGCACCGTCTTCGACGCGAACGGTCACGCCCTGTCGACGGCCGTTGCCGACGCCGGCGCACAGACCTTCCGCGTCGCCGCTGTCCCGGATGAGCGCGCCCGTCTGCGCGAGACCATCGAGGATCAGCTGGTGCGTGCGGACCTGATCCTGACGACCGGCGGCATCTCCTACGGAAGCGGCGACACCGTGCGCGAGGTGCTCGGTGCGCTCGGCACCGTCCGCTTCGACAACGTCGCCGCCTGGCCCGGCCACATTATGGGTGTGGGCACCGTCGGCGCCGAGGAAGGCCAGCCGGGTACGCCCATCGTCTGCCTGCCCGGCGACCCGGTCTCTGCACAGGTCTGCTTCGAGGTGTTCGTCCGCCCCGCGCTGCGCCACATGCAGGGCTGGACCTCCGTCAACCGTCCCGTCGTGCGCGCCGCCATCGACCGCTCCTGGTACTCCCCGCGCGGCCGCCGCGAGTTCGTGCGCGTGCGCCTGACCGGCTCGCCCCGCTCCGGCTACAACGCCGCCGTCATGGGCACCCCGGCCTCGTTGCTGCTGTCCGCGCTCGCGGACTCCAACGCGCTCGCGGTCGTTCCCGAGGACGTCACGACGGTGCGTGCGGGTGACCGCCTGCAGTGCCTGGTCCTCGAATGAAATGTTTTTTCCGTCGCTCCCGGTGCGTGTGGGGTCGCGACATTGAGATGCTCACGCTGCGCGTGGTCGACCCGGTCGGCCGCGGCTTCCTGCGCAGCGGCACCGAGTCGAATCCGCGCCCGCGCGAGCTCGTCGTGCGCCCCGTGCGCGGCGAGGAGCATCGCACGCTCGACGCCGTGCGTCGCACCGACGGGCATTGGCTGCGCCCGTGGGAGGCGACCCTGCCCCCGGACACGCTCGAACATATCCCGACGTTCTCGCAGTATATGCGTCGCGCCGATCGGGACCATCGCGAGGGCACCGGCCTGATCTTCGGCGTTCAGATCGACGGGCGCTTCGTCGGCCAGTTCTCCATCTCCAACGTGCACTGGGGTGCGATGTCGTCGGGGATGCTCGGCTACTGGATTGTCTCGGAGTGGTCGGGTCGAGGCCTGGGGTCCCTGGTCGCGGCGCTCGTCCTCGACCTCGTCGTCGGCGAGCTCGGCCTGCACCGCGTCGAGGTGTGCGTGCGCCCCGAAAACGAGAGGTCATTGGGCGTGTGCCGAGGCCTCGGCCTCGTGGAGGAGGGGCTGCGTCCGCGCTTCATGCACATCGGTGGGCAGTGGGCGGACCATATTGCGTTCTTTATTGATACCGAGTCCCTGCCCGAGGGTGGCCTCGTGCAGCGTCGGTGGGGTCGATCCGCGATCGACTGAGCAAGCCGGTTTCCGTGGCTACTAGACGATGCGTGTGGGGCGCATGTTACAGGTGTGACACCTGTGGTTACTTCTCTTTTTACCGAAAGGTTTGAGAGCCCGACACGCGCCCATCGTACAAAGCGCAGCGCCACAAACGCCCGTACTTTGTGAGGGTGGAGATTGGTGGACTCGTCATTGCAGCGATATTCGTCGCGCTCATCGCGACGGTACCGTCGCTCGTTGCACGCAGGACAGCAATCGTTCAGTCTCGAGAAATTGACCGTTTCTCTCCGAGGCTGCGCATGATCCACACGAATGAGCCAGAATTAGACACATGCGACCACGCCAGCGGGACCATCCTGGCGCGGGGCGCGTTGACGAGCGGAGGCAGCATGCACCAGGGCACCACGGGGCGCACGCGTCCCGTTATCGACCGTCGCAACAACAAGGCGGTCCGTGAGATCGCGAAGCTGCGTGCCCGCCGCGCCGCCCGTCTCGCCGCCGAAAGCGCAGCCGGACGCCGCCGCATGGTCATCACCGGCGTCTGCGCTCTCGCAACCGTCGCGCTTGGCATCGTCATCGCTGCTACCTCCATCGCGTGGGCGTGGATCGCCATTCCGGCCGCCGCAACCATCGCTTCCCTGGCTACCTCCCGCGTTGCCGCCGTGCGCTCCCAGCGCGCCTCCGAACGCGAACTCGAGCTGCTGACCAAGCTTCGCGGCGACGTGCGCGGCGCTGGACGCGCGACTGCTGCCGCCCCTGCGGAGCCTCAGGCGTCGGCGGCCGAGGAAGCCGACGAGGCCGCTGTCGAGGTCTCCGAGCCTCAGACCGGCTCCGTCCCCTCCCTCGTCTTCAACGTTGAGGTGCCCGAGGTCGTCGAGGTCGCCGACACCCCGGCTCGCGCCTGGACCGTCGCGCCGATCCCCGCGCCCACCTACGCCTCGCGCGAGCGCGTGCGCGGCCGCATCGTCCACGCCGACACCGACTTGCGCGGGATCCCGCGCATTGCCGCCGCCGTCCCGGCCCGCCCGATCGCCCAGACCGCCCAGGTGGGTGCCCGCTCCACCGCCGAGGTCGTCGCCGATCAGGCCGTCGCCCTCGACCTGGATGCCGTCCTGGACGCGCGACGCGCCCAGTAGTTAACAAATCGTTGTGATGCCGCGCCGCGAGCCTTCGGGCTCGCGGCGCGGTCGTATGTGGGGATCGTTGGCACGGGTGGCTCGGATGCGAGTATAGAGATTCCGGTGGGTGTCTTCCTTCTTGGAGTGTTCGCTGCTGGGCATTCGTTAACGCCGCGCTGCCTGCGTGTCGCCCTCTTGGGTTCCCGTCCCGTGTCATGTCGCACGCGGCTGCGGTCGGCTTGCACGGCTGATTGTCATGGTGCTAAGCTGTTCGAGTCCTTGGGGCTATGGCGCAGTTGGTAGCGCGTCTCGTTCGCAATGAGAAGGTCGGGGGTTCGAATCCCCCTAGCTCCACCACAGGCCGACATCCGATCCGGATGTCGGTTTTTTGTATGCCTGGGCGCGTTGGTGCGGTGCCTGTTGTTGCGCTGCCGCTGGTGTTTCGGGCGCCGGATGGCCCGGCCGCCCGCGAGGCTAGGCATCCTCACTTCGTTCGGTGCCGCGCCTCGAAGCCCGCCCGTGCCCTCCGGTCCCTCCGGCGCCCTCCACACCGGCGGCGCT
>CAUTDS010000055.1:0-11693 GCA_963537175.1 uncultured Actinomycetes bacterium
TCGCCTTTGCTCGCTTGTGCCTGTGTGGGATTGAAACCGCCATCGCCTTTGCGGGCCAGTGAGGTGGACCAGTTGAAACCATCGTCGCCTTTGCTCGCTTGTGCCTGTGTGGGATTGAAACCGCCATCGCCTTTGCGGGTGAGAAATGGGCGTTTTTGGTGCAGTTTTCGGGTGCAGAGGTGATGGCGGTTTCAACGGTCCCTTGTTGGGGGTGTGCAGAGGTGATGGCGGTTTCAACGTCGCCATGTCGTCTCGCCTCGTGCGCGACATTCTTCGCGATGCTCGGCCCGGTGTGTGGGTGCGAGCGCGAAAAAGTTCGCCCAGCACACGAAAAATGGCTCAAAATGGGTGTTTGATGGCGCGCTGGGCGAGTTTTTTCGCGGAAATGCAGTTGGAGGGGCCGCGCTGGGCAAGTTTTTTCGCGGACCAACACTCGTGGGACCCCACCAAGCGAGTCTGTTGCGCTGTGCGCCTGGCAGCCGGGCCCTTCTACTGGCACCCTTAACCCCCTGATGCGCAGCTAAACCCTATTGGTGGCATGGTGGGCAGCCCGCCCATGCCACCACCTCACGGGTTAACGTGCGCATGAACGGGCTCACATGCGCAGGATGCGTTCACAGAAACAGAAGCGGGGCCTGACGGCACGCAGGCGTCCCGACGCTCCCCATGCCTCCTCGGATACGACGGAGGCGGAACCTCGAAGGGTCCCGTCTCTCGTTGCGCGCGGTGGCCGCAACGTCAGCACCGAAAAGTCGGCGCCGAAACGGCACGCTACCAGCGACACGTAGTGTCCTATAACCCCAAACACCGGACGGCTCCCCCACCAAAGGAGCCGACGAATACGAAAACCCCCGCGCTTCGAGAGAAGCGCGGGGGTTATGCGCGGAGACGGCGGGATTTGAACCCGCGAGGGGCTATGCACCCCTACCTCCTTAGCAGGGAGGCGCACTCGACCGGACTATGCGACGTCTCCAGTGCCGACTACTTTAGGGCATTTTCGCCGCGAGCGCGAACGTGCGCCCGCAGCGACGCCCGTGGGCGGCCGGCTCGGCGGAGGGCGAGGGATTCGAACCCCCGGTGCCATTGCTGACACAACGGTTTTCAAGACCGTCTCTTTCGGCCACTCAGACAGCCCTCCAGACGCGGATCATCCTACAGGACCGGGCCCGGGGATGCGACCCTCGCGGCCCCGAGCCCGGGCCCATCAGAAATCCGACGCGTCAGCCTCGCAGCCCGAAGAAGTTCCAGGACTTCTTGTCGGGGGCCGGCTCCTCGGGGCGATCGAGGAGGCCGCGCGACAGCGCGGGAGCCGTCGGCGGCCACAGCGGCAGGCGGATCGCGAGCGTCGCCTGGACGGCATGGTAGACATCCCAGCGCGACGACTTAGCGGGCTGGACGTTCTCGTTGCGGGGACCGAGGCGACGCACCCACCGGCCGGGCTGGCTGATGAGGTAGTCGTGGATGTAGTCGATGAAGGAGCGGTAGCAGTGCTCGAAGTGCTCAACGTCGGAGACGCGGGCGCCGTCGTCCAGCATGGCGCGGCGCACGGCGACGGTCGCACACACGCCCTCGCAGACGACCCACTGCTGGTGCTCGTCCTCGCCGGGCACGGGGTCACCCTCGTCGTTGACGCCGGTGGAGAAGCCGGGGTTGCCGTCGGTGCGGCGCCAGCCGTCGACGCGGGCGCGCTCGAAGAGCTCGGTGCCCATCTCGAGGAGGTAGTCGGGCACGGTCCAGCCCATCGAGCGCAGGCCCGCGCGCACCTGCAGAGCGAAGCGCGCGAGCTGCATGGAGTGGCCGGTCACGTAGCCCTCGTAGTAGCGACGTCCATCGTTGAGGAGCTTGCCCGCCTCGGGGTCGGCCTCCCACTTCTCGTTGAAGAACTCGGGGATGCGCCAGCCGTTCTTGGAGGCGACCTTGTACGTGAAGGCCGTCATCTTCTCGGCGCGGTCGAGCCATTCAGGCTCGGTCGTGGCCTCGGCCGCGGCCATGTATGCCTCGATCGTGTGGATGAGGGTGCCGAGGGTGTGGACGGGGACGGGCTCGTTGAACGCCTCGTCGTACTCATCCCACACGAGGCCGTAGTCGTCGGCCCACAGTTCCTTCTGCTCCTCGAGCATGCGGTTGAGCAGCTCGTGGGCACCGGGGCGGTTGGCGACGGTCGCGGCGGCCACGCCCAGCAGCGCGTACACCGTGTGGTACTGCGACTTGACGCGCGCATCCTCGTCCCACGGCACGCCGTGCCCGTCGGCGTCGGGCTCGGGCTTGATCGCGAACCACATGCCGCCGTGGACGGGGTCCGTGAAGTAGTTGGTGAGCGCCTTGACGGCATGGTCGGCGTAGCGACGCGTGCCGGGCAGGCCCATGAGGGCGCCGAGCGAGAACACATAGGCCATGCGACCCGTGACGGCCAGGTCGATCGATCGGGTCGGGTCGGGCTTTCCATCGGCGTCGAGGTGCGCGAAACCAGTCGCGACAATCGCACCTTCTGCCTCTTCAATGAGGGCCTGCATGTGGCCGCTCAGCCAACGGTTATGTTCGATGGAATCAAACCATCCCACGATGTTCCTCCTGACAACACAGTCACGGTCTTCGATGACCGACATCTCATAGGATAGTCGTTCGGTGCCGATTTTGGGAAAACGTGCATGCCCTCTTTTCTCCCCCACGGACGAGGCCGGGGCAACGCGCGCTGCCACCTGGCCTTTTCCGCGCGCCCAGCCACGGCCTCGAACAAGAGAAAACAAGGAAAAGTCCACGCCGTGGGACGCTGCTACCCACAAAGGGACGTAACGTGCAACACTGTCCCTATGCATGAACGAGCTGGCACACGTGCCCTACCTGAAGACCTCATCAACGTCGACGATGTCATCTCCGCTTACTACGACATCATCCCCGACCCGACAGACGTCGGACAGCGCGTCGCGTTCGGCACCTCGGGTCACCGCGGATCCTCGCTGGACTCCAAGTTCAACGAGGCGCACATCATCGCCATCACCGCGGCGATCATCGAGTACCGCGCCTCCCAGGGCTTCAACGGTCCTCTGTTTATCGGCCGCGACACGCACGCCCTGAGCGAGCCCGCGTGGCGCACCGCCCTGGAGGTCCTCGCGGCCGCCGGCATCGACACGCGCATCGACTCGCGCGGCTCCTACACGCCCACCCCCGCCGTGTCCGTCGCTATCCTCGGCGCGAACGGCGCCCCGGGTAACCTGCGCACCGAGGGTGACGGCCTGGCCGACGGCATCGTCGTCACCCCCAGCCACAACCCCCCGCGCGACGGCGGCTTCAAGTACAACCCGCCTCACGGCGGCCCCGCCGACACCGACGCGACCGGCTGGATCGCGGCGCGCGCCAACGAGCTCCTCGACTCGGGTGAATGGAAGAACGTTCCCCGCGTCACCGGCTCGGACCTGCTGCACGATCCGAACATCAAGCCCTTCGACTACCTGGACTACTACGTCTCGCAGTTGGACCAGGTCATCGACATCGAGGCCATCCGCAACGCGGGCGTGCGCATCGGCGCCGACCCGCTCGGCGGCGCGTCCATCGACTACTGGGCGGCGATCGGCGAGCACTACGGTCTCGACCTGACCGTCGTCAACCCCGAGGTCGACCCGGCGTGGCCGTTCATGACCCTGGACTGGGACGGCAAGATCCGCATGGACTGCTCCTCGCCCTACGCGATGGCGTCCCTGCGCGAGGCCATGACCCCCGACGCCGAGGGCAACACCCCCTACGACATTGCGACCGGCAACGACGCGGACTCGGACCGTCACGGCATCGTCACCCCCGACGGCCTGATGAACCCGAACCACTTCCTGGCCGTCGCCATCGAGTACCTGTTCACGCATCGCCCCGGCTGGAGCGCCGACGCGGCCGTGGGCAAGACCCTCGTGTCCTCCGCGCTCATCGACCGCGTCGTGGCCGCCATGGGCCGCGAGCTGATCGAGGTGCCCGTGGGCTTCAAGTACTTCGTGCCCGGCCTGCTGTCCGGCACCGTCGGTTTCGGCGGCGAGGAGAGCGCGGGAGCCTCGTTCCTGCGCAAGGACGGCACTGTGTGGTCGACCGATAAGGACGGCATCATCCTGGCGCTGCTCGCGTCGGAGATCCTGGCCGTCACCGGCAAGACCCCTTCGCAGCTGCACGAGGAGCAGGTCGAGCGTTTCGGCGCCTCCGCCTACGCCCGTATCGACGCTGCCGCCTCTCGCGAGGAGAAGGCGAAGCTCGCCGCCCTGTCCGCGGACGACGTGACTGCGACCGAGCTGGCCGGCGACCCGATCGTCGCCAAGCTGGTGCGTGCGCCCGGCAACGACGCGCCCATCGGCGGCCTGAAGGTGACGACCGAGTCCGCGTGGTTCGCCGCGCGCCCGTCGGGCACCGAGGACGTCTACAAGATCTATGCGGAGTCCTTCAAGGGTGCCGAGCACCTGGCCCAGGTCCAGGAGGCCGCCAAGCAGGTCGTGTCCGACGCCCTGAACGGCTGACGCTCTGACGCTGCCCGCTCACGCGGGTTGCGTGAAGGGGGGCGGCGCTCGATTGAGCGCCGCCCCCCTTCGTTGTCTATCGGTGAGCCGAGATGTCTGCCATCAGGACTGCGTGCCGGCGGCAACGTCGGCGAACCAGTCCGGCACGCGTCCCGGAATATCCGCCAGTTCCTGGGGATTAGTGGACGTTCCATCGCTGCGCAGATCACCCGTGTAATAGTTCATCATCGTCAACCCAATACCCGACACCACGATGTGTACGGTCACTCCGTATCGTTCACTCGTCCAGGCAAGGACCGTGTCGCTGCCACGGCCATCATCCTCATAGACGTGTTCACGGAGATCGAAACCGAGGGGCTTCAGCTCGGCGTCAAACGCTGCGCGCACCCGGGCAGGATCGCGCTCTTCGAAATTGTACGTACGCGACACCATCGAGAACAGAACCTGGTCACCAACAACGTTACGGTAGATGTAATCGTTGCCGTCGTAGCTCCTGTAGTTCTCACGCGTCATCAGCGTGTCGCGCGCACGAATGATCGCCGGCTCTACGTCTCGCTTGAACGCCTCAATAGGTTCAAGCGACGCGGCCCGTTCCAGGGTTTCCTTCTGTTCCGGGTTCATTCCTTTTCCTCCTCCGAACGGTACGCACGCGGCGCACACCACTGCTAGAACAACCGCGAGCGCTCCGATGATCGGGCGTCTCACTTCTTACCCCGCCCCGCGATGACCCGAGAGATATCGTCGAGCGCCTTGCTACCCTCGTTGAAGTATCCGCCGTGCTTCTGGAACGGATAGGGCTGCGACTCGTCGATCTTGTCACCGACATCGCCGGACAGGTGGTTATAGCCCGGCATCTTGGCGGGATTCTTTCCGAATCGGCCGTCGTCTCCTATGCCCTGGACCATGTCCTGCTTGTAGTCCGTGGCACTGACCCAGGCGTGCCCCTTCTCAAGCTTGAACTCGGAGACATCCTGAACACCCGAACCCGGAGAGCCGAACTGGATGAGGTCGTCCACGACGCCGGGATTGACCTTGGTGAGCGCGATGCCGGCGGTCGTCGACCCAAAGGAGTGGCCGGCGACACTAATGTGCGCGTCGCCCGCCGGACCGGCTTTGCGAGACGCGTCCAGGCCGTTGAGGAAGCCGGACAGCTTGTCCGCTCCCCTCTTGGCGTAGCCGATGTCTGTTACCTCTGCGATGTTCTGGGGTGCCTCGTAACCGAGGTAGGAAACGATCGCAACCCCCTCACCCGGAGCATGTTTCTGAACATTCTTTCGCATGATGCCCGCACGCGTGTCATAGTCGTCCAAGTTCTCGGCGACGTTGGAGTACAGACCAGGAACGACCACACCGACGTGAGCGGCCGTGTCCACGTTGCCCTGGGCGACAGCTGCGGTGACGTGCTTACCCGAGGTGTCCAGGCTGAGAAGCTGGCGGGGGACGCCGTCCTGATCTTCCCTCTTGATTGTGTCCTTGACATTATGGAGCGACTTCACACGCTCTTCGACGAGCTCCAGCTCCTGGCGCTCGCGGCGCGAGGGATGCGGGCCGTAGCGCTTCTTGAGACGCTCGAGCTTCTTCTCTTCCCTCTTGGTGGCTTCCTCCAGGTAAATACGGTTCGCCTTGTTGCGCGACGTTCCGTCGATGCCATTCAGGTTGCCGATCTCCTGGGGGTGAGCCTCGATCATCTGCTGTTTTTCGGCGTCACTGAGCGACGACCACCACTTGGCCACTTCCTTTTCGGAGGCCCCCTTGGGCGGCAGCTTCAGATTCTTCTTCGGGACGCGCGTTCCCTTGGTCGATCCGTTCGCGTGGGAGCTCGCTCCCCCGCCGAGGGCCGCGAGCTTGCTCTGCGCATTCTGGACGACGCTTCTCGCCTTTTGCACGATCGCGCTGACCTGGTCGGACACGATCTTCATGTTCTTCTTGATCGTCGCCGCATCGGCCGGAGACACGTTATGCGGGCCCACGTACTGAACGGATCCATCCGGCCCGATGTGGAGCGAGTGATTCGCGGCGGTGCCGTCGAGCTTCCTGGCGGCCGTTCCGACCGTTTCAGCACCCTCCGAGGCCTCGCTGAGGACGCTCGCGAGAGCCGTGAGCTTCTCTTCCTGCCGCTCAACCTCCGCACAGAGCTTCAACATCGCGAGCCGGGCAGCATCAACCGTGCGCCCCTGACCGGTCAGGGAGTTCACGTTGGATTGAAGACTCTCAGACGCACTCCTGAGAGACTGCGCGCTCTTTTCGTATGCCTGCGCTTGCTGGCTGAGGGACGAGCCCTCCCATTGCAGGAGATCAGACCACTTCATTGTTACGACTGCCCTCCGAGTTCTGCGCTAAAGCGATTGAATCCCGGGATCGGATCCACCCCCGGGGTCGGATTTCCCATCTTGGGCAGATCCACGGGAGGCATCTCGGGACGCTCAACGGCAGGTTTGTGAAAGCGGGGCGGAGCAGGTGGTCCCGTGATGATGGGATCGGGCATGAGCGGACCAACGGGGTTAAAGGGCATGGGCTCGACTTTCGGCCGACCTGTGCCGGGGTTCGGTCGGCGGTGGCCACGAGTCCCCTCGCCCGGGTGGTGACCTCCCCTCTGCTTGCCCGGGTCACCGGGAATACGCGGGCCGCGCTGAGGCGGTTTGCCGCCGCTGATAGGCGAGGGAAGAGGAACCAGTCGCGGGTTCTTACCGCCGTCTCCGCGGCCACCCGGACCGGAGTTGCCACAGTCGTCACCGTTGACGATCGAGCCGATGAGCTGGCCGTTCTCTTCCTCTGCGGCGATGAAGTCTCGTTCGGCAGCCTCGAGCGACTCGGCACATTCCTCGAGATTCATGCTGGTCTTCATGCACTGATCAGCGACCTTCTCTTCGGCTGCCTGCATCGGCGACGCCAGGTCAGCGCCGGGCATCGCGGATGCAAACGCACTGGCCCCTCCTTCCGGGCGTGCAGACCGCACGGCATCCGCGGTTTCACGCGAGGTCGCGGCGAGCTTCGGGAACTCACCCGCGACAAAGGATAGATCGCTCATCATTTACTCCATTGAATACTGACCAGTGACACACACAATATTACCGGATGGATATCTGCGGCGCACTGGTTCACCACGACTGCGCGGCAGATAGTTCTCGCATTGCCAACCAATTTCACCGTCTTCATCCCTAGAAAATTACGAGGAAGGCCGCTACCTTGGCACTGTCCCCAGATGGGAACACCGGCAACGCCCACCGACTCCAGGAGCCCACATGAGCGAGGCATCCCGCCGACCCGTGCACGACGCGGGACCGGATGCGCCAGCCCAGGCCTCGTCGATAGCGACGAGGCCTCCCATCCCCCGGCTGCCCGTCGGCCGCCTCGCATTCCTACTCCTCGCGGGCATCGCGCTCCTGGCGGGACTGGACGCCTCCCTCGTGCGCCTGGGAGCCATCGCCCCCGTAACCTCGACGAGCCTGGGGGCCGTGCACGGGCTCCTCATGATCTACGGGTTCCTGGGCACCGCAATCTGCCTTGAGCGCGCGGTCGCCTTGCAATCCGACGGGCGGCGCGCGTGGGCGTACGCCGCTCCTCTGCTGACCGGCGCCGGCGGCGTCGCTGCGCTCGTCATCTCCCTCAACGAGGGGGTGCGCACGGCGCTCGCGAACCTCCCGATCCCCCAGTATCTGGCCGCCCACCTGAGCGGGTTCGCGCCCGAGCGCATGATGCCCGGCTTCCTCATCACCCTCGGCATGACGCTGCTGACGGCCATCTACTGCTACGTGTGGGCGCGCCGGCAGGCCACCCACGCGGTCCTCATCCAGCTGATGGGCGCGCTCATCGGCCTCGGCGGCATCCTCCTGTGGTGGCGAGGCCTCGAGACGCCGCGCGCGGTGCCGTGGTGGCTGGCCTTCCTGATCGTCACGATCATCGGCGAGCGCGTCGAACTCGCGCGTCTCGCCTTCGCGTCGGGTTCCACCGAGCGGCGCATCACCGCCGAGAGTGCCGCCCTCATGGTGGGCCTGACCGTCGCGCTCTACTCCCCCACGGTCGGGTATCCGCTGATCGGGCTTGCACTCGGCGCCCTCATGGTGGACACCGCGTGGCACGACGTCGCGCGCGGCACCGTGCGCATGCAGGGCCTGCCGCGTCTGGCCGCCGTGTGCATGCTGAGCGGGTATGCGTGGGCGCTCGTGCCCGCGCTGATGTGGATCGTCGCACCCCCGGCCTTCGACGGGTACGGCTACGACGCCGGCGTCCACGCGATCACGATTGGTTTCGTCGTCTCCATGCTGCTGGCCCACGCGCCCGTCATCATCCCGGCGGTCGCGCGGCGCGAAGTCCCCTACCACGTCGCCATGTGGGTCCCCTTCGCGTTCCTGCAAGTCTCCCTCCTCCTGCGCCTTCTCGCGGGCGCGCGCGAGGCTGCCTACCCGTGGCGCTTGGGCGGCACGCTCGGGGTCGTGGGGGTGCTTCTCTTCGTCGCCACGACGCTGACGGTGACGATTCGCCGGGCGCGCACTGCCTCGCATGAGAGCAGGATCATCGACGAGGCCGGCTCCCCCTCCGTTGTTCCCACTTCCTCGGGCGGAACGGAGGTTCGATGAGCAAGCCTCGCGTCCCCCGCACCGACCGCGTAACCACGGTGTGGATGTGCGTGGCGGCCGTTGCCGCTGCGGTCACCATCGTCGCACGAGGCCGCATCCCGCAGAACCTGTGGACGACGATCCACCTGGTGACCCTGGGCGTTTTGTCGAACGGGATCTTCCAGTGGTCCTGGTACTTCACGCGTGCCCTCGCGCACCTGGCCCCGGATGATCGGCGCGCCGGGCGTGACAACACCGTGCGCATCATGGCCTTCAACCTTTCCCTGCTGCTCCTCATCGGCGGCATGTGGTCAGGCATGTGGCACGCGACTGTCACGGGTGCGACCGCGGTCGGCGTGATCGCAGCCTGGCACGGGTGGGCGCTGCTCACCGCGTCCCGCGAGCGCCTGGCGTCGCGTTTCGCGGTGATTATTCGTTACTACATTGCGGCGGCGTTTTTCCTGGTGGTCGGCGCGACGCTGGCTGGTTTCGTGACGGTGGCTATGTTTGACGCGGATGCTCCCGCGTGGCTGGCCTCGGCCCGGGATCGTCTGACGGTCGCCCATGCGCTGGCGGGTGTCGCCGGCTGGGTGGGCCTGACGATGGGCGGGACCCTGGTGACGCTCGGGCCGACGGCGATGCGCACGCGCATGGATCCGCTGGCCGTGTCTTTCGCGACGAGTGCCCTGCCCCTGTGGGTGGCTGCGCTGCTCGTCGCGGGAACGGGAGCTGTGACGGGGTCGATGCGCGTGGCCTCCGTGGGGTTGTTGGTCGTCGTGGGTGCGGCGGCGCTGGGCGTGGGTGTTCCGCTCCTTCGCGCGGCGCTGGTGAAGGGTCCGGCCGAGTACGGGGCGTGGTCCCTCATGCTGGGTGCCGCCTGGATTCTCGTCGCGGGCGCGGGGGCGTCCTTGCGCGCCTTCGAGGCCGTGGATGCGACCGGCCTGCGCGCGGCGTTCCTGCCGTGGCTGCCGATCCTCGGCGCGGCCGGGCTGGGCCAGCTTTTCGTCGGCGCGCTCACCTACCTGATGCCCGTCGTTATCGGCGGTGGCCCATCCGCAGTGCGCGTCGGGGTCGGCGTGCTCGAGGCCGGGGCTCCCATCCGGGAGGCGGCGCGTAACGTGGCCGCAGTGTTCGCCCTCTCCGTCGTGTCACTTGGCGGCATCCCCGCCGAGCGCCTTACCGTTGCCGCGTGGGTGGTCCTGCTGGCCACCTACGTCGTCGACATCGTCCTTATGGCCCGCTGTGGCGTGGCCCAGGCGCGTGCCAAGCGCGCCGCCCAATCCCCCACCACCACGCAAGGAGGCCGCCGTGGCTGACCTGAACCTGTCTGCGTCGCCGTCGGGAGGCAAGAACCCGAAGACACCCGTCCCGAAGGCATCCGCCCCGAAGGGCACCGCGTCGAAGGAAACGCCAAAGCTGCGCATGAGCCCGACGGGCGACCACTCGCCCGTAAGCCGCACGGCGGGCGCAATCATCGGTGTCGTCTCCGTCGTGGCGCTTGCCCTCGCTATCTTCCTGTCCAACCCCACCGCGCCCACTACGCAGGGCACGGGAACGGGGACCGCGGCCACGACCTCGTCCGTGACGCCGACCGGGCACACGACCCGCGTGTCGGTGGGCGTCGAGGGTATGACCTTCACTCCCAACCACATCGAGGTGCCAGCTGGCGACCGCCTCATCATCGACTTCACGAACTCGGGGGATCAGCGTCACGATCTGGTGTTCGAGACGGGCGTATCCTCCGGGTCGCTCGCCACCGGCGAGACGAAAGAGCTGGACCTCGGCATCATCTCCGGGGACGTCGAGGGCTGGTGTTCCTTGCCGGGTCACCGCGAGATGGGTATGACCCTGCACGTGCAGGCAACGGGCGCTTCCTCGTCCTCCTCGGGGGCCTCGGCCTCGGGTAGCCACGGCAGCCACGCGGGACACGACCACGGCCAGGAGGCCGCCGTGGGACCCGCCAGCCCGACGGCCCTGACGGACTACGCGGCGACGATCACCCCGCGCGACCCAGTCCTACCGCCGGCCACAAGCGAGACCGAGCGCTCCTACACGTTCACGGTCACCGAGCAGACGACCAACGTCACCGACACGCTGACCCGCCAGACGTGGACCTTCAACGGGGACGCCCCCGGACCGATCCTGCGCGGACACATCGGCGATACCTTCCACATCACGCTCGTGAACAACGGAACGATGAGCCACTCGCTGGACTTCCACGCGGGCCTCGTCGCTCCCGACAACGTCATGCACTCGATCGAGCCCGGGCAGACCCTTGAGTACACCTTCGTCGCGAAGAACGCGGGCATCTGGCTCTACCATTGCTCGACCGCGCCGATGTCGATGCACATCGCGAACGGCATGTTCGGTGCTGTCGTCATCGACCCGACCGACCTGGACACGGTTGATCGCGAGTACGTCATGATCGCCTCCGAGCTCTACCTGGGCGCGGACGGGCAGAGCGCCGACGCCTCACTTCTGTCGGCCCTGCAGCCCAATGCGATGGCCTTCAACGGCGTGCCCTTCCAGTACAAGGCCCACCCCATCCAGATCAGGACCAACGAGCGCGTGCGCGTGTGGGTCATGGACGCGGGTCCGAACCTGGCGACCACCTTCCACGTCGTGGGCACCCAGTTCGACACCGTGTGGC
>CAUTDS010000056.1:0-11589 GCA_963537175.1 uncultured Actinomycetes bacterium
CCCGAGGTCCCGGCCTCTGAGGCGCCGACCTTCCCCCAGGCCTCGGCCCCCGTCTACGACGAGGCCACGGCGACCCCCGGCTCGACGACCTACGGCACTGCGTATGACGCCCCCGCGGCCAGCCCCTACGCCCAGCCGGAGCAGGGCTACGGCGTCCCCGGCCCCGACGCGAACGCGCAGGGCGTTTACGGTGCGGATGCCTACGGTCAGCCCGGCTATGACCAGGCCGCCTACGCTGCAGGCCAGCAGGCCTACGGTCAGCAGGCCTACGGTCAGCCCGGTTACGCGCAGCCTGCTTACGGCCAGCCCGTCGTCGGCGGTGCCCCCAAGCAGTGGATCGTCGCCGTGCTCCTGGCGTTCTTCCTGGGCACCCTCGGTATTCACAACTTCTACCTGGGCTACACCACCAGGGGCATCATCCAGCTGGTGCTGACGCTGACCTTCTTCGGTCTCATCGTGTCCGGCATCTGGGCATTCATCGATTTCATCATGCTCCTCATGCGTGCCGGCTCCTACGCCTACGACGCGCAGGGCCAGCCCCTGCAGTGACCCCCTGAGGCTGTTGTCGCGGCGCTGAGTATGCGACAATCGAGTCATGCTGCTCAGTGACCGCGACATCAAGGCCTCCCTGGACTCTGGACGTATTCAGCTTGACCCGCTGGACCGGGACCTGGTCCAGCCGGCCAGCATTGACGTGCGCCTGGATCGACTGTTCCGCCTCTTCGATAACCACCGCTACCCGGTGATCGACCCCGCAGCGGACCAGTCTGACCTTACCCACCAGGTGGATGTGGGTCCCGATCAGCCCTTCGTCCTGCACCCCGGCGAGTTCGTCCTGGGCGCCACCTACGAGCTGGTGACCCTCGGCGATGACATCGCCGCGCGCCTCGAGGGCAAGTCCTCCCTGGGCCGCCTCGGCCTGCTCACCCACTCGACGGCGGGCTTCATTGACCCCGGCTTCTCGGGCCACGTGACCCTGGAGCTGTCGAACACGGCGACGATGCCGATCCTGCTCTACCCCGGCATGAAGATCGGGCAGCTGTGCTTCTTCGACCTGTCCTCCCCGGCTGAGCACCCCTACGGTTCGCAGGGGCTCGGCTCGCATTACCAGGGGCAGCGTGGGCCGACGCCCTCGCGCACCCACGAGCGCTTCTCGTGCACCCGCATCGAACGGTGATTCCCGATGTCGGCTCTCCCTCCTCCGCCTCCCTCCCGGCTTGAACGCATGCGCGCCGAGCGCGCCGAGCGTGCGGCCCGCGAGATGGGCTATCCGCCCGCACCGGATCCCGCCGACCTGCCGGAGCCGCCCGCTCCCGAGGCGGCGGACCTGCAGGCGCCGCCCTTGCCGGAGCCGCCCGAGCCGACGCCCGTCCTGGGTGTGCCTCAGACGAATTCCGCTCCTCAGGGGAGCGCACCCCACGGGGTCGAGGCCGGCATCCCCCCGGTGGCTCCCAGCCAGACGCGCACGGGCGTCATCCAGGGCGTCGCTCTGCCCGGCATGACCCCGCGCGAGCAGGTCACTAACAGGGACGAGGCCCCCCAGGCCTCGCCGGTGAGGCGTTCCCTCAAGGAGCGCATGGCCTCGGTCACTCATTCTTTCGCGGACCCGACGCCGATGAGCGCGACGGACAACCCGCTCACCCAGACCAACGTCGGGCTGACGACGATGACCTCGACGGACGCGGCTTTCCAGATCGCGGCCGACGGCGAGGTGACCAGCGCCGAGGCCGCCATCCCGATTGCCGCCGCCATCGAGGTCAGCGAGCCCGCCGGCGTCATCGATCTGGACGTCGCGCGCGAGCATCACCTGTTCCTCGTCTCCGATGCCGTCGATCCCGCCGAGCTCGAGGCCCTCGCGATTTCCATGTGGGACGAGGCCGGATGGATCGCCCCGGGCCGCCTGCGCCTGTCCTCCGACGCCGAGCTGGAAGGGCCGTGGACGCTCGACCAGCCGACGCGCGCGGCGCTGGGCACCCCGGCCTCGCTCGCGAACGCGTGGGTCCTGCGCTGCCCGCAGGCGCCCGCCCGCCAGCACAACAACGGCGTCATGGGCGAGTGGGACAAGGCGTTCCCGGACGGCCTGCCCACGGGCCTGGAGTACCGCGTGCTCGAGGCGCTGCGCCGTATGGCCCGACGCCTCGCCGGCGGCCTGCGCATTGCGGGCAGCGGCTACGTCATGGTCCCCGACGCCGACTCGGCCGTGAACCTGACGGTGTACTCGCCGCGCTGGATCAACCCCGAGGACCTGCTCTCCGCGATGCGTGAGCGCGCCGGATTCGAGCAGATGAAGGACGCGCGCGACATCACGCCCGAGGCCCCCAAGCCCGTCCCGCTGACCCCCGCGCAGATCGCCCAGATCGAGAAGCTGAAGGCCGAGCTGGGCCCGGTGCGCAAGGACATCGCCTCCAAGATCGCCAAGGCGCGCGAGGAGCACGAGGCGCAGCGCGACAAGCCGCAGGTCGTTGACGGCTACGCCCTCATGAGCCCGATCGGCCACCGCTCGGACATGATGATCGAGGTCCACGCCGTGCCCACGCCGCCGCGCGTGCTGCGCTGGGAGCCGTGGACGGCCGGAGCCATCATCGAATACCAGGTCCGCTGGCTGCCCACCTCCGCGCCGACGCCCGGCGCGGGCGCGATGAGTCGCACCGCGCGCCTGGAGCGCCTACGCTCCACCCAGGACGTAGAGAAGGCTGCAGGCATGATCGCGACCCTCGTGGGCGGCAACGTCATCGACGAGGACGGCTTCCTCGTCGGCCTCGAGGAAATCTCCCCTGAAGGCGGCGAATAGGCCATCTGTCGACGGAGAGCGCGTCACCCGCTAGTGTTACGGTGTTTTCATATCCATACGAAGGAAAGGGCATACCATGAAGCTCTCTGCACGCAACCAGCTCCCCGGCACCGTCGTTGAGGTCTCTCAGGGCGCCGTGAACGGCATCGTCAAGATCGAGGTCGCCCCCGGTCTGGTCATCTCCTCGTCGATCACGAACGCCGCCATCGAGGAGCTCGGCCTGACCGTCGGCTCCAAGGCCGTCGCCGTCATCAAGGCCTCCAACGTCATCGTTGGTGTCGAGGACTGATTTTCTTCAGACGAAGGGGCGGCCCCGCAGGTTTTCCTGCGGGGCCGCCCTCTTGTCTGCTGTGTGTGCGTTGTCTGCTGTGTGTGCGGTGTGCACTGTGGGGTGCGCGCCGTGCGCGCGTTACTGCCCGCGCTTGACGGATTCGAGCAGCATCACGGCCACGTCCCGCACCTCGGGGAGCTTCTGGCCGGATGAGGCTGTGGCGGCCTCGTTGTGCGCGGCGCCCTGGTCGGAGGCGTCGGAGGAGACGAAGCCGGCGGACGTGCCCGAGGCGGAGCCGAGCATCTGGGAACAGAAGGGGCAGGCCGTCGCGACGATGTCCGCGCCCGTGGACGCGGCCTCGGCGATGCGAGCGTCCGCGATACGGGTCCCGCGCGTCTCCTCGAACCAGGCGTGCGCGCCGCCCGCGCCGCAGCACATCGCGCGGTCGCGGTTGCGCGGCATCTCGACGAGCTCCACGTTCGGCAGGGAGCCCACGAGCTCGCGCGGCGGGGAGTAGATGCGGTTGTGGCGTCCCAGGAAGCACGCGTCGTGGTACGTGACCTTCAGGGGTGCGCCGACCGAGGGAGCGTTGCCCGCGGACTGCGCCCCGGCCTCGTCCGTGGTGTCCGTGCTCGTGGGGACAGTAGAGGCGGTGGGGGCCACCGGCGTGAGCAGGCCGTCGCGCACCAGGCGGTTGAGGAGCTGCGTGTGGTGGACGACGTCGAAGTGTCCGCCCAGCTCCGGGTACTCGCCGGCGATCGTGTTGAAGCAGTGCGCGCAGGAGACCACGATCTTCTGGGGCTTGGCTTCCTTGAGCGTGTCGATCGCCTGGGCAGCCAGCATCTGGAAGAGCGCCTCGTTGCCGGCGCGGCGGGCCGGGTCGCCCGTGCAGGACTCGCCCGAGCCGAGGACCGCGAAGGATACGCCCGCCGTGTGCAGCAGCTCGGCGACGGCGGCGCTGGTCTTCTTCGCCGTGTCGTCGTAGGCGCCCGCGCAGCCCACCCAGAACAGGTAGTCAACCTCGGAGGCGTCCTCGATGTCCTCGCCGACGACGGGGATGTCGAAGTCCAGCTTCTTCGCCCAGTCCATGCGCTTGCGGGCCGGCTGGTTGTAGGGGTTCGCCTTGGATTCCATGCCGCGGAACGCGCGGCCCAGCTCGCGGGGGAACGCGCCCTCCATGAGGACCTGGTGGCGGCGCAGGTCGAGGATGTGGTCGATGTGCTCGATGTCGACGGGGCACTGTTCGACGCAGGCGCCGCAGTTCGTGCAGTCCCACAGGACCTCTTCGGAGACGACCTCGGGGACCAGGGGAGCGGTGACCGCGGAGACGCCCTCGGGGCCGGTCGCGCCCGACAGGGACAGAGCCAAGGCCAGGTCGAAGGAGTGCGGCGAGGCCGGCACGCCCTTGTCGAGGAGGACCTCGCCGTCGCCCAGCTTCTGGTGTCCCTCCTCCTGCTCGACGATTTGCACGTTGGAGGCGGACTCCATGTGGTCGCGCAGGCCCATGATGAGCAGCTTGGGGGAGAGGGGCTTCTGCGTGTTCCACGCGGGGCACAGCTCCTGGCAGCGGCCGCACTCGGTGCACGAGTACAGGTCCAGGCGGGCCTTCCACGAGAAGTCCTCGATCGTGCCCACGCCGAGGACCGTGTCCTCGGGGAGGTCGTCGAAGTCATCCTCGCAGGTGACGGGCTTTCCGTCGATGAGCATGTGGTCGGCCGGGCCCAGGGACTTCGTGCCGTCCGCGTTGCGGCGCGTGTACAGGTTGAGGATCGCGACGAAGCGGTGCCAGGCGACGCCCATGCCGGTCTGGATGCCCACGACGGTCAGCCAGGTCATGGAGGTGAGGACCTTGAGGGCGCTGACCAGCACGATCGCGTTCGCCAGCGAGGCGGACGAGGAGGAGGCGGCGGCCGCGAAGAGCGCGCCGAGCCAGGCGGTGAGCGGGAAGTGCAGGGCGGTCGCGTGGGCCTCGAGGCCGGGCGTCACGCTGAACAGCGCGTATTCGAGGCCGCGCAGGGCCACGACGCACGCGCACACGATGAGGATGACCCACTCGACGAAGATCGCCTGCCAGCGGGTCGAACCCAGGAAGCGGGAGGCCAGGCCGCGCGGGGAGGAGTCGCGCGGGTGGGGCTTGGTCAGGGACGAGGGCGGGGTGCCGGTCGGGTCGGCCGCGGCGGCAGCGGCGTCGGGATCGTCGTTGGAGAGGGCCGCCTCGGCGGCCGTGCCACGCCCGGCGCGCTGGCGCACGACCATCAGGGCGATGATGCCCGCCAGGCCGCCCCACGCGAAGACCTCGGTCAGCCACTCCCACGGCACGAAGTGGCCGAGGAGAGGCAGCGTGAAGGTCTGGACGCGCAGCTGGGCGTAGCCCGTAACCAGGGTGAAGAAGAGGATCGGGAAGGAGACCATGACCAGCCAGTGGGCCGCCTTGATCCAGGGCCGCCCCTTGAACTCGCGGTGGGTGAGGGCCGCGGAGACGACGCCCCACGCTCGCTTGCCGACGGGACCGAGGCGCCCCGGGTCGGGCGTGCCCGCCGAGACCGTGCGCCACATGTGGGTCAGGCCTCGCGCGAACGACAGGACGGCCAGGGCGCTCACCAGCAGGGCGAGTCCCCACATGATGGCGCTCAGCGTCGGATTGGCCACGTTTCCTCCTCAAGATTGCTGCACTCCATTGTGTCATCTTGACCCGGGGGAGACCGATTCTGCCCCGCAAAGCGTGCGCAATTACGCGCTGCGTGCGGGCTCCGTCGCGCTCTCGTGTGCTCGCCACAACGTGGATATATGCCACGGTCGGGGAAAAAGTGTGGGAGAGTGAGAGCGTGCTTCCCGTCTCGCAGCCAGACATGACACTGTCCGACCAGGAACTCTTCGGAGACGATCACCCGCACGATCACTGCGGCGTCTTCGGAGTGTGGGCCCCGGGCGAGGACGTTTCCCGCCTGACCTACTTCTCCCTCTATGCCTTGCAACACCGCGGCCAACAGAGCGCCGGTATTGCGACGTCGAATGGCAAGCAGATCCTCGTGTATAAGGATCAGGGCCTCGTGTCGCAGGTGTTCTCCGAGCAGTCCCTCCAGGGCCTGCGCGGCCACATCGCTCTGGGGCACGTCCGCTACGCGACGACCGGTGCGGACGTGTGGCGCAACGCCCAGCCGACGCTGGGCCCCACCCCCACGGGCACTCTCGCCCTGGCCCACAACGGCAACCTCACCAACACGGTCGAGCTGCGCGAGCTGGCCGCCGAGATCGCCGACGACGGCGAGGACTTCGAACGCGGCGCCTCCACCGACACCTCCCTCGTCACCGCGCTGCTCGGCATGGCCGACCGCATCCCCGGGCCGACCCCCTTCATCGCGTCCCCGTCCGTGACGCCCGGGCACACGGGTGCGGACGAGGCCGCCCCGGCCTCGTCGGTGGACGACCTTGAGCCCGCGCCCCTCGTCGGCGCCGCCCTGAAGGTCCTGCCGCGCATCAAGGGCGCGTTCTCCCTGGTCTTCATGGACGAGCACACGCTGTACGCCGCGCGCGACCCGCACGGCTACCGCCCGCTCGTGCTGGGCCGCCTGGCCTCCGGCTGGGTCGTCGCCTCCGAGACCGCCGCCCTGGACCTGTGCGGCGCGACCTTCGTGCGCGAGGTCGAACCCGGCGAGCTCATCTCCATCGACGCGTCGGGCGTGCACTCGCGCCGCTTCGCCGTGCGCCGCGCCAACACCTGCGTCTTCGAGTACGTGTACCTGGCCCGCCCCGACACGACGATCGGCGGGCGCAGGATCGTGGCCGCGCGCCACGAGATGGGCGCCGCTCTCGCGCGTGAAAACCCCATCGACGCGGACCTCGTGATCCCCACGCCCGACTCGGGCACGCCCGCCGCGATCGGCTACGCACAGGAGTCCGGCATCCCCTTCGCCCAGGGCCTCGTCAAGAACGCGTACGTGGGCCGCACGTTCATCCAGCCCACGCAGTCCCTGCGCCAGCTGGGCATCCGCCTCAAGCTCAACCCGCTGCGCGAGGTCATCGAAGGCAAGCGCCTGGTCGTCATCGACGACTCGATCGTGCGCGGCAACACGCAGCGCGCGCTCGTCAAGATGCTGCGCGAGGCCGGGGCCGCCGAGGTGCACATCCGCATCTCCTCCCCGCCGGTGCTGTGGCCGTGCTTCTTCGGTATCGATTTCCCGACGCGCGCCGAGCTCATTGCCTCGTCCATGAGCGTCGAACAGGTCCGCGAATCCATCGGCGCCGACTCGCTGTCCTACCTGTCGATCGACGGCATGGTCGCGGCCACCGGACAGGGCACGTCCCTGTGCATCGGCTGCTTCACCGGCGAATACCCCGAGACGATCCCCGCCGGGACGCCCGTGCCCGGAACCCCCGACGCCACCCCCTGCTAACCTCCACGCCCGCGAAGCAATCCTTGCGCCGCGGGCGTCGCTTACAACCCGACCACCCAGACACGGCCTCGTCGAGCGCCACCTTCGAAAGGCACCACCCATGACCGACACCCCCCTGGACTACGCGACCGCTGGCGTCGACACCGCTGCGGGCGACCGCGCCGTCGAGCTGATGAAGAGCGCGGTGGCCGCCACCCACGACTCCACCGTCCTGGGCGCGACCGGCGGATTCGCTGGCATGGTTGACGCCTCGGCGCTGCTGGGCATGGAGAAGCCGCTGCTCGCAACCTCCACGGACGGCGTGGGCACGAAGATCGCGATCGCGCAGGCCATGGACGTGCACGACACGATCGGCCAGGACCTGGTGGGCATGGTCGTCGACGACATCGTCGTGATCGGCGCGCGCCCCGTCCTCATGACCGACTACATCGCCTGCGGGCACGTGGTCCCTGAGCGCATCGCCGCGATCGTCACCGGCATCGCGCGCGCCTGCGAGGCCACGGGCACGCCCCTCATCGGCGGCGAGACCGCCGAGCACCCCGGCGTCATGGAGCCCGACGACTACGACATCGCGGGCGCCGCGACCGGCGTCGTGGACGCCTCCAAGCTGCTGGGCCCCGAGCGCGTGACGGGCGGCGACGTCGTCATCGCTATGGCGTCTTCGGGCCTGCACTCCAACGGCTACTCGCTGGTGCGCTCCGTCGTCTCCCGCGTCGGCGCCTCGCTGGAGTCCCATGTGGCCGAGTTCGGCCGCACCCTTGGCGAGGAGCTCCTCGAGCCCACCCGCCTGTACACGCGCCTGTGCCTGGACCTGGTCGAGCGCTTCGGCGTTGAGGGGATTCACGCCTACTCGCACGTGACCGGCGGCGGCCTGGCCGCGAACCTGTCGCGCGTCCTGCCCGTCGGCGCGGTGGCGACTGTCGATCGCTCCACGTGGACCGTTCCCGCCGTGTTCGACTGGGTGCGCCGCGGCGGCGACGTCACCTGGGTCGGCATGGAGGACTCCCTGAACCTGGGCGTCGGCATGGTCGCCGTCGTCTCCGAGTCCGTGGCCTCCGAGGTCCTGTCCGCGATCAACGAGGCCGGGGTGGCCGCGTGGGTCCTGGGCTCCGTCACGTCGGCCGGCTCTGATGGAACTGTGCCCGGTTTCGGGTCGGTTGCTGATTTCGGTGCGGACTCCTCCGGCGTGCGCCTCATCTCCGGCACGAAGGGCGTGCAGGCGGGCGCCGTGCTGCTGCACGGCGAGTACCGCGTGGGCTGAGTGGGTACGCCAAAGCGGCGGACCGGTTCTCGGTCCGCCGTGTGGCTGAGCCGTTACTTAGTGGAGGATCCACCCGTCCAGAAGGACTCATCGAGCTGCTCCGGATCGATGTCGTCTTCTTCCGCGGGCATCTCGGCGAAGTCGGCGTATTTCGAGTAGAGGTCGTCGTCGATCGCATCGTCCTCTTCGGGCTCGTCCGCCGGCACGTGTGCCAGGTACGAGTCCTCATCCGCCAGCTCGCGCTGAAGTGCGTTTAGGTCGGTGTCGGGGCTGAAATACTTCAGCTTCCGAGCGACTTTCATCTGCTTAGCCTTTTGACGGCCGCGCCCCATGGCGTCGACCCCCTCCGCGTCGTTCGGGTCCGCGTGAAGCGGTTCCCTGGGTGTTCAAAATGTTTCGTGGGACCATCATAGCTAATGACTGGCCTTGACCTCACCTTGGATTGGGTTTTGCGCGCTCAGCGGAGCGGCGCGCTGGGCGCGTATTCCCACGAAACTTGGGAAACAGAACCGGCGCAACCCACGGCCAGTGTGGCCGGAGTTACGCCGGTTTGCGTCAGTTGATGCTTACAGGGCCTCGGTGACGTTGGACTTGAGGGCCTGAAGCGTGTGCGCGGCGGCCTCGCGGGCGGCGCGGCGAGCCTCGCGGCGGGAACGACGCGACGAGCGGGTCGCCAGCAGGACGATCACGCCGATGGCGCCGACCGCGGACAGGGCGACGATGCCGACCTTCTTGATGGCCTCGGCGTTACCGCCGGCGGCGTCCTGCAGGGTCAGCGACGCGGACTGCTTGAAGGAGGCGAAGCGGGCGCTGGCCTCTTCCTTCGCCTCCTGGGCGAGGGCCGCGGGCTGCACGCGCGCGTACAGCTGGTCGATCGTGGCGGCCAGTTCGGCGCGCTGACGCTCGAGGTCGGCGGTGATCTGGGCTTCCGTGCGTGGCTCGGCGGGGGCGGCCTCGCCGACGGTCACGTTACGCGTATCGAGGTTGGTGCTCACTTGCCCAGTCCCTTCTCGATGGCTTCCTTGGTGGCGGCGACCGATGCGGCCGGGTCGGGGCGGTGGGCCTGCGCGCTCTTCAGGGAGCTGACGCCCACGAGCGCGAGGATCAGCACGATCAGGAGGAGGATGCCGACGACGATCAGCGACGCCGCCCACGCGGGGACGACGAGTTCGAGGGCGACCTCGATCGTGTGGAAGACCCACCCCAGCAGGTAGAGGGCGAAGACCGCGGCGGCCACGAGGAGGCCGATGCCCTTACCGCTCTTGGACGCGAAGGCGCGCAGCTTCGCCTTGTTGAGCTCGATCTCGCCGCGGATGATGCTGGAGATCTGGCCGGTGACCGACGCGAAGAGGGCGCCGATGCTGGGACGCGCCTCGCCGGCGGCGGGTGCGGAGGCAGCGGGCGGGTACTGCCCGGGCTGGGGGGTGGGCTGAGTCATGGATGCTCCTGCGCGTACGGGTGAACGAGGCGATGCCTCGCCTGATATGCCTAGTGTCTCACGAAGAATGGCGGCTCGCAGTGACCGTTACGTTACTCCTGCGGGGCGATCGAGCCGGGCAGGTCGGAGAGGATCTTGCGGGCGCGCACGACCAGGTCGGAGACCTCGGGTTCGGCCAGGGCCGGGTCCTCGGCTTCGACGACGGGGATGCCGCGCATCGCGGTCTCGGTGCGGGGCTCGGGCGAGGCCTGGGGGACCTCGGTCGCCTGGGTTGCTTGGGCGGGTGCTGCCTCCACGCGGGTGGTCGCCGCGTCGAGGGCGGCCTCGGCGGGGTCCAGCGCGGCGGTTTCCTCGGGTGCGGGTGTTTCCGCGGGGGCCTGCTGCGCGTTCGCGGTCTGCGCCCCGGCCTCGTCGGCGGCGGCGAGCGGGTGCCACGCGGGGGCCGAGGCGGCCTGGGTGGGGGAGATGACCTCGTCGAAGGAGGCGGGCAGGGCCGAGGGGATCGGGCCGAGGAGGGCCTTGGGGTCCTCGGGGTTGGCCTCCAGGGAGGCGGCGATGATAGCGGCGGACGGGTTGGGTGCGTCGAGGGCGACCCGGCCGTTCGTTAGGAGGATCGCGCGGTCGGAGGCGGCCGCGACCTCGGCGTTCGGGGTCGCGATGACGACCGCGCAGCCCGCGTTCGCGAGGGAGCGCAGGAGGGGGCCGAGCTCTTCGCGCGCGGCGGCGGGCAGGGAGACTGGGTCTTCGATGAGGAAGACCTCGGCGCCGGACACGATCGCGCGGGCGATGAGGGCCTTGAAGCGCTCCCACTCGGAGAGCTCGGAGGGGTGCAGCTCGACGCGCTGGGCGAGGCCCGTGATCTGCAGGGCGCCCACGAGGTTGTCCCAGTCGGCGACGGAACCTGTGGCCGACAGGGGGGCGAGGATGTTCTGGCGGATCGTCAGGGACTCGTCGAGCGGGGAGTCGGCGCGGATCAGCGCGACCGAGCCGATGCGGCCCGCGAGGCGCGCGGCCAGCGAGCGCGAGGGTGCGGCGACGATGCGGCCGGCCTGCGGCTCCTCGAGGCCTGCGAGGATCAGGAAGAGGGCGCGGGCGCGGCGGCCCGTCGGGTCCAGGATCGTGCTCAGCGAGCGGGCGCGGAAGCCCAGGTCGATGTCCGCGAGGAGGACCGCGCCCCTCACATGGTCCGTGTAGGTCAGGCCCAGGCCGGCGACCTGGACGCGGCCGCCGCGGCCCTTCGCGGAGAAGGAACGGCGCGAGCGGTACCAGGGACGCGGCTCGGCGGGCGGCAGGTGGATGGGGGCGGCGACGGCGATCTCGTTGCGGGGCGTCGCCGAGGCTGGGGCGGGGTCCGCGACCGCGTCCTGGGCGGGCTGCTCGGGCTCGGCCTGCTTGGTGGGCGCGGTCTCGGGCGCGATGTCGCTGACGGTCTCC
>CAUTDS010000057.1:0-11229 GCA_963537175.1 uncultured Actinomycetes bacterium
CACAGCTCGCGGCGCAGCGCCTCCGCGTCGTACACGATCTGGTCCTGACGGAAGTGGCGCAGATACGCGGCCTTGTCCTCGTCCGTGTCCAAGTGGGAAAGCGCCTGGGCATCCATGCGCGTCGACTGGCCCGTGCCTCGCTGATCGAGGAGCACCACGCGGTAATCCTGCAGGAGACGATTCATCCACCCGCCGGTAAACGTGCCGAAACGCGGGCTCGGGTAGCCCGGGCCGCCCTGCAGGAATACCGCGTAGGGCGCGTCCTCGCGGCCCTTGCGCACGACCTCGCGCGCGAAAACCTGAATCGTCGGGTTGTCCTCGCCGGCGGGGCGCAGGTGATCGAGGGGAACGTCCAGGCGGTGCTCGTAAACGGTGTGACCATGGTGCAGGTACGACTCTGTGTGCATGGACACAATGGTAGCGGTTTTGCGGCCGTGCCGTTGGGGCCGTTTGTTTTCGGGTGGGGTTCATGACCCCGCTGATGTTCTGGGCGCCGGAGGGCCCGGCCGTTTGGGCCTGGCTGCTTGGTGTGCCCGTGGGCGGCGGCCCGCCCGCGAGCCGTCCGCGCCGCGAGCTTCGCTCGGCGCGTCGCCTCGAAGCCCGGCCAGGCCCCGCCACCACCCACGGGCACCGCAGCCAGGCCCTCCCGCGCCCTCCGGTGCCCTCCACACCAGTGGGGCGTGTGTTGCGGGGGTGTGCCGGCCAGGCTCTGCCGCCCACGGGCACCGCGGCCTGCTTCCGGACCCTCCGGCGCCCTTCACGCCAGTGGGGCCTGGTGTGCTGAGTTTTTGGATGCTCTGGTGCGTGTTGTTACAAACGTCGTCAATCGGAGGTGTTTTTCGTGTGGATTTCTGCCTCGTTGTTACAAACGTCGTCAATCCGCGGGCTTTTTGGCTGAAAACAGTGGTTTTTTGGCTTAGATTGACGACGTATGTAACAGAAGCCGTCGCAGCGCGATTTAAATCGCGTTGGTTTGACGACGTTTGTAACGTCGGCCGCCCACCGGTCGCCCGGCCAGGCCCCGCCGGCGCTCACGCGCACCGTAGCCTGGCCCCGGCGCCGACCATGGGAGTCGTGTCTGGGAGTCGCAGCCTGGCCTAGTAGGCCAGGTGTGCGGTTATCTGAAACCGTCGTCGCCTTTGCGGGCGCAGGTCGAGCGGTAACTGAAACCGTCGTCACCTTTGCTCGCTTGTATCTGTGCGGGGTTGAAACCGCCATCGCCTTTGCGGGTGAGAAATGGGTGTTTTTGGTGCAGTTGTCGGGTGCAGAGGTGATGCCGGTTTCAGAGGTCCCTTGTTGGGGGCGAGCAGTGGTGTTGTTGGTTTCAGCGTCGCCACGTTGTCGCGCCTTGTGCGTGAAAAAGTTCGCCCTGCTTGGTCTGATGGTGGGCGTGAGCGCGAAAAAGTTCGCCCTGCGCGCTCACAATGGCCCAAAATTGGCGTTTTCTGGCGTGCTGGGCGAGTTTTTTCGCGCCAACCGCTACTGCGCCGGTCTTGGATGCAGCGCCGCGCACTTCAGGCTGGCTGCGGTGGGGGTTTTGCAGCATTAGAAGCTTTGCCTCGGCGTGTCGCCGGCGTGTCGGAGCCTCATGTAGTGCAATTCCCCCCCGTTTGGTGACGGCGAGCCCGCGGTTCGAGGTGGTGGGGCCGCCAAAGTGCAGACCCATTGGGTGAAAATAGCCAAATAACGACGGTTTTGGCTGAATGGGACTGCGCTTTGGCGGATTCGGTGTCTGGCATGGGGTGTTGTCCGCATACGGACCCGCTATTGCGAGTGCTAACCCGCTATATCGCACGTAAACCCGCTATGTGGAGTGTGGGAGGGGCTGCCCAGGCTCGTATTAGCGGGCCTACGTGCGTATTAGCGGGTTAACGTGCGTGTAGGCCGGCCTCTGGCGGCCCAGCAGTTGGAGTCCAGCAGTTGGAACTCGGCTATTCAGGCCAGTTGGTGGCAGCCGGTTCGTCAGCGCTATGTCGTCAGAGCCAGTTCAGCAGCGCGACGTAGCAGAGCGTTCCGATGCCAACGCTCCACAGGAGCTTGCGGCCGCTCAGCAGGTGCACCGCGACCGTCACGCCCGTCGCCACCAGTGCCGCCCACCAGCGGTCACCCGACGCCTGCGCGCTCTGCGTCAGCGTCGAGAGCACGAGGATCAGCATGATGCCCGGCGGCATCCACACCGCCATGTCGGAGACAAAGCGCGAATCGCGCAGCGGCTCCAGGATCTTGAACGGCAGAGCGCGCAACGTAAAGTCGATGACGAAGGTGATCACCAGGAGCGCCAGCAGGTAGCCCAGCGTCGGAGTCACTGCGCACCCCCTTCGGCCAGCTCATCTGCGGAGCGCAGGATGCCTCGGCGATGAAGGACGTGGCGAACCACCAGGCACGCGACGAACAGCAGGAGCGCCACCAGGAGGCGCTGGCCCGGCGCCACCACCATGGCCACCGCGAAGGACGCGCCAGCCAGGAGGACCGAGGGCAGCTCGCGCCTCGTGCGCGCCGCGTCCAGGGTCAGCGTCATGAACAGAGCCGTGAGCGCGAAGTCGAGGCCCTCGATCTGCGTAGGGATCAACGAGCCCGCGGACACGCCCACGAGGCTCGAGAGCAGCCACGTCAGGTTAAAGAGAACCTGCATCGCCAGCAGCCGAGGCTTCGTCCACCCGTTCGGGCGGGCGGCGGTCAGCGCGTAGGCCTCGTCCACGAGGGCGTACATCGAGAAGAGGCGTGCGAAGCGGCCCTCGATGACGTGGAGCGGGAACGAGAAAGCGAAAAACAGGAGGCGGAAGTTCACCAGCAGCATCGTCACCGCGATGACTGCCAGCGGCGTATTCTGCGCGGCCAGGGTGACGACGAGCAGCTCGGCCGACCCCGAGTAGGCGGTCAGGGACAGCGCCGGAGCCAACCACCACGGCAGGCCCAGCTGGATGACGAGAACGCCGTATGCCAGGCCCAGCGGGATGTAACCCGCGGCCACGGGCGCCGTAATGCGCAGGCCTTCGAGGATCTCGCGGCGGGTAGGGCTAGCCGGCACGGGGAGGTTCACGGTGCGCGGTAGCTTGGGCATGGGTGCAATTGTGGCGCGTGAGGCGGTGGGAGTGCGCGCTGGCGGGGCCGTGCGTGACGACTTGCACGCTCTCGCGGCGATGGCGTTCCGCAAAGTGGGAAAGAGCCTCGTCGCGGACCTGTCACATAGTTTCAAAACGGGAAATAGCCCTCGCGTAATAGACCGTCCAATGGAAATATCGTTCTCGCAGCCGAGGCACACCCCCTCGGCGTTTCCATTAAAAACGCAGATCAGGAGCCCTCATGAGCGCCACTCACGCACGCAAGAAGCCATTCCTTCGACTCGCCACGGCCGCCGTCGCCATGGTCGCAGCCCTCGGCATGGCCGCATGCTCCGGTGGCGCGTCCACCTCCTCGTCCTCCTCGTCGAGCGCGCAGGTCGGCGACCGCAGCCCCGAGCAGATCAAGGAAGCCGGCGAGATCGTCATCGGCATCTTCTCCGACAAGGCCCCCTTCGGCTACATCGACGCCGACGGCAAGCCCGCCGGATACGACGTCGTCTACGGTGACCGTATCGCCGCCGACCTGGGCGTCACCGCCAAGTACGTCCCCGTCGACGCCGCCGCCCGCACCGAGGTCCTCGCCTCCAACAAGGTCGACATCACCCTCGCGAACTTCACCGTCACGCCCGAGCGCGCCGAAAAGGTTGACTTCGCGAACCCCTATTTCAAGGTCGCCCTCGGCGTCGTTTCGCCTACCTCGGCTGAAATCACCGACGTGAGCCAGCTGGCCGGCAAGACCCTCATCGTCACCAAGGGCACGACCGCCGAAGCCTACTTCGAGGCCAACCACCCCGAGGTCAAGCTCCAGAAGTACGACCAGTACTCCGACGCCTACCAGGCCCTCGAGGACGGCCGAGGCGACGCCTTCTCCACCGATAACACCGAGGTCATCGCCTGGGCGATCCAGCACCCCGGCTTCAGCGTCGGCATCAAGAGCCTGGGCGAGACCAGCTACATCGCGGCCGCCGTCAAGAAGGGCAACACCGCCCTCCTCGACTGGCTGAATAACGAGCTCGTCGAGCTCGGCAAGGAAAACTTCTTCCACAAGGACTACGACCAGACCCTCGCCCCCGTCTACGGCGACGCCGCGACCCCCGACGACCTCGTCGTCGAAGGCGGCGTGGACACCACCTCCACCAACTGACAGGTACGAGGCCGTGGCAGCCTCTCGGGTCACCCGCTGCGGGTAAACGCCCCGGACCGGCCACGGCCTCGTCCCAGATTTTTCTTATGAATCTCGACATCCTGGCGCGATACGCGCCCCTGTACGTCGACGCCGCCATCCTCACCCTGAGGATCGCGGCTATCGGCATCGTCGGCTCCCTCGCGGTGGGCCTGCTCGTGGCCGCGATCCGGCAGTACCGGATCCCCGTGGCCACCCAGATAGCCGCCGCCTACGTCGAACTGTCGCGTAATACGCCCCTGCTCGTGCAGCTCTTCTTCATCTACTTCGGCCTGCCGCGCGTGGGCATCAAGTGGAGCGGCGAGACCTGCGCGATCGTCGGCCTCATCTTCCTGGGCGGCGCCTACATGGCCGAGGCCCTGCGCTCCGGCCTCGACTCGATCGCCACGATCCAGTGGGAGTCCGCGTCCGCGCTCGGCCTCACGCGCACCCAGACGCTGCGCCACGTCGCCCTCCCGCAGGCCATCGCGACCTCCGTGCCGCCGCTCGCCGCCAACGTCATCTTCCTCATCAAGGAAACCTCCGTCGTCTCCGTCGTGGCGCTGCCCGACCTCGTGTACGTCGCGAAGGACCTCATCGGCATGTCCTACAACACCTCCGAAGCGCTGATCCTCCTGGTCATCGCCTACCTGGTGATTCTCCTGCCCGTGTCCATCGCGGCCCGACTTATCGAAAAGAAGGTGCGCCGTGGCGGATTTGGGAATTAACGTCATCTTCGAGGGCCGCAACCTCGTGCGCATCCTCGAGGGCCTGGGCGTCACCGTCGGCATCTCCGCGCTGTCCGTCGTGTTGTCGCTGGTGCTTGGCGTGTTCGTCGGCCTCGGCATGCGCTCGCGCTGGCGTCCCCTGCGCTGGCTCATGCAGCTCTACCTCGAGTTCGTGCGCATCATGCCCCAGCTCGTCCTCCTGTTCGTCGCCTACTTTGGGCTCACGCGCGTCGCGGGGATCAACCTGGACGGCATCACCGCGTCCGTCCTCGTCTTCACACTGTGGGGCGGCGCCGAAATGGGCGACCTCGTGCGAGGCGCGCTCATCGCGATCCCGCGCCACCAGTACGAGTCCGCCTACGCTCTGGGACTCTCCCCGAGGCAGACCATGCGCCGCGTCATCCTGCCGCAAACCCTGCGCAGGCTCGCGCCCCCGGCCGTCAACCTCATCACCCGCATGGTGAAGACGACCTCCCTCGTCGTCCTCATCGGCGTCGTCGAAGTCCTCAAAGTCGGACAGCAGATCATCGACGCCAACCGCTTCAACTACCCGACCGCCTCGCTGTGGATCTACGGCCTGATCTTTGTGCTGTACTTCCTCATCTGCTGGCCCATCTCGCTCCTCTCACGCCACATGGAGAAAACATGGCAGAACTGACCTCCGACCCGCAGCTGCGCCTCGTCGATCTCGACAAGACCTACCCCGGCGGCCACCACGCCCTGCGCGGCGTCTCCCTCGACGTCGCCGATGGTGAAGTCGTCGTCATCATCGGACCCTCCGGCTGCGGCAAGTCCACGCTCCTGCGCACGATCAACGGCCTCGAGCCCATCAATTCCGGGCAGATCCTCTTCGACGGCGAGGATCTGGCGGCCCCCGGCGTGTCCTGGCCCGAGGTGCGCCGCCGCATCGGCATGGTCTTCCAGTCCTACGAGCTCTTCCCCCACCTGACCGTCATGGGGAACCTGACGCTCGCCCCCGGCCTCGTCGCGGGAGAATCGCGCGCTGACGCGAGCGCGCGGGCGCTGAAACTGCTCGAGCGCGTCGGCCTTGCGGACCGTGCCGATGACTACCCGCGCCAGCTCTCGGGCGGCCAGCGTCAGCGCGTCGCCATCGTGCGCGCCCTCATGATGGACCCCGAGATCCTCCTCCTCGACGAGGTCACCGCCTCCCTTGACCCGGAGATGGTGCGCGAGGTCCTCGACGTCGTTCTCGAGCTGGCTCGCACCGGCATGACCATGCTCATCGTCACGCACGAGATGGGCTTCGCCCGCGCGATCGCCGACCGCATCGTCTTCATGGACGAGGGTCGCATCGTCGAGGTCGACCCGCCGCGCAAGTTCTTCGCCGATCCTTCCTCGGATCGCGCGCGCAAGTTCCTTGACATCTTCAGCTTCGAGGGCGCCAAGCTGTAGCGGGGTGCGGTGAGGGGCGCTCCGGCGAGCTTGCGCCCCTGCTGGTAGCTGGGTGTTGTCCAACGTTCCCCGATAATTGGGCGTCGCGCCTGGAAATTTCCCGATTCAGCTCAACCCGGCGGTGTCCTGCGTGCAGTTTGCTTGTGGTGGTGGCGCTGATTGACCTGTAGATGCCGCGTTTGTTCTTGTTGATCGGGGCGCTGCACCCGATCCGTAGGCATTGCACCTCTTCTGATCGGGTGCACTGCCACTGATCGGGTGCACTGCCACTGATCGGGTGTAGTGCCACTGATCGGGTGCACTGCCACTGATCGGGTGTAGTGCCACTGATTGGGGGCAGTGTCGCGTATGTGCCGTTCGGCTGGCGGATAGGTTACTAGCATCCGGATAGGTTACGAGCATCCGGATACCTTAATAACCTATCCACATGCGCATAACCTATCCGCGTGGGGGCTGGGGTGGACCGGGAGCGAGCCCACCGAGCCTGCCCACGACATAACGCCCCGGCTCAGGAGATCAGCGTCGACTGGTGGTGCACCATGACCAGGCGCGCCTCGCCAGAAGTCGCCGGCGCCCACACGCTGGATTCCAGCGAAGCGCCGCCCTTCCAGCGCACCCGGTAGCGCGTCAGGAACGCCCCGCCCAGGTCGTGCGCGTCGATGCGGCCGATCGCCGGGGAAGCGGGTGAGGGCCCCGCCAGCGTCGTCGTCGCGCCGCCGCCCGGCCAGATGCGCGTCGTGCGCTCGTCGGTCATGGCCGCCAGCGCCTCCTCATCACCGCCGGTCCACGCCAGGATGAACTCGCGCTCGCGGGCGATCGCATCCTCGGTGGTCGCCGCGCTCATGGACGAGGCCGGGGCCGCCTGTGCGGGTTCGCTCGCCTCGGCGGGCGTGGAGAAAACGCTGGGATGAGAACGGAAAGTCGATGGGGTGGCCTCATCTGTGGAGGCGTCGCGTGAAGCGGGCGTAGCAGTGGTCGTGTCGGCTTCGGCGTGTTCCTGCCCAACAGGTGCGTTTGCGCCGGGCTTCGCGCCGTCGCGTGAACCGCCGCCCCCGAACCCGGGGCCCGGCTCGGGAGTGCGCCCGGCCTGGTAGGCCTCGGCGCATGCGCGCGCGAGGTCGTCGGCGCGCTCGTTCATGCGGTGGCCAGCGTGGCCCTTGACCCATTCGAAGGTGACGCGGCGCCCTTCCATGGCGCGGTCGATCTCCTGGATGAGCTCCAGGTTCTTGATGGGCTTCTTGTCGGCCTTCGTCCAGCCGCGCTTCTTCCAGCCGAGCCGCCACTTCGACACGACGTTGATCGCGTACTGCGAGTCGGCGAGGATGTGCAGCTCTTCGCCGGTCTCGGCCGTTGCCTCGAGCAGGCGCAGGATGGCGGTCAGTTCACCCAGGTTGTTGGTGCCCTGCGGCCAGCCGCCCGCGTCCCACATGTCCTCGTCTACGTACCAGGCCCACCCTGCAGGCCCGGGATTGCCGAGGGAAGAACCGTCTGCCGCCGCCGTAATCGTCATGACCTCATCCTATCGGCATCGCGCTTGCCTGATCGGAAGGGGGACGAGGCCGGGGCCGCCCGGGCCTCGTGCCCTAGACTCTGGGGGTGGGCGTGGCCGCGCCCTTCTATCGTGACGAAAGGAATGAGACGGGTGGCGGACCGCCTCGAGGAGCGCAAGGAAACGGGTGCCGACGAGCACACGCGCGGTAGCTCCAGGACGTCGAGGCGTATCCGCCGATGGGCGCTCCTCGTCGTCGTACTCTCGGTTGCCGCGCTGGCGTGGAGCTGTGTTTTTCATGGGACATTAACCCGAAAGCCGGTCGGTTTCCTCACGACGAACGATGCGGTGATCGCGCTGAGGCTCGGGCGAGGCTGGACGACGGTGGCTGAGGACAAACCGTACTATGACGGCTGGATCGTGCTCCTCGACGCCCAGGGCCGAGGCCAGGTGGCGTCCGTCGACGAGGTCCTCGGCGGGGACGTGCTCTGGAGTGATCGCGGCGTCTTCTTCGGTTCGCCGAGCCATGACTACGTGACGACGGACAGCGCAACTCAGGAGATTGCGCGCAAATATGTGCGTGACGAGGACGTTTCGCGCTACGAGCTTTCCGGCGGAACGCTCGCGGTCGTGAAAGAGGAAGGCACGGGGTATCGGGTTGATTCCGTGCACCCCGATGGAACCACGTTGAGTGTCGAAAGTTCTGGGGTGCGGGGGAACGTCGGTCAGTGTGGGTCGCGGATCTTGGCGATCACGGACACCGAGCGCTCCGAGAGTATGAGGACGGCGGCTTTCGAGGCATACGCTGCCCAGTTCGGCGGTGGTGATATGCCGGAGGCTCTGGAGGTGGTTGTTCAGCTCACTGACCATGATGGTGACACTCCTCCAGTTCTCGCGGTCGCGCCGATGATCGACGGCTTGTCGTCGCGACAGCGCATGTTCGACTGTGAGGGGGATGTCATCACGATGCCGAGCGTGCGGGAGGACGAGGACGACGCCTCGTCCAGTGGCGTGGAGAGCGAGCGGAGAGGCCTGGTTCTTCAGCGGTGGGACCTGTCTGCGGGGCAGCGCACGATTGTTCCCGTGGTTGACGAGGCTGGAAACCCTATCGATCTGGATGAAGGTCAGGGTGTCTCTGACTATGAGGCAATCCGCGTGGGTAACGAGTACAGGTTCGTGTCGTGGGGTGGGGATGCTTTTGCTGTCGACCTGGCGAGTGGCCAGGGACGTTACTTGTTTTCGCTTGATACGCCAACGTATGGGCCAGACGGCTACCTGGCGACGTTCCAGGTGACCGAGACCGGCGTCTACGCACTCAAGGACCGTCGAGCTGACCGCGTCGTGACCCTCTCGTACAGGCCCTGGGAAGGCGGCGAGTGGCGTGACATCTTCACGACCCATGATCTGGCTTATTACCTCAACGAAGGCTATATCTCCAGTGCCTTGGATATTCAGTCCTTCGCCCTGCGCCCCGGCTGGGATGGTGGCGCGCAGTAACGTTGGCCCTCTCTCGGGGTCTCGTTCCCGGTTGGGACGTGCCTCGATGGGACGAGGCCGGGGTCGCCCACTCCTCGTGCCCTAGACTCAGGGGGTAGGCGCGGCCGCGCCCTTCGCCGCACAGATGAGGATGAAACGATCATGAACGCTAACGCCACCGACTCGAAGCCGACAGGCATGCAGGCGCGACGACGCGCTCGTGGCTTCAGGTCACAGAGTGCGCGCCGGGGCGGAATCCTCGCAGCCGCGTTGTCGGCCGCGGCGCTTGCGGCGAGCTGTATGCCCTACATTCCCCCGCCGAGCGTACCAATCGAGATGCTCAGCACGGGAGACGCGGTGGTGGTTGTGTGGATGGAACATGGGCGATCTGTGTCGGGCTTGGGGAAGGGGAGTGGCGACACTGCGATTGCGCTCCTCGATGCGCAGGGGAAGCCGACGGTGAGCTATCTCGATGACTCCTCGGTGGATCCTCTCCTGTGGACTGAAAACGGTCTGTCCTTTGGCGTCAACAACGAGAACTTTCTGACGACGGAGAAGGGGACTCGGCGGACTCCGCGCCCGGGTTTTCGAACGACTGAAGATAAGAGGTATGCCCTCCCCGATGGAAGAATCGCTGTCCTCGGAGGTGCAAAGTATACGGGGAATCAGGTTGACACCATTGAGCTCGATGGAAGCACGACGAGTGTCAAGACAGCGGAAACGTCCGGTGATGTCGGGCAGTGTGGGTCACGGATCCTGGCGATTACAGACACTCAGGAATCCGAGAGCATTAAGGGATCTGCCCGCGAGGCCTATGCTGCCCAGTCCGGCAGTCAGACTGACATACCGGAGGAATTAGCGGCTGTTGTGCAACTGAACGACGCGGTCGGTGATGAGCCGCGAGTCCTTGCGGTCGCGCCAATGATTGAGGGATTGAAATCAGGACAGTTCATGTTCGCCTGCGAGGGGGATGTCATTACGATGCCGAGCGTGCTGCAGGATGATCCGGTCGCTGCGCGTAGCTTTGGCGTGGATGCAACGACTGGTCCCATGGTTTTGCAGCGATGGGACCTGTCGACAGGGCAGCGCACGGTGATTCCTGCGCTTGATGAGAATGGCAATGAGATCAGTCTGAGCAAAGATCTGACGATCTTTGGCTACCAGGCGGTGCAGGTCGGTGACGAGTACAGGTTCATCAGTCGTAGGGGCCATGCTTTCACGGTCAACCTCAGGAGCGGTCAGGCCCGCCACCTCTTCACTATCCCCGCGGAGACCGCGTCGCATAGGACGCTGTTTCAGGTGACCGAAACCGGCGTCTACGTGCTCGACGACCGCTACCGTGAGCATCTCGTGACCATCTCATACCGGCCGTGGGATGGAGGAGACCTGCGCGAGGTCATCACGACGGGCCAACTTGAGAAGTATCTGAGGACGAACGCCGGAGGGATCCTGTCGTCGGGACAAGAACGAGAGATCGAGAACTTCGCGCTGCGCCCCGGCTGGGACGGCGGCGCGCAGCAGTAGGGCGCACTATTGCGCCCCAACGTGCCCGGCGCGATAGTGGGGGCGGCCTTCCAACGAAGACCGCCCCCAACCTCTACAGCGTGACGCCCACCTGACTCAGCGCAAAGGCAAACTCTTCGCAGCGCGCCGCCCACCGGCCCTCTCGCCCGGAGGGGCCGGCGTGCCCGGCGACCATCTCGGTGCGCAGGATGATCGGACGCTCAAGCGGGTCGCGCGGGGTGACGAGGCCGTGGCCGGCCTCCCCGCTCGCGCTCGCCTCGTCAGCCCCCGAATCGCAGCAATTGCAGCGCTGCCCAGCCCCGGCCTCGTCCGTGGAGGGAACCTGGCCGGTGGCCTCGCGCAGGCGCTGCACCCACTTGGTGGGCTCGACGAACT
>CAUTDS010000058.1:0-11100 GCA_963537175.1 uncultured Actinomycetes bacterium
GGGCCAGGGCCTCGGCCACCTCGGCCTCGGGCAGCGGGTAGAGCTGCTCCAGGCGAATGATCGCCGTCGACGTGTCTGCGCGGTGCTCGCGCTCCTTGACGAGGTCGTAGTACAGGCGGCCCGAGCACAGCAGAACGCGCGTCACCGACGCCGGATCGGTGATGGTGTGGTCGCCGATGACGGGCTGGAAGGCGCCCGAGGTGAACTCGTCGAGGTGCGAGGACGCGGCCGACAGGCGCAGCAGCTGCTTGGGCGTGAACGCGATGAGTGGCTTGCGCGGGCGCTTGTAGGCCTGCGTGCGCAGCATGTGGAAGTAGTTCGCAGGAGTGGAGGGCTGGACGATCCACATGTTGTCCTCGGCGGCCAGCTGGAGGTAGCGCTCGATGCGCGCGCTCGAGTGGTCGGGTCCCTGCCCCTCGTAGCCGTGGGGGAGGAGCATGACGAGCGAGGAGCGCTGGCCCCACTTCTGCTCGGCCGAGCACACGAACTCGTCGATGACGGTTTGCGCGCCGTTTGCGAAGTCGCCGAACTGCGCCTCCCAGATCGTCAGGGTTTCGGGGCTCTCCACCGAGTAGCCGTAGTCGAAGGCCAGCACGCCGTACTCGCTCAGCGGGGAGTTCCACACATCGAAACGCGCCTGGTTTTCCGTGAGGAAGCGCAGCGGTGTGAACTCTCGGCCGTCGTTCGCGTCGTGCAGGATCGCGTGACGCTGGACGAAGGTCGCTCGGCCCACGTCCTCGCCGGACAGGCGCACGCCGGTGCCCTCCATGAGGAGCGTGCCGAAGGCCAGGAGCTCCGCGAAGCCCCAGTCGATCGGCTTGTTGCCCAGCGCCATCTCGAGGCGGCGCTCGCACAGCTGGCGCAGCTTCGGGTGGGGTTCGAAGCCCTCCGGGAAGCGCGTGTGTGCGCGGCCGATGCGGCGCAGCTGCTTGGCGGGGGCAGCGGACGTCCAGCCGATCATCATGCCGATGCCGGGCATCTGGGACTCCGGCATGGTCCATTCCTCGTCGGGGGATTCCCCGGCCTCGCCCACTCCGGCGGTGAGCGCCGGGTCGTGCGTACGGCTGCCCGGGTTGATCTCGGACACCGAGGAGGCGCCGCCCGCGCGGGTCTCCTCGAGGATGCGCCCGAGCTCCGCCTCGTACTGGGCGATCGACTGGCGGGCCTCGTCCTCGGTGAGCTGGCCGCGACCAACCAGGCCGCGGATGTACACGGCGCGCGTGGAGGGGATGCGGTCGATGAGGGAGTACATGACCGGCTGGGTCATCGACGGGTCGTCGCCCTCGTTGTGACCGCGGCGGCGGTAGCACACCATGTCGATGATGACGTCCTTGTGGAAGGCGTTGCGGTACTCGAAGGCCAGGTGCGCGCAGCGGATGACGGCCTCGGGGTCGTCCGCGTTCACGTGCAGGATCGGGACCTGCAGACCCTTGGCCAGGTCGGTGGCGTAGCCGGTGGAACGGCCCTGCGTCGGGCCGGTCGTGAAGCCGATCTGGTTGTTCACGATGACGTGGATCGTGCCGCCGGTCTTGTAGCCCTCGAGCTGGGAGAGGTTGAAGGTCTCCTGGACGACGCCCTGGCCGATGAAGGCCGCGTCGCCGTGGATGAGGATCGGGATGATCGGCAGGTCCGGGTCGCCCAGGTGCTCCTGCTTGGCGCGCACGATGCCCTCCAGGACGCCGTCTGCGGCCTCCAGGTGCGAGGGGTTGGCGGCCATGTAGACCTTGGTGGCCAGGCCATCGTCGAGGGAGTACACGCCCCACGTGCCCAGGTGGTACTTGACGTCGCCGGATCCCTGGACCGAGTTGGGCATGTAGTTGCCCTCGAACTCGTCGAAGATCTGCGCGTAGGACTTGCCCGCGATGTTGGCCAGCACGTTGAGACGGCCACGGTGCGCCATGCCGATGGCCACCTCGTGGATGCCGGTGCGTGCCGAGTCAGCCAGGATATGGTCGAGCAGTGGGATCAGGGACTCGCCCCCCTCCAGCGAGAAGCGCTTCTGCCCCATGAACTTCGTCTGGAGGAACTCCTCGAAGGCCTCGGCGCGGATGAGAGTGCCCAGGATGTGGCGCTGCGCGTCGGGGGAGGGCACCTCGTAGGGGCGCTCGATGCGCTGCTGAACCCACGCACGCTGCTCGGGGTCCTGGATGTGCATGTACTCGATGCCGACCGTGCGCGTGTAGGTGTCGTGCAGGCGCGTGAGGATGTCGCGCAGCAGCATCTGGTCGGAGCCGCCAAAACCACCGGTGGGGAAGGGGCGATCCAGGTCCCACACGCTCAGGCCGTAGGACGAAGGATCGAGGTCGGGGTGGCGACGCACACGGTAGGCCAGTGGGTCGGTGTCGGCGGCGAGGTGGCCGCGCGAACGGTAGGCGTGGATGAGCTCCGCAATGCGCGCGGGCTTGCCCTTTTCGTGGTTCGGGTCGTAGTCGTAGTCCGCTTCCCACGCGTAGGGGCGCGCGGGCACGTGCATCGAGGTGAAGACGCGCTCGTAGAAGCCGTCGCGTCCCGAGAGCTTGGCGTCCACGAGCGCCAGGAGGCGCCCCGACGCCGCGCCCTGGATGATGCGGTGGTCGTAGGTGGAGGAGAAGAACATCGTCTTGCCGATGCCGAGGGCGGCCAGGCGCTTGGGGGAGACGCCCCTGAATTCCGCTGGGTAGTCGGTGGCGCCGACGCCGATGATGAGGCCTTGGCCGACCATGAGGCGCGGCACGGACGTGGTGGTGCCCAGCGTGCCCGGGTTGGTCAGCGTGACGGATGCGCCCTGGAAGTCGGCGGTCGTCAGCGTCGCCGTGCGGGCGCGCGCAACGAGGTCCTGGTAGGCGTCGACGAACTCGGCGAAGGTGAGCGTGTCTGCGTCGTGGATGACGGGGACCTTCAGGGAGTGGTTGCCCTGCGCGTCGGCCACGTCGATGGCCAGACCGAAGCCGATGTGCGCGAGCTGCTCGACGGCGGGCTTGCCGCCCTCGATCGTGTAGCGCACGTTGAGGTCGGGCATCTCGCACAGCGCCTCCACCAGCGCGTAGCCGATGAGGTGCGTGAAGGAGACCTTGCCGCCGACGGTGCGGGCCAGGTGCGCGTTGATGAGCGCGCGGTTTTCGATGAGGAGCTTGGCCGGAATCTGGCGCTGGGAGGTGGCCGTGGGGATGGAGAGCGACGCCTCCATGTGCTTGGCGGTCGCGCGCGCCGCGGACTTGAGGATGTGCAGCTCGTCGTGCGAGGGGGCGCCCTGGAAGAGAGTAAAGGCCGCGCGTCCGTGCTGCTGGCGCGTGTAGGGGCTGGTGGCCTCGGCAACGGCGGCGGGCGGGGCGGGTGGCAGGTCGGAACGCGTCACGGAGACGACGGGAGCGTGCTCGGTGGCGGCCGCCTCGGGCCCGTCCTCTTCGATGTCGAGGGTCGGCGGGGTGACTGAGACGGGGGCGACGTGGTCAACTGGGGGTGCGGCATTGACCGACGAGGCCGGGGCTGGCTCCGGCGCGGAGGCGGTGCCCTCGGGGATGTCGGGGCGCTTGGCGCGCAGCTGCGGGGGAGCGGACTCGGTGGAGAAATAAGCACGCCAGGAGGGATCCAGGAGCTGTGGATCGCGCTCGTAGAGGTCTCGCATCTTCGCGATGTACCACTGCGGATCGGGCTGGGAAGCGGTGGGAGTGGGCACGTGTTCCTCCGTAAGTGTCGCGCCGCGCGCATGGGCAAAATCCTGCGCGGCCATACCTCCGCAATTCTACCGCCGCGTGATCGTCTTCACGAAACCTGGTACACCTTTGGCGTGTACTTCAAGGGCCTTTGGTCCGTTGAAGAATGATTGTTGGCACACGCCTCGCGGTGTGTGGAAATGCGCGCTGGGAGAGACGGTCTGGGCGGCTAGACTGTAACCATCATGGACTGCGACACTGCCGGCTTTATCGACGCTCTTTCTCACCCCTTGTCCGCGCGCGTACCCGCGAGGCGCCCCGGCCTCGTCGAGGGGGCCACGCGATGACGACCGCCCTCATGCTTGTGCTCGGCATCGTCCTGACCGCCGGCACCTTCGTCTTCGTCTCCGCAGAGTTCTCGCTCGTTGCGGTCGACCAGGCCGTCCTCGACAAGAAGGCCGAGGAAGGGGACCGAGGAGCAGCCTCCGTCCTGCGAGCTACCCGTACCCTGTCCACGCAGCTGTCGGGGGCTCAGGTGGGCATCACGCTAACCACGATCCTGCTCGGCTACACGACGCAGAGCGCCCTAGCGGAGCTGTTGGAGGACCTGCTCGGATCGGTCGGCCTCGCCTGGGGGCTCGCGACCGGCATCGCGGCATTCGTGGCCGCCGCGTTCGTCAACATCTTCTCGATGCTCTTCGGCGAGCTCGTCCCCAAGAACCTCGCCCTGGCCCACCCCCTGGCGACCGCCGTGCGCGTCGTTCCCTTCCAGATGGCCTTCACCGCCATCGCCCGCCCCATCATCTGGGTGCTGGGCGGCACTGCGAACTGGGTGCTCGCCCGCATGGGCATCGAACCCCAGGAAGAGATCTCCTCGGCGCGCTCCGCCTCTGAGCTGGCCGCCCTCGTCGAGCACTCCGTCGAAGAGGGCACCTTCAATATGTCCACGGCCGACCTCTTCGTCAACACGATCCGCATGTCCACCCTCAGCGCCGCCGACGTCATGACCGACCGCGGCCGCCTGCACACCCTCAGCGAGGGCGACAGTGCCCAGGACGTGCTGGACCTGGCCCGCGAAACCGGACACTCCCGGTTCCCTGTGATCGGCGATGACTCCGACGACATCCTCGGCCTGGTCTCCCTGCGCCGCGCGGTTGCGGTGCCCGCCGATCGTCGCGCCGAGGTTCCCGTCATTTCCTCGTCTCTCATGACCGACGCGCCCTCGGTTCCCGAGACCGTGCCGATCGGTCCCCTCATGGTCCAGCTGCGCGATGAGGGCCTGCAGATGGCCGTCGTCGTCGACGAGTACGGTGGCGTCTCCGGCATCGTCACCCTCGAGGACGTCGTCGAGGAGATCGTCGGCGAGGTCTCCGACGAGCACGACCAGCGTCGCCTCGGCATCCGCCCGCGCCCCGACGGGACCTTCCTTGTTCCCGGTACGCTGCGCCCCGACGAGCTCGCGCGCCGCACGGACATCAACCTGCCCGAGGACGGCCCCTACGACACGATCGGCGGCCTCGTCATGAACGAGCTGGGCGAGATCCCGGTCGTCGGATCGCGCGTGGACGTGGAAGGTATCGGCATCGAGGTCACGCAGATGCAGGGCAGGCGCGTCGCCCAGGTGGCGATCACGCCCGCCGCCGAGGTCGAGGACGAGGAGGTGTCGCTGTGAGCGTGGGAGTTGGTCTCGCTATCACCGTGGCCCTGCTGGCCGTCAACGCGTTTTTTGTCGCCGGCGAGTTCGCCGTCACCTCGACGCGCCGCTCGCAGGTCGAGCCTCTCGCTGACGATGGCGCGCGCGGCGCGGCCGCAGCCCTGTACGCGCTGCAGCACGTGTCCCTCATGCTGGCGATCTGCCAGCTCGGCGTGACGGTCGCGTCCACGACCCTGGGTGTCGTCGCCGAGCCCGCGATCGCGCACCTCGTCGAGTCGCCGCTCGAGCGCCTGGGCGCGCCCGAGGCGACCAGCCACGTCGTCGGCTTCGCCGTCGCACTTGTCATCGTTCTCTTCTGCCACGTCGTCTTCGGTGAGATGGTCCCGAAGAACATTTCGATCGCCGCGCCCGTGCGCATGCTGCTGATCCTGGCCCCCGTCCTCGTGCGTCTGGGCCACGTCCTGCGCCCGATCATCGACGCCATGGATCGCTTCGCGAACTGGTTTGTGCGCATGGCCGGCTACGAGCCTCGCTCGGAAATCTCGGCCTCCTACACGGTTGAAGAGGTCGCCTCGATCGTCGTCGCCTCGCAGGCGGAGGGCGTGCTGACCGACGAGCTGGGCCTGCTCAGCGGCACCCTGGAGTTCTCCGAGGAGACGGCCGGGACCGCGATGGTCCCCCTCGACAAGCTCGTCGTCCTGCCCGAGGGCGCCACCCCGGCCGACGTGGAAGAACAGGTCGCCCACACGGGCTACTCGCGCTTCCCGATCGCCGGCGACGACGGTTCCATCGTCGGCTACGTGCACCTCAAAGACGTCCTGTACGCGACCGGCGAGGAGCGCGAGCAGCCGATCACTCCGTGGCGCATCCGACGCCTTGAGGCGGTGTCCGCCGATGACCAGGTTGAAGACGCGCTGCGCCACATGCAGCGCACCGGCGTGCACTGCGCCCTCGTGCGCGAGGCGGGCGCCGTCGTCGGCATTCTCTTCCTCGAGGACATCCTCGAACTGCTGGTCGGTGAAGTCCGAGACGTTCTCCAGCGCCCGTGACGAGCCGCGATCCGCAAGGTACATTAGATCGAGGTCAAAACTTCGTGACGAACACAGACAAGGGGGAGAGCGTGAGCGACACCGAGTGCCCGCTGCCGAAGCGGTCGCAGCTGCGCGCGGCGCGCCCCCACGACGCGGACGATCAGCAGGAGAACCCGACGACGTCTGCGATCCCGATGACTGACGAGGCCTCGGCCCCCACCCCCGATCCCGCGACGGATCGAGAGGACGCGGAGGAAGCGTCGGCCTCGTCCGCGGGGGAGCGACGCCGCAACGTTCACCCGGTCGGCTACGTGCTGCGTGCCTTCCTCGTGCTTGGCTTGGCGGCGACCACCATCGCCGTGCCCATGACGGGGCGCGTCGGATCCGACTCCTCCCTGACCGTGCCCGCGCGAGCCTTCGGCGCGTCGATGGGCGGCCCCAGCTGGGCCGTGTCCTCCGCGCTGCCACAGGCCACCGCCCTGGACGGTACTCTCACCGCGAACTCGCGCGCTAAGGCAAAGGCGCCCGTGTCCATCACCGGCTGTGCGTCGGGCAACGGGGCGGACGGTAACCGCAACGTGCGCGTCGTCGCTGACACGATCTACTGGCCGTTGCCGGAGGGGACCTACACGATCACCTCGCCCTTCACGATGCGTATTTCGCCCGTGTCCGGCCAGCTCCTCGCCCACGAGGGTATCGACATGGCCGCCCCGCTCGACACCCCGATAACGGCCGTGTACGGCGGCGTCGTCGAGGAGGTCGCGGAGAACTCGCGCTCGGGCGCCTACGTGCAGATCAAGCACACGAAGTCTGACGGCACCGTCTTCCACTCCGCCTACCTGCACCAGTACATGAACAAAATTAAGGTGAAGGTCGGCGACACCGTCACCGCCGGGCAGGTCATTGGCGCGGTTGGCAACAACGGCTGGTCGACGGGCCCGCACCTGCACTTCGAAATCCACGACTCCTCGGACACCCCCGTGGATCCGGACGCGTGGATGCAGGCAAACAAAGCTGTTTATCTCGGACAGGAGTCTTGCTCATGATGCCCGTCACCATGCGTCAGGGACCCATCGTTTTCGCCCATCGCGGCGGCAGCGAGGAGGCCCCCGAGAACACGATGAGCGCATTCGCCTACGCCTACGAGGCCGGGATCCGCCACGTGGAGACCGACGCCCACATCACCGCCGACGGCAAGGTCGTCGTCTGCCACGATGAGACCGTGGACCGCTGCTACGACGGCACTGGCGCGATCGCACAGATGACGTGGCGCGAGCTGTCTAAGCTGCGCCACCGCGACTCCGGGGAGCAGATGCCGCTGCTCGCCCAGGTCCTCGAGGCCTTCCCCGACATGTACTTCAACATCGACGCGAAGGAGCCGGGCGTCGAAGGCCCGCTCCTGGATGTTATTGCCGACCATGGCGCGGCCGACCGCGTGCTGGTGGCCTCCTTCTCCGAGCCTCGCCTGCGCGCCGTGCGCGACATCGCCGCCTCGGACCCCACGCGCGCGGTTGCCACGTCTCTGGGCACCGAGGCCGTCGTGCGCCTCGTGGGCGCCGCGAAGAGCGCCACGAACCCCGCATGGTGGCACGTGCCCGGCCCGCGCCAGGGCGCCATCGCCGCGCAGGTGCCCATGCATCAGGGCCCGATCCGCGTCGTCGATGAGCGTTTCGTGGCGACCGCCCACACCCTGGGGCTGGCCGTCCACGTGTGGACCATCAACACGGTGGCCGACGTGCTGCGCCTCCTTGAGGTTGGCGTCGACGGCATCATCACCGACCGTCCCGTCTTCCTACGCGACTTCCTGGACCAGCGAGGCCTGTGGACCCAGCCGCCGGCTCCCGGTTCTGTTTCGGGCCGCAGGGACTGAGGTTATTGCTTGAATTGGCGGGCGCGCACCGGAGGGTGCCGCCCGCCTTTTCGTGCCGCTGATACTTTGACTTTAGTGTTGGCCGTGCAATATTGTGGCGTGTTACTGCTGGATCGCCGAGGCTTGGCGTTAGGAACGTATCGTGAGAGATCCAATGATGACTGCTGTGGGGCCTCTCGTATTTGGAGTAGTGGGCTTTGGTGTCTGGTACGCGAGTATGTTTGTTGACAACCAGTTCGTCGATGTGCTGCGCCGCGATTCGAGAAAAGGTTGGTTCTGGCGAAACATCGAGGCGGTGTGCTTACCTATCGTCTCTGTCGTGATGGTCCTGGCGGGACTTGGGAAGTTGGCCGAGGCGATGGGCGCTCCCGAATGGCTCCTGTTCTGCATAGCTCTTTTGATGCTGTGTCTCATGGTGCCAGGTGTCAGCTCGTTCCTGCCCATAAAATTCCCCGATTATTTCTACGCTGACTGGCAATATGCCAAGAGGCACGGTCTCTTAGAAGAAGGAAAGGGTGGGAAGAAGTCCTCTCAGAACAGCGATTCCGACGGGGGAGATTGTCATACAGGCACAGGCGTGTCGGTGCGTGTGGCCTCCGGCTGGAGGCAGCTGTCGGAGGAAGAACGCAGCGAGCTCGGGGATCTCGGCCAGGATGAGAGTATTCGCTTTATTGCCGTCGGAAAGGCAACAGAGGGGTACGTGCCGAACATTGTCATCACTGAAACTGAGGTCATCAGCGGCAAAGGGGACAAGGAGATCCTCGACGGCAGCGCTCGTCGCCTGGCCGAGCCACACCCGGGATGTCGCCTCATTGATGACACCGTCGCGCCGTATCCCACCGAGCGTACCCGCTTCGTCACAGGTGTGTACACCCTTAACGACACCTCGATGACCGTTTCGCAGCTCGTATGGCTCACCCGGCGCAGAAACGACGGGGACGAGGAACCTCGCCGTTTCCTGTGGGCCGCGACATGCACGTGTCCGAGCCTCGCCTGCCCCTCGATTATCGCTGACTTCATGACAATGGCACGCACTCTGGAGGTGGAATCGTGACCGTCGACGCAGCCGCGGCCTCGTCACCGAAGGAGCTCATCGTTTCCTTCGAACAGGCGAATGCGCTTGTCGACCTCATTGGCGCGAGAGAGGGGGACGGCGCTCTATCGAGCGCGATACCCGTCAGTGGACTCATCAGCGCGGGCCTCGTCGACTCTGGCGGCCTCACCGGTGACGCCGAGGCGATCCTGGGGCCGGCGTGCACGGTCGACTCGCGTCTCGCGATCCGCGTCGTCTCCCCGAGGCCGAGCATTGGGGTGCGGAATGTGAGGATCTGGCCCTCGCGGCCGCGCTCGGTCGTTATGCGTGCCCAGGCCGACGGCGTGCACTTCGCCCAGGTCGATGACTGCGATGTCCCGCGTATCCTGGCCGAGGAGACTCTCCTGGAGCCCGGGCCGACAATCCATGACGGCCCGCCGTCGATCTCCGCCGACTTCATGCAGGCGGTGCGTGACGTGGACCTGGAGAGGGCACAGTCGGCCCTGGTCGATGTGGCTGCTCAAGGGCCCAGCGACTCTCATTTCTCGCAGGACTGCTGGCACAAGCGCTGGAGCGTCGTGCTGTGCGTGCGGGAAGAACGGACCCCGGATGGGTGGAAGGACGCGGGGCACGTCGAGTGCTTCATCACCGACCACATGCATGCGCACATGCACACACCCATCGATCCTCGCGCACTCGCCCTCATGCGGGAGCAGAACGCCCCCACCCTGGATGCTCCGCCGCGCACGGCGCTGTGGGGGTTCTTGATGGAGCTGCTCGCTGGGTAGGACATCCCACCCGTGTTGTTGGCATAGCAAAACGAGGGGGGCGGAGCCGCTTGGCTCCGCCCCCCTCGACGCGTCCGTCAGGACCGCTGGCTCACTCGTCGCCGCTAAAGTCGGCCACGGCCTCGTCCAGGCCCGCGCGGCGGATGCGCACGAACGACAGGAACACCAGGCCGGCGGCCAGGGCGATGCCCAGGCCTCGAACCAGCCAGGACTCGCCCACGAAGATCATCGCCATGGCGGCCAGGGTCGGCACCAGGAGCGTGAACGCGTAGCCGATGTAGCGGCCGAACGACGGCATGGGCACGCCGTCGGACTCGGCGACCGACTTGACCATGAAGTTCGGGCCGTTGCCGATGTACGTGATCGCGCCACAGAAAACGGCGCCCAGCGAAATCGGGATCAGGTAGTACTCGGGCACGCCCGCGACCAGGGTGCCCTCGCCGCCGGATGCCTTCGCCATCTCGAAGAACGTCATGTACGTCGGCGCGTTATCCAAGATCGAGGACAGGCCGCCCGTGAACACGAAGTACGTCATGCGGGTCAGCGGCAGGGACGGGGCGATCTGCTCCAGGTAGCGCAGCGCCGGCGCCATCGTCGAGAAAATACCGATGAACAGGGTCGCAACCTCCATGATCGGAGCCCACGTGAACGCGTTCTCCTCGAAGCGCACCTTCTTATCCGAGAGCTTGTAGGACAGGCCCGCGACCGTGAACATGATGATCTCGCGCCACGGCACAAAGCCGGTCCACGAGTGCACGTGGCCCTCAGCCAGTGCCTCGCCGTCCCAGGACGGAGCGAAAGCGACGGACAGGATGATGATCGCGAAGAACAGCAGGTTGATCTTGCCGTGCAGGCTCAGGGGCCTCACCTCGCGGTCGTCGGCCTCGATGGAGGCGGTGTCCTCGGAGGCGTAACGCACGCGGTCGATCGAGTAGTACGACAGGAGCAGCAACGCCAGGACGAACAGCCACTCCTTCCACAGTGCGAACGTCCACGTGAAGGGCACGCCGTGCAGGTAGCCGAGGAACAGCGGTGGGTCGCCGAGCGGAGTCAGTATGCCGCCACAGTTCGCCACAATGAAGATCGTGAACA
>CAUTDS010000059.1:0-10679 GCA_963537175.1 uncultured Actinomycetes bacterium
TCCCCGTCTACGACAAGCCGATGATCTACTACCCGCTGTCGACCCTCATGCTGGCGGGCATCTCCGAGGTCCTCGTCATCACGACCCCCCACGACGCTCCCTCGTTCCACCGCCTGCTCGGCGATGGCAGCCAGCTCGGCGTCAGCATCTCCTACGCTGTCCAGCACGAGCCCAACGGCCTCGCGCAGGCCTTCGTGCTCGGCGCCGACCACGTGGGCAACGACAGCGCCGCCCTGGTCCTGGGCGACAACATCTTCTACGGCCCCGGCATGGGTGCGCAGCTGCGTCGCCACGTCGACCCGGACGGTGGCGCCGTCTTCGCCTACCACGTGTCCAACCCGCGTGAGTACGGTGTCGTGGAATTCGACGAGGAGTTCAACGCGCTGTCGATCGAGGAGAAGCCCGAGCACCCCAAGTCGAACTATGCGGTGCCCGGCCTGTACTTCTACGACAACGACGTGGTCGAGATCGCCCGCAACCTCAAGCCGAGCGCGCGTGGCGAATACGAGATCACCGACGTGAACCGCTCCTACCTCGAGGCTGGCAAGCTCAAGGTCGAGGTCCTCCCGCGCGGCACCGCGTGGCTCGACACTGGCACGTTCGACTCCCTTGCGGATGCCACCGCATTCGTGCGTACGGTCGAGGCCCGCCAGGGCATGAAGATCGGCGCCCCCGAAGAGGTCGCGTGGCGCATGGGCTTCATCGACGACGAGGGCCTGCGCCAGCGCGCCGAGCCCCTGGTCAAGTCCGGTTATGGCGCTTACCTGCTTGAGCTGCTTGAGCGAGAGGGCCGCTGAGTGAGCCGTCCCAGTGCTCAATCCCGCCTGCTCATCGTCATTCCTGCGTGGAATGAGGAGGAGGTGCTCGGTGATGTCCTCGAGATGGTGAAGGCTGAAAAGCCTTCCTTCGCGGACATCCTCGTGGTCTCCGACGGGTCGACGGACGCGACCGCCGATATCGCGCGCGCCGCTGGCGTGGCCGTCCTCGACCTGCCGCTCAATCTGGGGGTCGGTGGCGCGATGCGTGCCGGCTTCCAGTACGCGCGGCGCATGGGCTACGAGTACGCGTGCCAGCTCGACGCGGACGGCCAGCACGATCCGCGCGAGATCGACACCCTCATCGAGACGGCCTCGAGCGAGCATGCGGACGTCGTTATCGGCTCGCGTTTCGCGGGCAAGGGGGATTACCACGCGCGGGGCCCGCGCAAGTGGGCGATGAACCTTTTCTCGGTCATCCTCTCGCGCGTGTGTGGGACCCACCTGAGCGATACGACCAGCGGTTTCAAGCTCTACGGCCCCCGTGCGCTTGCGCTGTTCGCGCACAACTACCCGGCCGAGTATCTGGGTGACACGATTGGTGCGCTCGTCATCGCGGCGCGCTCGCACCTGGTCGTGCGCGAGGTCGGCGTGCAGATGCACCCGCGCGCGGGCGGCGAGCCCTCCCACAATCCGATCAAATCGGCGCTCTTCCTGGTGCGCGCGACGATGGCCCTCGCGGTTTCTCTGTCGCGTCCCGGTGAGAAGGTCGCCCAGGCGCCGGAGGAGAACGCATGAGCCCCACGTACGTGCTTGGACTGGTGTTCGCGATCATCATCCTGGTGATGGTGTTCGTCAAGATGCGTAACTCGGGTCTGAAGGAACGCTACGGCCTGTGGTGGTATTGCATCGCCTTCTTTACGGCGCTGCTGTCCATCTTCCCGCCGATCCTGAAGTGGAGCGCGATGCAGCTGGGCGTCGTTGTCCCGCTGAACCTCGGGTTCTTCGTGGCGGGTGTGGTGCTGCTGCTCCTGTCGCTGCGTTTCTCGGTGGACCTATCCCGGGCGGATGAGGATCGCCGTCGCCTCACCGAGGAGGCCGCGATCCTGCGCCTGCAGGTGGAGGATCTACAGCGTCGAGTCGACGCTCTTGAAGCGTCTCGCCAGGGGGATGGCCAGTCTCGCTGAGGCGCGCGCCTTCACGACAATCAACGAGGCCGGGGCCCGTCAGGTGGAAACCTGACGGGCCCCGCTTCATCATGTGGGAGCGCCCCTGGGTGGTTGGCCCGCGGGGTGGCGTGGCCCGGTTAGCGCAGCAGCGTGCCGTCGGGGCCGAGGCTGAGGCGCTCGGTGGGGGCGGCGGGGTCGACCTCGCCCTCGGCGAGCTTGCGTTTGAGTGCGGAGGCCGGGCGCGACACGGGGACGGTGGGCTCGTCGGAGTCGTCGGCGTCGTCTGCGGTGCTCGGCGTTGGCTCCGAGGCCTCGATCGGAGAGGCGCCAGGGGATGCGACGGGAGTCAGGGAGATGCGAGCCCCCATCGCGGATGCGTGCGAGGGCAGCAGGGGCTCGCCGTCGAGGTCCTTGGCCAGGTCGTCGAGCATCGTGCGTGCTTCGTCGACGATGGAGGAGTCTTCGGCGTGCAGGCCGTGCACGAGCCAGCGCACGAGCGCGATCTCGGACAGGAGCTGGGCGCGCGTGAAGACGTGCAGGTCGGTGGCGCGGCGCTCGTGGCCGTAGGTCTCGCGGAAGCGGTCGACGAACGCGTCGGATGCGGTGGCCTGCACCCACGCGATGTCGAGGGCGGGATCGCCGACGTGTGCGCTGGTCCAACCTCCGATGGCGAGGAGTGAGCCGCGCTTGACGGACAGGCAGCGCTCCTGGATGTCGCCGTGGATGGGTGCGGAGGGGAAGCGCCACAGGGACACGTCCTCGAGGGCCGCCTCCCAGCGGCTCCACAGGGCGGCGGGGATAGCGACCTCGCGGGCGGCCTCGTCGAGGAGGGCGAGGTTGCGGTCTCGGCACTCGATGGCCGTGTAGGTGGGCAAGCCGATCGAGGAGAAGACGGTCTCGGGGAGGTTGTGCAGGGCTGCGAGGGCGCGTCCGAGGGATGCGGGCAGCAGGGGATCGGTGTCGAGGTCCTCGTCCGTGGGGGCGGTGCCGCCCGGGTCGCGGTGGACGTAGACGGTGGCCCCGCCGCTGGTCTTTACCTGTCCTGCCAGGCGGGGCACGTCGAAGGGGATGTAGTCGTGGTCGTGCGCCTGGCCGAGGCGGTCCAGGATGCCTGAGGTTGCCTCGAGCGCGGGTCCGGAGACCTCCTCGTGGGGGCAGGTGACGATCCAGCGGTGTCCGGCGGCGTCTTCGATGCCGGTCACGGTGGAGAGCTCGTCGCTGTAGGTGGGCGGGCGCAGGGCGGTGACGCGCATGCCGGGGACGGCTGCGGTGGCCAGGGCTGCCAGTTCGAGGGGGCTCTTGCGGGAGGTCATTGCCTTAACGTATCGCGGCCGGGGCCGGTGCGCTCTTCCCCGCGCGGGCGCGAGGAGGATTGGACAGGTGTGGGTTTGCTCCTTGCCGAAAAACTCTGTTACTTTCGACACATTGGCTTGGTCTGTAGCAAGGAGGCGCAGCGATGGAAGCCACGACGCGCGCGCTCGCCGCACGGGTGCGTGAGGATTTAGCCGCGGGTGGAGTCGACGCGGCCCGAGATCCTCGATCCGTGCGTCTGCTCATTCACCGCGCCATCGACAGGTACGCGCCCGATCTGCTGCCCGCGGCCCGCGAGCAGGTCGAAGCGGACCTCATGGACGACATCTGCGGCCTCGGCCCGCTTCAGGCGCTCATGGATGATCCCTCGGTCGAGGAAATCTGGATTAACGCAGCGTCGCGCGTGTTCGTGGCCCGCTCGGGTGTTGCCGAGCTGACCAGCCTGATCCTCACCGACGAGGACGTGCGTGCACTCGTCGAGCGCATGCTCCACCACTCGGGGCGCAGGCTCGATCTGTCCAGCCCCTTCGTGGATGCGATGCTCGCGGGCGGGGAGCGTCTCCATGTCGTTATCCCTCCCGTCACGGGATCGTCGTGGAGCGTCAACATCCGCAAGCACATCCAGCGCGCCCGCACCCTGGACGACCTGGTCGCGGTCGACATGCTCGCCCCTCCGATGCGTGATTTTTTGGCGGCCGCCGTCTCCGTGGGGCTCTCCGTCCTCGTCTCGGGAGGCACACAGGCTGGGAAGACGACGCTGCTGCGCGCGCTCGCGGGGGAGCTGCCCAGGTCGCGCCGCGTCATCTCCTGCGAGGAAGTTTTCGAGTTGGGTCTGGCCAACTGGGACCACGTCGCGATGCAGACGCGCCCGGCTGGCGCGGAGGGGACGGGTGAGATCACGCTGCGTGACCTCGTGCGCGAATCGCTGCGTATGCGCCCCGAGTACCTGATCGTCGGCGAGGTCCGAGGCCCCGAAGCCCTCGACCTGCTGGTGGCCCTCAACGCGGGCGTGCCGGGCATGGCGACCGTGCACGCGAACTCGGCCCGCGAGGCCCTCGACAAGCTCTCGATCCTGCCGCTCCTGGCGGGTGAGAATGTGACGACGGGATTCGTGACACCGACCCTGGCCTCGTCCATTGATCTCGTGTGTCACGTCGAGCGCGGCGTGGACGGGCAGCGTCACGTCGCCGAGATCATGGCGGTCCCGGGGCGCGTCGAAGGAAACCGGATCGAGACTGCCACCCTTTTTCGCTTCGATGGGTGCCGGTGTGTCAGAGGCGCCGGAGGCCTGGACCTGCACGATCGTTTTGCCGCCGCCGGCTTTGACCTCGCGTCCCTCCTGGATTGGGGGCCGGCGTGATCGCGATCGTGTGTGGGCTCGTGTTCGGGATCGGTCTTGTCATGGCCGTATCCCCCTGGTTCACGCCGCCTCCGTCTTGGCGGCCATGGGGACCGTGGAAGCGTCTGCGCGAGGACGTGTCCCGTGCCCGCATTCCCGGCCTGACCGCCCTGCGCCTTCTCGCGCTGAGCCTTGCCATCGGAATCGTCGTCGCGCTCATCATCCTGGCTGTCACGGGCGCCTGGCCCGTCGCCCTCATCGTCTCCGTCGGCGTCGCGTTCCTGCCCTACGCGTGGGTCGTCTCCCGCCTCGGTGCGCACGCGAAAACCGTGAGGGCAGCATGGCCCGAGGTCATCGACGCCATGGTGTCCGGCGTGCGCGCGGGCACGGCGCTGCCCCAGGTGCTCTGCGACGTTGCCGAGGAGGGGCCCGTCCCCGTGCGCTTCGCCTTCGACGCGTTCTCGCGGGATTACAGCGCTAACGGCCGTTTCGAGCTTGCTCTGGACACGATGAAAGAGGCGGTCGCGGACCCAGTCGCCGACCGCATCGTCGAGGCGCTGCGCATTGCTCGATCCGTGGGCGGGGCGGACCTGACTCGCCTGCTTCAAGACCTCGCCTCGCTGCTGCGCGAGGATGCGCGCGTGCGCGGAGAACTCGAGGCGCGTCAATCCTGGACGGTGGGCGCCGCCCGCCTCGGCCTCGCGGCCCCCTGGGTCGTCCTGCTCCTCCTATCGGGAGGCGGGGCGAGTGCGAGTGTCTGGAACTCGCCGGGCGGTATCGCCGTCCTGTGCTCGGGGGCCGGCGTCTGCGTCATCGCCTACCTGATCATGAAGGCCATGGGGCGCCTGAGCACCGACCCGAGGAACCTTGGGGGCATGCGATGAATCCGTGGATCCCGCGAGCCCTCGACCTGGCCGTCGCCCTCGTTGCCGGCGCGGGCCTCGTCCTCATCCTGGCCGCCGCCCTCGCGCGCCGCCCCTCCTTCGTTGACCGCGTCGCGCAGGGGCGCGTGCAGGAGCGAGCGCCCTCCGCACTCGCCGCGTGGGCGCGCCGCGTGAGCGCATCGGCTTTGGACTCGCTCGGATCCACCAGTGAATCCGTGGCACGCAGGCTTGCCCTGGCCGGTATGAACCCGGACGTGTCCGTCTTCCGGCTGCGCCAGGCGGTCTCGGGGGTCGCAGGCCCCGTCGCAGCATGCGCCCTTGTTGCCGCGCGTCACGCCTCCTCCCTGCGCGCCTCCCTCATCCCCCTGTGCGCCTGCGCGCTCGTCGGCACCCTCCTCGGGGTGGCTGGCATGGACCGCTTCCTCACCGTGCGCGCCCACGCCCGACAGCGCGCGATCGACGCCGCCGTGCCCGACTGTTCCGAACTCCTCGCGCTCTCGGTGGCCGCCGGCGAGTCGATCCCTGCCGCCATCGAGCGCGTCGCGGGGTGTGCGGGAGGTCCCCTCGGGGCAGAGCTGTCCCTCACTGCCGGCCATATCCGCAACGGCACGCCCTCCGTGCGCGCTCTCGCCGAGCTCGTCGAGCGCACCGAATCCCCGGCCCTCACGCGCCTGAGTCGTACTCTCACCACGGCGATCGAGCGCGGCTCGCCCCTGGCCTCGGTCCTGCACGACCAAGCGAGGGACCAGCGTGAGCGATCCCTCGCAGCCCTCATGGAGGAGGGTGGGCGCCGCGAAATCGCGATGCTCCTGCCCGTCGTCTTCCTCATCCTGCCCGTCACCGTCATGTTCGCCCTCTACCCGGGGCTTATCGCCCTGGATTTCACACCGTGAAGGAAGGAAACAGTCATGAAGAAACTCTTTCTCAGGAAGGCTCCCCTCGGGGAGCGCGGCGACGTGCCCGGGTGGGTCCTCATCACCCTCATGACGGCCGCGCTCGTTGTCCTCATCTGGGGCGTCGCCTCGGATCGGCTCGTGGAGATCTTTAACCGTGCGATGGACTCGATTGCGGGCATCTGAGGAGGGATCCGAGGTCGTCTCGACGGTCCTCGTCCAGGGCCTCGTCGTCCTCGTCATCCTCCTGCTCGTTCAGCTGGCCTTCGCTTCGCACGTGCGCACGATGAGCGTGAGCGCGGCGTCCGAGGGAGCGCGTCGTGGCGGTCTGCTCGGAGGGGACGAGGACGAGGCCCGGGCACGCACGAGCGAACTCCTCGACTCCCTCGTGGGGGCAGCGAAGGACCGCGAGATCGCCGTGGAACGTGAGAGTGACGCGGGCGTCGACGTCCTCACCGTCACCGTGCGTACCCGCCTGCCCCTCGTGGGCGGGCTCGGGCCGAGGTGGCTGACCGTGCGCGGGCGTGCCCTGGTGGAGGGGCCGTGAGCGAGCGAGGAGACGCCAGCGTCGAATTCCTCGGGATCCTCGTCGTCGTCGTGATCCCGGTGCTCTACATCGTGCTCGCGATCGGCCAGGTGAGCGCCGGTGCCATGGCGGTGGACGCGGGGGCTCGCGAGGCCGCTCGCATCCTCGCCGAGGACCCGGAGCGAACGGCCGACGCCTCCCACGCCGTGACCCTCATCGTCGAGGATTTCGGTGTGAACGCACAGCCCGACGTGGTCGCGACGTGTGATAACTGCCAGGCGGGGGAGGGGGCTGTCGACGTTCGCGTGTCCGTGCAGGTCCCGCTGCCCTTCATGCCCTCCTGGCTCGGCGGAGTCGGCGTGGGCGTCTCCTCGAGCGCCCGCGCGCCCGTGCGGGAGGTGGTCGCCCGTGAATGAAGGAGAGGAAGGGCGCGTTGGGATCCTCATGTGCGCGGGCTGCGCCTTCGTGTGCCTGCTGCTCGTCGTGTCGATCGCGCTCACCGAGGTCGCGATGCAGGACCGCCGCCTCGTGTCCTGCGCCGACGCCCTGGTCAGCGCCGGGGTGTCGGGAGCCTCCGCGTCCACGGTCTTCGCGGGAGGAAACCTCGGGGTTGACGAGGAGGTGGCGATCTCTCGCGTCGACCGTGCGCTCGCGGGCCTGTCGGACTCGACCTGCCGGGTCGGGGACGGTGTGAGCGTCTCCCGGGTGAGCGTGAGTAGCGGTGAGCTGGAGGTTGGTGTGAGAGCACATCCGAGGGTCTCCCTCCTGCCTCCGGTGCTGCGCAGCGCGGTGGTTCCCGAGCTGGCGAGAACCTCGAGTGCGCGCCTACGTGGGGTCCAGGGGGCGCCCTAAAGTGACGTCCGAGACGGTCACATTGTGGGACGGTGAGGGAAGGGTGAGTAAACGAAACGTAAACTTTAGGCCATGAGCAGCTTTGATACATCTCGTCTTTCCCCCGCGCTGGCCTCCGTTTTTGAATCCGTTCAGCGCCGTGATCCCGCCCAGGCCGAGTTCCACCAGGCCGTCTACGAGGTCCTCCTGACCATCGCCCCTCTCGCGGAGCGTCACCCCGAATACGCCGACCTGGCCATCATCGACCGTATCGTCGAGCCTGAGCGTCAGATCCAGTTCCGCGTCCCGTGGGCCGATGACAAGGGCAACATCCATGTGAACCGCGGCTTCCGCGTCGAGTACAACTCCGCCCTCGGCCCCTACAAGGGCGGCCTGCGCTTCCACCCCTCCGTGAACCTGTCGATCATCAAGTTCCTCGGCTTCGAGCAGATCTTCAAGAACGCCCTCACCGGCCTGCCCATGGGTGGCGGCAAGGGTGGCGCGGACTTCGACCCCAAGGGCAAGTCCGACGCCGAGGTCATGCGTTTCTGCCAGTCCTTCATGACTGAGCTCTCCCGCCACATCGGCCCCGACACCGACGTGCCCGCCGGCGACATCGGCGTGGGCGGCCGCGAGATCGGCTACATGTTCGGCCAGTACAAGCGCCTCAAGAACCGCTTCGACGCGGGCGTCCTGACCGGCAAGGGCCTGACCTGGGGCGGCTCCTACGTGCGCACCGAGGCAACCGGTTACGGCCTCGTCTACTTCGCTGCCGAGATGCTCGCCGCGAAGGGCACCAGCTTCGACGGCAAGCGCGTCGTCGTCTCCGGTTCGGGTAACGTCGCGATCTACGCGACCGAGAAGGCCCAGCAGCTGGGTGCGACCGTCGTCGCCGTGTCCGACTCCTCCGGCTACGTCGTGGACGAGGCCGGCATCGACGTCGCGCTGCTCAAGGACGTCAAGGAGGTGCGTCGTGGACGCGTCTCCGACTACGCGGCCGAGCGCCCCGGCGCCGTCTTCGTGCCCGGCGGCTCCATCTGGGACGTCCCCTGTGACGTTGCCCTGCCCTGTGCGACTCAGAATGAGCTGCCCCTGTCCGGCGTCGAGACCCTCATCAAGAACGGCGTCCAGCTGGTTGCCGAGGGCGCGAACATGCCCACGACACCCGAGGCGATCGAGGCTCTGCAGGCCGCCGGCGTTGCCTACGCCCCCGGCAAGGCCTCCAACGCGGGTGGCGTGGCCACCTCCGGCCTGGAGATGCAGCAGAACTCGGGCCGCACCCAGTGGCCCTTCGAGGAGACCGACGCGAAGCTCCACCAGATTATGGTCGACATCCACGCGACCACCGTCGCCACCGCCGAGGAATACGGCGTGGCTGGCGACTACGTGGCTGGTGCGAACCTGGCTGGCTTCCGCAAGGTGGCCGACGCGATGGTTGCGATGGGTCTCATCTGATCCGCTTTCTTTTCGGTGCCCCGGCGTCCTGTGAGGCGTCGGGGCACCGTCGTATCTGCCGCTGGCGGGGAGTAAGCCCTGCCACCACAGCGCCGTAGCGTTCCTCGTTGGCGGCCCGATCCGCTACCCTGGATGGGTGGCCATTGAATTTTCTGAAGAGATCCCGTCCCTGCGCACCACGATGGAGAACATCCTCGCGGTCGTGCAGCCGGACAAGCTGCGCGCGCAGATCGCCGAGCTGAACGAGAAGGCGGCCGCGCCCGACCTGTGGGACGACCCGAGCGCCGCCCAGGCCGTCACGAGCGCACTCAGTCACCGCCAGAGCGAGCTCGACCGTGTCACGCAGATGAGTGAGCGCATCGACGACCTGGAGGCCATGGTGGACATGGCCGCCGAGGACCCGGACGAGAGCGCCGACATCCTGGCCGAGGCCGAGGCCGACCTGGAGAAGCTGCGCAAGGACCTGGGCGACCTCGAGATCCGCACGCTGCTGGACGGCGAGTACGATGAGCGCAACGCCGTCATCACGATCCGAAGCGGCGCAGGCGGCGTGGACGCCGCCGACTTCGCCGAGATTCTCCTGCGCATGTACCTGCGCTGGGCGGAGCGCCACGGCTACCCGACGAAGGTCATGGACACCTCCTACGCAGAAGAGGCTGGCCTGAAGTCGGCGACCTTCGAGGTTCAGGCACCCTACGCTTACGGCACGCTGAGCGTCGAGGCCGGCACCCACCGTCTCGTGCGTATCAGCCCCTTCGACAACCAGGGTCGTCGCCAGACGTCCTTCGCCGCGGTTGAGGTCATCCCCCTCATTGAGACCACGGACCACATCGAGATCCCCGAGTCCGAGCTGAAGGTGGACGTCTTCCGCTCCTCGGGCCCCGGCGGCCAGTCCGTGAACACGACCGACTCGGCCGTGCGCATGACCCACATCCCCACGGGCATCGTCGTGTCCATGCAGGATGAGAAGTCCCAGATCCAGAACCGTGCGGCCGCCCTGCGAGTCCTGCAGTCCCGCCTCCTCGTGCTGCGCCACGAGGAAGAGCAGGCGAAGAAGAAGGAACTCGCCGGCGACGTCAAGGCGTCGTGGGGCGACCAGATGCGCTCCTACGTCCTCCAGCCGTATCAGATGGTCAAGGACCTGCGCACCGAGTATGAGTCCGGCAACCCCCAGTCCGTCTTCGATGGTGACATCGACGGCTTCATCAACGCCGGCATCCGCTGGCGCAAGAACGAGCAGAAGGCTGCCCAGGACTGAGCCTTCCCTTCGCGCAACCCGGCCCCGGCCTCGTCGATTCATGAACGAGGCCGGGGCCGGGTCCGTGTCAGGTGCCCCCAGGTGGAGGGCTGAGCGCCACACCGCCTGTTTTCCGCGTGTCGCAGCCGGGTCGTGACCCGATCGTTACCTAATCTGACAGGGACTATTGACCCCGATCGGACGGTCCCATGATTCGTTTTGAAGATGTCACCATGGTGTACACGCCAGGTGCCCAGCCCGCGCTGGACCACGTCTCGC
>CAUTDS010000060.1:0-10086 GCA_963537175.1 uncultured Actinomycetes bacterium
AGACCGCGACCGTGTGGGCAGTCAACAACGAGGACGTCGACACCGAGGACATCGTCGCCGGCTACAACGCCCACGAGGGCGAGCTGGCCTCCACCTGCAAGACCCTGGCCGACTGGGTCTCCGGCGTCTTTTAAGGCACAAACAGAATCGCAGTGCGGGCACCCCCACGCGGTACCCACACTGCGATTGACATTCGGGCCTCGTCGCAGCGAGCGGAGATGAGGCCCGGCTCTTATTTTAGAGGAAAAAGCCGCAGCTACAAGGCTTTTCCAGGAACCAAGACCACCACGTGGGACGACTTGACAACGCGCCCATTCACGGCCTCGTTACGGCGCGCGACGCACCCCGGTCAGGGGGCCGCGACCTGTACAAACGAGCCGGTGCCGTACGCCCACATGCGACGCTCGGCGGCCGAGACGAACACTGCCTGGCCACGGCTCAGCTCCACGCTGTCCCCGCCCCGCTCCTCGCTCACGTGCAGGGTGACCGACCCGGAGGTCGCGATGACGATGCGCGGGCCCTCACCTGGCACGGCGACCTCGTCCACGCGGGACGTGTGCTTGCCGGGTGCCAGCGTCGTCACCGAGAGCTCGAACTCCTGGGCAGGTGCCAGGAAACGGTCCGTCGTCGCCGACGGGTGCTCGGGCGCCACGCGCACGGGCGGCAGCGCCGAAAACTCGGTGATTTCCACGAGCTGGGCGGAATCCACGTACTTGCCGGTCAGGCCCGCGCGCACGACGTTGTCGGAGGAGGCCATGACCTCGATGCCCAAGCCCGACTGGTAGGCGTGGATCTGGCGCGGCGGAATGTAGACGGCCTCGCCAGGTCGCAGGGACACCGGGTTCATGAGGAAGGCGACGATGATGCCCGGGTCGCCCGGGTGCTTCTCCCCCAGGACGCTCACGAGCTCGTCGGTGCGCGGCGAGGGGGACGTGCCGGACGCGAGGCGGGAGCGGCACGCGGCCACGAACTCTTCGACGCGCTCGGGCGTCGCCGGGGAGTCCTCGTCGAAGAGCCAGGTGGCCAGGGAACGCAGGCCCCCGCGCACGGTGGACAGCTTGAGGCGGTAACGCAGGCGGTCCGCGAGCTCACCCTCCAGGCCGACGAGGAGCTCGCGGGCCTTGCGCGGCACGCGGAAGCCAACGAGCGCGCTGAACTCGGTGAGCGCGTAGATCATCTCGGGCTTGTGGTTCATGTCCCGGTAGACGCGGCGCGTGTCCGTGCGCTCAATCCCCAGGACCTCCTCGCGCAGGTAGCCCTCGCGCGCGATCTCCTTCGTCGGATGCACCTGCAGGCTCAGGGTCTGCGCGGGGGCGATGATCTTCGCCAGGTACGGCAGCGTCGGTCCGAACGCGTAGAGCAGGCCTCCGCCGAGGGCTCGCTTGGGATCCTCCCCGATGTGCTCGGCGAGGGTCTGCCCGTCCGTCAGCAGGGTGGGTCCGTCCGGGTGGGCGCCAAACCACACCTCGGACACCGGGTCGTCCCCGGCGGCGGCCCCCAGGAACTCGGGGATCGCGTTCGTGGAACCCCACGCGTCAGCTTTCGTCCAGCCGATCAGTCTTTCCATAGGTCGAATCCTATCGGTATCGGGCGCACAAAGACGCGAAGGACGAGGCCGTGGCCCCATCCCCCGCGTGCTCGCGTCTGTCAGGCGCCGGGTTGATCGGCGGTTTCGCGCGCCTCGAGGGCGGCGAGGGCACCTCCGCGTTCGTGCAGCTCGGCGTAGGTTCCGGTCTCCACGACGCGGCCCGCGTCCATGACGATGATCTGGTCGGCGTCGCGCACGGCGCTGATGCGGTGGGCGATCTCGACGATGGTCCGGCCCTTTGCGACGCGCGCGATGCCTTCGCGCACGCATGCCTCCGTAGCCGGGTCGACCTGGCTCGTGGCCTCGTCAAAGACGTAGATCGGGGCGTCGCGCAGGAGCGCGCGGGCCAGGGCCAGGCGCTGACGCTGGCCGCCCGAGAGGCGCTCGCCCATGTCGCCGACAACCGTGTCCAGGCCATCCTTTTCCGTGGCCAGCCAGTCGGTGAGGTCCACGGCCTCCAGCGCAGACTCGAGATCCTTGTCTGTCGCGTCGGGTGCGGCGAGCAGCAGGTTAGCGCGCAGCGTGTCGTTGAACAGGTAGGGGCGCTGGGGTGCGGAGGCGACCGTGGCGCGCAGGTCGTGTAGGGACGCGTCGGCCACGTTCGTTCCGCCGATGGTGACGGTGCCCGAGGCCGGGTCCCACGTGCGTGTCAGCAGCGAGGCCAGCGTCGACTTGCCCGAGCCGGAGGCGCCCACGATGGCGGTGCGCTTTCCGGCGGGGATGTGGATGCTGACGCCGTCCAGGACCGTGGGGGCGGGCGCGGGGGCGTCCTCGTCCGTCGGGTAGGCGAAGGTGACGTCGGTGAACTCGATGTCACCCGGTGTCAGCGGCTTGGGGTCGGCAGGGTCGGCGACGACGGGCGCGCGGTCGGTGATCGCGAAGACGCGGGCTGCCGACGCGAAAGCCTGATCCAGGTCGGCGGCGAACTCCTCGACCGCGAGGACCGGGCCGAAGGAACCCATAGCGATGCCGAGGGCGAGGCCCGCCTGGGGCAGCGTCAGCGTGTCGGCAAGCACGTTCGAGCCCGCAACCATGGCGACCGTGACGACGCCGAGGGCGACGGCGGCCTGGTTGAGGCCTCGGCGCAGCGCGATCCAGCGGCCCTGGACGCCGAGCCCTGAGGAGATGCGCTTTTCGATGGCGCTCATCTCGGCCTCGCGGCGCTCCTGCGCCCCGAAGGCGAGAACCTCACGCACGCCCTGCACCGAGTCGGTCACGTGGGCGGCAATCGCGCCGCGCGCCTCGCGCAGCTCACGGGCCGCGCGAGCGGTGGAGCCGGAGCCCAGGAAGGGAATGACCGCGCCGACGATCAGCAGGAAGGGAGCCAGCACGGCAGCCAGCGTCCAGGACACCGCGGTGCCCATCCACACGACCGACAGGATCGGGACGATGATGGCCGTCATGACGGGGGCGAGTGTGTGGGCGAAGAAGACCTCGACGCGGTCGATATCCTTCGTCACGCGGTTCATGATGTCGCCCGAATCCAGGCGATCCGTACCCGCGGGAGCCTGGGGCTCGAGCTGGTCGTAGAAGTAGTTGCGCAGCATCGCGAGGGAGTGGAAGGCCACGAAGTGACCGGCGAACTGCTCAAGGTAGCGGGCCAGGCCCTTGAGCAAGCTGAGGCCGATGGCGCAAACAATGACGAGGGCGATGCTCCAGGCGCTCTCCCCCGACGCGAGGCCGGCGACAGCCCAGCCGCCGAGGGCAAACAGGGCGATGCCGATCATGAGGAAGACGATGCGGGCGGCGATGGAGGCCGCGAGCGGCGGCAGGACGCGCCGCGTAATCGACAGGAGTCGAAGAGACAGTTGCCTGCGGGTCATCGGATCGTTCCTTCCTGCAGGGTCACGACGCGGTCGGCGCCCTTGATGGTGGCGTCTCGGTGGGAGATCGTCAGGGTCGTGCGCCCGGCGCACACGGTCTCCAGCGACGCGAGGATCTCACGCTCGGAGGCCAGGTCCACATGGGCGGTGGGCTCGTCCAGGATCATGATCGACGCGTTCTTCAGGAAGGCGCGGGCGATCGCGATGCGCTGGGCCTCGCCGCCCGACACGGCCAGGCCTCGGGCACCCACGCGGGCGTCGAGGCCGCCGGGCAGCGTGTCGACGAACTCGCCCAGGTGCGCAGCGCGCAGGGCCTCGATGAGCTGGTCGTCCGTGGCCGCGGGGGCGGCCAGAAGCAGGTTGTCGCGCAGCGTGCCGGAGAACAGGTAGGTGCTCTGCTCGACGACGGCGGTCTGGGCGCGCACCCACGACAGTGGCGCGCTGGCCAGGTCGACACCGTTGAGGCTCACGCGGCCTCGCGTCGGGCGCAGGAAGCCCTGCAGCAGCGCCGAGATCGTGGACTTGCCGGCGCCCGAGGGGCCAGCGAGCGCGACGTGCTCGCCCTGGGTGAGGGTCAGGTTCGCGCCCTGCAGGACCGGGGTGTCCTCGGTGTAAGAGAAGGAGACACCGCTGAGCCGGATCTCGCCGCGCTGGGGCGGGATGGCCGGTGCCTTCACACCCTTGGCGTCCGTCACGGGCGGAGTCTGCTTGATAAACTTCTTGATCTCCTTGTTGGCCGCGATGCCACCCATGCCGATGTAGAAGAACTGGCCGATGCGGTCCAGCGGGTCGAGCATGATCGAGGAGAGCAGCACGAGGGAGATACCCTCGCCGACGCTGATCGCGCCCTGCTGGTAGCGGATGAGGGCCAGCGCGATCGCGCCGGTGATCATGCCGAGGGAGAAGACGGAGTCGATGACCAGGAGGATCAGCTGGTTGCCGGCCAGGTAGCTCATGACCTTCGAGCGGACCTCTTCGGCGGCCTCGGCCAGGCGCTTGCCCATGTCCTTGCCCGCGTTCATGAGGGCCAGGTCGCCCAGGCCCTGGATTGCGTCGAGCTCCTTGGCGGCGAGCTGGCGCGAGGCGTGGCGGTAGCGCGAGGACACCGGCTTGAAGGCCTTGCGGAAGCCCAAGACACAGATCGGGACCAGCGGGATCGCGATCGCGAGGAAGCCGCCGGAGGCCGGGTCGATCGTCAGGGCGACGAGAATGACAACGAGGATCGGGGTCGTGAGCGAGGCGATCATGGGGGCCAGGAAAATGCCCTTGTATGCGGCGACGCGCTCGACGCCGTCGGTGGCGGAGTTGACGACGCGGCCGGCACGCTCGTTGGTGCGCTGCGAGGGACCCAGGGCGAAGACCTGGCGGATCATCGAGTGGCGCAGCGCGGGTTCCATCTGGTTCATCTGGGCGGCTCCCAGAGCGCTGACTGCCCACGCGAACACTCCCGATCCCAGGGCGCCCAGCACGCTGATCCACCACGTTGACCAGGCGCTGTGTCCCGCAATATCATCGATGCCCCAGCCGATCGCCAGGTAGGCGGCAGCCAGGCTAAGAGCCGCTGCCCACGAGCAGACGACCACGATCGCGCGTTTCATTGTTCTCCTATCAACATGACGCACACGAGTACGTAACCAAGGATAGCCTTAGTTAGGTTCTGACACCACTGTCACTTTGGACCAATTTCGCATCGCGACCGCATAAAGAAGCCACGGCCTCGTGCAATCGACGAGGCCGTGGCTCCCTCAAGCGATCGCGCTCAGACCAGGCGGTACGTCCAGCCGTAGGGATCCTCGGCGCGCCCCCACTGGATATCGGTGAGGTGCTTGTGGATCTCGCGGGTCTTGTTCCCCACCTCGATCTCCACGTCGAAGTCGTCGCCAGCCAGGCGCGTGATCGGGGTGACCACGGCGGCCGTGCCACAGGCGAAGACCTCGGCGACCGCACCAGAGCGGATGCCGTCCACAACCTCCGACAGGGCAATCTTCTCCTCGCGCACGTCCACGCCCTGGTCACGCAGCATGCGCAGAATCGCACTGCGCGTGCCGCCCTCGAGGATGACGCCGGTAAGCTCGGGGGTGCGGATCGTTCCGTCAGCCATGACGACGAACATGTTCATGCCGCCCAGCTCCTCGAGGTACTTACCCTCGTAGGTGTCCAGGAAGCAGACCTGGGAGAAGCCCTTGGCCTCGGCCTGGATCTGGGGCAGCAGGGAGGCAGCGTAGTTGCCGCCCGCCTTGGCGCTGCCGGTGCCGCCGGGGCCGGCGCGGTGGTACTCGCGCTCCACCCAGATGGCCACGCCCGACAGGCCGCCCTTGAAGTAGGGGCCAGAGGGCGAGCCAATGACGTAGTAGTCGACGACACCGGCGGGGTGAACGCCCACGAACTCCTCGGAGGCGAACATGAAGGGACGCAGGTAGAGGGAGGAACCATCGACGCCTGGAACCCACTTCACATCGGCGCGCACGTAGTCCACGAGGGAGGCCACGAAGTCCTCGCGGCTCAGCTCGGGCAGGGCCAGGCGGCGGGCCGAGTGGTTCAGACGAGCGGCGTTGTAGCCGGGGCGGAAGGTCCACACGGAGCCATCCTCGCGCTTGTAAGCCTTGATGCCCTCGAACACGGACTGGCAGTAGTGGAAGACGGAGGCACCGGGGGTCAGCTCGAGCGGGCCGTAGGGGATGACGCCGCGGTCATCCCAGCCACCCTCGCGGGTCCAGCGCATGTGGGCCATGTGGTCCGTGAACTTCTTGCCGAAGGCCAGGGTCGACATGATCTCGTTGTACTCCTCCGGCGTCGCCGGGTGAGCGTTGGGGGTCAGGGGAAAACGACCGGCCAGCTCGTCGGCGGCGGGAAGTACCAGGTCGCCGGCAGCCTCAAGTTCCGTGGGGGTGTGCTGCGTCGATGCCATGGGGTCTCCTGTCGTGGTTTTTCACAAATATGAAGCCAGAATATGCCCGCCGTCCGCATTGTGGCCGATTGATTTCGGCATGTGACCCACTCCCCCGCCCCCTGTGGACGTTCTCACCCCGCAGAACAGCTCACTCGTAGTGGGTCCACATGCGCAGGATGCGGACGGTGCGTTCTTCTTCGAAAACCTCGTAGACGAGCCTGTGCTGAATATTTATTCTGCGCGAGTACATCCCCGCGAGGTCGCCCACGAGGCGCTCATAGCGTGGAGGCGTCGCGAACGGATCCTCTTTCAGGACGTCGATGAGGCTCTGAGCTTTCGCCTTGAGGCCGCTGGCGGAGAGCTTCTTCGCATCCTTCGCGGCCTGCTTGGAGAAAACGACGCGCCACATCGCTACCACTCCACGTCGTCGAGCGCGTCGTCAAGGTCTTCGCGAGCGGCTTCCTTCAGACTTTCCGTCATTCCGGGAATTCCCTGCAGGTAGAGGGTTTCCTGAATGGCGGACCAGTCGGCCTCGCCGATGAGGACAGCGTTTCCACGACGGCCGGTGATCGTGATCGGGGTCGACTCCTCATTCACGGTGTCGATGAGCCGGTACAGGTCCGAGCGGGCGGCAGTTGCACTGACAGCAGTCATGATCTTTCCTTTCCACTCCCATAATAACGTACGCTTTCACGTACGCACAGGTCTGTGCGCACGAATTATGCCGAAAGGATACGATCAACGCATGACGACTCTGCCTGACTCTCTGACCTCCGCCCTGCCCTCCCGCGAGCGCCGCTCCCCCGGCCTGGAGCTGGAGGATGGGCGCTGGATGGTGGCCGCGAAGTCGGGTCTGTACGTGTTCGGCGCCGAGGCCTCGTCCGGGGATGGGGACCCCACCCCCGAGGTGTTCCCCTGGTACGACGTGGCCCGGGCGCGCTGGGAGGCCGAGGGCTCGCTGTTCGCCCTGGAGTGGGTAGATCCGGCCCGCCCGGCTCTGGCGGGGCGTGGGGAGGGCGACCCGGAGGACTTCATGCGTCATACGAGCGAGTTCGTGAACCGCTCGATCGTCCTACATTCTCAGGTGGAGGTGGGCAACGGGACGACGGTGACGGCGTGGGTGCGCCGCGGCGAGGACGGGCTCTTCTCGGTGCTGACGGCCGACGGGCCGCTGGATGCCGACGGGCAGCGCGAGGCGGACGCCCTGGAGGCCCGCGTGCGCGACGCGGTCGGTCTGGACTGATCGACGAGGCCGGGGCTCCCATCGGGGCACGCTCCCCTCGCCCACGCATCCTCAAGCGACAGCGGGACCCCTCACCGGGGTCCCGCTTCTATGTCCAGGCGAACGCCCGGAATCAGTGGATCACGTCGACGCGCTCGAAGGCGTCGAGGGAGAAGCCCTGCTCGAGGATCGCGCGGCTCCACTCGCGGGCGCTGAACAGCGAGTGGTCGCGGTAGTTGCCGCACGAGTACGCGTCGGTGCCGGGCACGTCCTCCCAGGTGACCTCCTCGGCGATCGCGTGGAGGGAGGAGGCCAGCGCCTCGGTCACCTCGCGCACCGAGGGCGTGCCCCACATGATGAGGTGGAAGCCCGTGCGGCAGCCGAAGGGCGAGCAGTCGATGACGCCGTCGATGCGGTCGCGCAGCAGGGAGGCCAGCAGGTGCTCGATCGTGTGCAGGCCCGAGGTCGGGATCTCCCCGGCGTTGGGCTGGAGGAGGCGCACGTCAAAGTTCGAAATCTGGTCGCCCTTCGGGCCGGCCTCCACGTTAATGAGGCGCACGTAGGGCGCCTTCACTGCCGTGTGGTCCAGGGTAAAGCTCTCAACTTCAGCCATCGGTTAGTCCCTTTCGGTGTAGTTTTGCCGGCGTTGCTCCAGGCGCATGAGCTCCCGGAACATGTCGGAGTAGGTGGGATCGTCCTCGCTCAAGCGCGACAGGGCCGCGCGGGCCTCGCCGAGCTTGCGGGTCAGGTCCATGCGCACCATCGCGGCGACAACGCCACGGCAGTACGAGCGCACGTCGGCCTCGCCCGCGACGGGCAGGGGCGCGACGGCCAGCTGGGTGACGGCGGGGCCGATGAACTCGCCGGCGGTCTCCAGGACCACCTGGACGAAGTGGCGCGAGGCCGCGAGAGTGGCGTTTTCACCCGGGCCGAAGTGGGCCTCGGCCTGGCGCATCATCTGCGTGAAGGCGTCGAGGCCGCCGACCGCGCGGATCGCGTCGTGGACGGCGCGGTGCGTGGGCACGGTGAAGGACTGCCCGTCAAGCTCCTCGAAGCCCGATCCCACCGCGTACAGCGGGTGCTGGAGGACGGCCTCGAGGGCCTGGCGCTCGATGCGGCTCACCGGGTCCTCGGGGCCTCGGCGCTCGGGGGTGGTGGGGCCGGGGCGGCCCGCGCCCGCCATCTCGATCTCACCCGGGCGCGCCTCGTGCGAGATGACCTCGACGCGGCCAGCCGCGCGGATCGCCTGCTCGACCGTGGGGATATCCATGCCGAGCCACCCGGCCAGCTGCCGCGTGTACTCGGCTCGCAGGGCACGATCCTTGATGTGCGCGACGATGCCGGACGAGGCGCGCAGACCCTGCACGCGGCCCTCGGCGCTGCGCAGGTCCATCTGCGACAGAACTGAGCGGATCGCGAACTCAAAGAGCGGGATGCGCGAGTTCACCAGGTCAACGATCGCCTGATCGCCCTGGGACAGTCGCAGGTCGCAGGGGTCCTGGCCCCCCGGTGCCACCGCCACGAAGGTCTGGGCCGCGAAGTTCTGATCCTCGCCGTAGGCGCGCAGCGCGGCCTTCTGCCCGGCACTGTCGCCGTCAAAGGTGAAGATGACCTCCGAGCCGTGCGCGCGCCCCGTGGACAGGAGCACGCCGGCAGCCGGATCCGCATGGTCACCCAGCAGGCGGCGAATGATCTTCACGTGCTCGGAGCCGAAGGCGGTGCCACACGTGGCCACAGCGTTCGTCACGCCCGCGACGTGCGCGGCCATGACGTCCGTGTATCCCTCGACGATGACGACCTTGTGCTCCGTCGCGATCGTCTTCTTCGCCAGGTCCAGTCCGTACAGCAGCTGCGACTTCTTGTAGATCGGCGTCTCGGGGGTGTTGAGGTACTTGGGCGACTCCTTGTCGCTGTCGTCCAGGCGACGCGCGCCGAAACCGACCGTCGCGCCCGTGATATCTCGGATCGGCCACACGAGGCGCCCACGGAAGCGGTCGTACACGCCGCGATTACCCTGCGAGCCAAGGCCCGAAATCTGGATCTCCTGATCCGTGAAGCCCTTCGAGCGCAGGTGGCGCGTCAGGGAATCCCACGAGGCCGGGGCGTAGCCGACCCCGAAATGCGCGCACATCGCCTGGGTGAAACCGCGCTCGGCGAGGAACGTGCGACCCTTGTGCGCCTCGGGGGAAGCCAGCTGCTGCTGGTAGAACTCTTCGGCGACGCGGTGGGCGTCCAGGAGGCGCTGGCGCTTGCCCGGCTCCTCGGTGCGCACGCGCGCCCCGCCCTCCTCGTAGTGGAGGGTGATCCCGGCCTTCGCCGCCAGCATCTCCACCGCCTCGGTGAAGGGCAGGTGGTCGATCTTTTGCACGAAGGAGATGACGTCGCCGCTCTCACCGCATCCGAAGCAGTGGAACATGCCCAGGTGGGGGCGGACGTTGAAGGAGGGGGTGCGTTCGTCGTGGAAAGGGCACAGGCCCTTCAGGGAGCCGATACCCGCGGGTCGCAGCGCTACGTGTTCGCCGATGATCTCGTCGATCTTCACTGCGTTACGTACCGCTTCGAT
>CAUTDS010000061.1:0-10044 GCA_963537175.1 uncultured Actinomycetes bacterium
GGCTGCGGTTCCGGGGTCGGGTCCGGGGTCGGCTGCGGGTCCGGGGTCGGCTGCGGCTCGGGAGCAGGCTCCTCGCCGGGGTCGGTCAGGCCCAGGTAGTTGGCGTCCAGGCGCATGAACTCGATGTTCTTGTAGCCGCCGGACTCGTACAGCAGGCCCCAGGTGCCGTCGCCGAGGGGGTGCAGCGTCGAGTAGGCCATCTCGCCGCTCTCGAAGACCTTGCCGTCGTTCCAGGTGAAGCCATCGTCGTAGGAGACGCGGATGGTGCCGTTCGCGCGGGCGCTGGAGGAGTCGGCGTTAGAGAAGAGCAGGACGCGAGCGCGCGCGGAGCCCTCCGGGGCGTCCGGGTAGGCGCGCACGATGGAGGCGTTGTTACGCGGGTCGGTCAGGTCCCAGTTGTGGCGGAAGGGACCCCAGGTCTGCCCGCCATCGTAGGAGATAGCTTCGAGGCGCTGGCCGGCGGTGCCCTGCGTGCGCGAGTTGAGGAGCAGGCGGCCGTCGGAGAGCTCGACGACCTTGTTTTCGTCGGCGCTGCCCTCGGTGGGCTCGCCGGGCTTCCAGGTCGCGCCGTGGTCGTCGGAGTAGACGGAGACGGCCATGAGCGAGGTCGTGCCCGAGTTGGCGACGGCGTACTGCTGGATGAGGCGGCCGGCGTGGGCGCCGTAGCGCAGCTGAATGCCTTCGCCGGAGGAAGCGAAGCGGGTGAACCACTGGCCCTCGTGTCCGACGGTCACCTGGTCGGTGATGGTGCGGGGGTTGACCCAGGTTTCGCCGTTGTCGTGGGACTCGACGACGTGGGCGTGCAGGATGTTACGAGCCGCGGGATCGGTGCCCAGCTGGGACTGGAAGAGGCCGGCGTCGTAAGACTTGACCGAGAACAGGAAGATCGTTCCGGTGGTGCGGTCCACGACGAAGGAGGGATCGGAGTAGCCGATCTTCTCCGCGCCGGGGGTGCCGGCCAGGGCCGTCTTGATGGGGGTCCAGGACTTACCGCCGTCCTTGGAGATTCGGTAGACGATGGAGTTGGCCTGAGGGGCGTCCTGGCAGGTGTTGGGGCGGCCGTCCCACGCTGCGATGATCCAGCCGTTGTTGGCGGTGGTCAGCGCGGGGATGCGGTGGCAGCTGAAACCGGCGAGGCCGGGGGACGCGAGGCGTACCTTGTCGCCGATCGCGTAGTCCTGCGGGGTCTCCAGCGGGTCAGGGGCCGGGGGACGCTCGCCCTGGGCGACGGTCACGGGGTCGGCGTTGGCGGTGATGCCACCGGCGATGACGTCGGTGCCGTTGCGGTCACGGGTGGCCGCCCACGTGGTCATCGGGGTGAAGGTGCCGGCCGCGACGTCGTCGGCGGTCACGGTGTGCGTGGCGGTCGTGCACTGCTTGGTGGTGTGCGCGGCGAGGTTGTGCCAGCGGCAGTTAGGAGCGCCGGTGGTGAGGACACCGGACAGGTTCGAGTCCACCGGGAAGACGGTGAGAGCGCTGTCGGTATTGTTGGTGTAGGTGACGGTGACGGTGATCAGGTCACCTTCGTACACCTTGTCTCCGTGGGAGTCGGTGCGCGTGACGGTGACGGTGATGGGGGCCGAACCTTCGTCGGTTACCGAGGCCGCCACCGGAGCAGCTGCACCGGTGTCACTGGTCGGGGTCGCGAGCGCGGGAACCGAGAGAGTCGCGCAGAGCAGCACGGCTCCCGAGGCAGCCGCGAGGGCGCGCCCGTAGTGGCGGAGGGTCATCATTGGTCCTTCCGATATGGGTTGTCAATCAGCGGTCAGTGAGTCATGACTCACTATCCACGAGATTCATCATACAAATTTAGATGCTCGCTAACCAGTTATACGACAGACAACTTTTATCAACGTCTAGGTCAATTGCGCCAGAAACACCGAAACCCATGCATGCCTGTCAGACTTCTGACCCATGACGGGTCGACATGCTCGAACCCTGGTACCCACCCCACCCAACAACACCACTCCCCCCTTACCCTGTCAAACAAACCAATCCAACGAACAATTCGCCCCACCAGGGCATACCGACCAACATTGGGCAGTGAAACGAGCCATAGCTAATTGCTCAGCAAGTATTTACCTGTAAACTACTGCTGTCAATCAGTCTTTCACAGCAAGGAACTACCGTGCGCCCCTCCCGTCGAACTCTGACGCGCGTCGCGTCGGCCGCCGTCGCTTCCCTCGTGATCGTTGCACCGATCTCCACCGTCTCCAACGCGGACGCACTCTCCCCCGCCTCCCTACCCTGGACAAACGGCGCCGACGAAGCAGCGGCGAACTAACCCTCGCGGGAACGCTATCGAGCGTCACCGCGCCTTTTGGCACAAAAAGAGCCCCGACCTCGTCCCATATTGGGAACGAAGCCGGGGCTCGAAGCTATCCGAAAAGGAACTCGAGATCAGCGCGCGGCGCTACCCTCGGTGTAGTCCTCGTCGGAGTCGGTCCAGCCGAAGGCCTTACGCAGCTTCTGGCCGGTCTTCTCGATCGGGTGGGCCTCTTCCTCGGCGCGCAGCGCCTTGAACTCGAGGGCGCCGTTATCCTGATCGGCGATGAACTTGCGGGCGAAGGTGCCGTCCTGAATGTCTGCCAGGACAGCCTTCATGGCCTCCTTGGAGGACTCGTTGATGACGCGCGGGCCGGAGACGTAGTCGCCGTACTCAGCGGTGTCGGAGCAGGACCAACGCTGCTTGGTGATGCCGCCCTCGTTGATGAGGTCGACAATCAGCTTCATCTCGTGGCAGACCTCGAAGTAGGCGATCTCGGGCTGGTAGCCAGCCTCGACCAGGGTCTCGAAGCCAGCCTGGATCAGGTGGGAGACGCCGCCACACAGGACAGCCTGCTCGCCGAACAGGTCGGTCTCGGTCTCTTCGGTGAAGGTCGTCTTGATGACGCCGGCGCGGGTGCCGCCGATGGCCTTCGCGTAGGACAGGACGAGATCCCAGGCCTGGCCGGAGGCGTCCACCTCAACGGCGACGACGTCCGGGGTGCCCTTGCCCTGGGTGTAGGTCTCGCGGACCTTGTGGCCGGGGCCCTTGGGGGCGACCATGACGACGTCGTGGCCCTCGGGGACCTCGATGTAGCCGTAGCGGATGTTGAAGCCGTGCGCGAAGAGGAGGGCGGCGCCTTCCTTCAGGTTGGGGGCAACCTGCTCGGCGTACACGTAGCGCTGGACCTGGTCGGGCAGCAGCAGCGAGACGACGTCGCCCTCGGCGACGGCCTCGGCCACGTCCTTGACCTCGAGGCCGGCGGCCTCAGCCTTGGCCCAGGAGGAGGAGCCGGGGCGCAGGCCGACGACCACGTCAACTCCGGAATCCTTCAGGTTCAGCGCGTGCGCGTGACCCTGCGAACCGTAACCAATGATGGCAACCTTCTTGGACTGGATCAGCGACAGGTCTGCGCCGTCGTCGTAGATGATTTCTGCCATTTTCATTTCTCCTTCAGTTGATCCGTGATCGAGCGCGACCCGCGGCCGATGGCCACGGCGCCCGACTGGACGAGTTCGGTGACGCCGTAGGGCTCCAGGGCCCGCAGCAGCGCCTCCAGCTTGGATAGGGAGCCGATCGATTCGATAACGACCGACTCGGGTTGCACGTCGACGACGTGTGCGCGGAACAGGTCCACGATCTGCAGGACCGAGGTGCGACGGGTCTCGTCAGCCTGGACCTTCATCATGAGCAGACGCCGTTCGACGGAGTCTTCGGGTTCAAGCTCGACGACCTTGAGGACGTTGATGAGCTTGTTGAGCTGCTTCACCACCTGCTCGATGGGCGCGGAGTCGGCGTCCACGATGATGGTCATGCGGGAGATCTCGGGGTGTTCGGTCTCCCCCACGGTCAGCGACTTGATATTAAAGGCGCGACGGGCGAACAGCGCGGCGACGCGGGTGAGCACGCCAGGCTTGTTCTCGACCAGCACAGCCAGAGTGTGACGGTTCGTCATCAGTCTTCCACCTCCCAGTCGGGCGCCATGCCCTTGGCGTAACGAATCTCATCGTTGGACACGCCCGCGGCGACCATCGGCCAGACCATCGAGTCCTTGGAGACGCGGAAGTCAATGAGAACGGGGCGATCGTTGATCGACATGGCCCATTCGATGGCCTCGTCGACCTCGTCGATGGAGCGAACGGTGCGCGCGGCCATGCCGTAGGCCTGCGCGAGCATCTCGAAGTTGGGGATCTGCTCGCCCTCGACGGGGTTGAGCGTCGTGTTCGAGTAGCGCTTGCCGAAGAACAGGGACTGCCACTGGCGGACCATGCCCAGCACAGAGTTGTTGATAAGGGCGACCTTGATCGGGATGTTGTTGATCGTGCAGGTGGCCAGTTCCTGGTTGGTCATCTGGAAGGAGCCGTCACCATCGATCGCCCACACGACCTTGTCGGGGGCCGCGACCTGGGCACCCATGGCTGCGGGGATGCAGTAGCCCATGGTGCCGGAGCCGGAAGAAGAAATGAAGCTGCGAGGGTTGTCCAGCGTGATGAACTGGGCGGCCCACATCTGGTGCTGGCCCACGCCCGTCACGTAGATCGCCTCGGGGCCGACCTTGTCGGAGAGCTTCTTGAGGACTTCCTGGGGCGCCATCATGCCGTCTTCGGGCTCGGCCCATCCGATCGGGTACTTGGTGCGCAGGCGGTCGAGGTAGCGCCACCATCCGGAGATGTCCGCCTTATTTTCCGACGAGGCCTGGGCGATTTCCTCGGTGAGGATCGGCAGGGCGGTCGCCAGGTCGGCGACGATCGGGATGTCGGCGTGGCGGTTCTTCGAGATCTCTGCGGCGTCAATGTCGATGTGCACGACGGTGGCGCGGGGCGCGAAGGAGTCGAGGCGGCCCGTCACGCGGTCGTCGAAGCGCGCGCCGAGCGCCACGATCAGATCGGCGCGCTGGAGGGCGCCGACGGCCGCCACGGTGCCGTGCATGCCGGGCATGCCGAGGTTGTGGCGATCGGAGTCGGGGAACGCACCGCGGGCGGTCAGCGTGGTGACGACGGGGGCATTCGTGACCTCGACGAGTTCGGCGAGGGCATCAGTGGAGCCGGAGCGCACGATGCCGCCACCCACGTAGAGCACGGGGGCCTGAGCGTCGGCGATCGCGCGGGCAGCCGCGCGCACCTGCTTCATGTTCGGCTTGTCCGCGACGCGGTAGCCGGGCAGGTCGATAGCGGGAGGCCAGGAGAAGTCCATCTCTGCGACCTGCGCGGACTTGGTGATGTCCACGAGGACCGGGCCGGGGCGGCCGGTGCCCGCGAGGTGGAAGGCCTCGGCCAGGCGCGCGGGGATGTCCGCGGGATCCGTGACGAGGAAGGAATGCTTGGTGATGGGCATTGAAGCACCCACGATGTCGGCTTCCTGGAAGGCATCACTGCCGATCAGGGACGCACCGACCTGGCCCGAGATCACGACGATCGGAACCGAGTCCATGCAGGCGTCCCCCAAGGCAGTGAGCACGTTGGTGGCGCCGGGGCCGGAGGTCACGATCGCGCAGCCGACCTTACCGGTAGCCAGGGCGTAGCCTTCGGCGGCGTGGCCCGCGCCCTGCTCGTGACGGACAAGAATGTGGCGGATGGACGTCGACGCCAGCAGCGGGTCGTAGGTCGGAAGAATTGCGCCGCCGGGCATACCGAACACGTCGGTGACGCCCAGGGCCTCGAGGCTGGCCACAATTGCCTCGGCTCCGGTCATGCGGGTGGTGTTGGCGGTGTCGCTCACCATTCGTCCTCTCAATCGTTGGGACCGTCTCAAAGAAAAAACCCCGTCAGATCCGGCAGTCGCGCGGATGCGGGGAATTCGGCGTGCGATCCATCCTCACGTTACACGGCAGGCATCGCACGCCCGGGTACGATGACCAGGGCGAGGAATCCAATTCCGCGAACGTCGAGCATGCCCTAACCGTATCTCTCCCGAGCGCCGCGCTCTTCTTCATCTCATTGTGCGGACCTTTGGGCTCCGATCGCCATCTAGGACGATGGACTGAGATGCACAGCACGTATTGCTGCTTTAATTGATACATACCTCATATCGCAATCCACAACACGGAGATTTCATCGTGCATCAGGTGTTCGAGATTCTGAGCGAACAGCCGGTTCTGTTCCTCTTCATTCTCATCGGTATAGGCATGGCGTTCGGCCATGTGAAAATCAAGGGCATTAGCCTCGGCGCCGCCGCCGTTCTCTTCTTTGCCATCGTGTTGGCAGCGTGGGCGCAGTCCTACGGTATCGAGCTGCGGGTTACCCCCCAGCTGGGCACTCTGGGCCTGACGCTGTTCACGTTCGCGATCGGCATTAACTCGGGCGCATCGTTCTTCCACAATCTGAAGACCGCCGTCGGTCCGATCCTGACGATGGTTGCCCTCTACGGCATCACCGCCACCGTCGGCCTCTACCTCGGTAAGGCCATGGGCATGGACGTTCCGATGATCGCCGGTACCTTCGCGGGTTCGGTGACGAACACGCCCGCTCTGGCGGCCGCCGGCGAAGCTTCCGGCGATCCGGCCCGCGCGACGGTCGGCTACTCGATCGCCTACCTCTTCGGCGTCATCGGCATGCTGGCCGCCTCGATGGCGGCCCTGCACTACGGCCGTAACGACAAGGACGCCCCCTCTCCCCTATCGAACCGCACGATTCGCGTGGAGCGCGACGATCACCCCTTCGTCGGCGACATCTACGAGAAGCTCGGTGAGAAGGTCTCCTTCTCCCGTCTGCGCCGCGGCGAGACCGGCCCGATCACCCGTCCCCAGATGTCCGACACCCTGGATCCGGGTGACCTCGTGACGGTCGTCGGCCCCCGCGAGCTTGTCGCCCGCGCGGCGACCGAGCTGGGCCACGCGTCTTCTCACTCCCTCATGCAGGATCGCTCCTACCTGGACTTCCGCCGCGTGACGATCTCCAACCCAAAGGTCGCCGGCCGCACGGTTGCCTCGCTCGGCCTCGCCAAGGAGTTCTCCGCGACGATCTCGCGTGTGCGCCGCGGTGACGTCGACATGGTCGCCGAGCCGGGCCTGGTCCTCCAGCAGGGCGACCGCGTGCGCGTCGTCGCCCCCACGTCCAAGATGTCTGAGATCACCAAGTTCTTCGGAGACTCGTCCCGAGGCCTGACGGACCTCAACCCCATCGCCCTGGGCATCGGCATGGCGCTGGGCATCGCAATCGGCGAGCTGCCGATCCTGACCCCCTCCGGCGAGTACTTCTCGATCGGTTCCGCGGCCGGCACGCTGATCGTCGGCCTCATCTTCGGCCGCATCGGCCGCATCGGCCCCATCGCGACGGCTCTTCCCTTCACCACCTGCCAGGTGATGGCCGAGCTCGGCCTGCTGATCTTCCTCGCGCAGGCTGGCGCCAAGGCAGGCGGCCAGATCCTCGAGGCCTTCACCTCGGGCGACTGGATCCGCATCTTCGCCCTGGGCATCGTCATGACGTCGATTATGGCGGTCGGTCTGTACTGCACGATGCGGTGGGTGTTCAAGATGGGTGGCACGAAGCTCGCCGGCCTGCTCGGCGGCGCACAGACCCAGCCCGCCGTCCTCGCCTTCGCGAACGGCCGTACCAACGCCGATCCTCGCGTGGCGCTCGGCTACGCTCTCGTCTACCCGGTCGCCATGGTCGGCAAGATCATCGTCGCCACGATCCTGGGCGGCATGTAGCGGCAACGTCTCCCGCGGGCTCACGCCCGCGCAACAATGGGGCCGGCCCGAAAGGGTCGGCCCCATTCGTCTACCCTCCCACCGTCTCGTGAGCGCGTCACGGACCCTTCGGCACCATACCCATCAGGGCGCTGCGAGGCCTGCTAGGCCCCATGCGGAGCCCATGGGCGGTGGCGGGGTCCCGATCCCACAACACAGCCCCACTTAGTCTCGACTCCTGGCTCCCTCGCGGCGTCGGCTTTGTTCCGGGCACCGCAGGGCCTGCCGATGCGCGACCTGCAAGGCCTGGCTGCGGTGCCCGTGGGCGGTGGCGGGGTCCCGATCCCACAACACAGCCCCAATCACTCTCGATTCCTGGCTCCCTCGCGGCGTCGGCTTTGTTCCGGGCACCGCAGGGCCTGCGGCGCCCGCTCGACGCCCGCGCCGCGAGCTACGCTCGGCGCGTCGTCTCGAAGCCCGGCCAGGCCCTGCAGGCCCTGCGGCGCCCTACACAAGGCCGACGCCTGCTCAGTACGGTGTAGCGGTTCTCCCCTGCCGGCCTTGCTCAGCGTCCGTATACATAACGAGGCCGCGACCGGTTTCCCGGCCACGGCCTCGTCGATGAATGAACGTCAGCGCGAAATCAGCGCGACGAGCACACGAGCGGTCACCGCCGCCACGCACACGATCGCGATGTTGCGACCGACGGCACGGATCTCGTCGCGGTTGATCTCGTACTCAACCTCGAACGACGGCGGCTTCAGGCCCGCTTCGATCTCGAACTTCACGCGTTCTCCTCCTCGTACTCCCACAGGTTCGGGACTCGCTCTTGTTTTTCCATGAGCCAGTTCTTGTCCGTCAGCATACGGGAAAGCGCCAGGCCCATGCCAATAGCCACAATAGTGAACATCACCGTGAAAAGTGCTGCGAGCGCATCGTCGATCTGCTGGTTGTTCAGGTAGGTGAGCGCGCGGTACAGCGGCACACCCGGAATCATAATGACGACGGCGGGCACGGACAGGGTCACGCGCGAGAAGCGCGTCCTGCGGGCCACGAAGACGGCGAGAAGGCCAGCTGCGAGCGCGGCAAGGCCGACGCAAGCCGGGGCAGGAACGCCGAGTTCCAGGTGCAGGGCGATACGCGCGGTGTTGATAACGGCGCCGATGAGTGCGGCCGTCGCACACACGCGTTGCGGTGAATTGAAGAGCATCGCAAACCCGTATGCAGCGACGAAGCTGGCGAGGAAGCGCAGAAGGTAGTGCAGCCATGGAACGAGCGATACGCCGTACTCGGGCGTCACAGACCAGCCGAAGACAGCCGAGATCGCCCAGACAGCCACACCCGCTGACACGACGAGCATCGCCACGTAAACGAGGCGACCGACTCCGCCTTGGAAGTCTTGTCGCACCAGATCGATCAGGCCCGTCACCAGCGGGAAGCCTGGCACCAGGAAGAGTAGCGCCGAAATGAAGCCGGCTTGATGCGTCGATTCGATGCCGAGGAACTGCTGGGCCGGCGCAACGAGCAGAATGTAGATCATCGCGGCAAGGGCGCCACAGGCCATCCAGACGCCGAAGTGGTTCATGTGGCGGATGAGCATCTGGCGCCGCAGGGCCTGCCCGAAGAACGAGGCAACGGCGACAGCAGAGCACTCGACCCATCCCCCACCGTTGAGGAATGCGAAGGCCGCACAGGCTAGGCCGGAGGCAAGCGCGTTGGAGAACCAGTCGTAGAGGCCGGGAACCTTCGCGATCTTGTCGAGTTCGTCCGACACGTCCTCGACTCGCACAGACTTGCCGTTCAGTGACGCGACGTAGTTGTTGATGCGGTCGATCTTGTCAGCGTTGACGCCCATCAGGCGCTGCTCAGCAAGCTCCGTGCGGAATGTGCCGTTGGCGTACGCGGTCGCGATGATCTCGGTGTACGTGACCTGTGCTCGGTGCTCAGAAATGCCGACTGCGCGCGCCAGATCAGCCATCGACTTCTTGACGCGGTACGCACTCGCGCCAAAAGACAGGAGCATTTGACCGAGTCGAAGTACGACCTGAGACTGATGGGCAAGGCGATCGTGCGCCGCCATGCGCTGAGCGAGAACCTCGTCTTTGCCACCGTGGTGGTGAGGTCCGTGCGAATGTGCAGAAGTGACCATGGGAATAGCATCGCACGCGTAGCGCAGTTATGTGGGCGACGTTGGTCCGGGACGTGTGGTTTTTCATCTACTGGACACACGCTCAGTCAAAAAGCAAAAGGTACTCTGCAATCGACGACAAATGCCGTGAACCGGCGCCGTACACCGGGCAAACGCGTGATTCTTAGCTGTCACAACAAGCACGAAGAAGCGGCCAGAGACTTTTCAGTCTCTGGCCGCTTCTATACGTGTGTTGTGGCGGTGTCCTACTCTCCCACAACCCATCGGTTGCAGTACCATTGG
>CAUTDS010000062.1:0-10040 GCA_963537175.1 uncultured Actinomycetes bacterium
TAGCCGATGTTGCCGGCTGCGCCAGTGACGGTGACGATACGAGGTTCTGCCATGATGTGGCGCTCCTTTACAGTTCCTGTGGGCGTGTGCCCTTCAGTCGCGGTGTTCCCCGCGCTCTGTCTTCTAGGATACGTCGTCCGTCACACTCAGACCCGGGCACCCAGTCCCAAGACAACCCGCCCAGACAGTGATCTGCGACATACCAACCGGTCGGAGCCCTCCACGCATAGCTCATTCGGAACGTACAGTAGGGGCATGTCCGATAATCGTCCCAGCCCCTCCCCCAGCGCCGGATCCGCGCGAGAATCGGCCCCCGCCTCGTCCCACGTCGACGAGGCCGTGGCCCACTCCCACGATCACGCGCACTCCGAGCGTGGCGCGCATGGCGGCCACTCCCACGATCACTCCCACGCGTCGGCGTCCGCGGCACGCCTAGGGTGGGCGCTCGCGGTGACGAGCGCAGTTGTCATCGCCGAACTGGTCGGTGCCTTCTGGTCGGGCTCCCTGTCGCTGGCAGCGGACGCGGGGCACATGGTCGTGGACGCCTCGGGCCTCGTCGTCGCGCTGATCGCTGCACGCCTCATGCGCCGCCCGCGCGACGAGAAGCACACGTGGGGGTGGGCGCGCTCCGAGGTCCTGGCCGCCACCCTGCAGGCCGGCATGCTCCTCGTCATCAGCGCGATGGTCGCGTGGGAGGGGGCGTGGCGTCTTGCTTCCCCGCCCGAGGTCGAGGCCGGCCCCATGCTCCTCGTCGGCGTCGTCGGCCTGCTCGCGAATGTCGTGTCGTTGGCGATCCTCGCGGGCGGGCGCAACTCGAACCTCAACATGAAGGCCGCGTTCCTGGAGGTCGCCAACGATGCCCTCGGATCCGTCGCGGTCATCGTCGCGGCCGGCGCCGAGTGGGCCTTCGGGTGGACGCGCGCCGACGCGATCGCCTCGCTACTGATCGCCGTCCTCATGGCGCCGCGCGCGCTGACGCTCCTGCGCCGCTCCGTCGCAATCCTCATGGAGCAGGCCCCCTCAACCGTCGACGTGACCGAGCTGCGCGCGCACATGACGGGCGTCGACGGCGTGCTCGACGTGCACGACCTGCACGTGGCCGCCGTCTCCTCGCACCTGGTGACCGTCACCGCGCACGTGACCGTCACGCACGAGGCCGACGGCCCCACGCGCGACCGCATCATCCACGAGCTGGGCGAATGCGCGTGCCACCATTTCCCCATCGCGCACTCCACGTTCCAGCTCGAATGCCCCGAGCACGCGAGCCACGAGCACATCGAGCACTAAGCAACGCCTCGCCCCCACAAATAGCGAGGCGGCGGGAGCTCACGCTCCCACCGCTCTCCCCCACGAACAAATCGGGGGCCGTGCCCCTCGGCGCGGCCCCCGACGTTCCTCAATCAGAGGAAGAGACTACTTCGTGCGATTCGCGCGGTAGTACTCGATGAGAGCGCGGGTCGACTGATCCTGCGCGTCCAGGGCCTCGGCCGAGCCCTCGATGGCGGGGAGGATCTGCTTGGCCAGGACCTTGCCCAGCTCGACGCCCCACTGGTCGAAGGAGTCGATACCCCACACGGCACCCTCGACGAAGGTGATGTGCTCGTACAGGGCGATCAGCTGGCCCAGGACCGACGGGGTCAGGGACGGGGCCATGATCGAGGTCGTGGGACGGTTGCCGGTGAACACGCGCGCGGAGACGATGGCCTCGGGCGTGCCCTCGGCGCGCACCTCCTCGCTGGTCTTGCCAAAGGCCAGGGCCTTGGTCTGGGCAAAGAAGTTCGACAGGAACAGCTCGTGCATGTCGGCGTCGCCATCGCCCAGCGCCCACGTCGGGTTCGCAAACGCGATGAAGTCGGCGGGGACCATACGGGTGCCCTGGTGGATCAGCTGGTAGAAGGCGTGCTGACCGTTGGTGCCGGGCTCACCCCAGAAGACCTCGCCGGTCTCGTAGGTGACGGGGCTGCCATCGCGGCGCACGGACTTGCCGTTGGACTCCATGGTCAGCTGCTGCAGGTACGCGGGGAAGCGGTGCAGGTACTGGGAGTAGGGCAGGACGGCGTGCGTGTCGGCGCCCAGGAAGTTCGAGTACCACACGTTGAGCAGGCCCATCAGCAGGGGCACGTTCTTCTCGGGCTCGGCCTCGGCGAAGTGACGGTCCATCGCATGGAAGCCGGCGAGGAAGTCGGCGAAGCCCTCGGGGCCGATCGCGACGGCCAGGGAGGTGCCCACGGCGGAGTCCACGGAGTAGCGGCCGCCCACCCAGCTCCAGAAGCCGAAGGCGTTGGCGGGGTCGATGCCGAACTCGGCGACCTTGTCCAGGGCGGTGGACACGGCGACGAAGTGCTTGGCGATCGCTTCCTTCTCGGAGGCCTCGTCGGTGACGATGCCGCGCTCACGCAGGGCGTCGAGCAGCCAGGCGCGCACGACCTTGGCGTTCGTGATGGTCTCGAGCGTCGTGAAGGTCTTGGAGGCCACGATCACGAGGGTCGTCTCGGGGTCCAGGTCCTTAGTGGTCTCGCCCGCGTCAGTGGGGTCGATGTTGGAGATGAAGCGGCACTCCAGGCCCTCCTGCACGTAGGGCTTGAGGGCCTCGTAGGCCATGACGGGGCCCAGGTCGGAGCCGCCGATGCCGACGTTGACGACGGTCTTGACGGGCTTGCCGGTGATGCCGACCCACTCGCCGGAGCGAACGCGGCGGGCGAAGGCGTAGACCTTCTCGAGGACCTCATGCACGTCGGCAATCGCGTCCTGGCCGTCGACCGTCAGGGAGTCGGTCGCGGGGCGGCGCAGCGCGGTGTGCAGCACAGCACGGTCCTCGGTGACGTTGATGTGCTCGCCCGCAAACATGCGGTCGCGCAGCTCGAGGACGCCGGTCTGCTCGGCGAGGGCGAGGAGGTGGCCCACCAGCGTGGGGCACACGAGGTTCTTCGACAGGTCGACGTGCAGGTCGGCAGCGTCGAAGGTGAAGGTCTGGGTGCGGTTGGGGTCGTCCGCGAACAGCTTGCGCAGGTCGGGATCGAAGTTGTCGGCCAGCTGGTCGAGCGTGTCCCACGCGGGGGTCATCGTCGGGTCGATCACGGGGATATCACTCATGGGGTCTCCTGACAGTAGAGATTGTTTCGCACTTTAGTTTAGCGGGGTCTGCTCCCCTGGTCACCCTCGTTTCTCGCTTCTGAAACGACGAGGCCGTGGCCCGCGAGCGCTCACGGGACCACGGCCTCGTACGGTGTCGGGAGGCCCTCCGGTCAGGCGATCGGATCGTCGATGGGGATGGGGGTGGCCTCGATACCCGGGTTCTGCAGCGACACGATGCGCTGAACGGGAACGAGGTTAAGCCACCACTGGTGGAACGGACGACGATTCTCGATGTCGAGGTCGTCGAACATGTTCTTCACCGGGCGCGCCTCGATGGCGTTGCCGACCTGGCCGATGTAGTAGGCGCCGCGGTCGCCTCGCTCGAACTGGTCCACGAGCTGATCGAAGGCGCGCGCCACGAGGCGCGTGGCGAGCAGGCGGTCGTACGGCGAGGGCGAGCCGCCCTGCTGCATGTGGCCGAGGGCCTGGTGGCGGACGTCGTAGATTCCCTCGGATTCGGCGTTGAACACGTCGGCCAGGAACTCGCGGTCGTAGTACCGGGACGCCGACTCGTTGAGGAGTGTCAGGAACAGCCGTCGGCCGGACTTGAAGGAGGCGACCATCCGATCGGCGTCCGCGGCGATCTGCTCGAGGGAGGGGGACTCCTCGTTGATGTACATGTACTCCGCGCCACTGGCCAGGGCGCTCATGAGAGTCAGGTAGCCGCAGCGCCGTCCCATCGTCTCGGCGATGAAGCAGCGCTTGGAAGCGGCCGCGCTCTCCTTGATGCGGTCGATTGCCCAGGTCGCGTTGTTGATCGCCGTGTCCGTGCCGATCGCGAGCTCGCAGCCGGGCAGGTTGTTGTCGATCGAGGCGGGGATCAGCAGGATCGGGATCTGGAACGCTGGGTAGCGGTCCTTCTCCGAGGTGATCGCGTGGACGCCCAGGTAGGCGTTCATGCCGCCGATGACGAGGAGGGCGTCGATCTCATTGCGCTCGATGGCGCGGCCCAGCGCGTAGAACTGCTCGACCGGCGGAATGTCTCGCTTCGTGCCGAGCTCGGCGCCGCCCTTGAAGGCCCAGCCTTCCACGTCGGACCAGCTCAGTTCACGTACGCGGTCGTCCGCCAGCCCGCTCCACGAGCCCTCCACACCGAGCATCGTCCAGCCGCGCGCGATGCCCAGGCGCACGGCCACGCGGGCCGCCGTGTTCATGCCGGGGGCCAGACCGCCCGCGTGCAGGATCGCGACGCGCTTGGTGTCGCCCGTCGGCTCGGGGGTGAGCTGAGGTGGCGTGGACATGATCTGGTTGATGCCCACCATCGACGAGAAGGACGAGCCGCGCGAGGCCTGCGCCGCCGCGTAGTCGCCGGCAGCGATGAGGTCCTTGACCGCGCGCGTGTCGTGGACGGCCTTCATGAGAGGGATGCGGGTGATGCGGTTGCGACGCACGCCCAGGATGACGGGCTCATCCTCCGGCGTGGACGCCAGGATCTCCTGGACGGCCGCGTAGCCCAGCAGCGTCGACATCCAGCGGTCGTAGGCCGAGGGAGTGCCGCCGCGCTGCACGTGGCCGAGGATCGTCACGCGGGCGTCCTCGCCCGTGCGCTCCTGGATCGTGTCGGCGATCAGCTGGGTTGACAGCTCGTTGCCGTCACGGTCGTGCGCGCCTTCTGCCACCAGGACGATGGACTCGCGGCGGCCGGCCTCGCGGCCGAGGCGCAGGTGCTCCGCCAGGTCATCCTGCCAGCCCGGGCCCGCCGGATCTTCCGGTGTGAACACGTAGTCGGCGCCGCCCGCGACGGCCGCCATGAGGGGCAGGTAGCCGCAGTGGCGGCCCATGACCTCGACGACGAAGGTGCGCTGGTGCGAGGCAGCCGTACTGGTCAGCTGGTCGATGGCATCCAGGATGCGGTGCAGCGCGGTATCCGCGCCGATCGTCATGTCCGTACCCACCAGGTCGTTATCGATCGAGCCGACGAGACCGACGATGATGAGGGCGGGGTGGGCGGCGGCGGTCTCGGGCGAGATCACGCCCTCGGCGGCCAGCTCAGCGACGTGCTGGGCCCACTCGCCACGGAACTCGTTCGTACCCGACAGGGAGCCGTCGCCGCCGATCACGACGAGGTGATCAATGCCGTGCTCGAGCAGGTTCGCGGCCGCACGGTGGCGACCCTCGTACGTACGGAAGTCGGCGCTGCGGGCCGTGCCGATCACCGTGCCGCCTTCGGCCAGGATCGAGGACACGTCCGACCACTCCATCTTCTTGATGGAATCGCCACCCACGCAGGCACCCTGCCAGCCTTCGTAGATCGCGTAGGGCTGCGCGCCACGCGCCAGCGCCGTGCGCACGACGGCTCGAACAGCCGCGTTCATTCCCTGGGCGTCACCGCCCGACGTGAGGACACCGATACGAACTGTGCTCATTTTTCTGCCATCTTTCGTTGACGGAGCGGGCCCCGAGGCCCAGTGTGCCTATCGTGTCCTATTCTACGTGACCTGGGCCTCCACCACTAGGGCCTAACTCCCATTTACCGAGGAAACGACAAGTGCGCGCCCGCCGAAAACGGCGGGCGCGCACTCACGCAGTCACTGGAAACTAGGCGACAGTTTCGCTGCTATTACGAGCGGCAGACTCTGCCAGCTCCTCGGGGCTGACAACACCCTCGACGGAGACGCGGTCCAGGTAGGCCATACCGTCAAACGCCAGCTCGCGAGCGTTCTCCGGGTCGCCCTCGTTGCCAATCGAGCCGTGGGCCATGCGGTCCACGATGAGAGCGATCGCGCCATCGCCGGTCACGTTCGTGGCGGTGCCGAAGGAGTCCAGGGCGATGTAGGTGGCGATCATGAGCGCGACCTGAGCATCGTTGAAGCCCAGCATGGAGCTGAGCAGACCGGTGGCGGCCATGATGGCGCCGCCGGGGACGCCGGGGGCGGCGACCATCGTGATGCCCAGCATGAAGATGAAGCCGACCCACTGCAGGGAGCTCACGGTCAGGCCCTGGGTCAGGACGATGGCGAACGCGAAGGAGAAGATCTTCGAGGTCGAGCCAGCCAGGTGGATCGTCGCGCACAGCGGAATCGTGAAGGACGCGACCGCGTCGGACACGCCGTTCTTCTTGGTCTGGCGCAGGGTCACCGGGATGGTGGCGGCGGACGAGGAGGTGCCCAGAGCCGTCAGGTAGGCAGGCATCATCGTCAGGAGAGCCTTGATGGGGTTGCGACGCGCGACAACGCCGGCGAAGCAGAACTGGGTCAGCAGGATGACGACCTCGAGGACCAGAACCACGATGACCACGCGCACCAACGTGCGAATGACCGAGGCAGCCTCGCCCGTGTAGGTCAGGTTCAGGAAGATGCCGAAGATGTGCAGCGGCAGCAGCGGGATGATGATCGTCTCGATGAGGCGCGTGATGATGGCGCGGAACTCGATGAAGCCCTTACGCAGCACGCCGCGCGGGACCATCGACAGGCCCAGGCCCACCACGAAGGACAGGAGCAGCGCCGTCATCACCTGCAGCGGCGCGGGCATCTCGATCGTGAAGTAGGACTCCAGGGCGCTACCCGGCTCAGCCACGTCGCCCAGCTGGGTGGAGGCGAGGATGCGCGGGAAGAGCATGGCGCACACCAGGTAGGTGAGGAAACCCGAGAACAGCGTCGACGCGTAAGCAATTGCCGTCGTGATGCCCAGCCACTTGCCCGCGCCTCGGCCCAGGTCCGCAATAGCAGGGGTCACGAGGCCGATGATGATCAGCGGGATCGAGAAGGACAGGAACTGGCTGAAGACCGCCGAGAAGGTCGCAAAAATACGGCCGATCTCGACGGGAACCAGGTGGTCGCCGCCAATACGGACGGATCCGAGGACGGTCGCGAGGATGATCGCAGCGATCACCCACACGAGGATTCCAGATTTACGCAGGAACTCGCGCATGTGTTTCACCTTGATAATAGGGATGATGGGTCGCTCATAGCATGCCCGAGCTTTACGAATTCTTGAAGCGGTAACCAGGATTCGGGATAGCTGCGGCAAAACTCACGTGATAAAGAAAGCGCGGTAGCGAAGGCATCTCCCCCGCCCAACAGCCATTTTCCGCGGATTTAACGCACCGCGAGCGTCGACACGTACGGGGCAAACCACCAAATAATCGCGGCGAGAATCACGTACACCGCAACATCCATGAGGCGGGCTCGCGACGCGAACCACGGACGTCCCGGCGTCCACAGGCGCAGAGCACCCATGCCAACGAGGACAGCGACCATGAGCATGACCGCGCGGTGGCGGTGATCGCTCACGGCCAGCGCAATCACACCGAGAACGCCGAGCGCGCTCAGGGCAGCGCCAAGCCACGCACCCACTCGTTCGCGCACGGTCTTTTCCTCGTTATTCACGCACCTACCCTATCGCACGAGCGCTCGTGATCATGCGAACGTTCATCTACGCCCCACCAAGCCAACAACGGCCTCGTCTTTTCAAAAGAATAGGAATAAGAGGCATGCGGGTTTAGTATTGGTCCAAAGGTCCCTGAGACCCGCAACATATTTCTCGCATCAAAGGAGCATTCGAGTGTCTCGCTTTATTGTCGTCGCCCCCGGTTCGTCGGAGGCAGCCGCCCTCGCTACTGACGAGCTGGCCCGCGTTCTCGGCGTCGCCACCGTCGACGCCCTGGCCGGCACGACGGCTACCGACGCCGCCCTCCGTCCCGCCTCCGCTCTGCCCGCCGCGGTCGAAGCCGTCCGCGCCGCCGGCGACGACGCGCTCATCGCCCCCGCCCGTGAGGCCTCGAACCGCGCCTTCGACCACGTGGCCTGGAACCTGAGCCTTGCCGCCTCCACCCGAGCCGGCGTCATCCTCGCCTTCGACGCCGAAGGCGCCAGCGCCGAGCTCCTCTCCGAGGAAATCGCCGCCGCCCGCCTGCGCGCCGAGGCCGCTGCCGCCTCCGTCGTCGCCGTCGTCCTGACCGGTGGCGCCCCCGCGCTCGAGGTCGACGTGCCCATCCTGACTCTGCCGCTGGGCGAGGAGGCCGCCGCCACCCTGCGCGGCACCGAGGCCCCCACCGCCGTCACCCGGCTCGCCTTCCAGGCCGACCTCATCGAGCGCGCCCGCGCCGACCGCAAGCGCATCGTCCTGCCCGAGCCCGACGACGACCGCGTCCTGCAGGCCGCCGCCCAGGTCCTCGCCGCCGGCATCGCCGACATCACCTTCGTGGGCGACGCCGACTACGTCGCCAAGCGCGCCGGCGAGCTCGGCCTCGACCTGAGCGCCGCCCAGGTCGTCTCCGTGAACGATCCCGCCTACCTCGAGCGTTACGCCGAGGAGTTCGCGCGCCTGCGCGCCAAGAAGGGCGTCACCCTCGAGCAGGCCCGCGAGAAGGTCACCGACGTGTCCTACTTCGGCACCATGATGGTCCACATGGGCGATGCCGACGGCATGGTCTCGGGCGCCGCCCACACGACCGCGCACACGATCGTCCCCTCCTTCCAGATCATCAAGACCGCCCCCGGTGTCTCCGTCGTCTCCTCCATCTTCCTCATGGCGATGAAGGACCGCGTGTGGGCCTTCGGCGACTGCGCCGTCAACCCCAACCCCACCGCCGAGCAGCTCGCCGACATCGCCGTGACCTCCGCGCGCACCGCCGCCCAGTTCGGCGTCACCCCGCGCGTCGCGATGCTCTCCTACTCCACCGGCACCTCCGGGTCCGGCCCGGACGTTGACGTCGTCGTCGAGGCCACCCGCCTCGCACGCGAGAAGGCCCCCGAGCTGGCCATCGAAGGCCCCATCCAGTTCGACGCAGCCGTCGACGAGGCCGTCGCCTCCAAGAAGCTGCCCGGCTCCGAGGTCGCCGGCAAGGCCACCGTCTTCGTCTTCCCCTCGCTGGAAGCCGGAAACATCGGCTACAAGGCGGTCCAACGCTCCTCCGGCGCCGTCGCCGTCGGCCCCGTCCTCCAGGGCCTCAACAAGCCCGTCAACGACCTGTCGCGCGGCGCCCTCGTCGAAGACATCGTCAACACCGTCGCCCTGACCGCCGTCCAGGCCCAGGGCTGAACGGGACCGAGGTCCCGGGGTCCGGTTACCATTGAACGTAAACGGGCCCCGGCCTCGTTCTTTTACTCCCAACCCCACAACACGAAAGGCGAACGCGTGTCCTCGTCCTCCGTCCTCGTCATTAACTCCGGCTCCTCCTCCATCAAGTACCAGCTTGTCGACCCCGAAACCGGCGACGCCATCGCCAAGGGCATCGTCGAGCGCATCGGCGATGCCATGGGCCTCATCAAGCACGTCCACGGCGACGCCGTCACCGAAGAAGAGCTCCCGGTTCCCGACCACACCGTCGGCATGCGCGAGGTCCTGCGCCTCTTCGACACCGAGGGCCCGACCCTGGCCGAGGCCGGCATCGTCGCCGTCGGCCACCGCGTCGTTCAGGGCGGCCGCTACTTCGACGGCCCGGCCCTCATCACCGACGAGGTCCGTAACCTGATCGAAGAGCTGTGCCCGCTGGCTCCGCTGCACAACCCCGCCCACCTCAAGGGCATCGACGTGGCGCGCGAACTCATGCCCGACGTCCCCCACGTTGCCGTCTTCGACACCGCGTTCTTCCAGCAGCTGCCCGACAAGGCCGCCCTGTACGCCCTCGAGACCGAGACCGCCGAGAAGTACTCGGTGCGCCGCTACGGCGCCCACGGCACCTCCCACCAGTTCGTCTCCCAGGAAATCTCCAAGATGCTGGGCCGCGACGATCTCAAGCAGATCGTCCTGCACCTGGGCAACGGCGCGTCCGCTTCCGCCGTCAAGAATGGCAAGCCGATCGACACCTCCATGGGCCTGACCCCCCTCGAGGGCCTCATGATGGGCACCCGCACCGGCGACATCGACCCGGCCGTCGTGTTCCACCTGCAGCGCGTTGCCGGCATGAGCGTCGACGAGGTCGACACCCTCTTCAACAAGAAGTCCGGCATGAAGGGCATGAC
>CAUTDS010000063.1:0-8781 GCA_963537175.1 uncultured Actinomycetes bacterium
CCGTCCTCATGGACACCATCACCTACCGCTTCTCCGGCCACTCGCCGTCGGACGCTTCGTCCTATCGAACGAAGGAAGAGGTCGAGCTGTGGGAGCAGGTTGACTGCATCAAGGAATACTCGAACCTGCTCATCTCGAACGGCCTGACTACGCAGGACGAGATCGACGGCTACGCGGCCTCGTTGACCGACAAGCTGGTCAAGGTCCTCAAACTGGCCATCGACGACGACGCCACCCCGCGCGTCGCGGACGGCTACATCGACACCGTCATGTTCTCCAACGAGAAGGTTGAGGCCTTCGACGACGCGACCCCCGAGATCGACCTCGAGGACAACCCGCGCGTCAAGGCTCTGGCCAAGAAGGTGCGTACCTCCGTCGACGAGAACGGCAAGCCCGTCTCCAAGATGCGCATGTACCAGTTCCGTGACGGCCTGTTCGAGGCGATGCTGCACCGCTTCAAGACCGACCCGACGATGGCCGCATGGGGCGAGGAAAACCGCGACTGGGGCGGCGCCTTCGCCGTCTACCGTGGCCTGACCGAGGCCCTGCCTTACCGCCGCCTCTTCAACTCGCCCATCGCCGAGGCCTCGATCGTGGGCGCTGGCGTCGGCTACGCGATGGCCGGTGGCCGCGCGGTCGTTGAACTCATGTACTGCGACTTCCTGGGCCGCGCAGGCGACGAAGTCTTCAACCAGATGGCCAAGTGGCAGTCGATGAGCGCCGGCCTGCTCAAGATGCCTCTCGTCCTGCGCGTGTCCGTGGGCGCGAAGTACGGCGCTCAGCACTCTCAGGACTGGAGCGCGCTCGTCGCTCACATCCCGGGCCTGAAGGTCTACTTCCCGACGACCCCGACCGACGCGAAGGGCATGCTCAACCTGGCGCTCGCCGGCACCGACCCGGTCGTGTTCCTGGAGAGCCAGAAGCTCTACGACAAGGGCGAGGACTTCGAGCCCGGCGGCGTGCCCGAGGGATACTACGAGACCGAAGAGGGCGAGCCGGCGATCCGCCGCGAGGGCACCGACATCACGATCGCCGCTTACGGCGCGACCGTGTACAAGGCACTCGAGGCCGCGGACGTCCTGGCTGAGAAGTACGGCCTGAGCGCCGAGGTCATTGACCTCCGCTTCGTCGCCCCGCTCAACTACGACAAGCTCATCGCCTCCGTGAAGAAGACCGGTCGCCTGGTCCTCACCTCGGACGCCGTCGAGCGCGGCTCCTTCCTCAACACGGTCGCCGCCAACGTGCAGACCCTGGCCTTCGACGCGCTCGACGCGCCGATCGCCGTCGTGGCCTCGCGCAACGGCATCACGCCCGGACCCGAGATGGAGTCCTACTTCTTCCCGCAGGTCTCCTGGATCCTCGATGCGATTCACGAGCGCGTCCTCCCGCTGCCCGGCCACGTGCCCACCACGAAGCACGCGACCGAGGCCGAGATCGCGCGCCTGAACCGCGCGGGCCTCTGAGGCATTGGGGGCGGGCCGTTCCCCTTTCCGGCCCGCCCCCGTCCTTGGCTCGCACTCCCTGACGCGAGCCCGCGAGGCCGGGGCTACACTCCTCCTCACCGTGCCCCGGCCTCGCCCACATACTTGTTTCACCACCGTTTTTCTCCACCCAACGAAGAGATGGCAGAACCCATGGACATCACCAACGACCCGGCTTCCACCCCGGACGAGCGCATCGAGGCGCTGCGCGCCGGCGTGGCCGACGAGCACTTCCCCAGCTGGGTGCCCGAGTCGAACAACCACATCCACACGTGCTTCTCGTTCAGCCCCTACACGCCCACCCACGCCGCGCTGCTCGCGCGCCGCAACGGCCTGCGCGTCGTCGGCTCGGTCGACCACGACTCGATCGGCGCCGCCGCTGAGATGAGCGAGGCAACTCGCATTCTGGGCATGGGTTCCGTCACCGGCTTCGAGATCCGTGCACGCTTCGGCGAGGGCACGCCGCTCGCGCAGCGCAAGCTCAACAACCCCGACTCCGAGGGCGTCGCCTACATGACGGTGCAGGGCGTGCCCGCTCCGGCCCGCGAGAAGGTCGCCGAGTGGCTCGCCCCCAAGCGCGCCGCCCGCCTTGAGCGCACCCTCGCCATGGCCGAGAGGGCTAACAAGATCCTCACCGACCTGGGCCTGGAGCCCTTCGACCCGCGCTCCGACATGGTCGACATCTCGCAGTACGCCAACGGCGGCGGGATCACCGAGCGTCACCTGCTGGCCGCCATGGCCTCGGCCCTCATCCGCGGTTTCGGTCGCGGCCCCGCCCTGGTCCAGGGCCTGGACTCGATGGGCGTCGAGATCCCCGAGTCCCTCGCGCGCGTCCTGTCCGACGCCGACAACCCGCACCTCATGTACGACCTGCTGGGTGTCCTGAAGGCCAACTACCTGGACCGCATCTACATCCAGCCCACCGACGAGCTGCCTAGCGCAGCCGAGGTCGTCGAGTTCGCCGACTCGGTCGGCGCGATCGCCACCTACGCCTACCTGGGCGACGTGTCCGCCTCGCCGACGGGCGACAAGAAGGCCGAGAAGTTCGAGGACGACTTCCTCGACGAGCTCTTCGAGTACATGGAGTCGATCGGCCTGCGCGCCGTCACCTACATGCCCCCGCGTAACACCCCCGAGCAGCTTGAGCGCATCCACGCGCTCGCGGCCGCCCACGGCATGCTGGAGATCTCGGGCGTGGATATCAACCAGCCCCGCCAGCGCTTCACGTGCGAGGAGCTGCGTCGTCCCGAGTTCGCGGACCTCAACGAGGCCACGTGGGCGCTCGTCGCGCACGAGGCCCTGTCCTCCGTGGATCCCTCGCTGCACCTGCTGGGCCGCACGGGTCGCCTGACCCCCGAGGCCCTCGCTGAGCGCATCAGCCAGTACGCACCCCTGGGTCGTGCGATTGCCGACGGCGAGGACGCCGCCGCGGTCGCCGCCCGAGCCACATCGATTAACTGACGGTCACCGTCAAGAAAGAGAGACATCATGAGTAACGCCCCCGAGGTACGCGGGCTCTTCCTCAAGGCCCTCGGCCGCCCCGTCATCGTGGCCCCCAGTTCGGCGGAGCCGACCGTCACCTTCGACGGACCGCTCACCGAGGTCTGCCCCTGCTCCCTGAAGGAGACGGAGCTTCCCGTCGTCGTGCGCGCCGGCGAGGAGACCTTCGAGGTCCGCGCCACCGCCACGGGTGAGCGCGCCATCAATGGCCGCGTCGCCCTCGTGACGGGCGGCGCCCAGGGCTTCGGCGCGGAGATCGCGCGCGGCCTGGTGGACGCCGGCTGCTTCGTGTACGTCGCCGACCTGAACGGCGAGGGCGCGGCTGCCAAGGCTGCTGAGCTCGGCGGTGAAGGCGTCGCCCACCCGATCACGGTCAACGTCGCCGATGAGGAATCCGTCGCTGCGATGGCCACCGAGATTGAGCGCGTCACCGGCGGCCTCGACCTGGTCGTCTCCAACGCGGGTATCGTGCGCGCCGGCTCCGTCCTCGAGCAGGACGCCTCCGCATTCCGCCTGTCCACTGACATCAACTACGTGGCCTTCTTCCTGGTCACCAAGCACCTGGGCCAGCTCCTGGCGCGCCAGCACTCGACCGCCCCCGAGTGGCTGACCGACATCATCCAGATCAACTCCAAGTCCGGCCTCGTCGGCTCGAACAAGAACGCCGCCTACGCGGGTTCGAAGTTCGGCGGCATCGGCCTGGTCCAGTCCTTCGCCCTCGAGATGGTTGCTCACGGCGTGAAGGTCAACGCGATCTGCCCCGGCAACTTCTACGACGGCCCGCTCTGGTCCGACCCGGACCGCGGCCTCTTCGTCCAGTACCTCAACTCCGGCAAGGTTCCCGGCGCCAAGACGGTCGCCGACGTCAAGGAGTTCTACGAGGCGAAGGTCCCCATGCGCCGCGGCGCCCAGGGCATCGACGTTCTGCGCGCGATCTTCTACATCGTCGAGCAGGAATACGAGACCGGCCAGGCCGTGCCCGTCACGGGCGGCCAGGTCATGCTCTCCTGACTTCTCACGAGGCCGGGGATCCCAGCGGTATTCTCCGGAGCTCCCCGGCCTCGTCCTTTCTTCCCACGTTCAGTTGTTTTTCCAGTGAAAGAGTCAGTCATGACCCAGATTCCCTCCACCCAGTACGCGATTCAGATCGTCGGCAAGGAGGAGTTCGTCCTTAACCCGGCGAAGCCCGTTGACCCCGTTGGCCCGACGCAGATCCTGCTCGAGGTTGAAGCCTGCGGCATCTGCTTCTCCGATACGAAGCTGCTCCACCAGTTCGATGGCCACCCGCGCAAGTCCGACGTGGTCGGCGGCATCGACCTGGATGCCCTCAAGGACATCCCGTCCTACCACCCGAACCAGGAGGCTGTGACTCCCGGCCACGAGCCCGTGGTGCGCGTCGTGCAGGTCGGCGAGAAGGTCACGCACTACAAGGTGGGCGACCGTCTGCTGGTCCAGGCCGACTGGAAACACCTGCGCACCGCCAAGTCGAACGGCGCCTTCGGCTACAACTTCGACGGTGCACTCGAAGAGTACGTCGTCGTCGACGAGCGCTGCGTCGTGTCCCCGGACGGGGAAGAGTACCTGATCCACGTGTCGGAGGGTCCCTCGGCCGCCGCCGTTGGCCTCATCGAGCCCTGGGCGACCGTCGAGGGTTCCTATGCGTGGGCGGAGCGTGATCACGTCGCCGATGGTGGCCGCCTGCTGGTCGTCGGCGAGGGCGACATCGACGCTCTGACCGCCGAGCATAAGCCCGCCGAGGTTGTGCGCGTTGCCGCTGAGGAGCTTGAGGGCGTCGAGGGAGAGTTCGACGACGTCGTGTTCTTCGGCTCGGACGCCGACGCCATCGAGAAGGCCGCGCTCCTGATCGGCACCCGCGGCACCATGTGCGTCGTCCTGGGCGGCGAGAAGATCTCGCGCAAGGTGTCCCTGGACATCGGCCGCGTCCACTACGACTTCACCCGCTTCTGCGGCACGACCGGCTCGGACCCACGCGAGGGCTACGCCTGGATCCCCGCCAACGGCGACCTGCGCGAGAACGACCGTTGCGTCTTCGTCGGCGCCGCCGGCCCGATGGGCGTCATGCACACGATGCGCGCCGTGACCTCCGGTGTTCCCGGCCTCAGCGTCGTGGGCACCGACCTGTCGGACGAGCGTCTAGCGAACCTGACGAAGGTTGTCGGCCCGACCGCCGAGAAGAACGGCGTGCCGCTCGACATCGTCAACACCTCCTCGACGCCCCTGGAGTACGGCTACACCTACGCGACGTGCCTCGTCCCCGTCCCCGCGCTGGTCTCCCAGGCCGTCGACCTGCTGGCTGAGGGCGGCATCCTGAACGCGTTCGCCGGTATCCCGGCCGGCACGTTCGGCGACTTCGACCTGCAGGGCATTATCGAGCGTCAGATCTTCATGCTGGGCACCTCCGGCTCGGACGTCTCCGATATGCGCACGGTCCTGCGCAAGATCGAGGCCGGAATCATCGACACCACGATCTCCCTGTGGGCGATCACCGGCATGGCGGGCTTCGGCGACGCCATCAACGCGGTGATGGACCGTACCTCGGGCGGCAAGATCATGGTCTTCCCGATGATGCACGACCTGGGCCTGACCCCCGTGTCCGAGCTCGCCGAGAAGCTGCCGACGGTCGCCGCGAAGCTCGACGCCGCCGGCCTGTGGACCAAGGAGGCCGAGGAGGCGCTGCTCGCCACCCGCTGAGCGCTCCGTCTCGACCTTCGCCCCGGCCTCGTCTGTCACCGGACGAGGCCGGGGCATCTTTGTGCGCGTCGCTCTCGTTTGCGCTGGTTGGGGGAAGATGACGTCCCTCTGCGGCCTGGGCCGCCGCCGCGCGGTCTCGCTGGTACTCGGACTTGCCCGTGAAAGTGGTTCCCGCGCGCCCTCGTTTCTGTCATAGTAGTGTCAGGCGTGCGCTCGTCGGAACGAGGAGGTTGCCGTGAGATTCAACGATTGCACGACAAACGAGGGCTACGTGGCGTTGCAGGCGTGGCTGTGCGGGCAGATGTCCCCGCGCGCGCCTCACGCGGCGGACCTTTTTGCGCAGGACAGGGAGTGCCTCTACGACGTGTTCCTCTCCATGCTGGTCGGAACCGGTATGGGTTTCGACGATTTCGACGACGATCGCACCCATCATGGGCTCTACGCCTTCGATTTTTTCGTAGGCGACATTGAGACACCACCCAGGGGTGGGGGAGTGGAGGGGGCGAGGACGCCTCATGCGGCAGGACAGCCTTCCCCCACCGCGAAGGCTCCGGCGATGTGCCACGCCCTCGTCGACACGTGGCTCGGGGAAACGGGCAGGCGCATCCCCTTCGTGGCCTCCGTGATCGCTTCCGTGGCTACCCTCGAGCTCGTCGCCGATGTGAGCGTCGACGAGTGCGTCTTCGAGTGTGACCTGCCGCCGGGCTACGCCCGCTCCACCGCAAACAAACCGTGGGAAGACGGCAGCCTGCCCATTGGCGCGCTGGATTTGTCCCTGGTTGCCCCTGGTCCGCTCATCTACGTCGAGGCGAGCCCGCGATACAAGGGACAGACCCTGTCCTTCTCGGGCTTCGACGAGGCCGTGGCTTCGTCCGTGCAGATGGGGCTCTCTGTGGAGTCCTCCACGGCCTCCGGCGCCGGAGTGGCTGCCGCTCTGCGCGCACCGCACGGGGGTCCTGAGATGCTCGGGTGGGCTGCCGACGCAGTGGCTCGAGCCCTGTCAGCGTGCGGGCACGTCGGCGGACTGCACATCCGCGCCTGGCTGGGCGACGCATAGGAATCCCGCGGCGTTCGCCCGCCGCCCATGCGCATAAACGTGCCCCGGCCTCGTCGATGCGAGGCCGGGGCAAGGCGTGTGGAGCAGTGCTCGCTTAGACGGCCGCCTTCTCGGCAGCGTCCTTGGCGGAGGCCGGAGCCTTCTTGTCCTGCCAGTAGTCCAGCTCGGAGGGATCCAGACCAATCGAGGAGGCGGTAAACTTCGGGTCCAGGCCCTCCTTGCGCTGCGCCGTGTAGTCGTTCGCGCAACGGACGGCGATGCGACCGAGGATCACAATCACCGGCAGGTTGATGAGTGCCATGAGGCCCATGAGGATGTCACCCAAGCTCCACGCGACCTCGAACTTCAGCAGCGCACCGCAGAAGACCAGGGCAGCTGCCACGAGGCGGAAGGCCGTCAGCATCCACTGTTCCAGCTTGATGTTGCGCAGCAGGAAGCGGAAGTTGACTTCGGCGTAGTAGAAATTGCCCACCAGCGTCGTGAACGCGAACAGGAAGAGTGCCAACGAAATGAAGACCTGCGCGATCGGTTGGCCGAGCACTGTAGCCATCGCGTCCTTCACGAGGGGAGCGCCGGTGACGCCGCCGTCGTCACCGACACCCGAGGAGAGGACCACGAACGCGGTGAAGGTACAAATGATCATCGTGTCGATGAAGACCGAGAGCATCTGAACGAGGCCCTGCTTGGCAGGGTGCGACACGGAGGCGGAGGCTGCGGCGTTCGGCGCGGAACCCACACCGGCCTCGTTCGAGTAGAGGCCACGCTTGATGCCGAGCATCATCGCAGAGCCTGCGAAACCACCGAAAATCGCCTTGAAGTCGAAGGCTCCCGAGAAGATTGCGGAGAACATCGCGGGGATATTGTGGTAGTTGAAGACAATGACGACCGCGCCCACACCCAGGTAAATGATCGCCATGATCGGGACGAGGAAGCCGGTCACGTCGGTCAGGCGTCGAGTGCCGCCCAGGATTGAGCCGGCCATCAGGACCGCAAGGACACCGCCGACGGCCCAAGGAGTCCACTCGTTCGCCCAGGAGTACTGCGTGAACGTGTCGGCCACGTTGAAAGAAGCGAGCAGGTTGAAGCCGCCCATGTAGGTCAGAATGAGCATGACAGCGAAGAGATAGGCCAGCCAGTTCTGCTTGAGTGCCGTCTGGATGTAGTAGGCCGGGCCACCGTAGGAGTGGTGGGGTCCGCGCTTCTTGTAGATCTGTGCGAGCGTCGACTCGATGAAGGCGGACGCGCCTCCAATCGTCGCGATGACCCACATCCAGAAAACAGCGCCAGCGCCACCCGCCGTCACTGCCGTCGCGACGCCAGCGATGTTACCGACGCCCACGCGCGAGGCCGTGGAGACCATCAGCGCACGGAAGGACGAGACGCCGCCTTCCTTTTTTGGAGGCTCCATGACGACACGGAGTGCCTCTCCGAACATGCGGAGGGGGAGCGCGCGGGTGAAGACGAAGAAGTACAGGCCCACGCCGATCAGCAGTGCGACCAGTACGTAGGTGTACATGAAGTCGGAAATGGAGCCGAGAACGGATGCAATCATGGAAGTTCCTAGCATTGACGGATGCGGCGATGCCGCTCGGATGATGTGAGTATAGCCCCTAGGTCAACGCTTGGTAAAGTTTCAGGCAACAAATGAGATGGTCTTGGTATAAGTCCTGATCAGCATGCTAGATCGCGTTACGAGATTGCGCGGCCTGGCACACATTTTGTTTGATATTCTGTGTTCTGTGACATGAAAAGTGCTGAATTTTAGGCGTTTTGTGGGCAAAAATCTGCTACAAAGCCCGGAATTCAGCGGAAAAGCTTCTGGGAGACGAGCGGACCGTTATGATTTGACGGTCCGCTCGGACATGCGTATTGTTTTCCTTGTTGCGCCGAACGGCAGCGAACGAAGCGAGATGCTCGGGTCGCGGAAACATGGCGTGAATCGCCTATTGAGTGTGCGTGGCTTGTGCTGTGTGCGCTTGGTTGTGTGGGTGTTGTTTGTGAACTCGATAGTGTGTTTGTTTGTTTTTTATG
>CAUTDS010000064.1:0-8234 GCA_963537175.1 uncultured Actinomycetes bacterium
TGGCGGCGACGTCCTTGACGTAGCCGTCGAAGGCCTCGGCGACGGGGATGAGGCGCACCTGGACGGGCGAGAGCCACGCCGGGAAAGCGCCCGCATAGTGCTCGGTGAGAACGCCGATGAAGCGTTCGACGGAGCCCAGCTTCGCGGAGTGAATCATGACGGGGCGCTGACGAGTTCCGTCGGCCGCCGTGTACTCCAGGTCGAAGCGGTCGGGCTGGTTGAAGTCGTACTGAATCGTCGACATCTGCCAGGTGCGGCCGATCGCATCCTTGACCTGCACGGAGACCTTGGGGCCGTAGAAAGCCGCGCCGCCCGGATCGGGAACCAGGTCGAGACCGGTCGCGGCGCATGCGTCCTCGAGCGCCTTGGTGGCGGCCGCCCAATCCTCGTCCGAACCGATGAACTTGTCTCTCTTCTTGCCGTCCTCGTCGCGAGTGGACAGCTCCAGGTAGAAGTCCTTGAGGCCGAAAGCCGACAGGATCGACAGGAAGAACTCGATCTGCGTGCGGATCTCCTCCGAGGCCTGCTCCGGAGTGCAGTACGTATGCGAATCGTCCTGCGTGAAGCCGCGCATGCGGGTCAGGCCGTGGACGACGCCGCTCTTCTCATAGCGGTAGTCGTGGCCGAGCTCGTAGAAGCGCAGGGGCAGCTCGCGGTAGGAGCGGCCGCGGGAGCGGAAGATGAGGTTGTGCATCGGGCAGTTCATGGCCTTGAGGTAATACTCCTGGCCAGCCTTGGTCACGTTGCCCTCCTCGTCGCGCTCTTCGTCGACGAGCATGGGCGGGAACATCGTGTCCGCATAGTAGGGCAGGTGACCCGACGTGTGGAAGAGCCCGCCCTTGGAAATTTCCGGGGTGTGCACGAAGTCGAAACCGGCCTTCTTATGCCGGTCGGTCACGTAGGACTCGATCTCATGGCGCAGGATGCCACCCTTGGGGTGGAACACGACGAGGCCGGGGCCGATCTCCTCGGGGAAGGAGTACAGGTCGAGCTCGGCACCGAGACGGCGGTGGTCACGGCGTTCGGCTTCCTTGATGCGCTCCTGGTAGGCGACGAGGTCTTCCTTGGAAGCCCAGGCGGTACCGTAGATGCGCTGGAGCTGATCGTTCGATTGGTCGCCCTTCCAGTATGCGGCCGAGGCCTTGGTCAGCGCGAAGCCGTTGCCGATGAGCTTGGTGGAGGGCAGGTGGGGGCCGCGGCACAGGTCCTTCCAGGCCACCGAGCCGTCGCGGCGGACGTTGTCGTACATGGTGAGCGTGCCGCCGCCGACCTCGACGGATGCGCCCTCGGCGCCCTTCCCCTTCGTGGTGACGAGCTCGAGCTTGTAGGGCTGCTCGGCCAGCTCGCGGGTGGCCTCCTCCTCGGAGATCTCGCGGCGCACAAAGCGCTGGCCTTCCTTGATGATGCGCTTCATACGCTTCTCGAGGTCGCGCAGCAGCTCGGGGGTGACGGCGTCGATGTTGCCGAAGTCGTAGTAGAAGCCATCTGTGATGAAGGGGCCGATGCCCAGGTTCACGTCGGGGAACACGTCCTGCACGGCCTGCGCGAGTACGTGGGTGGCGCTGTGGCGCAGGATGTTCAGGCCGTCCTCGCTGGCCAGCGTGATGGCCTCAACGGTCGTTCCTGCTTCGAAAGGCGTCTCGAGATCGCGCGGCGTGCCGTCGACCTTGATGGCGACGACGTCACGCGACTTCTCGAACCACGTCGTGCCCGTGGTCCCCGCCGGTACGGTCTGTTCGTGTCCGTCAATGACGAGCGAGATATCGGGCACTGTGTCTCCTAGTTTCGTTAGATACGCGAGATTGTGTTGCGAATTGAATTCTAGCCCCGTGGCGGGTCCGCTTCAGGAGCGGGCGCGCCAGTCCTTCACGGCCTTCGCGGCGCTCAGGGCACGGTAGGTGGCCTTCTTGATGGGCATGTCCCAGCCGCCGGGCACATCTGTGAAGTGTGAGGCAAAGGCGCTCTTGTACTTTCCAACGCTGTAGAGGTCGGGGCAGCGCGGCGAGTGGGCGCCCATCAGGTCGAATTCACGCACGCCGTCGCGGGCAAGGAATTCGGCGGCCAGGAAGTCCAGGACCGGGGGCTGTCGCAGGCGGCGGCCGGCCTCGGTGGAGGCGCCGTACTCGGCCTGCGCACGGATCCCCTCGACGAGGCAGAAGTCCCAGCACAGGATGTTTCCGTCGGCATCACGCATCGAGAAGATGCGTGCGTGCTTCGGACCCAGCGTCTGAAGCAGGCTGAGGTAGTACTCCTTGGGATGAGGACGGAAGCCGTCACGCTTGGCGGTCTCCTCCATGACGGCGTAGTACTCGTCAATGACCTGCGCCGCGTTTGCGGTGTCCTCATGGAAGGTCACGCCCTCGGCCTTACCCTTCTTCAGGCCGGAGCGGATCGAGCGCTTACCGGCCTTGGGCATGGCAGCGAGGATCGCTTCTTCGGTCTTGCCGGAGGTATCGATGATGACGGTACGGTCGTAGGAGATCGTCTGCAGTGGCATGCACAGGTCGGGGTGCTGATAGATGGCGTGCAGGCGCACGAAGGCAACGGTCTTATCCTTTGCCTTAATCTCGCGCACAAGGTCCGCTCGCAGAGCGGCTTCGCGCTCCGGGCTCGCTTCCTTGACCCACGCGGGTCCCCACTTCGCCCACAGGTAATGGACGCCGCGCACCGAATACTTATACAGGGTGATAAACGCGATCTTGGAATCATCCTCGCACCAGGCGTAGCGACCCCACACTCCGTGGCCCTGGGATTCCTCGAACGCCTCCCACACGCACGTCTGTTCGATGGGAAGAGAGCGGTCCTGGAAGCCAGAGACCGCGGCGATCTTGTCGTCCTGCGAGATGGGCACGAGTGCGGTTGTCGTCATGGTGTCCTCGTTGGTCGGAAATATCGGTCGCGTAGGAAGTCAGTCTATCAGGGGCTTCTCCCCCGTCGACGAGGCCGGGGCGGGGAGAGGCAACGTCAGTAGGACGTCTCGGTGGGCTCCGGATAGTATCGGGCGAACTTACGCCGATGGTTCTGCTTCTGGAGCCACACGGTGAAGTTGCGGCGCAGGTCTTTCTCCGTCGGGTTCAAAAGCAGATCGAACCGCCGGCCCTCGCGAATGATGCGCTTGACGCGCGCGCGCAGATCCTCATCGGTGATGTAGTGCAGCAGCAGGGAGTCCGGGACGAGGGTGTAGAGAATCTCGTCCGTCGCCTGGGTCTGCTCGCAGGCCTTACCGTCGATAAGGTCCTCGACCATCGGGATCATCGGGTTCGCGCCGGCCGCGGCCATGTACCAGTTGTTGCGGCCGATGCGCGGGTTCACCTCGAAGAACAGTGCTCGTCCGTCGCGGGGATCGATCTTCACGTCGAAGTTCGCGAAGCCGCGGTATCCGTTCTCGGTCAGCAGGGCGCAGGCATCGCGCCACAGCGTCGGGAAGTCCTCGGTGATCATGGCAACGGGGTTTCCGATCATCGTGGGCGCGTGATCTTCGAGGAGGACGCGCGCCGAACCAATCAGCGTGACTTCTCCGCGCGAGTCGACGTAGGCGGTGATCGAGCGCATCGCGGTGTTATCGCCGGGAATCAGCTCCTGAACCAGGAAGGTATCGCGGAAGCCCGCAGCCTTCAGGGTCCCCCACAGCTGGGTGAGTTCCTCGGCCGTGTCAATAAACCAGATCTTGCGCTTGCCCTCAAATTCAAGGACGTCGTAAGGCTCACCCTTCGCGGACTTAGCAACCACCGGGAAACTGAACGGAATCTCAGGGGCAGCCCAGGCCTCGTCCTCCACGCCGGAGAAATCGACCTCGACCGTACCAGGCGTAGCGATCCCCGCACGCTCGCACGCGCGAGCAAACTCAGCCTTGTCGGTCAGTCGATCCATGACCTCCTCGGTGGGGAACGGCAGCGCGTAGTGACGCGAGAGCGTCTCCATGTTCCGAGCAACGAACGCAGAGAAGATGTCGTGGTTGGCCATCAGGATCAGCTTCTTATCCGGATGCTCACCCGCAATGGTCATGAGGATGTCCAGGAGCTGCGCGTCACTCGCATGAGCGTTCACGTGGCGGACATCAAAAAAGTGTGAACGTGTGATCGACTCCGTCGGCTGCGATCCCACACAAATACAGCGACAACCGAACGCTTCGTTGAAACAGCGCCCAATTCCGTACACTCCGAAGTCTCCTCCAATAATGACGGGGAGGATGTCTTCGCGGGGCCTCAGCGGTCGCGTCTGAGTCAGATAGTCGATCGTCATGCCACAAGCCTAGCGCCTGGTAGGATACAGAACGTTACCTGAGACTTCTCTCACCAACACGGAAGTAGACGATGAGCACCCCCTATTCTCCCGAGAATCAGCAGCCTTACCAGCCCCAGCAGGCTGGATACCCTCAGCAGGCTGGATACCCCCAGCAGGGCGCATACCAGCAGGGTGGTTACCAGCAGGGCGCATACCAGCAGGGTGGTTACCAGCAGAGCACCTACCAGCAAGGTGCTTACGGGCAGCAGCCCACCCAGCAGATGCCTGTCGCGGGAGGCTACGGCCAGCAGGGCCAGCAGGGCTACTACCCCCAGGGGCAGTTCCAGGGCGCTCCGGGTGGCGGGCAGCCGAAAAAGAATAAGACCGGCCTCATCATCGGCGTCATCGCAGCCGTCCTGGTCGTCATCATCATCGCTATCATCGCGATCTGGGCACTGAACAGGGACGATTCCTCCGACGAGGCTTCGACTACCCCGAGCACCTCGAGCAGCGCGGCCCCCTCCGCGGGCGCGACCCCGTCACTGCAGCCACACGGCACGGATCCGTCGCAGCCCTCGACCGGCGCAAACCCGTCGCAACCCTCGACCGGCGCGAAGCCGTCGCAGGGTACAGCCCCCACGTCGGCACCTGGCGGTGGCGCTGAGCCGGATATGGAACAGCAGGCGATCGCTGCGTGCACCGAGTCGATTAACAAGAAATTCACGGACGCGAGCATTTCGGACACGAATCTGGAACTGGTGACCAGCTACAGCGAGACACGGGAATGGGAATACACCGGTACCATCACCGGCACCAGCAATATCACAAAGAAGCCGATCACAACCCGTTTCAAGTGCCTCGTGTTCTACTTCGGCAGCAAGAAGGAATTTAAAGCGGTCGCCATCCCCGAAAGCTACTGACAGAGCACATATCTCCTCGCTGCATCTGACGCCACACCTGCGAGACCAGTTCATCCCAACCCACTCAGCACCTGGAGTACCCATGTCGAACCCCTTCAACCCCAATCAGCAGCCGGCACCCGGAAACGGTCAGTATCCGTCCGGGCAGCAGTACACCCAGCAAATGCCAGCGGCGGGCGGCTACCAGCAGCAGGGCTACGGCCAGCAGCAGGGATACGGCCAGCAGCAGGGATACGGTCAGCAGCAGGGATACGGTCAGCAGCAGGGATACGGTCAGCAGCCGCAGCAGGGCTACTACCCTCAGGGGCAGTTCCAGGGCACTCCGGGTGGCGGGCAGCCGCAAAAGAAGAAGACCGGCCTCATCATCGGCATCATCGCAGCCGTTCTGGTCGTGATCCTCATTGCAATCGCCGCGATCTGGGCGCTCAACAAGGACGATTCGTCCGACGATGATGCATCAACGCCGCCGACCGCCTCGAGCAGCGCGGCCCCCACGTCTGCCCCTTCCTCGAACACCGCTCCCTCTGCGCCGTCGGCTCCCCAGCCGGCACCGACTTCGTCCGCGCCGTCCACCGGCACGAAGCCGAGCCCGGCCCCGACTTCGGGCACTGGGTCTTCCGGCTTGAGCACCGAGGAAGAATACCGCGTCAAGGCCGAATGCAAGTCCGCACTCTCGCAGAGTGTTGAACAGGGCAAGCTCGAGAACTGGACGGCTGAGCGCGACGGCGTCGATTCGTCTGGACGTCCCCAGTTCGTGTCGAAGGGACAGTTTACGGGCACTGTTCTCTCGGGTAAGAACGGCACCTTCAACTTTACGTGCACGGTCGTCTACCACCAGGACGAGGACCTGTACGAGGCCTGGGCTGCCATCGACATCAACTAAACCAGATAACAAGCACGCGCGATGATCATCCATCCCGAGCTACTTCCTACCAGCCTCTACGTAGCGCAGCCGTGGTGGAAGAACGCCGTGCTGTACCAGGTCTATCCCCGTTCGTTTCAGGATACGAACGGGGATGGGCTCGGAGACCTTGAGGGGATTATCCGCCGCCTCGACTATCTGGCCGAACTCGGGGTCGATATCGTCTGGATATCGCCGATCTACCGCTCCCCCCAGGCGGATAACGGCTACGATATCTCGGACTACCGCGACATCGATCCCTTATTCGGCGATCTCGAGGCTTTCGATACCCTCGTCGCCCGTGCCCACGACCTGGGTATGCGCATCGTCATGGACCTCGTTGTCAACCACACGTCGATCGAGCACCCCTGGTTCGTTGAGTCGGCGTCGAGCATCGGCTCGGAGCGCCGAGATTGGTACTACTGGCGTGATCCGCGCCCTGGCTTTTCCCCTGGCGCTCCCGGTGCTGAGCCGACGAACTGGGAGTCGTTTTTCGGCGGGTCGGCGTGGGAGTACGACGCGTCCACGGGCCAGTACTACCTCCATCTTTTCGCACGCGAGCAGCCCGACTTGAACTGGGAGAATCCACAGGTTCGTGACGCCGTCTACGAGATGATGAACTGGTGGCTCGACCGGGGGGTCGATGGCTTCAGGGTCGACGCGATCGACGTCATTTCGAAGCAACCGGGTCTGCCTGATGGTGGACCGGCGCGCGCGCCGTTCGGAATCGGCCACGAGTGTTTCGCCGACGGGCCTCGTCTCCACGAATTCCTGCAGGAGATGCACGAGCGGACGTTCGCCCACCATCCCGGGTCGTTTACGGTCGGCGAAGCCTCGAACGCGTCGCCGGAGACGGCACTGCTGTTTTGCGATCCCAAGCGCCGCGAGTTCAATATGCTCATCCAGTTCGAGCACGTCAACCTCGGCCTCGAAAACGGCAAATTTTCACCGCGCAACCTGGCACCCGGGGAACTGGCGGATGTCCTCACCCGCTGGCAGGACACGCTCGGGACGCGCGGATGGAACGCGCTGTACCTGGAGAACCACGACCAGCCGCGCTCGGTGTCCCGTTTCGGCGATCCGTCGCAGTACTGGTACGAATCGGCGACGGCTCTGGCGACCGCCTATTTCCTCCAGCGCGGCACCCCCTTCATCTATCAGGGCCAGGAGATCGGCATGCTCGGCGGGGATTTTAAGACCTCAGCCGATTTGCGCGATGTCGAATCCGTGTCGTACATGGAACGCCTAGGGGTTCACGAGGTGCCCGAGGGGCTCGCCGCGATGTCGAGAGACAACGGACGGACCCCGATGCAGTGGGACTCCTCCCCCGCTGCCGGCTTCTCTGAGGAAGTCCCGTGGATTGACGTGCCCGCTTCAGCCGAGCACATTAACGTCGCAGCGCAGGCGGACGATCCGCAGTCGATACTGGCCTACTACCGCGCGCTCATCAGCGCTCGCCACGTCGTCCCCGCGCTGACCGATGGGACATTCACTCGGATAGACGCGTCAGCTCCCGCGCTCTTCGTCTACCGGCGCGGCACCCCGGGTTCGGACGTCCTCGTGATGGTCAATCTGTCCGGGGAGCACATAACTCCCCTCTTCTCCCCCGAGGATGAGGCCGTGGCTTCGTTGCCGTGGCGCCTCTACCTGGGCAATACGGACACATCGTTCGTCGAGATGGATGACGCCGGCGACCGCATACAGAGCGAACCCACGGTTATCACGCCAATGAGGCCGTGGGAAGCACGGGTGTATCTCCTGACCAGCTAAACCGAGGAGGGCTGCCCGACGCGGCGACGGGCTCCAGGCGAGCTGGCGATGCGCAGTGTTTCCAGCACCCGACCATCGCCCGAACGACTAGTGCCCCTCTCCACACGAGCACGGATTTCGCACCACCAACTCTCAGCACACCACCTCACGAACATAGAACACGCGGGTGGGAAGACCATGTCTTCCCACCCGCGTATGTCGCGTGATGCGTGCACTCACGTCACTGGCTGGGTGCCGCGAGAGCCACCATCATCAAGGTTCAGCGCTGACGACGCTTAACGGCGATCAGCGAGCCACCCGCAAGGGCCACGATTCCGGCGAGAACTCCGACGTTCGCAGCATCAGCACCGGTCTTGGCCAGGCGCGGGGCCGGAGGCGTCGAAGGTGTCGGGGTCGGGGTCGGGGACTCCGAGGGCGTG
>CAUTDS010000065.1:0-7933 GCA_963537175.1 uncultured Actinomycetes bacterium
CGGGCTGGGGGTGGCCGCAGAGTTGGCGGGTGCGACCCACCCGGCCTCGCGCAGCGTGTCGGGGAAGTCGGCCATCGAGCGAGAGGCGCGGTCCCAGAAACCGGAGTTGCCCGACAGTGACAGGGCGCCGAGGTCGGCGTCTCCCTCGGGCAGGGCGATGATCTCGGTCGCGTTCGACAGGAGCGCCGCGACGAACGCTTCTGACTGGAGGTCATGCGCGCGCTGCGCGGGGTCCGTGGCCGTGGGGGCTGGCGTCGGGGTGGGGGATGAGTTCGGCGAGGCCGTCGGGGCGCCGGACTGACCCGATTGCGCGTCGGACTGTCCGGACTGGGCGGGGTCAGCTCCGGATTGGCCCGCGTCGGGCGAGGGGGACGCCGAGGGGGATGCGGAGGGGCTCGGCGTGGCCGTGGGCTGCGGGCCGCGAGGGATCAGCAGCGGGTCGATGGCCAGGGTGACGCCGCTGGCGGAGGCGAGGCTGAGGACCGCCGAGCGTTCGGTCTGGTCCTGGGTGGCGCTCGTTGAGGTCCAGGGGATCACGGTGCTCACGCGCGAGGCAGAGACCTGTGCGCCCGAATCCCACACGATGATCGATCGATCCTTGCCCGAGTATTCGCCGGAGGTCGCGGTCACGGTCGCGACGCGCGGGCCCCACTCGTCGGCGTCGGTGAGGGGCAGCGAAGACGTGGGAACACGGATCTCGAAGGAAGTCGTGGCTCCTCGGACGACGTCCGTGAGCGAGGAGGAGGCCGCGTGCGTGGCGTCCGGTTCGTCGTCGGTCAGGGCGGTCGTCAGCGCGGGGACAGAGATCGGCGTCTCGTTGGCGACGAACACCTCGAGGGAGATGTTCGCGAGCGTCGTCGGAGAATCGTTACGGACCGTTCCGGAGATAACGAGTTCGTTTTCATCCGTGATGATTCGAGGCGACAGTGAGTTAATGGAAACGGAAAGCCCAGAATCCTCTGAGACCGTACCCATGACGGCGGGGCGCGACTCGCCCGACTGCGAGGTCACGGTGGGCAGCGGGGCGGCCCCGGCCTCGTTCAGACCGAGGCCGAAGGGGAGAGCCATCGCCGCGCACAGGACGCCAGCCGCGAGCGCGCGCCTAGTCACGGCCATCCCGATACAGCAGGTCGAGGGCGATGCGCACGATGCGGCGCTCGTTGGGGTAGGCCAGCTGGCGCGACACGTCGCGCAGCGGCACCCACGCGGCCTCTTCGGCCTCGTGATCCGGATCCCCGTCGACGGAGATCGTGCCGGACTCATACCCCATCAGGTAGTGGTGGACAACCTTGTGGACGCGGCGGTCGTTGCCGGAGAACCAGTAGTCGATCGACGCGAGGTGGCGGATAATGCGCCCGTGGATGCCGGTTTCCTCGGCGACTTCGCGCAGCGCGGCCTGCTGGGGAGTCTCGGAACCCTCGAGGTGGCCCTTGGGCAGGCACCACTCGATGCGGCCCGCTCGATTGCGTCGCGCGATCAACGCCGCATAGGGAATTCCGTCACGCACGTCGACCACGATGCCGCCCGCGCTGGTTTCCGCGGAAATCGGCAGGTGAGAGCGGCCAGCGCGCACAGAAGCGGACCGACGCGGGGGTCGGGGCACCCCGCTTCGGCGGTCAACTGGACGTGCAGGCATGACTCCACTTTAGCCGGTACGCGGCCCCCGGTAGTCGGCCAGGGCGCTTTCCTGGCATGCTTAAGGGCGATGAGTACCCAGTCAACTTCCCCGAATAACGGCCCCGTGACCGCGCAAAACGCCGGAACGACGGACATTCCTACCCTCATGGCGAACGCCACGAGGACCTTTGCGGCGCTCCCGCCCGCGATTATGGAACTCGGCACGATTTTTGACGAGGCCGGGGAGGAGCTCGCGCTTGTCGGCGGGCCCGTGCGCGACGCGTTCCTGGGAGTGACTCCGCACGACTTCGATATGACGACCTCCGCGCGCCCCGAGCGCACCGAGGAGCTCCTGGCGAAGTGGGGCAACGCAACCTGGGACATCGGCAAGGAGTTCGGCACAATCGGTGGTCGCCGCGGCGACCTGGTCGTCGAGGTGACGACCTACCGCACCGACGAGTACGAGATTGGCTCGCGCAAGCCCGAGGTGACCTTCGGCGACACCCTCGAAGGTGACCTGACGCGCCGGGACTTCACGGTCAACGCGATGGCGATGCGCCTGCCGCAGATGGCCCTCGTCGACCCGTGCGGCGGCCTGGCCGACCTCGCGGACGGCAACCTGCGTACCCCCGTGTCCGCCGAGCAGTCCTTCGACGACGACCCGCTGCGCATCATGCGCGCCGCGCGTTTCTCGGCGCAGCTGGGCCTCGACGTCGACATGGACGTCATGAACGCGATGGAGACCATGGCCTCGCGCCTGGAGATCGTCTCCGCCGAGCGCATCCGCGCCGAGCTCGAGCGCCTCATCATTTCGCCCTACCCGCGCCGCGGCATCGAGCTGATGGTGCACACGGGCGTGGCCGACATCGTCCTGCCCGAGGTCGCTGGCCTCGTCTCCACGGTGGACGAGCACAAGCGCCACAAGGACGTCTACGAGCACACCCTCACCGTCGTCGAGCAGGCGATGGACTTGGAGACCGGCCCGGATGGTCCGGTTCCCGCCCCCGACTTCATCCTGCGCTTCGCCGCCCTCATGCACGACGTTGGAAAGCCGGCGACTCGCCGCTTCGAGCCGAACGGCACCGTGTCCTTCCATCACCACGAGATCGTGGGCGCGAAGATGACGCGCAAGCGCATGAAGGCCCTGCACTTCGACAAGGCGACGATCGAGGCCGTGTCCACGCTGGTCGCGCTGCACCTGCGCTTCCACGGCTACGGCGAGGCCGCCTGGTCCGACTCCGCTGTGCGCCGCTACGTGGCTGACGCGGGCGACCTCCTCGAACGCCTCCACCGCCTCACGCGCGCCGACTGCACGACCCGCAACCGCCGCAAGGCCAACTTCCTGTCGTCGGCCTACGACGACCTCGAGGCCCGCATCGCCGCCCTGCGCGAGCAGGAGGAGCTCGACGCGATCCGCCCCGACCTCGACGGCGACCAGATCATGGAGATCCTCGGGCTGCGCCCCTCGCGCGCCGTGAAGATCGCCCGCGACTACCTGCTCGAGCTACGCATGGAGCGCGGGCCGCTGGGCGAGGAGGCCGCCCGTCAGGCGCTTCTCGATTGGTGGGCATCGGACGAGGTGCGTGCCCTCGCGCAGGAGTACCAGGCTCAGCAGGCCCACTGGGAGGCCAAGGTCGCGGAAAAGAAGGCACGCAAGGCCGCCGCGAAGGCCGCCCGCGAAGCTCAGGGACAGTGAGACGGGGCGCGGGGCGACAATCGTCACGCCCGCGCACGGTGCGGTCCCAGTCATGCCGCCGTACTCTGGGAATAATTCAACTTTTTGTTAGGAGAGTTATCGCATGAGCACGTTCACCCCCGAGAAGGCATCGGCCGACATCGGCGTGTACGGCCTGGGAGTCATGGGCGCCAACCTCGCCCGTAACCTGGCCCGCAACGGCTACGCGACCGCCGTCTATTTTAATGATCCGGCGACCACCGAGAAGCTCATGGCGGAGCACGGTGACGAAGCGACCTTCGTTCCCGCGTCCACGCTGGAGGACTTTGTCGCGTCCCTGCGCGCGCCCCGCGTCGCCATCATGATGGTCCAGGCCGGCCCCTCGACGGACGCCGTCATGGAGCAGCTCGCCGACCTCATGGACGAGGGCGACATCATCGTCGACTGCGGTAACTCCCTGTTCACCGACACGATCCGCCGCGAGAAGTGGGCCGCCGAGCGCGGCCTGCACTTCGTGGGCGCGGGCGTCTCCGGCGGCGAGGAGGGCGCCCTGTGGGGTCCCTCCATCATGCCCGGCGGCACCCCGGCCTCGTACGACCGCCTCGGCCCCATGTTCGAGGCCATCGCCGGCACCTACGACGGCGTGCCCTGCTGCACGTACATCGGCGCGAACGGCGCCGGCCACTTCGTGAAGATGGTGCACAACGGCATCGAGTACGCCGACATGCAGGTCATCGCCGAGGCCTACACCCTCCTGCGCGAGGGCCTGGGTGCCACCCCGGCCGAGATCGCCGACATTTTCGCCGCCTGGAACGAGGGCGAGCTCAACTCCTACCTCATGGAGATCACCGTCGAGGTCCTGCGCCAGGTGGACGCCGAGACCGGCAAGCCCCTCGTCGACCTCATCGTGGACGCCGCCTCGCAGAAGGGCACCGGCAAGTGGACGGTCCAGACCGCCCTCGACCTGGCCGTCCCCGTCACCGCGATCGGCGAGGCGACCTTCGCGCGCGGCGCGTCCTCCGAGCCCGCCCAGCGCGCGGCCGGCCAGACGCTCGCGGGCAACGCCACCGCGCTCGTCATCGACTCGGACGAGGCCCGGGCCGCGTTCATCGAGGACGTGCGCCAGGCGCTGTTCGCCTCCAAGATCGTCGCCTACTCGCAGGGCTTCGACGAGATCGAGGCCGGCGCGAAGGAATACGAGTGGGGCATCGACAAGGGCGCCCTGGCTCGCATCTGGCGCGCGGGCTGCATCATCCGCGCGGCCTTCCTCGACGACATTACCCGCGCCTACGAGGCCGACCCTGACCTGCCGCTGCTGCTGGCCGCCGAGCCGTTTGCGACCCGCTTCCAGGAGTGCACGCCCGCGCTGCGCCGCGTCGTAGCCCAGGCCGCCCTCGCCGGCGTTCCGATCCCCGTGTTCGCCTCGTCCCTGGCCTACTTCGACCAGATCCGCGCGAAGCGCCTGCCCGCTGCCCTCATCCAGGGTCAGCGTGACTTCTTCGGCTCCCACACCTACCACCGGGTAGACAAGGAGGGCGTCTTCCACACCCTGTGGGCTGTCCCCGGTCGTCCCGAGGAACAGTGGTCCTGATCTGAGACTGCGGCGGAAGCCGCGACAAAGGGGGTGGGTGCCGCGCACCCACCCCCTTTGTGTTGCGGCCCATACTTTGGGGTTCTTTCAGGAAACCCGGTTAATCTAGGGGTATATCAATCCGCTGAAAGGGCGAATACGTGGCTACTAACAACGGACAGTCTGACTGGAACGACATTATCGAGCCTGGCGGCTCCCGCACGTCAGGGCGGGACTCGCTGCCCTCGCGACGCGCGGCGCGCGCCGGTGTCGGATCGCATGCATCCCGGAAGGCTGCCAAGGCCTCGTCGGCAGGTAAGAAGGGTCCGGCGAAGAAGAAGCACCGGTGGGCCAAGCGCATCGGCTTCTCAATTCTGACCGTCTTCCTGGGCGTGTTCATCGCCGGCATGGCCGTGTTCCTGTATCTCTACAACACGCTGGCCGTGCCCGCGCCGGACGACCTGGCGCTCGCGCAGAAGACCACGGTCTACTACGCCGACGGCACGACCGAGATGGGCACCCTGGGTGACATCAACCGCCAGATCATCGACACGACGACGCTGCCCGACTACGTCTCCAAGACGATCGTGGCCTCCGAGGACCGCACGTTCTACACGAACTCGGGTGTCGACCTGAAGGGCATCTTCCGTGCCCTCATCAATAACCTGCGCGGCGGTGCCCGCCAGGGTGGCTCGACGCTGACCCAGCAGTACGTGGAGCGCTACTACATCGGTGAGACCACGTCCTACACGGGCAAGCTCAAGGAAGCCGTCCTGGCCATCAAGATCAACCGTGAGAAGTCCAAGGACGAGGTCATCGGCGCCTACATGAACACGATCTACTTCGGTCGTGGCGCGTACGGCATCGACGCGGCCGCCCAGGCGTACTTCGGCCACGGTGCCCACGAGCTGACCCTGTCCGAGTCGGCGCTCCTCGCGGCCGTCATCCCCGCGCCCTCCGCGTGGGACCCCGCCGTCAACCCCGATAAGGCGAAGGAGCGCTGGGAGCGCGACCTGAACCTCATGGTTGAGGACGGCTGGATCACGCAGGCCGAGAGGGACGCTGCGGTGTTCCCCGAGACGATTGATCCCGACACGCTCAATAGCGCGTCGATGACGGGCACGAACGGCTACCTGATGGCTCAGGTCAAGCAGGAGCTCCTCGCCTCTGACCAGTTCGACGAGGACAAGATCAGCCAGGGTGGTCTGCGCATCACCTCTACGATCGTTAAGGAGCACCAGGAGCAGGCCGTCGCGGCCGCCGAGGGCATGAACGAGGTCGAGGGCTGGGATCCGACGCACCAGCACGTGGCCCTGTCCTCCATGGACCCGGCCACTGGCGAGATCCTCGCCGAGTACGCGGGCGCGGATTACGAGAAGCGCCAGCAGAACGCGGTCACGCAGGACATCGCGATGGCCGGCTCGTCCTTCAAGCCTTTCGCCCTGCTGGCGAACGCGCGCCTGGGTGGCACGGTCTACGACACCTACTCGGGCAAGTCCCCGCAGTATTTCCGAGGCATGGGTACCCCGGTCTCGAACGACGGCGGCTACTCGTTTGGTAACGTCACCCTCGTGAAGGCGACCGCCTACTCGATGAACACGGTGTTCGTGGGCCTCAACGACGATGTCGAGCCGGAGAACACGCTCAAGGCCGCCATCGACGCGGGCATCCCCGAGGATACGGTCGGCCTGAACGATGAGCTCCTCAACGTCCTGGGCCCATCCTCGCCGCACAACATTGACCTGACGACCGCCTACTCGACGATCGCGAACGGTGGCGAGCGCGTCACCGCCCACATCGTCAAGAAGGTCGAGGACTCGAACGGCAAGCTGCTCTACAGCGGCGACGTGGCTCCCAAGCGCGTCTTCGACGTCGAGGAAGTCTCCTCGATCATGCCGGCCCTCGAGGCCGTCACGAAGGGCGACGGTACGGCCAACCGCGTGGATGCCTCGATCGCGCGACTGACGACAGCCGGCAAGACCGGTACCTCCTCGGACCAGCTTTCTGCGCAGTTCGTGGGCTTCGTGCCCGGCATGGTGACCACCGTGTCGATGTACCAGTCCGACGATGCCGGTAACTCGGTGCCCTTGGATGACGTGGGCGGGCTCGATCAGTTCCACGGCGGCGACTGGCCGGTCGACGTGTGGATCGACTACATGAAGCCCGCGACCGCGAACCTGCCGGGTGACGACTTCCCGTGGAAGGTCGAGTCCAACCGAAAGGTCCACAACAACGCGCCGACCCCTGCGCCGAGTGCGACGACTGAGGCCCCGCAGTCCGCTGCCGAGCCCACCGAGACGCCGACCCCCACCGAGACGCCCTCCGCCGAGCCCACCGAGAATTCGGATAACGGCGGCAACGGAAATAACGGCAACAACGGGAACAATAACGGCAACGGTTCCAACAACGGCAACAACGGGAACAATAACGGCAACGGTTCCAACAACGGCAACGGCGGGAACAACAATGGCGGCAACAATAACGGCGGCAACAACAATGGCGGCCGAAGAAACTAGCCGCGCGTCCTAGCGCCGAGCCTGCGGGCCCCGGGGATTTTCCTCGGGGCCCGCAGTGTGTTCAGAGCGGCGTATGCGCACGGTCGATGAGAATCGCGGGCAGCAAAAAAGTTGGCCCCCGCTCGCATGAGCGGGGGCCAACCCTTCAGCATTCAACCGATGCGTGAAGCCTTCACTTCGCGGCGGAAACGCGGACCTTGAGGTTCGCGGACACCTCGGGGTGGAGGCCGACGGTCACCGTGTAGTCGCCAACGGCCTTGATGGGCGAGGCGATGATGACGCGACGACGATCGACGGTCTGGCCCAGCTGCTCCTTGACCGCGTCAGCGATCGCAGCAGCGGAGACGGCGCCGAACAGGCGGCCGGAGTTGCCAACCTTGCCGGAGATCTCGACAACGGCACCCTGGAGGGCGTCGCGCACGGCGCGAGCGTCGTCGATCGTGGCGATCTCGTGGCGGCGACGAGCAGCGGCGATCTGGTCGATCTGCTTCTGCGCGCCGGCGGTCCACTTGGCGGCGAAGCCGCGGGGGACCAGGTAGTTGCGGGCGTAGCCAG
>CAUTDS010000066.1:0-7818 GCA_963537175.1 uncultured Actinomycetes bacterium
ACGGGCCGCGCGGGCAACTCGGGCACGGCCGTCACCTTCGTCGACTGGGACGACATTCCGCGCTGGTCGCTCATCTCCAAGGCCCTTGGCCTGGGCGTGCCGGAGCCGCTCGAGACCTACCACACCTCCCCCCACCTGTTCACCGACCTGGACATTCCGGAGGGCACGACGGGTCGCCTGCCGCGCGCCAAGCGCACGCGCGCCGGCCTGGACGCCGAGGTCCTCGAGGACCTGGGTGGCTCCGCTCCCCGCTCCGAGGGACGAGGCCGGGGCGGCTCGCGTGGTGGCTCGCGTGGTGGCTCGCGTGGTGGCCGTGGTCGTTCGTCGCGTGGTTCTTCTTCCGAGGGGTCGCGTTCGCGCGGCTCGCGTCGCGGCTCCCAGGACGGGGATCGCACACTGAACGCCGGCAAGGGCGGCCGCTCCGACCGCGGCACTCGTGGCCGCGGCCGCGGCGAACACTCGCAGCACGCTGATTCCGGTTCGGCTGGTTCTGCTTCCGAGCGCGCGCCCCGCGCCCGCAAGCGCATCCGCCGCCGCAAGGGCGGCGAGTGAGGCAATAGCGTCACGCACTACTCGCTAACGCGCTGGCGCGCAGCGTCGGCGTGAGGCGCGGCGATCACGCTGCGTTCGTACTGCAACGGGAGGGGCCCGAGCCACACGGCTTGGGTCCCTCCCCTGTTGCTTGTTGTCCTCCTACGCAGCCCTACTGCGCCGCTTACGCACGTAGCTCTGGCTCGCGCACACTGGTGCGGTGAGCATTGAAGGCGACCACTGCGCCCCCGTCCACACCCTGAATCCGTCGCTGACGCACTCCATGCCTGTTTTTACGAAGGCCACGCGAGAGGCACTGCACCCGTTACGTCGCCGTGCACCCCTTACGTCGCTGTGCACCCGATCAGAAGGGGTGTAATGCCTACGGATCGGGTGCACCGCCTCCCACAACAAGCACAACTGCGGGCATTTCCTTCCGCACTTCCCAACCGGCAGCATCGGACGCAGCCACACAACCTCGAAATACTCACCACGGCTCCGCACAAGAGGCGCTGCACCAGTTAAGGAAGCAATGCACCACTTAGGGTGGCACTGCACTAGCTACTAAGTGGTGCACAGCTGCGCTAACTAGTGCAATGTCTCCAAGCGACAAGCCAACACGCGGCCAGGTGTGCCCCAATAGCACTTCAACGAACCACCATCCCAGCCTGGGGAGACAGCGTTGCACCACTTAGGGAGCATCACACCACCTCCGAGCTGGTGTAACACCCCGCTAAGTGGTGTAACACCACTGAGCAACAAGGATCGGCGTGGAGATATGCCTTGACTCTCCAGCCGCGACGCGCGGCAACGCGGGTCAGCGGCGACTAAAGAGATGACTCACTACCAAGAAACACACAGAGACATCAAAACTACCAACCACCACACGACTCACCGAGTACATATAAAACACAAATTACGCGGACGGTATGATCTCAACAATCCTAATTACGAACCACATTCACTCACTCACGAAATGTATAACAAAGACCAAAACATCGAAACACCCAAAACCTACCCAGAGCTACGAAAAACACCAACTACGCCACAGCATCAGGAACAGCCTGCTGACATATTTCCAAACCAAGTTTCACACGAAGATTAGGCTCAAACATACGAAACGACGAACTGAAAGCATAGAGCACCATAGATCCAACCACCATTGAGAAAATAATATTACAATACTCACGCTCAGCAACATACGCAGGAATACACTGAATCGCCAAATGCGCTTGAATCAAATTATAACTTCCAATAACGCTCGGTAACAATACTGCAGCGAGAGCGTAAAATCCATATGTGACCCGACGAACTGCTTGCTCAAAATATTCAAGATGAGATAGCGCAATCTGCATCGGAACAAGCAATAACATTAAAAGAAGGATAAAATACAACTCATTAAGAGAATGAACTCCATCCTGAATCCCATTTAAAAACCCAGAATATGACTGATGGGGCATGATGAAATATAAGAAAGAAGACGCCCCCATAAAGACACCCATATGAATGAACTGCATTACACATCGCCACCGCCTATCGCTGCCCATCACAAGCAACAAGACCACAATTGCCAATGTCCCAAACAAAAGAATGTACAGATTTCCACTAATTAAGGAGCGATAATCAGAAGGGATATTCTGGCGAATCTGACATACAAAGAAGACCACCTCTAGGACTAGAATTATCAACAACCCAACATAACATCCACCCAATCGAACAAGAACATTTCCCTTCTTCTCACACTTCAAATTCATGCATTTCACCACCCTGCACATCATAAACTAGCACAGCAAGAATCATAGACCTTAACACTCGGCAGAAAGACAGTATTTCTTCTATGCCCCAATCACATGCATCACACAAGCGATTCTGCGCCGATCTGCGTTTATCTTCATGTTCCTGGCGTTATCTACTTTTACAAGACACAGCTGTCACCGCCCCAAGTCGGGCAGATCCGCCTCCACCAGGACCGGGTTCAAGCGTACCCACGCAACCGCCAGCTCCGTGATGTCGTCAACCGCCTGGTGGGACATGGAGCGACCCTTCAGGGAGGCGACGGCGGCCTCCGCCCGTGCCACGGAGGAGGGCGGCATCGGCAGGCCTGAACGCATGACACTGAGGTACTGGTCCAGCAGCTTCCCAAAAGAGCGATCCCAGTTGATGCCGCCGTTCTCGTACACTTCGTGGCCAACCCGCCCCACAATGCGAATGACCTCGCCCTGCAGCGTCCGACACTGGCCGCTGTCGGGCACAAGCAGATCCCACAGCTCCCCATACTGACGCAGTGCAGGCACGGACGGATCCAGCTCCAGCCGCTCCCCCACGACAGGCGCGCGCTGAGCCTCCCGCTGCTCCACCCCGAAGAGCCCGCACAATTCAGACAACGCAGCCGAGGCCTCGTCGAACTCCTCCTGAGAGACCCTCTCCGGGCGCCCGTGCGTGACGAACGTGCAGCGCATCCGGTCCATCGACCGCAGTGCAGTCGGCACACGCTCGCCGACGGGTGCCCCAACGGACAGAAGCAACCGAATCACAGCGAGCGCGCGTGGTGCGTCCAGGAAGTTGTGCCAGGACACCACGTTCTCAACAAGCGTCGCCTTGCCATAGACTCGCGAATCGGCGGTCACCAGCGGATCCGCGCCCCACGAAATCATCCGCGACACATCGGCAACGGGAAAACGCTCGACGACGCCGAACAACGCCGTCTGGTCGGACGTGTCCCGCGCGTTGATGTCGCCTCCTCGAGCGATCAGCAGCGGGATCTGATCGAGGCATCGCGACCAAACGCGCGCGTGGATCGGGGTGCGTTCATACCGATCGCGTGAGTTGATGTCCTCGCCCCGCGCGAGCAGGAAGTCCGTGATCTCCTCGGAGGCCGGGAAATGCATGAGCCGCGACTCATAGGCCGAGCCCCGCAGGTACGCTCCGACCTCGCAGCGCTCGACCGCGCGCACCACGGCCTCGACGTCGCCGGACGCGATGATCTGCTCGATATCCGCAGGCAGGGTCTTGCGCAGCCTCACAGCCACCACTCCTCTCTGAGTCCCTCAAGCCGGTCTAGCCCGAGGACCACCTACTCCTCGCCCGCCCCCATGCTGCCATTGCGCACCCGCTCGCTGAAGAGGCGTTCGGTGAGCGTCCGCTCGACGACCTGGGGCAGGCGGGCCGGAGTGTTGCGGTGGCGGCGCAGCGTCAGGGTGAGGCGCAGGCGAGTGAGCAGCGAGACGCGCGCATACGCCGGCCAGCGCATCGCCACGTACTGCACGGCATCGGTCACGTCGAGGCGCCGCGTCGAGTTGCCGACGCGCACCCACAGCTCGGCCTCGCCCTTGCCCTTCGGGCCGCGCAGGTACACCGGCCCCAGGGCGGGCGGGATCGTCACCCGGCACACCTCCTGGCGCTCGTAACCCTCCTGTGGGTCCGTGGCCTCGGCGAAGTCGAGGAGGGGCAGCGCGGCCGCGTTGGTCCCCAGGCGCTGGCCCCACAGGTCGCGGATCCACAGCTCGAAGCGGTCGGCGTCCGGGGTCTTGAGGGTCGCGTAGTCGGGGCCGAGGCCGATGAGGCGACCGTCGTCATCCACGCCAATGAGCAGAGTGCCGCCGCCGGAATTCATGAACGCGGCGACGGTCTTGGCGATGACGGTTTCCATGGCGTCGTCGCGCTTGCCGGCGCGCATGTTCCAGCGCGCGCTCGACTTGAATTCGAGGGAGTCGGATTCGCCGCGCTTGGCGACCTCGGCGATGGGTTCGAGGCCGGGGCGCGGATGCAGGTAGGCAACGATCAGGGAAACGACGACGACCACGACGAGGGCCACGAGCGCTGCCACGCCGATCATCGCGGGGCGCCACATGTCGGAGGAGGAGAAGATCCAACCCGCGACCAGCAGACCGCCCCACAGGCCGCCCAGGCCGGTGAGCGTCGCCGAGGCCGTGGACATCGTCATGCGCGAGGCCAGCAGGCGGCGCACGATCAGGCCGATCACCCAGGCGATAACGAGGAGGAGGACCTGAATGCCGATCCACCGCAGCAGGTCGGGGTTCTGGGGTGTGGCCCCGAAGCGGGGTCCCTCGGCGGTCATTGGCGCTCCTCACAGACAAGTCGGCGGCGGGATCGAGTGCAACAACCCTATCCCACCGCCGACTACCGTTCAGCGCGTGACGCTCTCAGCGCAGCGACGTGTGCTTCTCGATCGAGCGGGAGGCCCACAGGCCCATAGCCAGCGCGAACAGGGGCACGAGGACGTAGGAGCCGATGCCGATGACGTTCGGATGACCATCGGTTCCCAGCGTCGCCTGGTACGAGGTCCACATAATCTCGGTGCTGAAGTGGCCGTCGGTCGTGACGGACAGCGGGAGGAAGAACGTACCAACCGTGGACAGCACCTGGTTCACGATGTACAGCAGGACGAAACCGATGATGGGTGCGCCGAAACCCATGTGGTTGAAGCGCCCTTCCGCGCCGATGGACATGACAGCGCAGCCTTGCACGAGCCACGACAGCGACACGATAACCTGCACCACAATCATGATGACGACGGTGGAGGTCGGCAGTCCGGCCGCGAGGGAACGAGGCCCGGCCGTGTACTCAGCGAGGCTAATACCGTCGCTCCACGCGGCGGCCGACGCGACGGCGATAATTCCGCCGACGGCCAGAGCTAGAGCCAGGAGACACTCAATCATGATGCGCGTGTTCTTAGCCCAGAAGATGACCTTTCCAGAGACCGGCAGGCTCATCGTGAAATAGCCGCGCTGCCCGTACAGGGTCTTCCAGTAGTCGGCCATCGCCGCGATCGCGCAGGCGACCGGTGTGAGCGCACACAGGGCGTAGGCGAGCACCGCAGTGGAGCCGCTGATCCCCGGCAGCCCCGCGGCGACGATTCCCGAGGCGACGGCAATAGTGACGATGAACGCCCCGAAGGAGCGCGCATCCGCGCGGAAACGCGAGCGGATCTCGTAGGCAAGCAGCTTGGTGAACATCAGCGGTACTCCTTCCGGAAGATGGCGTCGAGGGAATCGCCGTGGGCGGCCCGCAGGTCGTCGGCGTCGCCGCGGAGGAAGACCTGACCGTCCTTCATGAAGAGCGCGTAGTCGACGAAGTGCTCGATGTCGGTGATGAGGTGTGTGGACATGATGAGCAGCGAGGCGGGGTCGAACTCACGCAGGATGCCGTCGAGGATGACGTCGCGCGTGGCGGGGTCGACGCCGCTGATGGGTTCGTCGAGCAGGTAGACGCGAGCGCGCCGGGACATGACGAGACTGATCTGGAGCTTCTCCCCCATACCCTTGCTCATTTCGCCGAGGCGTCGGTCGGTGGGGAGCCCGAAGAAGTCGACCATCGAGGCGGCCTTGTCGGCGTCGAAGTCGGCGAAGAACGTGGAGTAGATGCGGATCGCATCCGCCGCCGTCCACTCGGGGTTCAGGAAGTCGGCGTCGGGCAGGTAGGAGACGATCTCCTTGGTGGCGACCCCGGGCGCGTGCCCGTCGATGGTTACGGTGCCCTCGTAGTCGGAGAGGACTCCGGCGAGGATCTTGAGCAGCGTGGTCTTGCCGCAGCCGTTGGGGCCCATGAGGCCGACGATGTGGCCAGACTCGAGGGTCAGGTTGTAGTCGCGCAGGGCGGGGGTCGCTCGGTAGCTCTTCGTCAGGCCGGTGACCTCGACGAGGCCGGGGCCAGCCGCGCTCGCTCCTGTGGGTTGGGTGGTCATGAGAGTATTTCCTCCTGGTTTACAGGTCCGCGTTCCAGCGTTCATCGACGAGGCCGTGGGCACCTTCAACATCGACGCCGAGGGCTCTGCAGGCGCGAATAAAGGTGTCTGCTGCCGCGCGTGCATCCTCCTCGCGGAGGGCGCTGAGCGCGGAGTCGTCGGTGGCGACGAAGCGTCCGGCCGTCCGTTTGGAGACGGTGAGGCCTTCGTCGTCAAGGGCGGCGAGGGCTCGCTGGACGGTGTTGGGGTTGGTGCCGGCCTCGATGGCGAGATCACGGACGGAGGGGATCTTCTGGCCGGGCTTCCACGTGCCGTCGGTGATGCGGGCGCGGAAGTTGTCGGCCAGCTGGATCCAGATGGGGCGGGTGTCATCAATGCGCATCGATGCGTCCCTCCTGTCTTGCTGTATTAATACACTAATACAATGACACAGATATCCAACTGTGTCAACCCACTAATACAGTTGGTTCACGGACTGATACAACAATGTTCTTCCGGGCAACAAGAGAGGCCCGGAACCATGCGGTTCCGGGCCTCCCCTACGCGAATGCGTCAGTCGATCGGCTCACCCTCGATGTGCCAGACCTCGCGAGCGTAGTCGGAGATCGTGCGGTCCGAGGAGAAGCGACCGGAGCGGGAGATGTTCGCCCACACGCGCTTGTTCCAAGCCTTCTGGTCGCGGTAATCGGCGGCCATACGATCCTTGGTCTCACGGTAGGAGGCGAAGTCGCCCAGGACGTAGTACACGTCGGCCGGGTCGTAGCCGCCCTCGAGGATCGAGTGGCGGATGTCGTAGAACCAGCCGGAGTTGTTATCGTTGAGGGTGCCATCGGTCAGGGCGTCGATGACGCGCTTGAGGCCGGGGACGTTCTCGTAGTGCCAACGGGGGTCGTAGTGGCGACGCAGCTCGGGCAGCTCATCGTCGGTCGCGCCGAAGATGTAGGCGTTGTCCGCGCCCACGGCCTCGAGAATCTCAACGTTCGCGCCATCCAGGGTGCCCAGGGTGAGGGCGCCGTTCATCATGAACTTCATGTTGGACGTGCCCGAGGCCTCCTTGCCGGCCATCGAGATCTGCTCGGAGACGTCGGCGGCGGGGATGATGTGCTCGGCGGGCGACACGTTGTAGTTGTGGACGAAGACGACCTTGATGCGGCCGTTGATGTCCTCGTCGTTGTTCACCAGCTCTGCGATGGCGTTGATGAGCTTGATGATGGCCTTGGCGCGGATGTAGCCGGGGGCAGCCTTCGCACCGAAGATGAACACGCGGTTGGGCGTATCCAGCGTCGGGTCGTCCTTCATGCGGAAGTACAGGTCCAGGACGTAGAAGGCGTTGAGCAGCTGGCGCTTGTACTCGTGCAGACGCTTGATCTGCACGTCGAAGATCGCGTCGGGGTCGATCTCGACGCCCTCGCGATCCTTGATCCACGCGGCGAAGTCGACCTTGTTGGCATGCTTGATCTCACCCAGGCGCTCGAGCACCTCGTCGGTGCCGGCCTCGGTGAACTTGGACAGCTCGGTGAGGTCACGAACCCACGCGTCGGAGCCGGTGACCTCGTCGAGGAGGGCGGCCAGGCGGGGGTTGC
>CAUTDS010000067.1:0-7513 GCA_963537175.1 uncultured Actinomycetes bacterium
GGCCACGAGGACGGACAGCCACGGGAAGTTAGCAGCAACCATTGCACTTTCCATTGTCGTGTACCCCTTACAGCCTGAATCCGAGGACGATGGCCAGGGCGAGGATGACGCCACCCAGGATGTAGGCGGCGTACGTGCGCACGAGGCCGTTCTGGGTGATGCCGACGATGCGTCCGAGCAGCTGCGAGCCGGCGCCGAGGCCGCTGAGCGCACCGTCGATGGCGCTCGCATCGCCGACGGTCGCGACGGTGACGAGGCCCTTGGCGGGCATCATGAACAGGGTCTCGTTGACGGTGTCCTGGTAGAGGTCGCGGCGTGCGGCCTCGGTCAGGGCGTTGCCTGCGGGGACGGAGGTGGGAACCTCGTCGCGCCCGTACTTCATCCACGCGATGACCGCGCCGAGGATGACGAGGGCGAGGGTGGCTCCCTGAATGACGTACTCGTTGAGGACGGGGTCACCGTGCATGACGTGGCCGATCGAGGGGACCAGCCAGTCGGTGAAGGCGTTCCCCACGGAGAGGGCGCCGCCGAGGACGACCGCGCCGATGGCGAGGATGATCATCGGGATCGTCATGAGCGGGCCGGACTCGTGCGGGTGCACGGGCGCGCCCTCGGCCTCGGTGGTCCAGCGGGCCTTGCCGTGGAACGTCATGAAGAAGAGGCGCGACATGTAGAACGCGGTGATGCCCGCGCCGATCAGCGCGACGGGGCCGTAGACCCAGCCGGCCCACAGAGCAATGTTGCCGCCGAAGCTCGTGGCGCTGAAGGCGGCCTCGATGATCTTGTCCTTCGACCAGTAGCCGGAGAACGGCGGAACGCCGAGGATGGCGAGCCAGCCCATCATGAACGTCAGCCACGTGACCTTCATGGCGCCGCGCAGGGCGCCGAAGCGACGCATGTTCACCTGGTCGCCCATGCCGTGCATGACGGAACCGGCTCCGAGGAACATAAGGGCCTTGAAGAAGCCGTGGGTGAAGAGGTGGAAGATCGAGAACGCCCAGCCGATGGGGCCCAGGCCCGCACCCAGCATCATGTAGCCGATCTGGCTCATGGTGGAGGCGGCGAGGACCTTCTTCATGTCGTCCTTCGCGCAACCGACGATCGCGCCGAAGAGGAGCGTGATCGCGCCGATGATGGCGACGGCGGTCGCCGCGATGGGGGCGGCCATGAAGACGTCGCCGGAACGGACAATCAGGTAGACACCGGCGGTGACCATCGTGGCCGCGTGAATGAGCGCGGAGACGGGGGTCGGGCCGGCCATGGCGTCGCCGAGCCACGCCTGCAGCGGGAACTGAGCGGACTTACCGCAGGCGGCAACCAGCAGGAAGATACCGATAACCGTCGCGGACGCCGCGGGGATCGACTCGACCTGGGTAGAGACGACGGAGAAGGACACCGAGTGGAAGGAGGCGACCATCGCCATCATGGCGATCAGCATGCCCATGTCGCCGACACGGTTCATGACGAACGCCTTCTTGGCGGCCACCGCGTAGGCGGGGACGTGGTTCCAGAAGCCGATCAGCAGGTAGGACGCCAGGCCCACGCCTTCCCAACCGGCGAAGAGGCCGGCGTAGGAGTCCGCGAGGACCAGGGTCAGCATCGCCGCGATGAAGAAGTTCAGGTAGGCGAAGAAGCGGCGGCGGGCCGCGTCGTGCTCCATGTAGGCGATCGCGTACACGTGGATGAGCGAACCGACGAAGGTCACCAGGATGACGAACGTGATCGACAGCGGGTCCACGAGGAGACCGAAGTCGACGGTGAAGTCACCGGCGGGGATCCAGGTGAACAGCGTCTGGCCGAAGCGGCGCTCGCCTACGGGGGCGTTCCACATCTGGGCGGCGATCAGAGCGCCGACCACGAACGTGGACCAGGAAGCGAGGGTCGCCAGCAGGTGGCCCCACTTGTCCGAGGCGCGGCCCAGCAGCAGGAGCAGGCCTGCGCTGGCCAGCGGGATGAGGATGAGCAGCCACGCGTAGGCGGCGACTCCGGTGGGCGTGACCGTCTCGTAGACGGAGAGAGCCTGCGGGGAGATGAAGGTGGTCATGAGTTACGTCCTCCCTCAGTTCTTCAGCAGGTTGAGATCGTCCATGCTCGTGGTCGAGCGGGAACGATAGATGGACACGATGATCGACAGGCCGACGACGACTTCAGCCGCCGCGACGACCATGACGAAGAACGCCATGATCTCGCCGTCAACGTTGGAGTTAATGCGCGAGAACGTCACGAGGACGAGGTTCGCGGCGTTGAGCATCATTTCGACGCCCATGAGCGCGATGACCGCGCTGCGGCGCACGAGGACCGTGGTCGCACCGATGGCGAACAGCACACCCGCAAGGATGAGGTACCAGGCGAGGCTCACTTGCTCTCCTCCTTCTTCTCAGTCGGGGTGGTGGTGCGCGCCTTGCGAGCCCGGGGCTGGGCCAGACCGGTGGGCGCGTCCGCGCCGGGCATACCGAAGGCGCCGGAGCGGGGGACGTCGGGCGTGCGCCCGATGGTGTAGGGCGACTCGTCGAGCTCGGAGGCCTCGACCTCTGCAGTGCGCGCGAGGGCGAGCTGCTCGGAGACCTCGGGGGTGACCTCGCCGATCGTGCGGGCAAGGCCACGCACGCGCAGGACGCGAGGCACCGACTCCTCGACCGGGCCGAGAGTCTCGCCGGAGACGGCGGGCACGTCGGCCGCGTTCGACTGGGCGTAGACACCGGGGGCGGGCAACTGGCCGATGCGAGCACCCTTCTCGGCGAACGCGCGCATCTTGTTGCGGGCCGTCTCGAACTGGTCGGCCTTCGGGGTCAGGCGATCAGAGTGCGTCAGCAGCATCGCGCCGACGGCGGCCGTGATCAGCAGGCCACCGGCGAGCTCCATGCTCAGCCAGTGCTCCTGGAACAGCGTGATCGCCAGGTCGGTGATCGGCTGGTCGGAGTAGGGATCGACCTCGACGACCTTGTGCGGGGCGGGCACGGCCTTGAGGATCGCCGTCGTGACGATGACGATCAGGCCGAGGCCACCGAGCACCGCCGCGACAATCGCGCCGCGGCTCTGACGGGCGTAGTCGTCAGAGGTGCCGATGCCGATCAGCATGATGACGAAGAGGAACAGCATCATGATCGCGCCGGTGTACACGACGATCTGCGCGACACCCAGGAAGGGGGCGCTATTCGCGATGTACAGGACTGCCAGGCCAAGCATGACGCCGACCATGCAGATGACCGAGTGCGCGGCCTTCTTGAAGAAGAGGACACCCAAAGCGCAGGCGACCATAACAATGGCCGTGCATGCGAAGAGGATGATCTCCCCCGTTGACCCCATCATGGGCCAACCATTGGACAGGTTCATCAGTGTGCCTCCTCGGCGACTCGCACCGTCTTGAGGGAGGGGTCGTCAGGGCGGCGGCTCGCGACCCAGTCGACCTGGGCGGCGGTGGGGCCGGTGACTTCCCCGCGGTAGTAGTCGATGTCGTTCTTACCCTCGACCATGGGGTGGGGCGCTGCGAGCATGCCGTCTGCGAGCGGGACCAGGAGGTCTTCCTTCTCGTAGATGTCGTCCTCGCGGGTGTACTTGGCGATTTCGAAGTCGTTCGTCATCGTCAGGGCGCGCGTGGGGCACGCCTCGATGCACATACCGCAGAAGATGCAGCGCAGGTAGTTGATCTGGTAGACGCGGCCGTAACGCTCGCCCGCAGAGTACTGCTCCTCGGGCGTGTTCGAGGCGGCCTCGACGAAGATCGCGTCAGCGGGGCACGCCCAGGCGCACAGCTCGCAGCCGACGCACTTTTCCAGGCCGTCGTCGTAGCGGTTGAGCTGGTGACGACCGTGGAAGCGGGGCATGACGCGCGCGGGTTCGCGCGGGTACTGCTCGGTGACGGTGGGCCGGAAGAAGGAAGCCATGGTGACTCCGTAGCCGGCCATGGGCGCGACGAACTGGGCGAACGCACCCTTGGGGTCATGCTCGAAGAGCATTTCCTCGTCGGTGGTCTTCTCACTCATCGGTGGACTCCTTCGGGCTATCGATTGCCGAGGCCGGGGCCAGCTCGCCCTCGATGGTGGCGAGGCCGCGCGGCGAGGCAACGGGGGTCTGTCCGGGCAGCGGCGGGACGGGGAAGCCGTCCTCGAAGCCGGTGTATTCGCGCTCGGCGGCGGGGATCTCCTCGGGCTCGCCCTTGTCGGTGAGCCAGATGATCGCCAGGGCGATCAGGAAGAGGACGCCGACGCCACCGAAGAGAACGTGGTTGGGCAGCGCCACGAACTGGGTGATGCCGCGCACCAGGGCGACGAGCACGAGCCAGCCCAGGGCGATGGGCATGAGGCGCTTCCAGCCGAGGTTCATGAACTGGTCGTAGCGGAAGCGCAGCAGCGTGGCGCGCGTCCAGATCATCAGGAACATGAAGAACCAGATCTTCAGGAAGAACCACAGCAGGCCCCACCAGCCGGAGTTGAGGAACTCGACGTGGGAGAGCGGCCACGGGGCGTGCCAACCGCCGAAGAACATCGTGGTGGCCACGGCCGAGACGTTGAGCATGTTGACGTACTCAGACAGGTAGTACCAGCCGAACTTCATCGACGAGTACTCGGTCATGTGGCCGGCGACGATCTCGCCTTCGGCCTCGGGGAGGTCGAAGGGAAGACGGTTGACTTCACCGACGGCGCTAATGCAGTAGATGACGAACGCCGGGAACAGGGTGAATGCCCACCAGAACTGACCCTGGGCTGCGACGATCTGCGAGGTGGACATGGAGCCCGACATGAGGAACACGCTCACGAGGGACAGGCCCATGGCCAGTTCGTAGGAGATGACCTGCGCGGAGGAACGCACGGCGCCGTACAGCGGCAGGGTCGAGCGAGTCGACCAGCCACCCAGGACGATGCCGTACAGGCCCAGCGACGCGATCGCCAGGATGTACAGGGAGGCGACGGGCATATCGGCCAGCTGCAGCGGCGTCGAGATGTTTCCGATCTTCACGTTCGGGCCCATGGGGATGACCGCGTAGACGCTGAACGCTGCGAACGCCGCGATCGCGGGGGCCAGGAAGTACAGGAACCTCTCAGCCCTGCGGGTCCACATGTCCTCCTTGAAGAGGAGCTTACCGGCGTCGGCGAACGCCTGGAACAGGCCGAGGGGGCCCGCAACGTTCGGGCCGGGACGCGTCTGCATGCGGCCCAGGCCTCGGCGCTCGACCCACAGGGCGAGGAGCACGTTGGCGATCAGGAAGACGATGATGAACACGGCCTTGATGAGGCTGATCCACCAGGTTTCCTGGCTAAAGTCCGCGGCGGTGTACTCCGGGACTGCGAAGGGTGCGAGTGTCATCGTGCCACCTCCTGCGTGGCGCGCAGGGTCGCGACGGTGCCGGCACCGCCGAGGTTTTCGTGAATAACGGAGCCGGTCGAGCACTCGGGAACCCACGCGACGGAGTCGGGCAGGTCCGCGATGGCGGCCGGGAGAGTGACGCTTCCGCGCTCGGTTTCAATCGTCGCGTCGGCACCGGGGGCAATGCCCGCGGCGGCCAGCGTCGCAGCCGAAGCCAGGAGAACCGGGCGGCGGGCCGAGCCGGCCAGCCACGGGGCGCCATCCTGGAGACGACCGGCGTCGATCATGGGCTTGTGAGAGGCCAGAACGACCTGACCCTTACCGGCCGCTGCGGGGGCCTGCGCTTTCACCGGCGTGAACTCCTGCGGGGCGCCGCCGAACTCCATGAGGGGGTTGACTTCCTCGTAGAGGTCGGCCAGGGCGGTGATGCCCAGGTCGAGGTCGAACTCCTCGGTGAGGCGCACGAGCACGTCGCGGTCCGTGAGGGACGTTGCCGAGCGGGCCTGGCCAAAGGGGCGCAGGCGGCCTTCCCAGTTGATGTAGGTGCCGTTCTTCTCGACCGCGGGAGCCACCGGCAGGACGACGTCCGCACGATCGGTGATCTCCGAGGCGCGAACCTCGAGCGACACGAGGAAGGGAACCTCTTCGAGGGCTTCGCGCACGGCGGCGGGCTCGTCGAAGTCGCGGACGTCAACGCCGCCGACGACGAGAGCCTGAAGCTCACCGGAGGCAGCGGCCTCGATGATCTGCTCGGCGTCGAGGCCACGGGCGGGCAGCTCTCCCCAACCCAGGGACTGCACGCCGGCCTCGTCGAGGCCACGGCCGAAGGGAAGCAGACCCGGGAGGAGGCCGGCCTCGATGGCGGCGCGGTCGCCAGCGCGGCGCGGGACCCACGTGAGGCGGGCGCCCGTGCGCTCGGACAGAGCGACGACGGCGGAGAGCAGGCCGGGGGTCTGCGCGGCGCGCTCGCCCACGAGGATGATGCCACCGGACAGCGCCTCGGCCACGTCGGCGTATGCGCCGCCTGCCGCGATCGCGTCCACGACGCCCGGCTCAGAACCGGGGGCGGCGTGCAGGAGGCGAGCATTCATCTTGCGCGAACCCGCGGAGGTGAAGGGCGCGACGGTCGCGACCTTCAGGCCCGACTTGCGCGTGGCCTTACGCAGGCGCAGGAACATGGCGCCGCACTCGTCCTCGGGCTCGAGGGCGACCAGCAGCACCTGGCCCGCGCTCTCCAGGTCCGCGTACGTGGTCTCGAGGCCGGAGCCCGCCACGTAGGAGGCCAGGAACGAGCGCTCTTCCTCGCTGGAACGACGCGAACGGAAGTCGATCGAGTCGGAGCCGACGACGGTGCGCGCGAACTTGGACCACGCCCAGGCGTCCTCGAAGGTGAGGTGGCCGCCGGGCAGGAAGCCCACGGATGAACCCGCCTGCTCGAGGCCCTCGCGGACGCGGTCAAGCGCGTCGGACCAGGAGGTCGGAACCAGCTTGCCGTCCTCGCGAACGAGCGGGGTGGTCAGGCGATCGACCTTGTCCCATTCGAAGGCGAAGCGGTCCTTGTCGGTGATCCACTCTTCGTTGACCTCGGGGTCGTTGCCGCTCATGCGACGCACGACCTCGCCGCGGCGCACGTCCTGACGGATCGCGGAGCCCGACGCGTCGTGCTCGGTCACGGACGCCGTCGACACAAGGTCGAAGGGACGCGCGCGGAAGCGGTATGACGCGGCGGTCAGGGCGCCGACCGGGCAGATCTGGATGATGTTGCCCGAGAAGTAGGACGCGAAGGCGCGGCCCGACACGTCGCGCTCGGCGACGGAGAGCTCACCCTCGTTGATGGAGCCAACGATCGCGTCCGTGCCGTACGGGGACGACAGGGACGAGGTCGAGGCGTCCTTGGCCTTCGGATCGAAGAAGTCGAGCGTGGTCGAGTCAAAGCCGCCGACCTGCTCGCCCATGAAGTAGTGGTGCTCCGTGGGGGCGGTGCCGCCGCCACGGCCCTGCAGGTCCATGAACACGTCGCCCGAGATCTCCTTGCCGAAACGCACGCAGCGCTGGCACAGGATGCAGCGCTCGCGATCCAGCAGGATCTGCGAGGTCAGGCGCAGCGGCTTCTTGAACGTGCGCTTGGCATCGGTGAAGCGGGACTTGCCGCGGCCCTCCGTCAGCGCCTGGTTCTGCAGGGGGCACTCGCCGCCCTTGTCGCAGACCG
>CAUTDS010000068.1:0-7133 GCA_963537175.1 uncultured Actinomycetes bacterium
AGGAACGGCACAGGGCCGGGAACCAGGCGGCGTCGATGGGGGTGACGTGCGTGGTTGCGGCGTTCGGGTAGGCGGCCATCAGGCGGTCGGCCGCGGCGTGCGCGTCGGCGACGTCCTCGACGGTCGGGAACAGGGTTTCGACCTCGCCGTGATCCACGGGTGCCAGACGCGCCTCGACGCGCTGGAGGAGGTCGTGGTAGCGGATCTGCCACGTGGGATCGACCCACGGGTAGGACAGGTCGGCAAAGCGACGCACCCAGGCCTCGTAGGTCATCTCTTCCAGATCACCGAAGTAGGGCTTCGCCGTGTGGGAGAGGATCTCGACGATCTCGTCCTTGCGGGCGCGCACCTGGGCGCCGTCGGAGCCGATCTCGGCGATGATGCGCGCGGCTGCGGCCGCCGCGTTGGAGACCTCGTGCATGTCGGCACGCAGGTGGGATAGGCCGGAGGTCATGCCGCCACGGGTCACGCCTTCGCCGACCCAGCCGCCCAGGTCGTCGTTGTCGGGAACGCCCGGCGTGGCGACGAGGAGCTCCTTCACAGCCTTCGTGGTGTGTGCTTCCTTCGTGGTCATCGACGCGGTGCCCACGAGGACGCCGTCGACGGGCATGGGCGGGCGGCCGTAGCGGGCCGACCAGTCGCCGGTGAGGAAGTCAGCGGCGCGCTCGGGGGTGCCGATGCCGCCGCCCACGGTCAGGACGATGTTGGACTGGGCGCGCAGCTGGGCGTAGGTGGCCAGCAGCAGGTCGGACAGGTCCTCCCAGGAGTGGTGGCCGCCGGAGTGGCCATCCTCGACCTGGACGATGACCTTGATCGGGTCGGCCTCGCGGGCGATCGCGATGACCTTGCGGATCTGGTCGACCGTGCCGGGCTTGAAGGCCACGTAGGGGAAGCCGTCGGCGCGCAGCTGCTCGATGAGCGCCAGGGCCTCGTCCTGCTCGGGGATACCCGCGGAGACGACGACGCCGTCGATGGGGGCGCCGGACGCGCGCGAACGCGACACGATGCGGGCCTGGCCGAACTGAAGGTTCCACAGGTAGCGGTCCAGGAACATGGAGTTGAACTCGGCGGTGTGGCCGGGGCGCAGCTGGGCGCGCAGGCCCGCCAGGTTCTCGTTGTAGACCTCTTCGGTGACCTGGCCGCCGCCCGCCATTTCGGCCCAGAAGCCGGCGTTCGCGGCTGCTGCGACGATCTCGGGGTCGACGGTCGTGGGCGTCATGCCGGCCAGAAGGACGGGGGAGCGGCCGGTGAGGCGCGAGAAGGCGGTGTCGACGACGGTCTTGCCGTCGGGCAGGGTCACGAGGCTGGGGCGCAGGTGGGACCAGTCGGTGCCGGGCTCGGGGGCCCAACCGGGGGTCGCGGCCTTGTCACGGTCGGACGCGGTGCCTGCGGCGACGACGCCAACGCCCGTGCCCTCGACGAGGGCGCGGGTCATGCGCACCGTCGTGGCGCCCGGGCCCATGTCGATGATCCAGTGTGCGCCGGACTCGGCGGCGGCGCGGATCTGCGCGGGCCAGTCCACGGGCGTCGTGAGCACGGCGGAGGCCAGGGAGTGGGCCAGCTCGGCGTCGATACCGCACTGGGCGGCCCACTCGTCCACGAGGGCGAGGGCGTCGGCCAGCATGGGTGAGTGGAAGGGGACGTAGACCGGCAGGTATTCGCACACGGGGGTCAGCGGGCGGCCGCCGCGCTCGTGGGCGTCGTGCGCGGCCTTGTCCTTGGCGGCGGCGCGCTCGATGGCGGCGACCAGGGACGCCAGGTCGTTTGGTGCGCCCGAGACGACGTGCGTGTCGGTGTCGTTACGCAGCGCGATCGAGAGCGGGTGCGAGGTCGACGGCAGGGACTCGACGATGTGTCCGAGAAGAGCATCGGACACGCCGCGCACGGACACCATGTAGGTTGCGTCGCCGGCGTGCGGGGCGCGAGCGCGGCGCGTGATGCGGGCGGCGGCCGCGCCGATCAGACGAGCGAGCGCGAACACGGAGGCAGCCCGGGCCTCGTCCCCGGCGATCCACGCGCGGGCGATCTCCACGCCAAGCACACCCTGAGAGTGGCCCTCGAACGCGGTCGGCTGGTTAGCGACGATGTTGAGGCCGGCGCGCGTCAGGTCGATGAGAGCGCCGAGCTGGGCAGCGACGATACCGGGAACCGACAGGGCGGCCTCGTCCGGGCCGGCCGCGTCGCGGGTGACGGCAGCAGACTCGGGGGATGCGGGCAGCTCGAAGGGCAGGGAAGCGACCGACTGGGTGGCCAGCGAGCGGCGCACGGGGGAGAGCACCTGATCCGAGGCCTTGATGACGCCGGCGACAATCTCGGCGATCTCGGGATCGCGAGCAATCTCATCGAGGGCGGCGCGCCACGGCGTGGCCTGACCGGCAAAGGTCAGCGCGTAGGGGGTCTCATTTAGCGAGGACACAAACGACATGTTCTTACTTTCCTTCGGGGACAATTCTTCTCAAACGACGCCGGTCACAGAGGGCCGTTATCGTGACGCTTGACGTGGGGTGCACGCTGGTCCTTCGTGGCCAGCAGGTGCAGGGAATCGATGATGGTCTGGCGGGTATCGGCGGGAGCGATGATGCCGTCGAGCTGACCCGAGGACACCGAGACCTCGGGGTTGACGGTCTCCTCCTCGTAGCGGGCTACAAGCTCGGCCTTCGTCTCCTCGAAGGTCCCGTTCTCGCGGGCGGCGGCAAGCTCACGGCGGTACATGATCGACGCTGCGCCCTCTGCGCCCATGACGGCGATCTGCGCGTCGGGCCATGCGAACGCCAGGTCCGCGCCGATCGACTTCGACCCCATGACGATGTAGGCGCCGCCGTAGGCCTTACGCAGGATGACGGTCACCATCGGCACGGTCGCGTTCGCGTAGGCAACGATCACCTTCGCGCCGCGGCGGATGATCCCGGCCTGTTCCTGCTCGGTGCCCGGACGATAGCCGGGAACGTCCACGAAGGTGACGATAGGTAGGCCAAACGCGTCGCAGAAACGCACGAAGCGCGCCGCCTTCTCCGAGGCGTCCACGTCGAGTGTGCCCGCGTCGTTCATCGGCTGGTTCGCCACGATGCCCACCGACTGGCCGTCGACGCACGCAAAACCAATCGTCACGTTGGGAGCGAACAGGTCCTGAATCTCCACGTACTCGCCGTGGTCCACAAGCGAGCGCACCACGTCGCGCACGTCGTAGGGCTGACGCACCGAGGTGGGCACCAGGTCAGCGACCGCGCGGGCGGCAGCCTCGTCCTCGGGGTTGGGAATGTACTCGTACTTGGGGGGAGCGACCTCGCATGACGACGGCAGGTAATCCAGCAGCGAGCGCACGTAGTCGATCGCCTCTTCCTCCGTGTCGGCCATGTGGTGGGCGACGCCAGACTGGAAGTTGTGAATCGGTGCGCCACCGAGCTCATCGAGCGTGACCTTCTCACCGGTCGTCGCAGCGACGACGTCCGGACCCGTCACGAACATGTGCGAGTTCTCGCGCGTCATGATGATGAAGTCGGTGAGAGCCGGCTGATACACAGCGCCGCCCGCGCAGGGGCCCAGGATGATCGAAATCTGGGGAACCAGGCCCGAGGCCTCGCAGGTCTTCTTGAAGATGCGGCCGTACTGGGCCAGTGCGACGACGCCCTCCTGGATGCGGGCGCCGCCCGAATCCTGAATGCCGACGATCGGAATGCGCATGCGGATGCCGCGGTCGATCAGGTCGACGATCTTGTCGCCCTCGACCTTGCCCAGGGTGCCACCCAGCACCGAGAAGTCCTGCGCGTAGGCGGCGACCATACGCCCCTGCACGCGGCCGTAACCGGCAGCCACAGCGGAGCCGATGCGCCCCTCGCGTACCGAACCGCCAATGAACTGACCGACCTCGTGCCACACGCCGTCATCAAAGAAGAGGGACAGGCGCTCGCGCGCCGTCAGCTTCTTCTTCGCGTGCTGGCGCTGGGCGGCCTTTTCCTCGGCGGCCTGCGCGATCGCGTCCTGGGCCTGGATGAACCCGTCACGCGTGAGCGGGCTGGGGGTGCTCATTGTGCCTCCTCTTCAGTGGCGATGTGGGCGATGCGGGTCCCGGCGGTCACGGTGTCGCCCTGCTTGATCGACAGGGAGGTGACGGTGCCTGCGCGCGGGGCCAGCAGAGGCTTTTCCATCTTCATGGCCTCGAGGACGGCGACGAGCTGGCCTTCCTCGACCTGGTCTCCCTCGGACACGGCGAGGGCAACGACGATGGCCTGCATGGGGGCGACGATGTCGCCGGGGGCGCCCTGGTGGGGGCCGGCCTGGACGGCGGAGGCGCCCGCGCGACGCGTGGCAGAGCGCAGCGGCTGCGGCGGACGAGGGGCCGCAGCGGCAGGCGCGTTGAACATGCCGGCCGGCAGCGTCAGGGACACGCGGCGGCCATCCAGCTCGATGATGTAGGTCTGACGCGGCAGGTCTGCCGTCGAAGAGGCCTCGGCGGGCACAGCCAGATCCGAGTAGTCGTGCTGGGGCATGAACGTCGTCTCGAACCAACGCGTGGAGACGTTGAAGCCACCCACGCCGCAGAAATCGGGATCGTTGATGATGTCCTGGTAGACGGGCACCGGGGTGGCCACGCCCTGCACCGAGAACTCGGCCAGCGCACGGCGCGATCGGGCAAGGGCCTGCTCGCGGTCCGCGCCCGTGACGATGATCTTGGCGATCATGGAGTCGAAGGCGGTCTGCACGGAGTCGCCCTGATCAATACCCAGCTCCAGACGGATGCCGGGGCCCAGGGGCCAGTGCACCTCATCGAGGCGGCCAGCCGTGGGGGTCAAATCCTTCGATGGGTCCTCGGAGGTCACGCGGAACTCGAAGGAGTGGCCGCGAGGCTCCGGGGGAGTGGTGAGCGGCAGGCCCTGCGCGATACGAATCTGCTCGCGCACCAGGTCGATGCCCGTGACCTCCTCGGACACGGGGTGCTCAACCTGCAGACGCGGGTTGACCTCGAGGAACCAGATGTTGCCGTCCGGCTCAAGCAGGAACTCCACCGTGCCCACGCCCACGTAGTCGACGTGCTCGAACAGCGCGCGCGACGCGTTCACGAGCGTCTCGTGCGCGCCCTCGGGCAGGAAGGGTGCGGGAGCCTCTTCGACCAGCTTCTGGTTGCGACGCTGCACCGAGCAGTCGCGGGTCGAGATGACGTGGAAGTTGCCGTGGGCGTCGCGCGCCGACTGCGTCTCGACTTTTTTAATGATACGGCGACCACCGAGATCTACACTCTCTCCGTCGTCGGCAGCGTCCGTGTGACGAGCGAAGAACAGGTCGAGGTCAGCCTGCGAGCGGATAATGCTGATGCCTCGGCCGCCGCCGCCGTCGGCGCGCTTGAGCACCACGGGGTAACCGGCCGAGGCGATGAACGCCTCGACCTCTTCGCGGGAGGTCACGGGCTCGGAGACGCCCGGGACCGGGGCCACGCCGCACGCCTCGGCCACGCGGCGCGCCTTGATCTTGTCACCCAGGGCGTCGATGACGGAAGACGCGGGACCGAGCCACGCAATACCGGCATCCTCGACAGCGCGTGCGAACTCAGAATTCTCAGACAGGAACCCGTAGCCGGGGTGAATCGCATCCGCGCCCGTCTCTAGAGCGATCGCCAGGATCTTCTCACCGTTCAGATACGTCGACGCCGCGTCGTCGCCACCCAGGGACAGGGCCTCGTCGGCCTCACGCGTATGAGGCGCAGCCATGTCCTGATCGGCGTAAACCGCGATCGTCGCAATGCCCATGTCGGTGGCCGTGCGGCACACGCGCAGAGCGATTTCGCCACGGTTGGCGACGAGGATTCGATTAATTGTTCGCACGCTTCTCCTTGGTGTCGTGAACGGTTGTCAGAGGAATTCCGGTGGCCAGGACATCCCCGGCGTTAATGTCGTGAGTGCGCCCATCGTCCGTGGCGACGAGGAGCGAGCCGGTCGGGCTCAGCCCCAGGGCAACGCCTTCCATCGCAGGGTGGCCATCCGGGTCCGTCGGCTTCGCGAGCGCTATCCGCGTCCCCAGGAGCGGCAGTGCGTTCGCGGCCTCGTCAGCCAGCCCGCAGTCGCGGGCGTTTTCATGGGTGACGAGGCCTCGGATGCGGCAGTCGAGTCCGGTGAGGATCTGGGCAAGCAGGGTGTGGGAGACGGAGGTGGGATCGGCGCCTGCCTCGGTGTCGCCCTCGGCGTACAGGGAGGTTGCCTGCGGGGTAGCAAGGTGATCGGAATCTTGGGCGATGTTGATGCCGTATCCGAGGATCGCGCTCGTCGTAAACGGGGACGAGGCCGGGGCGAGCTGGGCGAGGATGCCGCAGATTTTGCGCGCGCCGTCGACGAGTACGTCGTTGGGCCACTTGAGAGAAACGGTGTGGCCGAGGGGCGACAGACGGGGAGAGAGCGCGTCGCGCACGGAGAGCGCGCACGCATGCACGAGCCAGCCGAGCATCTCGGTGGGGAATGAGGTGGGAAGGGAGACGATGGTGGAGGCGAGGAGAGCCTGACCATCCGGGGTTGTCCATGTGCGCCCGAGTCGACCGCGGCCCGCGCTTTGGTGGTCGGCGATGATCGTTGTCAGGTGGGGAGTGGCGGTCGTCGTGTCTGTGAGGAGGGCTGCCGCGAGATCGAGTGTGGAGGACGTGTCGCTGACGTGATAAACGGGGGAGTGAACACCTGCAATGGGAATGCGTGTTGCGCGCTTCATGTTGCCTCCTGCCGGGTGTTCTCTCGGATCTTCCTCGTGTTTGACAGGGGAGATAATCCTCCCCGAGTACTTCAAAGTTTGTCTTAAAAATCAAACCTACGCATGCGTTTCTTAAAAAATTGGAACAGTTTTCGGAAAATCACTACGGATCCGTAACCAACTCGGAACCCTTGTGAGGAGCGGGAGCGGCGAAATCCTGACAATAGGCGCTGAGATAAGGATCACCGCCCCTCGCGTCCCGTTGGGCGGCTCACTGGTCCGTGCGGGGTCGGTACCATAGGAGGGAACATGCGCGCGAGGGCGCGCCCCAAACCACCCGAACGGAGTAACGTGGCGGAGTTTATTTATCAGATGATCAAGGCTCGCAAGGCCATCGGTGACAAGGTCATCCTCGACGATGTCACCATGAGCTTCTTCCCGGGCGCCAAGATCGGTATGGTCGGCCC
>CAUTDS010000069.1:0-6645 GCA_963537175.1 uncultured Actinomycetes bacterium
CTGAGATCGAAGAGGCCGGCGGCAAGGTCACCCTTAAGTGACTTTCCCCGTCTGAATCGTTCAGACTTCATACCCGACTGGGTAGCGCAAACCCCGTCCCGCATCTGCGGGGCGGGGTTTTCCGCATGCGTGGGCCGGGCTGCGCCGTGGGCGGCGGCCTTCCTGCTTGTGTTGCTTGTGGCCCCGCTGGTGTTCCGGGCGCCGGAGGGCCCGGCCGCCCGCGAGGCTAGGCGGCCTCACTTCGTTCGGCGCCGCGCCTCGAAGCCCGCCCGTGCCCTCCGGTCCCTCCGGCGCCCTCCACACCGGCGGCGCCTGCTTCGCGCCTCGGCTCGAAGCCCGGCCAGGCCCCGCAGGCCCCGCGGCGGCCTCCAATCGGGCGGTGCTTGTCGTTAGTGTGTTGTCGCTTAGTCTCTGCCACTGCCCTCGGGCACCGCAGCCGTGCCCTCCGGTCCCTCCGGCGCCCTCCACACCAGTGGTGCCAGGTCGCTGTGAATCACCCTGCCAGGCCCCGCCGCCGCCCACGGGCGCCGCAGCCAAGCTCGCTGGTTCTCCCGGCGCCTTCCACACCGTCCGCGCCGCGAGCCTTTCGGCTCGCCCAGTTGATGGTGTTGCTTGTGGCCCCACGGGTGTTCCAGGCGCCGGAGGGCCCGGCCGCCCGCGAGGCTAGGCATCCTCACTTCGTTCGGCGCCGCGCCTCGAAGCCCGCCCGTGCCCTCCGGTCCCTCCGGCGCCCTCCACACCAGTGGTGCCAGGTCGCTGTGAATCACCCTGCCAGGCCCCGCCGCGGCCCACGGGCCCCGCAGCCAAGCTCGCTGGTTCTCCCGGCGCCCCACGCCGGCAGTGATGGGGGTTTGGCAGCATTAGGAGTCGACTGTCAGCGTGTCGGCGGCGTGTCGCGGTTCTAGTGGTGCGATTCCCCCAATTGGCGGCGGTAAGGGCGCGACTTGAGGCGGTGTAGTCATCAAACTGCATACCTGTTGAGTGAAAACAGCCAAAAATCGGCCATCGTGGCTGAATCAGGCTGCGTAAGTGGATAGGTTATGAGCATCTGGATAGGTTGTGAGCATCTGGATAGCTTATTTACCTATCCACATCGTCGTAACCTATCCACATCCTCGTAACCTATCCGGATCGTCAGCTGCCAGGTCAGCGGCATCCACGTGCCCGATCGGTGGGGCTGTGTGCTTCGGTGGTTGTTAACGCCGACGCCTGTCTGATATTCGTGTGTAGCTGGGGCTGTGGACTTTTGAGGCTTCACTGCCTGTCCGTGCAATGGCCTGCGGCCGTTGCGGTCGGCTTCTGAGCCTCCGTATTCGCAAAATTACTTGTTCCCGTGAGGCTTACACCTGATCGGGCAGATTCCACCTCTTCTGATCGGGTTGAATCTTCCCGATTAGGTTGAACGTTGTCTTTTGGCTTGAGTTGCCTGGAGTGATGGAGAAGTGTTGGCGAATGCGAGAATCAACAACACGCTCGTAGGGGTGACTTATCCATGGGGCGGTGTTCTTGTCGTGGAGGGCACGACGTGGACATGGTCTTTCGTATGGCAGTGATGCTGGCGTGTTCGTCCACGTGACCACGACACAGAAACGTCGCTCCGCGTGACCATGATACGGATACTTTTTTCCGTTTGACCATGACGTGGCGTCAGGGGCCAGAATCGATGTCATGAGCAACGACACCATTCTCTACACGGTCGGAGAGGTCGCCGAGCGGTTCTCCCTGACGGTGCGAACGCTGCACCACTGGGAGGCGCAGGGCCTCCTAGCTCCCACCGCGCGGAGCTGGTCGAACTACCGGCTCTATTCAGCCGAGGATTGTGCCCGAGTCCAACGGATCGTCATCTACCGGGCGACGGGCATGAAACTCACGGATATTCAGGCTCTGCTCGATTCTGGAGACACTGCGGTCGACCACCTGAAGAGGCAAAGAGAGAGCCTCGTTGCTCACCGTCGCGAGACGGACGCAATGATAGAAGCACTAGACATTCTTTTGGAGGATGCAATGAATGACAAGGCGCTCACCGTGGAAGAAATCGGGGAGATCTTGGGGGAGGCCAACTTTACGGCGCACCAGAGCGAGGCCGAGGAGCGCTATGGCGATACCGCCGACTGGCGTGAATCGCGAGAACGCACTGCTTCGTGGCAGCCTGCCGACTGGCGGCAGAACGCCGAGCGGTTCCATGACATTGAACGCAGGATGATCGATGCGATTCGCGATGGTGTTGCTCCAGGCAGCGAGACGGCCGCCGGCCTCGTCGAGGAACACAGAGAGGCTCTCAGCGAGTTCTTTCCGGTCACGCCCGCCAAGCACTACATCATGTCTCGCGCGTACATCCATGACGAGCGATTCCGGGATCACTACGACTCACAGCATGTCGGCTTCGCACGGTGGCTCGCCGACGCGATCGAGGCGGTTGCGAGGCAGCAGGGGGTGGACATCGAGAGTCCCACATGGGAGTGAGCACCTCAGACAAGGAAGACTCATGTCAGTGATACGCAGCATAGCTCCGGGTCCGTATCTGGCTTGCCAGTTCCGAATAGTCTCTGCTACTATCTTCTCTTGTCGCAATCCTGCGTAGCTCAACGGCAGAGCATCCGACTGTTAATCGGACGGTTACTGGTTCGAATCCAGTCGCAGGAGCAGATGCCCCGAGTTCTCGTGAACTCGGGGCTTTTTGTTGATCGGGAGGAGCGAGTGGATGCAGGCGATTGCTGATCACGTCTACCACATTCTGATCATCGCCTTTGTTGCGGCCACGATCGTCGAGGCGATCGTCAAATTTGTGAGGCGGCCGCGCACGAAAAAGCGTGGTCCCGTCGCCCCCAGAGAGGGCGCAGTCGAGCGTGAGAAGCGCATGCGAGAGCACTACGCCGCTTTCGGAGAGCGTTGGCGCGAGTGGCTGGACCAGCCGCGGGGGAGCGGCGATTCGGACCGTCTCGTGACGGCCGCGAGCATCTGGGGAAGCCCGGAACGGGGAGCTTCCTTCCCTCGGCGCTTCCATGACGCTCAGCTGGGAAAGGTGATGCTCGACAAGCGCGCCTACCTGGCGATGCTGAACGCGCCCGCCGATGCGGTTCAGCCGGGGCGCGATCTGGCCCCTTCCTCGTGGGCGACGATGCGCCTCGATGTGTGGGCCCTGCACTCGAAGGCCGCGCAGAAGCCTCGTCTCATGCGCGTGTGGCTGAGTAGAGACCGTGCGCTCGTGGAGCTGCATCGCACGCGCGTCGTCAAGGTTGACGAGATCCTCCCCAGCGAGGTCGTCGGCTTCGTCCGAGGCTTCACGCGCCTGGGCCCGCGCACGGGCAAAGTGGACGGCCTGCGGTGGCTGCCCGCCGAGACCATGGAGCTGGGAGCCAAGCCCCTCTGGAATACCTTCCGTGCGATGCGCGACATCTCCTGTGTGGCTCCTGCGGGGTCGACCGTCGCCGATGCCTTGAATGCTGCGGACTTCCACGCCTTTGCCTTCGTGGCTTTCCGTGCTGAGAGCGCGTGGAAAGAGTCGTGTGCGCATCTGCGCGTCCTGGATTGTTCTGGAGTCACCTATCAGGTGGGTGACGCGTTCGAGCAGGAACCCTCCGATGAGCGGTGGGCGCCCCCTGGGGGTGGGACCGCGCCTGCAACGCGCACGGGTGGAAGGAAGGGAGCTCAGACTTCTCGACGAGGCCGGGGCCGCCCGAGCAGGCGCCGGAGCCTGAGGAGGAGGCATAGTGCGGCGGAGGAGGCGGTCCTTGGCGATGATCTGCAGGTTGTAGAACCGGAGCTGCCTGAGTCGCCCGACAGTGAACCTGAACCGCTGGTGGACACGGACCTCGCCGTGGTCCCGATAGATCCGCGTGAGGTCCTGTGGGCCGTGGGGAGGATGATCGAGCTGTGAGGGAAGAGCTCGTCGAGGCTGTCCTGCGGGTCGTGGAGCAAATTCCCGAGGGGCGAGTGGCCACCTATGGGATGATCGCCCGTGCGGTCGGTACCGGTCCGCGCGTCGTGGGGCGGATTATGCACGACTGGGGCGGTGGAGTCCCGTGGTGGCGCGTCGTGAACGTTCACGGAACTTTTCCGACAACTATACGAGGCGAGGGATTTTCTGAGTGGAAACGAGAGGGGATCCCTCACGATCCGACACGCGGAAAAGTGTTGGTCGCGGCCTGCGTGGTCGAGCAGGAGTGGCTGGATGCTGTCGGGTGCTCCGTCCTTGAAAATCTGCGCGGTGATGCGGAAATGTCAGACTGAATCATCCTGACATTCGGTTACGATTTGATTACATGCGCAGATATTTAGGTCGCGCGGTCCACTGTGATGCTCTACTCTTAAGGGGACGCCGAAGAGGGCGATTCTCCGGAACAGTGACCGTTAGCGTTAACGATGCCGGGGGAGCAAACTCCAGAAACAGAGAAGTTACTGGTACCCAAGGGGTGAGAAGTGACGAACTTACTAGAGCTAAAGGGGATCTCGAAGACGTTCCCCGGTGTGAAGGCGCTGTCCGACGTGGACCTCGACCTTCGACCCGGTGAAGTCTTGGGTCTCTGCGGTGAGAACGGAGCGGGCAAGTCCACGCTCATGAAGGTGCTCACCGGTATCCACAAGTCCGACCCGGGCGGCGAGATCTGGCTGCAGGGGGAGAAGGTCGACATTCAGTCGCCGGAGCACGCGCGTGACCTCGGCCTGTCGATCATCCACCAGGAACTCAACATCGTTCCTGACCTGACCGTCGCCCAGAACCTGTACATCGGTCGACCCGGCACGTCCAAGTTTGGATACGTCGACGACCGCAAGATGGTCCGTGACGCGCGCGAGCTATTCGAGCGCCTCAACATGGACATCGATCCCACCGCCTACTGCCGCGACCTGCCGGTTGCGCGTCTGCAGATGGTGGAAATCGCACGCGCGCTGTCCTTCGATTCGAAGATCCTTGTCATGGACGAGCCCACGGCTCCTCTGACGACCACCGAGACCGAATCCCTGTTCGAGCTCGTGCGCGACTTCGTGTGCCCGACGACCGGCCTGATTTTCATCACGCACCGCATGCCCGAGCTCACCGAGCTCACCAACCGCATCTCGGTCCTGCGCGATGGCAAGTACATCGGCACGGTGGACACGGCCTCGACCCCCATGAGCGAGGTCGTCAAGATGATGGTCGGCCGCGAGGTCCCCGCAGACGCGCGTCCCACCACCAAGCCGCTCTCCGACGAGGCCGTCCTGCGCGTCGAGCATCTGTCGACCGTCAAGGCTGTCCACGATGTCTCCTTCGAGGTCAAGAAGGGCGAGATCTTCGGATTCGCGGGCCTGGTCGGCGCCGGCCGCACCGAGGTTGCCCGCGCGCTGTTCGGCGCTGATCCCCACACCGAGGGCGACATCTACGTCCACGGCAAGAAGGTCACCATCAAGGGCGCGACGGACGCGGTCAAGAACGGCATCGGCTACCTGTCCGAGGACCGCAAGCAGTTCGGCCTGCTCCTCGACAAGGACTTGTCCTTCAATACGGGCATGGCCGCCATGGACCACTTCACGAACGCATCGGTCGTTGCTACCAAGAAGCTGCGTTCGATTGCTCAGGACTACGTGAAGAAGCTGCGCACGCGCACCCCCAGTGTCGACGTCGAGGTCCGTAGCCTCTCGGGCGGTAACCAGCAGAAGGTCGTCGTGGCCAAGTGGCTGGAGCGTGATACCGACATCCTGATCTTCGATGAGCCGACACGAGGCATCGACGTGGGCGCGAAGGACGAGATCTACACGCTGCTCGAGGACCTGGCGAAGCAGGGGAAGGCGATCATTGTGATCTCCTCGGAGCTGCCCGAGGTCCTGCGTCTGGCGAATCGTATCGCCGTCATGGCCCACGGCCGAATCATTGGCACCCTCGACAATGAGGAAGCCACCCAAGAAAACATTATGGAACTGGCCACCGTCGGCCAGGAAGAAGCGAACGGAGTACACGCGTGAGCACCGCCGTCGTCGATAACAAGGGCCTGGAGGCGCCGTCGCCTTTCAAGACCTTCATGAAGAACAACATGCAGCTGCTGCTCGTGACGCTGGCGCTGCTGGTCGTTCTGGCATTCTTTAGCTTTGCAGTGCCCAACTTTGCGTTCGTGAATCGTGAGGTCTACCTGGGCATCGTCCTTCAGTCGGCCTACACGGGCGTCATGGCGCTCGGCGCAACATTCGTGATTGCCACGTCGGGCATCGACCTCTCCGTCGGTACGGGCCTGAGCCTCGTGGCGGTTATGGCCGGTGTCTTCCTCGCGGGCGACAAGATGAACCTGCCGCTCGGCGCGGGCCTGATCCTCACCCTCCTCGTCGGTATGGCAATCGGCCTCGTCAACGGCCTGAACATCTCGATCCTGGGCCTGCCGCCCTTCATTGCAACACTCGCGATGATGATGGTCGCCCGAGGCCTCGCGCTGATCATCTCCGACAAGGCGTCCATCTCTATCGCCAACCCGGGCTACAAGTTCATCGCTAGCGGCACGATCATCCCCTACGTCGCCAACGCTGTCCTGATCTTCGTGATCCTCACGATCCTGGCTACCTTCCTCATGAACAAGACGCTGCTGGGCCGCTACGCGCTGGCGATCGGCTCCAACGAGGAGGCCACGCGCCTCTCGGGCGTCAACGTGCGCCTGTGGAAGATCATCATCTACGTCGTTGCGG
>CAUTDS010000070.1:0-6556 GCA_963537175.1 uncultured Actinomycetes bacterium
TCCAGGTCGTGGAAGAACACCGTGTTCTGGTTGACGTGCTGGAGGAAGTACTGGCGAGCCGCCGCACGGTCCGCGTCGAACTGGATGTGTCCGTTCGCGTCGTACAGGTTAAGCTGCGCGTTCAGCGCGTGGTAGTCCAGCTCCGGGGAGGGAGCTTCCTCTACGCCTGTGTCGGTGTAGTTTTCTGCCAAAACTGTTCCAGTCCTTCGCGAACTCTGGAGACGTCCTCGGGCGTGCCGAGGAGCTCGAACTTATACATGTGGGGGACCCCCAGCTTGGCCGCGATGATGTCGCCCGCGATGCAGTAGGCCTTGCCGAAGTTAGTGTTTCCCGACGAGATGACGCCCCTGCACAGGGCCCGATTGTCGGGGTCATTGAGGAACTTGATGACCTGTTTGGGCACCGCTCCCTTGAGATTGCCGCCGCCGTAGGTGGGCACGATGAGCACGTACTCGTCGGTCACGCGCAGAGGTTCATCCTTGGGGAGCAACGGGATTCGCGCCGCCGGAAGGCCGAGCTTTTCGACAAAACGGCGGGTATTGCCCGTCGCCGACGAGAAGTAGACGACGCTGCCCATGGTGATCCTTCCTGCTAGGCGGGATGCTGAATCTCTAGTGTCTCACCCCCGAGGCCCGCTCGGGGTTGCCTCGCGCGCGTGTCCGATGTGGGATGATCGACGAGCCCGGCTCGGCAGGCGGACAGGGTCGTTGGCGGCGCGCCTACGCAGTCGAGGGCGGCGGGCCCTGACAGCCGATGAGCCGCTCTTTTCCCTGTTTTCCACCACGGGTTCGCGCGCCGCTCATTCGAGCGCGTGCGCGCCGTCTCTGAGGGCTAGGCCCCGGCCTCGTTCCCGCCCAGATACGCGAAAGTCCCGGCCTCGCGGCCGGGACTTGTCGGCGCGACTCAGGCCTGCAGTGCCAGGGGGGCAGCTGCGGCGGCGACGGCCTTGATGCGGTCGGGGCGGAAGCCGGACCAGTGGTCCTCGCCGGCCACGACGACAGGGGCCTGCTGGTAGCCGAGGCCCTTAATGAAGGCGAGGGATTCCGCGTCCTGGGTGACGTCGATCTTCTCGTAGGAGACGCCCTGCTTGTCGAGGGCGCGGTAGGTCGCGTCGCACTGGGGGCAGCGGGGCTTGGAGTAGACGGTGATCGACATGTTCGTGTCTCCTTGCGGCTCGAGGCCGGACGTTGGCATCCTGTGTTGTCTTTCTGGCGGCTCGTTCGCCGCGAACACGACAACACTACACCTCGTGGCCGCCCACGCAAGCGACCCCTAGATGTTGTGTGCACCGCCCCTACTGTGGACGAGGTAGGAAGGGTCTGTGGATGGAGCGAGCGGTCAGGATCTCGGAGGCACCTGCGCGGTTTGTCGCCCACTGTGCGCAGGTACGCGAAGATGCGCGCAAACATTGGGGTTTGCGGCTAACCTATGGCCACATCTAGGGGCCTCCAACACCCCAACACACCCCTGTGCACCCTGTGGATGAGCACATCACCACCCTGTGCATAACCGCCTACCAACCACCTGAAAGATGTCGAGCGTCACACTCTTTGGCCGGCGTCTTGGGCGTGTCGCACCCGTACATCTAGGGGTCGTTGGCGACTAAGCGCCCCTACATATAGGGGTCGGAGTTATTTTCGGCGAAACGGCTGGAATCCTGCGGAAAGGCGGTCGATGCGCGCCCACCTGAGGCAGTCGCGGGCGACCACGACGGGAGGCGCGCCCTAGATCTAGGGTCTGTGGGGCGCACTAGATATAGGGTCTGCGGGGCGCCCTAGATATAGGGGGCGGTACGAGCGCTACATCTACACGAGCCCTACATCTGGGTGCCGGGGTGAGCCTTAGATCTAGGAACCACAAGCTCGCCCAACACAGCCTCTCCAGCGGCCTATCCGCGAAATAGTTCGCCCAGCACGGGGCCTCCAGCGGCCTATCCGCGAAATAGTTCGCCCAGCAAGCCCAAAAACACCAATTTTGGGGTGTTTTCAGCGCACTGGGCGAACTTTTTCGCGCACAGGGCGCAGCGACATGGCGACGTTGAAACCAATGACACCTCTGCAGCCACTGATGTAGGCCGGCATGAAACCGGCATCGCCTTTGCACGCCCCTGAACAGCAACCATTGAAACCGGTGGCACCTCTGCAACCAAAAAACGCACGAAAAACACCCATTTCTCACCCGCAAAGGCGATGTCGGTTTCAACCCCACACGGGAACGAGCGAGCAAAGGTGCCACCGGTTTCAGACAACCGCGCCGCGCGCGGCTACAAGCCCGCTCCCCAGAAAACTCGCATGCAATTCGATTGGGTGACGTTTCAATAAAGTCTGAAAACGTTGCAATTCCGCCGATCTTATTTCAGGATTTGAAAGGGTCGTGGGGGAGTTGCATGCGAAATTGGGTGTGGGCTCAGGAATGTGGGAAGTGACCACTGGATGCGAGTCCTGCGGGATGGAGAGGGCCAGGCTGCCGTGCCCACGGGCGGTGATGGGGTCTGGTGCAGGAGTCAAAACGACGCGCCAAACGACGGGGCACCACACACAGCAACCAGGCGCCACTGGTGTGGAGGGCGCCGGAGGGTCCGGAGGGCACGGGCGGGCTTCGAGGCGCGGCGCCGAACGAAGTGAGGTCGCCTAGCCTCGCGGGCGGCCGGGCCCTCCGGCGCCCGGAACACCCGTGGGGCCACAAGCAACGCCGGAGATCTGTCGGGGCAAGAAGCAGCGCCGCCAGAACATGCGCAGAAAGAAACCCCTACAACCCTAGGAACGCCTTGATCGCGGGCATTTCGCGCACGGCCTGCACCAGGCCGGCACGGTAGGTCGCCTCGAGGCGCTCGCGCCGCGACTCGGTGTTGTTGATCCACAGGTTGTCGGGGGCGAACACGTAGACCTGCCCTCGTTCCTCGAGCTCGAAGAGGAGGCGGCGTCCCGCGTTGTAGCGATCGGGGCGTCTGGCCACGCCCTCGAATACGGAAGGGAACTGACGGTAGGCGGTGCGCAGGAGGGCACCGACGCTGGCGGGCATGGGGCCCTTGACGTAGTCGCGGGGGCGAGTGAGGACGACGAGGAGCTTGCGGTAGCCCTCGCGCAGGGGCTGATCGAAGGGCAGGCCGCCGTTCGGGCCGAGCGCACCATCGACGTAGGTGTCGCCATCGATGTCGACGGGCGGCATGAGGATCGGCAGCGTGGAGGAGGCGCGGATGATGGGTCCGAGCGTGTCCAGGGTGCTCATTTCCTCCTTGGAAAACCAACGAACCTCACCACGCGACGCGTTGAAGGTCGCGACGCGCGTGGTCGCCGGGTTCGCCAGGAACGCATCCATGTTGAAGGGCAGGGTGCCGTCGGGGTAGCAGATCTGCTGGTAGATGTACTCAGCGTTGAAGTAGCCGTGCCCCTTGCGGAAGTGCTTGAGTCCACCAAACTCGGGGTCTTCGACGATATCGACGAAGGTGTCGTGGGAGCGCTGAGCGTCGCGGGAGGTGAAGTTGCACAGGTGGCTGGACCCCGCGGAAACCCCGGAGATATGCGGGAAGTTGATGCCTTCGGCGATGAGTCGGCTCACGAGCGCGGCCGTGTAGGCGTTGCGCATGCCGCCGCCTTCGAAGACGAGGGCGGTGTCGTCGATGGTGACCATCGTGGCGATGGATTCTTCGGGCGTCGGGTAGTGCTCTGGCGTTTCCTTCACGTTTCGACCCTACCGCCGCGCCTCAAACCTACGCGCGCGTATGCCCGGTGAAGACCACGTAGTGGTAGAAAAGGAATCGGAACGCGGTGCCCAGGGCGAAGCCGACGACGTAGACGGCGATGTTGTCGGCCAGCGCCGAGGTGAACCCGAGGATGTGGTGGGTGAACAGCAGGCAGAACTGGGAGATGCCGATGCCGCAGGCGTTCGCGAAGAAGAAGAGGATGGCCTCGCGCGTGGCATTCTCCCGGGTGCGGCCGCGGTAGGTCCACAGGCGGTTGGCGATCCACGAGTACAGGGTCGCGGTCGCGGCGGCGAGAAATTGCGCGGTGTTGGGGTGCCCGGCGAGAAAGCCGAGCGGCCCGTGCTGGAGCAGGTTGAACAGGCCGGCGTCGACGATGTAGGCGGTGGCTCCGACCATGCCGAATTGGATGAATTCGCGCACCCAGGCGAGGACGCGCTCGGTGAGGGTCAGGGACGAGGCCGGGGCCGCTCCCCCGTCAACCTGCCCTCGGGTGCCGGGCTGGGAAAGAGGGGCGGAGGAGTCCGGGAGCGCCGCGGGTTCAAGCGCAGGGGCCGCGGGTTCGAGCGCGGCAGCGGATCCGCGCGAGGGAGCTTGTTCGTCATTCACTCGTATAGTCTCGCACGCTCGCACCGCTGTTTCGTGGATCCCCACCAGTTGCGCCACCTCTAAGATGGTGCCCATGACTGACACGACCACGCGTGAGACACCCCAGGCCTCGTCGATGAACACTCCCCCGGTTGCCCCGAAGCGTTACGGGTACCGGGTGCGCGACCAGTTCGGGCAGCATTTTGATGACCCGTGGGATTGGCTGCGCGACGCAGACAACCCCGAGGTCAGGGCACATTTGGAGGCGGAGAACGCGTGGGCGGACACGGTGACGACGCCGACGCGCGAGGCGGCGGCGCGCCTCGTGGAGGAGGTCAAGGCCTCGACGGCGCTCACCGACGTGACGGTTCCGATCCGCGAGGGCGAGTTCTGGTACTTCCGGCGTTTCGCGGAGGGCCAGTCCTACGCGACGCATCACCGCGCGCCCGTGGAGCGCGACGAGGCAGGCGCCCCGATCCCGCTCGTCCCACAACCGGGCGTGCCCACGCAGGGCGAGGAGCTCCTCGTCGATGAGAACGAGTGGGCGCGCGGGCAGGAGTTTTTCCGCCTGGCGGACATGTATCCCTCCCCGGATGGGCGCCTGATTGCGTGGGCTCGGGACACGAGCGGGGATGAGCGCTACACGTGGGTCGTGCAGGAGGCGTCGGGGCGCATCATCGACGAGGCCGTGGTGGACGCCGGGTACGGCTTCGCGTGGGCGGATGATTCCACATCCTTTATCTACATGGGCCTGGACGACGCGTGGCGCGCGTGCGACGTGTGGTTGCACCGCGTGGGCACGCCGCGCGAGGAAGACGAGCTGCTGCTGGTCGAGCCGGACGAGGGCTTCGAGATGGGGTTCGCGCCCTCGGGTTTCCCGGGGCACGTCGTCATTCACGCCTCGTCGTCGACGGCGGGCCGCGCGTGGCTGTGGCTGCCCGCCCACCCGTCCGTGCGCCCGCTGCCGCTCATGCCGGTGCGCCCGCGCACGCTGGTGTCGGCGGATTCGGCGGGCGACCGCCTGTTCATCGTGCATACGGGGCTGACGCAGGAGGGTTCGCTCGCGCAGGCGATGCTGCCCGCAGGGGGTTCGCCCGAGGCCTTGGCGCGCCTCGGCGTCACATCCTCCTCCGCGTACAGTCGGCAGGCCCTGGCGGATCGCACACCCGGCACTCCCCTGCCGGAGGACGAGCCCGCGCCCCTCACGCCGTTTGAGTCCTGGGAGCCGTTGCGCAGCCCCGGCCCCGGCGAGCGCATCACCGACGTCGAGGCCCACGCGGACTACGTGGCGCTCTCGCTTCGTTCAGACTCTCTGACGCAGGTTGACGTGTGGGACCGCCGCGAACAGGCGCCCACGTGGCGGCGCGTGGAGGTCGACGCCCCGGTGCGCACGATCACGACCGTGCCGACCCCGTGGACCGATCCGCTGCGCGTGGAGTTCCAGTCGCAGACCGTGCCCCCGACGGTCGCCGAGGTTTCCCTGCCCACCCCCGCCCAGGCCTCGTCCCCCGAGAACCCCGAAGGCGCGACCCTGAGCGTGCGGAACCTGCGCACCCGCGAGGCGCCCGGCTGGGACCCCGCCGAGTACGTCGAGGAGCGCGTGTGGGTGCTCGCGCGCGACGGCGCGACCCGCATCCCCGTCACCCTCATCCACCACCGCGACGCGCGCCCGGACGGGACGCACGCGGGCTGGCAGATCGGGTACGGCTCGTACGAGGTCAGCTACGACCCCGAGTTCGAGACCCTGCGCCTGCCGATCCTGCGCCGCGTCGTCTACGCGATCGCGCACGTGCGCGGCGGCGGCGAGATGGGCCGCGCCTGGTACGAGGACGGCAAGGAGCTGGTCAAGGAGCACACCTTCACGGACTTCATCGACGTGGCCGACTGGCTGGTCGACTCCGGGTGGGTGGCGCCCGGCCGCCTGGTCGCAGAGGGCCGCAGCGCCGGCGGCCTCCTCATGGGCGCGGTCACCAACGCCGCCCCGGACCGTTTCCGCGCGATCCTGGCGGGCGTGCCCTTCGTGGACGCGCTGTCAACGATCCTGGACCCGTCCCTGCCGCTCACCGTCGGCGAGTGGGAGGAGTGGGGCAACCCGCTGACCTCGCGCGCCGTGTTCGACGCGATGAGCCGCTACACGCCGTACGAGAACGTGCCCGACGGCGCGCTCCTGCCCGCGATCATGGCGACGACGTCGGTCAACGACACGCGCGTCGAGTTCGTCGAGCCCACCAAGTGGGTGCAGCGCCTGCGCGAGGCCACCGGCCAGGT
>CAUTDS010000071.1:0-6556 GCA_963537175.1 uncultured Actinomycetes bacterium
TCGCCGAGCGGAGTCAGTATGCCGCCACAGTTCGCCACAATGAAGATCGTGAACAGGACCGTGTGCACGCGGTGCTTACGTTCCTTGTTGGTCTCCAGGAGCGGGCGGATCAGCAGCATGGCCGCGCCCGTCGTCCCGATGAACGAGGCCAGCAGGCCGCCGATCGCCAGGAAGATCGTGTTGTTACGCGGGGTCGCCTTGATGTCGCCGGCCAGGTGAATGCCGCCGGAGACCACGAACAACGCGAAAAGCAGCGCAATGAACTGCACGTACTCCACACCCGTGGCGATGAGCGGGCCGGTGCCCGCCCTCATGAACATCCAGACCGTCGTCGGCACGCCGAGAGCGAGCGCGACGGAGAGCTGGGAGCATTCCTTTTCCCACCAGTGTGCGGTCTTCGGGATGATAGGCAGAAGGGCGATACATGCGAGCATCGCAACGAAGGGGAGCAGGCTCCACCAGGGGTAGGTCATCGGCCAGTCCTTGATTGACGACAAATACGCTCACCATTTTATGGGGTAGGGGAGCGGGGTGTGGAGCGTTCCGGGAGGTGGGAGTGGCCTCATCGACGAGGTCGGGGCGCGTTCGCGCGCGGGTATCCGTGGGCCAATGGCGGGCATTGTGAGCGGCCCGGACATGAGTGGCACCCCGAACAGGACTCGAACCTGCGACCTCTTGCACCGGAGGCAAGCGCTCTATCCGCTGAGCTATCGGGGCAGCTTGGTCAGTTTAGCAGGGTTTTATATAACCACGCGGGACGGTGATGTGTGCCATACTAGTGGGCGTTGCTTGTTTGAGAACTCTTCAGGAGGATCCCATGCGCGTTCATATCGGCACCGATCACGCCGGTTTCGAACTCAAGGAAAAGGTCGTCGCGCACCTGCGCGAGGCCGGTCACGATGTCGTCGACCATGGCGCTCACACGTACGATGCGCTCGACGACTACCCGCCGTTCTGCATTGAGGCCGCCCAGGCTGTCGTCGATGAGCCGGGCAGCCTCGGCATCGTCATCGGCGGCTCCGGCAATGGCGAGCAGATGGCCGCCAACTGCGTGGAAGGCGTGCGCGCCGCCCTCGTGTGGTCCGATGCGACCGCGCGTCTGGCCCGCGAGCACAACGACGCAAACGTCGTGGCCGTCGGCGCCCGCCAACACAGCGAGGAAGAGGCTCTGGCCCTCATCGATGCCTTCCTGGAGACCCCCTTCAGTGGCGACGAGCGTCACCAGCGCCGTATCGACCTGATGAAGGACTACGAGCGCTCCGTGCGCGCCTGAGCGACGCGCAGACTTAACGGACGGGGCCGGTGAATGACCACCGGCCCCGTTTTGTGTGCCTGTTTCCGGGCTGTGTTCGTGTCTCGTGTCCGCTTGGTTCATAGGCATTGTGTGGCTCGCTGCCTGACCTGCGGGCTCCTCGAAGCTCCCCGGTCTGCGGAGAGTCCTGCCAGGCCCGCAGACCATGCGGAGCCGCCCAACGTTTCGGCCCTATGTGGCGGCATCCTGCTCTCATGCATGAGAGTTCATGCCGGTGAATTGTTTCGTGTTACAAACGTCGTCAATCCGAGCAACTTTTTGTACGTCTTCCCGAGTGATTGTTACAAACGTCGTCAATCCGCCCGCTATTTCGCCGGAAATCGTGGTTTTTGGGCTTGGATTGACGACGTTTGTAACAAGGCCCCGTGTTGAACGGCTAATAATGTTCCGATTTGACGACGTTTGTAACACCTGGTGTCTCGGATGTCCGGAATGTCAGGGGTATTTGGGGTTTCCTGGCCAGCCCAAGCCCATTAAGCGTTGCAGCACCCGACGGGGCTGATCCTGTAGTCATCGCCGTGGTTTCCAGTGAGAGCTCAGGAATGTTGCATGCAATTCCCCGGTGAGTCCTTCAGGTCGTGGCAGCAGATCCTTGAGATTCCAACGTTTGTGAACTCTTGTAGGAGTAGGCAAAAGCGGAATTGCATGCGACTGTGGGTGGGGGAGTCCGCATCGGTGCATCAGTGGGGCAGGTGCGCGCTGCATGAAACCGATGACACCTTTGCTGGCCCGCGATCATTGAGGAGTGAAACCACTGGCACCACTGCGGGCGAAAAATAGCTGAATTGAGGTGTGTTTCGGCGTGCAAAGGTGCTCGTGGTTTCAATGAGGATTGATTGGCGCCTCGCAGAGGTGTCAATGGTTTCATTGCACCCTGATGGGTGTGAGCAGAGGCGTCAGTGGTTTCGGTGATGGCTTAGCGCGTGCCGACGCAGGCCCGCGTGCCCTTCCCGAAGCTTGGGCCTACGCATCGCGCCCGCAAGGCGACCCCAGCCCCGCCCTCGTGCCGACGTGTTTACCCCTGGCCGGTGAGGGTGAGGTAGACGAGGAACAGGTTCAGCGCGACGATGACTGCCGCGATGAGGAAGCCGGTGACACGCAGGGGACGATTGTTCGCGTAGTCGCCCATGACCTCGGGCGAGGCGGTCAGGCGCATGAGCGGGATGATCGCGAAGGGAATACCGAAGGACAGGGCGACCTGCGAAACGACGAGTGCCCACGTGGGCTCGGCGCCCGCGCCCAGGATAATGAGCGCGGGGATCAGCGAGATGAGGCGGCGCACCACGATGGGCACGCGGATGTGGAGCAAGCCGTTCATGATCTCGCTTCCCGCGTAGGCGCCCACCGACGTGGAGGCCAGGCCCGAGGCCAGCAGGCCCACTGCAAACACCGTGCCGACGACCGGTCCGAGTGTGGAGGAGATCGCGGCATGCGCGCCCTCGATCGTGTCGGTGCCGCTCTGGCCGGCGAGCGCCGCGGCCGCCAGCAGCAGCAGGCCGATGTTGACCAGGCCCGCGATGCTCAGCGCCCAGTAGATGTCGATGCGGGTTGCGCGCAGCAGGCGCGAGAGGTGCCCTGAGGAATGCCGGGCGTCGCCGGTGGAGGGGCCGAGGGCGTCGGCCTCGTGGTCGTTGACGAGGGAGGAGTGCAGGTAGACCGCGTGCGGCATGACGGTCGCCCCGAGCATGGACGCGGCCACGAGGACCGAGTCGGTGCCCTGGAAACGAGGAACGAGCCCGCCGAGCACGCCCGAGGGACTGGGCGGCGCGACGAAGAGGCCAGCGAGGAAACCGAGCGTGATGATGATCAGCAGGCCGACGATGATCGTTTCGAACTGGCGCTGTCGCCCGCCGCCTTGAACGAGCAGCAGGGCCATCGACACGACGCCGACGATGACGCCGCCCCACAGGAGGGGGATGCCAAATAGCAGGTGGAGGGCGAGCGCGCCGCCGATGACTTCGGCCAGGTCGGTCGCGGCGGCCACGATCTCGGCCTGCAGCCAGAACGCGATGCGTCCGGGCTTGCGCATGCGCGTGCCGAGCAGGGCGGGCAGGGACTTGCCGGTGACGAGGCCGAGCTTGGCGGAGAGGTACTGGATGACCATCGCGAAGATGTTCGAGGCCACGAGAACCCACACGAGCAAATACCCGTAGCGCGCGCCCGCCGTGATGTTGGCGGCGACGTTGCCGGGGTCGACGTAAGCGACGGCCGCGACGAAGGCGGGGCCGAGGAGGGGGATGAGCTTATGGCGCTGCTTGGTGTCCGTGGCGGTCACGGGTGTTCCTCACTGCTGACGAAAAACGTTCGGTTACCCGAAACTTTACCCGTCTCGAGGCCTGTGGGGTGGGGCAGGGGGAGGTAATGGGACGCGCATGTGGCCAGGTTTTCATTCACGGACCCGGGGAGAGTTCGCGGATAGGAGCAAAAACACCGTAGTCTAAAGGGGTGACTCCTGAAGAACTTGCTACTCTCATCCGCGCGACCCTGCTGGACGCTGCCGCCGCCGGTCGCATTTCGATCGATCCTTCGCTGGTCCCCGACCCCGTGACCGTGGAGCGCCCGCGCGTGCGCGAGCACGGTGACTGGGCGACCAACGTCGCGATGCAGCTCGGTAAGAAGGCCGGCATGGCGCCGCGCGAGTTCGCGCAGATCCTCGCTGACGACCTGGCTGCCGCCGACGGTATCGACTCCGTCGAGGTCGCGGGCCCCGGCTTCATCAACATCCGCCTGGGCGCGGGTGCGGCGGGCGAGCTGGCTCGTACCATCGTCGAGGCCGGCGCCGCGTTCGGCCGCAACGAGACCCTCTCGGGCCGCTCGATCAACCTCGAGTACGTGTCCGCGAACCCGACCGGCCCCGTGCACCTGGGTGGCGCCCGCTGGGCCGCTGTCGGCGACTCGCTCGCCCGCCTCATGGCCGCCTCCGGCGCCGCCGTGACCCGCGAGTACTACTTCAACGACCACGGCTCGCAGATCGACCGCTTCTCGCACTCCCTCTACGCCCGCGCCATGGGCCGCGAGGTCCCCGAGGATGGCTACGGTGGCCAGTACATCGCCGACATCGCCGACCAGGTCCGCGCCGACGCGCGCGCGGCCGGCGAGCCCGACCCGATCACCCTGCCTGAGGAAGAGGCCATCGAGGTCTTCCGCGCTCGCGGTGTCGAGCTGATGTTTGCGGAGATTAAGGAGCGCCTGCACTCCTTCCGCGCCGACTTCGACGTCTTCTTCCACGAGGACTCCCTGCACACCTCGGGTGCGGTCGCCGCGGCGATCGAGCGCCTGCGTGAGCGCGGCGAGATCTTCGACGAGGGCGGCGCGGTGTGGCTGCGCACGACTACCTACGGCGACGACAAGGACCGCGTCCTTATCAAGTCGGATGGCCAGGCTGCGTACTTTGCGGGCGACGTCGCCTACTACCTGAACAAGCGCGAGCGTGGCGCGGATGCCGCCATCTACCTGCTGGGCGCCGACCACCACGGCTACATCGGCCGCATGATGGCGATGTGCGCCGCGTTCGGCGATAAGCCGGGCGAGAACCTGCAGATCCTCATCGGTCAGCTCGTCAACCTCGTGAAGGACGGCGAGCCCGTGCGCATGTCCAAGCGTGCCGGCACGATCGTCACCCTCGACGACCTCGTCGACGCCGTGGGCGTGGATGCCGCGCGCTACGCCCTCGTGCGCGTGTCGATGGATACCCAGGTCGACATCGACCTGGACCTGCTCTCGCAGCACTCCAACGACAACCCGGTCTACTACGTGCAGTACGCGCACGTGCGCACCTGCAACGTCGCCCGCAATGCCGCCGAGCACGGCGTCACTCGCGACGCCGGCTTCGACCCGGCCGCCCTCGACTCCGAGGCCGACGAGGCCCTGCTGGCTGCCCTCGCCCAGTTCCCCGCGCAGGTTGCGCAGGCGACCGAGCTGCGCGAGCCGCACCGCATCGCCCGCTACCTCGAGTCCCTGGCTGCCACCTACCACGCCTGGTACGGCCAGTGCCGCGTGACGCCTCGCGGCGACGACCCGGTCGAGCCCGGCCACATCGCCCGCCTCTGGCTCAACGACGCGGTCACCCAGGTGCTGCGCACCGGCCTCGGCCTCCTTGGTGTGAGCGCCCCCGAGAGGATGTGACTCGGTGAGCGAGACGGCAAACGTCGCTACCCTCACCTGCCCGACCCCCGATGAGCGCCCCGACCTGTGGCCGTGGAGCGCTTCTCGGGAGGGCGGCGTGCTGCGCGTGGGAGGCGTCGACCTGACCCGCGTCGCCGCCGACTTCGGCACGCCCACCTTCGTGCTCGACGTCGAGGCCATGCGCGGCCGTGCCCGCGTGTGGGCCAGCGCGATGGCCGAGGAGTTCTGGGACGGCTACGGCATGAGCGGCGGCGACGCCTTCTACGCCGGCAAGGCCTTCCTGAGCGCCGACGTCGCGCGCCTCGTCGCGGCCGAGGGCCTGGGTATCGACACCGCCTCGCTCGGCGAGCTGAGCCTGGCCCTGCGCGCCGGGGTGGACCCCGACCGCATCGGCCTGCACGGCAACAACAAGTCGGACGCGGAGATCCGCCTCGCCCTCGAGACCGGCATCCACCGCATCTTCATCGACTCGATGGACGAGGTCCACCAGATCGAACGCATCGCCGCTGACCTCGGCGTCGTCGCGCCCGTCATGGTGCGCCTGAAGTCCGGCATCCACGCGGGCGGCAACGAGTACATTGCGACCGCCCACGAGGACCAGAAGTTCGGCCTGTCCCTGGCCACCGGCCAGGCATACGAGGCCGTGGCTGCGATCAAGGATGCGGCGCACCTGGACTTCCGCGGGCTGCACAGTCACATCGGCTCTCAGATCTTTGGGACCGAGGCCTTCGCTGAGGCCGCGCGCATCGTCATCGACTTTGCGGCGCGACTGAAGGCTGAGCTGGGCCTGGACGTTCCCGCGATTGACCTGGGTGGCGGCGTCGGCATCGCCTACACGGGCCAGGATCCGATCCCGACCTCTCCGGTCGAGGTTGCCCGCGCGTTGGCCACCGTGGTGCGCGAGCGTTGCACCCACCACGGCCTGCCGATCCCGCACGTGTCCGTCGAGCCCGGCCGCTCGATTGCCGGCCCGTCGATGGTCATGCTCTACCGCGTCGGCGTCGTCAAGGATATTTCCCTGGAAGACGGGGGAGTGCGCCGCTACGTGGCGATCGACGGCGGCATGTCGGATAACATCCGCCCGGTCCTCTACGACGCGGCCTACACGGCGACGCTCGC
>CAUTDS010000072.1:0-6537 GCA_963537175.1 uncultured Actinomycetes bacterium
AGGATCCGAGGGGGCGAGCGCCCCCGCGCTCCGACATCGACGTCACCATGAGGGATGAAGGAATAATGACAAACCACCCCCGCATCGGAATCCGCCCCACTATTGACGGCCGCCGCAAGGGCGTTCGTGAGTCGCTCGAAGAGCAGACCATGAACATGGCGAAGTCCGTCGCCGAGCTTTTCACCTCCAACCTGCGCTACCCGGACGGCAGCCCCGTCGAGGTCGTCATCGCTGACACCACGATCGGCCGCGTCCACGAGGCCCAGGCCTGCGCCGCCAAGTTCCGCGCGAACAACGTCGGCCTGACCCTGACGGTCACACCCTGCTGGTGCTACGGCACCGAGACCACCGACATGGACCCCGCGATGCCGCACGCTATCTGGGGCTTCAACGGCACTGAGCGCCCCGGCGCCGTGTACCTCGCCGCCGCGCTGGCCGGCCACGCCCAGATCGGCATCCCCGCCTTCGGTATCTACGGCGAGCACGTGCAGGACGCTGACGACACCTCCATCCCCGAGGACGTGCGCACCCGCCTCCTCGACTACGCGACCGCCGGCCTGGCCGTTGCGCAGATGAAGGGCGAGGCATACCTGTCCATGGGCTCCGTCTCCATGGGTATCGCCGGCTCCGTCGTCGACCCTGACTTCTTCGGCTCCTACCTCGGCATGCGCAACGAGTACATCGACATGACCGAGTTCACCCGCCGCATCGAAGAGGGTATCTACGACCCCGAAGAGTACGAGCAGGCCTACCAGTGGATCCGCGAGAACTTCAAGCAGGGCAAGGACTGGAACCCGCCGGAGTGGCAGTACCCCGAGAAGCACGAGGACTGGTGGAAGTTCGTCACCAAGATGACGATCATCGCCCGCGACCTCATGCACGGCAACCCGCGCCTGGCCGAGCTTGGCTTTGAGGAAGAGGCCGGCGGCCACGGTGCCATCGCGGCCGGCTTCCAGGGCCAGCGTCAGTGGACCGACCACTTCCCCAACGGCGACGTTCTGGAGACCATCCTCAACACGAACTTCGACTGGACCGGCATCCGCCAGCCCTCCGTCGTGGCCACCGAGAACGACTCGCTCAACGGCGCCTCGATGCTGTTCGGCTACCTCCTGACGAACACGCCGCAGATCTTCTCCGACGTTCGTACCTACTGGAGCCCCGAGTCCATCGAGAAGGCCACCGGTTGGAAGCCCGAGGGCCGCGCCGCCGCGGGTCTGCTCGACCTGCGTAACTCCGGCTCGACCACGCTGGACGGCGCCGGCAAGGCCGTGCGCGACGGCGAGAACGTCATCAAGCCCTGGTACGAGTTCACCGAGGAGGACCGCGAGGCCACGCTCGAGGCCACGACCTTCCACCCGGCCTCGACCGGCTACTTCCGTGGCGGCGGCTTCTCGACCCACTTCCGTACCTCCGGCGAGATGCCCGTGACGATGTGCCGCATCAACCTGGTGCGCGGCCTCGGACCGGTCATGCAGATTGCCGAGGGCTACACGGTCGAGCTGCCCGACGAGGTCGCCTTCACCATCGAAGAGCGCACCAACATTGAATGGCCCACCACCTGGTTCGTCCCGAACCTGACGGGTGAGGGCGCCTTCAAGAGCGTCTACGACGTCATGAACGCGTGGGGCGCCAACCACGGTGCGATCTCCTACGGCCACATCGGTGGCCAGCTCATCACGCTGGCGTCGATGCTGCGCATCCCGGTCAACATGCACAACGTCCCCGCGGAGCGCGTGTTCCGTCCCAAGGCGTGGTCGCTGTTCGGCACCGAGTCCCTCGAAGCCGCGGACTTCCGCGCCTGCGAGACCTTCGGTCCGATGTACCGCTGATGCAACCACCGGTCGGGCTCGGGTGTCCTCTCTCCCCGAGCCCGACCGGGCTCGCCCCCACGCGGGGCACCACCACCGGGATCCGGCCCCGGCCTCGCCGATGAGGAAAGCCGCACGAGAACCCAACGATGGGACGCGCCGCGCGAGGGCGTTTTGAGCAGGAGACCTTCAATGACCACCGTACTTGCTGTTGACCTTGGATCCGCATCCGGCCGAGTCCTCGCCGGAACGCTGCACGACGGACGCCTCGACGTCACCGACATCCACCGCTTTAAGCACGAGGCCCGCCGCCGCGAAGACGGCACCCTCACGTGGGACGTGGCCACGATGGAGGCCGAGACGATCACCGGCCTGAAGAAGGCCCTCGAACAGTTCCCGGACGCCCGCGCGGTCTCCATTGACACCTGGGGCGTGGACTGGGCTCCCCTTGACGAGAACGGCGAGCTCGTCGGCGACGTCATCGCCTACCGCGACGAGCGCACCTCCCGCACTCTTGACGCTTTCCGTGATCGCATCGGCGACCGCGAGTTCTTCGACCTGACCGGCAACCAGCCGGCCACTATCAACACGGCGAACCAGCTCTTCGCCTTCCTGCAGGAAAACCCCGCCGACGCGCAGCGTGTTGCCGCGGCCCTCTTCCTGCCCGACTACTTCGCGTACCGACTCACCGGCGTCGTCGGATGGTCGCGTACGATCGCCTCGACCTCCGGCCTGCTCACCCCGGGCGGCGGCGACTTCAACGACGAGGTCTTCAACCGCCTTGGCATCCCGCGCGGCTGGTTCGGTGAACTCGCCGCCGACCGCACCGTCGTCGGCCCCTGCACTGTCCCCGGCCTCGAAACCCTCACCGTCGTGCGCGGCGGTGCCCACGATTCCGCCTGCGCCGTCCACGGCCTGCCCATCGAGGAAGGCAAGCGCGCCTACTTCCTGTCCTGCGGCTCCTGGTCCGTCCTCGGCGCCATCGAGGATCAGCCCCTCATGAGCGACGCAGCCTTCGACCTCGGCATTACGAACGAGGGCCGCACCGACGGGGGAGTACGCCCCCTCTTCAACATCACGGGCATGTGGATCCTCCAGGAGATCCAGCGCCAGTGGGAGCGCGAGGGCACGCCCACCGACACCGACGAGCTGGTTGCCCAGGCGCGCGAACTGCCCGCCGCCTCCGGCGTTTTCGATCCCGATGAGGAAGCCTTCGCCACCCCCGGCGACATGCAGCGCAAGATCGACGAGGCCCTGGACGCCCAGGGCGCGGCTCGTCCCGACTCCATGGCCGGCTACGTGCGCGTCATCATCGAATCCTTCGCCCGCCGCTACGCCCGCGCGATCGGCGAGCTGACCGAGGCCACCGGAAAGGCCCCCGACCAGCTCAATCTCGTGGGCGGAGGCGCGCGCAACCGCCTCCTGTGCGACCTGACCGCCCAGATCTCGGGAGTCAACGTCGTGCGCGGCCCCATCGAGGCCTCGACCTTCGGTTCCCTCCTCGCCCAGCTCGAAACCATTGGCGCCCTCGCGCAGGCAGACCGCGCCTCCGTCATCGCAGCCAGCGCAGCGACCCATGTCCACGTCCCGACCCGCAGCTAAGAAGGTCTCCCTCGCCGACATCGCGCGGCGGGCAGGCGTGTCGACGAACACGGTCTCGCGGGTTGTGCGCGGGGACCCCGAGGTCTCCGAAAAGACGCGTGCGCGCATTGCGAAACTCGTCGAGGAGCTGGGCTACGTGCCCAACTATGCGGCGCGCGCGCTCGCGGCCAAACGCACCAACGTCCTTCACGTCGTCTTGGCGGCGCCCATGTTCCACGGACACGGGCGCGTGCTGCTGTCGATCCTCAACGCCTCGTCGCAGGCCGGGTACCACGTGTCCCTGTCCAACGCGTACGGGCCCGACGGCCAGCTGCGCAACGACTTCGCTCCCTTCGACGTCGACGGCGTCATCATCCTGGGAGGTCAAGACCCGACGATCGACGTCGCGATCGAATCCGGTAAGCGCTTCCCGACCGTCCTCGTCCTGACGAGCGAAAAGGGCCTCGATGGCATCTCGACCGTCGCGGTCGACAACGTGCGCGGCGCGCGCCTGGCCACCGACCACCTGCTCGCCCAGGGACTCACCGATGTCGTCCACATCTCGGGCCCGGCCGGCTGGTCGGATGCTCAGATGCGCAGGCTCGGCTACGAGCAGGCGTGCGCGTCTTACGGCATCGAACCCGTCGTCCTTGCGCCCGACTCGTGGGACTCGCGCGACGGCTACGACGTCATGCGCGCGGCCGGTCGTCTGCCCCAGGGCATCCAGACGGCGAATGACCAGCTGGCCCTGGGCGCCATGCGTTACATCTACGAGCGCGGGGGAGTGGTGCCTCGCGACGTACGGGTCGTTGGCTTCGACGACATCGACGGTGCGGACTCCTACGCGCCTCCGCTCACGACAATCCACCAGCCCTTCGATCGCCTCGGACGCACGGCCGTGCGCCTCGTGCGCTCGCTCATGGGCGGCGGTCCCTCACAGGACATCGTCCTCGACCCCGAGCTGGTCATCCGGGCCAGTTCACACCTGTAAGAAAGGCACGTTCATGCTCTATGGACCTATGACGCACCCGCAGTTCCTGCGCGCGCTCGCGGCCGCCGGCCACGGCTCGAAGATTCTGCTGGCGGACGCGAACTACCCGCACACCACGGGTGTGAACCCGCGCTGCGAACTCATTTCGCTCAACCTTGCTCCGGGTCTCCTGGATGTCAGCCAGGTTCTCGATATCCTCAAGCGCACGATTCCGATCGAGCGAGCAGAGATCATGACCCCCGCCCCCGACGCCGATCCCGTGGAGATTCCGATCCACGACGAGTTCCGCGCGGCTCTGCCCGGCGTGGAGTTCGGCGAGATTTCCCGCTGGGACTTCTACGATGCCGCACGCGACGAGAACGTCGGCATCATCGTTGCGACGGGCGAGCAGCGCCTGTACGGCAACCTGCTCCTGACGGTCGGCGTTCGCCAGCCCGGGGAGTAAAACCCGTTTGCCGCCCCAGGGTGCGTCTTGTTGGATCGGTGACGAGCGCTTTCGTTTCGTTTTCGTTTCAATGGGATGGTGGCTCCGGGGTGGGGCTGAGAGTTTCATAGCTGGTGGGTGGCTCGCGGGAGCCACCCACCAGCGCATTTATCCTTGCAATATCATTGAATTCTAAAAAATGGGCAGCGTTGCCTTGAACGTTTGTGCGCGGTGTGCGCACGCGTGTGAATGTTGTTCTCGTGATGTTGCATACTTTCGTTTTAGTGACTATTCTTTTCTTAACGAAAGACAAAGCGACAAAGAATGTCGCTGATTCCGCGAAGAGGTGCCCCATGGGACGTGCAGAAGAACGCACGAACTACATCCTGGATCGCCTCGCCCGGGAGGGCGAGGTGAGCGTCGCGCAGCTTGCCTCCGATCTGGGAGTTTCGCCCGTCACCGTGCGCGCATCGCTCAAGTCTCTCGACGAGCAGGGCTACCTCGTGCGCACGCACGGAGGAGCGCGTCCCACCACCTTCCGCAACATTCACCTGCGCCAGAACGATCGTGTTGAGATCAAGGAGCGCATCGCTCGCGCCGCCGCCGACATGATCCACGATGACGATCGCATCATGATCGAGGCCGGCACCACCTGCGCCCTCATCGTCAAGTACCTCACCGGCAAGCGCGGAGTCCAGGTGCTCACCAACTCCGTTCTCGTCTTCGCAAACGCCCGCTCTAACCCGAACCTCAACATCACGCTGACGGGTGGGCACTTCCGCGCCGAGTCCGAGTCCCTCGTGGGTCCGGTCGCAGAGCGCGCCATCAATGACTTCAACGCACGCGTCGCTTTCCTTGGAACCGACGGGTTCAGCGTTGATCGCGGCCTGACCACCCAGCTCGTAGAAGGTGGACAGGTCGGCTCCATTATGCGCACCCGCGCACAAGAGACGTGGCTGCTCGCTGACTCCTCCAAGTATGGGGAAGCCGGCTTTGTCAGCTTCATGGGGATCGACGAGGTCACCGGAATCATCACCGACGATGAGATCCCCGAAGAATCCATCAAGGAATTGGCCGAGCGCACGAAGCTGCGCATCGTCTAGGAGGAATTACATGGCCACCATCGTGGTGATGCCCCAGCTGGGCAACTCTGTTGAGTCATGCATCATCGTCGAGTGGATGATCGCAGAAGGCGACACCGTCTCCGTCGACCAGACGCTCGCGTCCATCGAGACTGACAAGTCGACCATGGAGGTGCCCTCGACCGCCGAGGGTACCGTCCTGAAGCTCCTGTGGGAGGAAGGCGACGAGGTCCCCGTGAAGGATCCGCTCATCATCGTCGGTGAGCCCGGGGAGGACATCTCCGGCCTCGTTCCCGGTGGCGACGCTGCCCCCGCCGAGGCCGATGCTCCCGCCGAGCAGGCCGCCGCCCCCGAGGCCGCCGCCCCCGCCTTCGCGACCGAGCGCGCCACCGGCGCCGTCTCCCCGCGCGCCCGCGCCCTCGCCGCTTCGAACGGCGTCGACGCTTCGGCCATCACCGAGGGCTCCGGCCCCCACGGCCGCGTCATCGAGCGTGACGTTGCCGCCGCGATCGCCGCCGGCCCCGTCCTGACCTCCGCCGCGCGCGCCGCCGGCGTGAGCGCCGCCGAAGGCACCGGCATTGGTGGACGCGTGTCCGTCGCCGACGCCGGCCGCGCCCCCGAGGCCGGCGTCGGCGACGGACACGCGTCCAC
>CAUTDS010000073.1:0-6270 GCA_963537175.1 uncultured Actinomycetes bacterium
GCCGGGGATCTGGCGGAGCATGACGGCCCCGACCAGGGCGGACGTGGCCGGCAGGATCGCGGCGAACAGCGCGAAGGTCGACGCGGCCAGGCGCCGCATCGCGAGCGCCTCGAAGGTGTAGGGAATCGCGGTGGACAGCAGGCCCACGCCGACGACGATCGCGATGAGTTTCCACGAGGCCAGGGCGACCATCGCTCCCGGCCCGAGGAAAGGCGCGAAAAACAGGGTGCCCCACGCGCAGCCGAGCGCCAGGTTCGTCACCCCGTCGCGCGTAGTCGAGGCCTTCTGCCCGACGACAATGTAGGCCGACCAGGCGAGAGCCGCAAGGAGGATCCAGGCGACGCCGACGCGCACGCTGGGCACGCTGAGGTCGAGGGCTAGCCCGCCGATGCACGCCACCCCGGCGAACGCGAGGACGGCGGCGATGCGCGGACGCCAGCCGCGGCCCCTGATGACGGCGACAGCGACGGGGCCGATGAACTCGATAGATACGGCGGTCCCCAGGGGAATGCGCGCGATCGACTCGTAGAACGAGGAGTTCATCGTCAGGATGATGACGCCGAACAGCGCGGAAATAGCCAGGTCGGAGCGCGTGAGGCCGCCGCGCCACGGGCGCTTCCAGGCGAGGAGAACGACCGCGCCGGTCAGGACGCGCCACCAGGCGACGGAGGCGGGTTCGACGGACGCGAAGGCGATAACCGCGAGCGCAGCGCCCACGTACTGGATGAGGCCGGACCCGACGATGTAGAGCTGGGGCGGGATGCGGTCGGTGACGGAGCGCTGGGCGGGCGCGATCACTGAGCGGGCGCGAAAGTCAGGGCGGCGGAGTTCATGCAGTAGCGCATGCCGGTGGGCTGGTCGGGCGCGTCGGGGAAGACGTGGCCGAGGTGGGAGTTGCAGGTCGCGCAGCGCACCTCGGTGCGGATCATGCCGTGGCTGGTGTCGACGCTCTCGACGGTCGCGCCGTCGTGGGCCTGGAAGAAGGAGGGCCACCCGCAGGAGGAGTCGAACTTCGCGTCGGAGTCGAAGAGGGCGGACCCGCAGGCCGCGCACGAGTAGGTGCCAATGCGGGCTTCGTCGAGGAGCTCACCGGTGAAGGGGCGCTCGGTGCCGGCCTCGCGCAGCACGTGGTAGCGCATGGGGCTCAGGAGTTTCTTCCACTCGGCGTCGGTGCGGGCAGCGGGATTAGTAGCGTTCATGGATCTATTGTCCCGCGCCGTCCGCGCCCTCGCACGCGTGCGGCCGCTTTCCTCGCGGTGTCCATGGACGAGGCGGGGGCTCAGTCCGCGGTCACCTCTCCGGACCCGCTTTTGCGAAAGAATCGCCGCGGAACGATCGTCACGCCCGACATGATCCAGAGCGCGCCGGTGATGAGCGCGAGACCGAGAAGGTCAAGGAGGCTGGGAACCTGTCCGAGCAGGACGACGCCGGCAACCATCGCGACTGCGGGAAAGAAAAAGTTGTATCGAGCTTGGGTTCGCGCATCTGCCCGTTGATCGACGATGCGGCGCAGCACGGTGGGTCTGACGAACATCAGGCAGCCGACCGCGATGATGACCGCGATAAAGCGTCCATTCAGGGCGGGAATCTCATGAATGGTGGTGTCCCGCAGACCGAATCCCAGTGCAGCAATCACGAAACCGACCCCGGAGACCGCTCCGTAGTCGTAGCCGAGATGCGACACGACACCCCTCATCATCACCATGATGAGCAGGAGAACACCAGCCCATAGACTCGCCATCATGCTCGACTGCATCACCTTGCCATCGACGGTGTCCGGGAACGCCTGGTATGCAAACACGACACATCCCGCGAGGGCAAGAGCCGGGCTGAGGAAACGACGTTTCCCCTGCCCGTGAATCAGGCCGATCAGCAGACCGACGGTCATCGAGATCGCCACGGCGGTACCCACCTGCAGATGGTTGATCGCCGTGAACATGCTGCTACCGTACAGAGCAAACAAAACCCCCACGATCACGGCGATGCCGAGCCCACGCACGCCGAGGCTCTGCTGCCAGGGCCTCGTGCGCGCGATGAGGACGATCGCCGCGGGGACCAGGATCATCCACGCGATGGTGTCGGGAGCAGCGATACCGAGGATCGTTCCGGCCAGAGCGATGCCGAGGGCCGGAAATATGGTCTGGGCGGCGAGGGCTGCGTGGACGGCGCCGCCGACACGTCCTCCAGGAGAATCCTGCGCGCCACGGGCGGCCTCTGGGCCCGGAGCAGTCTGCTGGTCAGGCGTCTCGCTGTGGGCGGTGGGATCTGGAGCGGTCATGTCTCTATTGTCGCGGACCGCCCGCGCCCGTGCACATGTGTGCGTGGGCGCGGGCGTTCCGTTTTCCTCGCGCTGGCCTCAGTGACGAGGCCCTGGCCCGTTCACCTGTCCCCATCACTCATCGGTGGCGGGCCCTGCGCCTGAGGTCTTCTTCGCCGCCGCCTTCTTAGGTGCCGTCTTCTTAGCGGCGCCCTTCTTGGCGGCAGTCTTCTTCGTGGTGGCCTTCTTGGCGGGGTCCTTTGCGTCCTTGGCGGGGGTCGCGTCGGTCGCCTTGTCGCCTCCCTCATCCTTCACGGTCTTTGTCGCCGCTGCGGAGGACTTTTTCGCGCCCTTCTTCGCGGTCGAGGCCTTCTTGGCGGCCGCCTTCTTCGCGGGAGCCTTCTTCGCGCCGGCCTTGGTGGAGGCCGCCTTCTTGGCGGTCTCCTTCTTCGCCGGGGTCTCCTCTTCCGCCGTCGCGGCCTCAGAAGCCGGCTCGGCGATAGCCGCCGCGGGCATCACGAGGGTCTCGTCCACGGACTCATCGGCGGCAGGCAGGACCTGCGTTGCCTCGGAGTCGAGCGCACCCGCCTCTGCGGCCTCCACGGGATCCATGACGACGGTGACCTCCGCAGCGGACTCGTCGTCGGCCGCTTCCTCCTGCGCAGCCTCGACTTCGGGTGCCACGGCCTCGTCCGTCGCGGCCTCATCCGTCGCACCCTTTTCCACCACCGCAGCCTCGGCATCCTCGGCCTTCGGTTCACGCGGCTCGACGACAGGGATCTGGCCGGTGACGGCGCGCAGGACGTCAGCCTCGGCACCGGTGGGGGCGACGGCGGGGAAGAAGTCCATGATGGACACGCGCGCAGGCTTCACCGTGGGCGTGGGGCGGGTTTCCTCGTCGAGGCGCGCCTCTTCCGCGACCGCGTACCAGCCGGGGTGGACGGCGGGCTCGTCGGGGGTATCCTCGTCCGCGAGCAACGCGGCCATCTCGGCGGGGGTCGGCTCCGGCGGCGGCACGAGCGCGGGGGCGATCGCCTGGACCGTGTCTGTCATGACGGGTCGGCCAGTGCGCACGGGCGGCGGCACCTGAACGGGATGTTTCACGGATGTTTCACGCGCGGGAATCGGCGTGGTTTCCTGCTCATCCGGGGACAGCTCGACGTCCGACGAGGCCTGGGCCTCCTCCTCGCCGCCCGTTTCCTCGGGTGCGTCGGGGGCGGGCACGCCCTCACGCTCAGTGTCCTCGGCGGGGGCGCTGCCCGCCTGAGCGTCGGCGGTGCGCGAGTCGCCGGAATCGGCGGATGCGCCAGCGTCGATTGCCGCGTCCGCGGGGTTCTCGCCCTGCGCGGGGACAGACTGGACGTCGGCGGCCTTGTCCTCGGCGGGCGCGACATCGTCGGGCTGCGCGTCGGCCTCGGCCTTCACGCCCTCGGCGTGGTCGTCAGCGGGATCAGAACCGGCGGTATCGGAACCGGCGGTATCGGAACCGGCAGCAGCTTCAGGCTTCTCGCCGGCGGCCGCACCGGCAGAATCGGCCGCAGCCTCCTTCGCGGCCACCTCGTCCGCACGCTCGGCGTCGGCACCCGCGCCCTCGGCCACATCCTGGGCCGCCTCGGGCGATTCGCTGTCGGACGACTCGTTGTCGGCAGCGACCGGCTCGACGCCGACGGCGGCCAGGGCGAGGGTAGTCTCGGGGTCGAGGGCCTCGGCATCGCGGCGCTTGTGGGCCTCGCGGCGTTCCTGGGCGCGGCGGGCCTCGGCCTCGCGCTCGGCGAAGGCCTCTTCGCCGGGGCCCTCGAGTGCGGCGGCGCGCGCCTCGGCCTCGGCGGAGCCGGAGAAGAAGCGCTCGCCTCGGCCGATGGAGGTCGCGGTGAGGGTCTGAGTGAGCTGCGGGTTCGCGTTGCCGGCGGCCTCGATAATCTTGCGCAGAGCGCTCTTGGAGATCACCTGAGTTTCGTCGCGGGAGGCGCTGGGACCACCCTCGGCGAGTTCGCGCTGGCGGTCGGCCATGGCGCGGCGGCGGGCACGCTTGGCCTTGCGGCGGGCGGCGACCATGCGCGCAGCGTGGACGGGATCCTTGGGCGCGGCGGCGGCACCGGACGCGGAGATCGCGGAGGCGGCGCCACCCGTCGCAGCGCCGGACTGCTCACCGGCCGACGCGGGCGCACCCGCGTGGGAAGCCGACGCGCCCGAGGCGGCCCCGGCCTCGTTCGTGCCGGAGATTCCGGCGAGCTCGGCGGCCAGGCGCGCGATGCGTTCGCGGCTCATGTCCTGCTCGACGGTGACGGTCTGGCGCGGCTCGATGCGCTGGGCGGGGCGCGCCCACGGCTCTTCGGTAACGATCCACGAGATGAGCTGCTCGCGCATGTAGGCGCGCAGGTCGGAGAGGTACCCGGAGTTCTTCGCCGAGACCAGGATGCGCACGGTGACCGTGTATTCGTCGGAGTCGGTGATCTGCACGCCCCACGTACGACCGTCCCACAGGTCGGTGGCGGTCAGGAGCTGCTCGACCTTGGCGCGGATGAGGGTCATGGGCGCGGACCAGTCGAGCTTGAGTTCGACGGTGCCCAGCTGGGCGGCGACGCGGCGCGTCCAGTTCTCGAAGGGCGTCTGCGTGAAGTAACGGCACGGAATGATGAGGCGGCGCTCGTCCCAGATGCGCACGACCACGTAGGAGAGCGTGATTTCCTCGACGGAGCCGGTTTCCTGTTTGTCGCCGGCGACGACGACGTCGCCCACGCGGATCGCGTCGGTGAAGGCCAGCTGCAGGCCGGCGAAGACGTTGCCGAGGGTCTGCTGTTTTAATGATCCGGCGACCACCGAGATAACGCCGGCGGAGGCCAGGACGGTGGTCATAGCCTGGCGGGCGGCCTCGAAGGTGCCGATGATCGCGGCGGCGCCCACGACGACGACGATCGACTGGGTGAGCCGGCGCAGCACCTGGGCCTGGGTCTCGAAGCGGCGCGAGCGTCCCTGGTCAGAATCCTGGCGCACCTTGGCGGCGTCCTCGAAGACCCACGCGGCGGCGTAGGCCATCCACGTCAGGCAGGCGAGGGCGACGATGAGCAGCATGTGCATGAGGAACGTCGTGATCGACGTGCCGTTCCAGTCGGACAGATGGGGGTTGACCAGCGCGATGCCGAGCCCCGCCCACGCTCCCCAGGCGGCGAAGGTGAAGTGACCCGGGCGGCGCACGCGCGCCAGGATCGACGAGGCCGTGGCCGCCTTGGAGAGCACCTTGCGCGCCAGGGCGGAGAGGATAACCGAGACGACGATACCCACGAAGGCACCGACGATCGGGCCGAGGATCAGGAAGGTGAGATCGATGGTCGTGGCCACGGCGGCCTCTGCCCCGGATTGTGGGTCGGCGATCGCCCGCGTGAGGGCGTCCGAGGCCTGGGCGAGGGCACCGAGTGCTGGTGTCATAGTCATGCTTCAAGGGTAGGTCGCCTGGCTGATGAAATCCTGTGAATTCCGCACAATTGCAACGTTTTTCGGTAATGTGTTAGCTGTCACTTGATTTCGTTTTGACGCGCCGCGCGCGTTCTGCCTAAACTATCTCCCGTCTTCGGACGCCAGTTCGACGGCCAAGCAGGCCCCCATCGTCTAGCGGCCTAGGACACCGCCCTTTCACGGCGGCGACACGGGTTCGAATCCCGTTGGGGGTACCACCGGTCGCAATCGTGATTGGAACAATTCAATAGGTCTTACCTGTTGTAAGGCCCCGTAGCGCAGTTGGTTAGCGCGCCGCCCTGTCACGGCGGAGGTCGCGGGTTCAAGTCCCGTCGGGGTCGCCGACCAGACCTTTTGGTTCAGGTCTTGGCTCTGTAGCTCAGTTGGTAGAGCGTTCGACTGAAAATCGAAAGGTCACCGGATCGACGCCGGTCGGAGCCACCAGCAAGTCCCCGAAGCTTTCGCTTCGGGGTTTTTGTTTTGCCCGCGGCAGGGCCGCTTTCAGGGGTTATAGGACACTACGTGTTGCCGGTGGCGTGACTTTTTGGCTTTCTGGTGCG
>CAUTDS010000074.1:0-6025 GCA_963537175.1 uncultured Actinomycetes bacterium
TCGGTAGCGGGCTGCTCGGGGGCCGGATCCTCGGTAGCGGGCTGCTCGGGGGCCGAGGGCTCGGTGACGGGCTCGGCGGCGAAAGCAACACCGGCCGAAGCGGCGATCAGACCGAGCGCCGCGGTGGCGGCGAACAGAGACGAGGTCGTCTTCTTCATTGTTTCTCCTGGAACAATTGTGGTGAGGGATGAATGCGTGACCCTGACCATAGCGGGCCGTGTCGCGTCACGGCGTTCTTGACCACCCTACAACACTTCCTGACCAATACGCACAGATTTTCGAAAATCACGCGTCGGCGAGTCGCACCCCACTATTTTTCGGGGCCTCGATCAACCCGACCACGGCGGAAAACTGCCAGGTCAGGACAGCTTGGCGGTCGCAATGAACTGGAAGATTCCCTCCATGATGAGCTGCGTCGCAATGGCCGCCAGCAGCAGGCCGGAGATCTTTGTCAGCAGCATGATGCCGCCGGGGCCGAGCATCCTGGACAGCATCAGCGAGAAACGCATCGTCAGCCACATGACAATGTGCGCGAGAACGACGGCGACGATGACAGCGATCCACGATCCCACGTTCGTACCCGCCTGTCCGACGGCCACCATGACGGCGACAATCGAGCCGGGGCCTGCGAGCAGCGGCGTACCCAGCGGCACGAGCGCGACGTTCACGCCCTCGTCCCCCGTGTCCGGAGAGGACGAGTCCGTGCCCATGAGGAGTTCCATGGCGACCAGGAAGAGCAGGACGCCGCCCGAGAGCTGGAGGGCCTCCATCGAGATGTGGAGGAGGCGCAGGATCTGCCCACCCAGGATCGCGAAGGTCAGGATGACGCCGAAGGAGACGGAGGTTGCCTGGATAGCGGCGCGGCGCTGCTTGGGCTGGGAGTATCGGGCGGTGAGACCCAGGAAGACGGGCACGGTCCCGATGGGGTCCATGATGACCGTCAGCGTCGCGAAAGCGGTCGCAAAGAGTGTGACGTCGAAGAGGCTCACGGCTCGACCACCTCGATAGCGCCCTGCGCGATGACCTCGGCGATCACCTGCGGATCCGTCGTGTTCTCGCCGATGCGGTTCGGCTTGCCCGTCCCGTGGTAGTCGGAGGAGCCGAACATCGCCAGGCCCATCTCGCGGGCCATGCGCTCGACGTCGGCGCGGTCCTCGGGAGCGTGGTCGCGGTGGTCGCGCTCGATGCCAAAAAGTCCGGCCGCCGCCATGTCGGCGATGACGGCCTCGGGCAGCAGGCGCTGACGCTTGCGAGCGCGGGGATGGGCCAGGACCGGCATGCCCCCGGCCTCGCGCACGCATCGCACGGCCTCGACCGGGTCGGGCGCCCAGTGGTGCACGTAGTAGGGGCCCGACGGGTGCAGGGCCTCAGCGAAGGCGGCGCTGCGATCGGGGAAAGCGCCGGCGGCGACGAGCGCATCGGCGATGTGCGGGCGTCCCACGGGGCCGCCCTCGGGCGCGAAGGCGAGCACGTCGTCCAACGTAATCGGGTAGTCGGCGGACAGGTTCTCGACCATGCGCGCGGCACGCGTCTCGCGATCCTCGCGCGTGCGTCGGAAATTATCGACGAGGCCAGGGCTGGCCGGATCGAAGAGGTACGCCAGGAGGTGCACGGTGATCCCCGAGGACGAGCACGACATCTCGGCGCCCCGGATGAGGCTCACGCCGGTGTCCGCGACGGCGGCCACGGCCTCGTCCCATCCGGCCGTCGTATCGTGGTCCGTCAGCGCGATGGCGTCCAGCCCGGCCTGCGCGGCGATAGCCAGGAGCTGCGCGGGCGTATCAGTCCCGTCTGAATACGCGCTATGAGTGTGGGGGTCAATTCGCTTCACCATTTGAGACTACCCCATTAATCCCATCACACAACCGCGCGGGCGAACACCACCCGCGAGCGCCACGCATCTCACCAAAGAGCCTGAATTTGCTTGATTTTGACCTTATCGTCTGCACGTTCTCCCATCTCACCTTCACCCTTTTTGGTTAACCGCTCACCTGCGGCGACGGGCTGTCGACTGTAGGAAACTGGCAGTACACGGCCATTTGGCCTCCCTCAACACCGATTGGAGTACACGCGTGTCTGACAAGGATCAGACCCAGGTGTCCACCGCGACTGACGCGGGAGATGCCGGGTACAACAAGGCTCTGAAAAACCGTCACATCCAGATGATCGCCATCGGCGGTTCGATCGGCACCGGCCTGTTCCTGGGTGCGGGCGGGCGTCTGGCGTTGGGCGGCCCCGCTCTGGCCTTCGCCTACGCGGTGTGCGGCATCTTCGCGTTTCTGATGGTCCGCGCCCTCGGCGAGCTGGCGGTGCGCCGCCCCTCCTCGGGCGCGTTCGTGTCCTACGCCCGCGAGTTCCTGGGTGAAAAGGGCGCGTTCATCACCGGCTGGTTCTTCTTCCTGGACTGGGCCGTAACGGTCATGGCCGACATCACCGCGGTCGCCGTCTACATGCACTACTGGAATATGTTCAAGGTGGTCCCTCAGTGGGTCATCGCCCTCATCGCGCTGGGCCTCGTGTTCGTCCTCAACATGATGAGCGTGAAGGCCTTCGGTGAGGCGGAGTTCTGGTTCGCGATGATCAAGGTCGCGACGATCCTCATCTTCATGGGCGTCGCGATCTGGGCGATCCTCACGCAGTCCGCGGTCGGCGAGTACACCGCGGGTGTCCACAACATCTCCGAGTCCGGCGGCTGGTTCCCCGAGGGCCTGGCACCCGTCTTCGCCCTCACCCTCGGCGTCGTCTTCGCCTTCGGCGGCACCGAGATGGTGGGCGTCGCGGCCGGCGAGGCCAAGGACGCCGCGAAGATCCTGCCCAAGGCCATCAACTCGATGGTCATCCGCATCTTCTTCTTCTACGTCGGCTCCGTCGTTCTCTTCGCCCTGGCGCTGCCCTACACCGCCTACTCGTCGAACGAGTCCCCGTTCACGACGTTCTTCTCCGGCCTCGGCGTGCCCCACGCGGGCGACATCATGCAGGTCGTCGTCCTGACCGCCGCCCTGTCCTCTCTCAACGCCGGCCTGTACGCGACCGGTCGCACCCTGCGTTCGATGGCCCTCGTGGGCGAGGGTCCGCGCTTCGCGGCTCGCCTCAACAAGAACCACGTCCCCTACGGCGGCATCATCGTCACCGCGTCGCTCGGCCTGCTGGGCGTTCTGCTCAACGCCTTCGTGCCGGAGAACGCTTTCAACATCGTCATGGACCTGGCGGGCATCGGCATCGCCGGCACCTGGGCGATGATCCTCATCTCGCACCTGGCGTTCCTGCGCAAGGTCAAGCGCGGTGAGGAAGCGCGCCCCGAGTTCCGCATGCCCGGTGCTCCCTACACCAACTACCTGGCGCTGCTCTTCTTCGCGGTCGTCGTGGCCTCGAACGTCACCTCCGAATCGGGCCGTTGGACCCTCGCGCTCTTCGGCGTGGTCGTCGTCCTCATGGTCGCCGGCTGGTACTACGTGCGTGGGCGCGTCGGTAACCTGACCGACGAGGCCGCCGCCTCTCTGCAGGGCGAGGAAACCCTCGTGGCGGGCGACTGAGGAAGGACGAACAGTGCGTCTTCACGTCACGTATGCCGGTGGCACCATCGGCATGGTCGACTCTCCCGAGGGGCTGCGTCCCGGCGCTGACCTGCAGGGATGGTTCGGCTCCCAGCTGGAGGGCATCGAGCTGGCCTCGAACATCACGATGTCGACGCTGGACCCGCTCATCGATTCCTCGGAGGCTACCCCCGAGGACTGGCAGGCCATCATCGACGACATCAACGCGCACGCCGATGAGGCCGACGCCTTCCTGGTCCTGCACGGCACGGACACGATGGCCTACTCGGCCGCTGCCCTGTCCTACGCGCTGGCGAGCATGGGAAAGCCGGTCGTCCTGACCGGCTCCCAGTACCCGCTCGGCGTCGTCGGCTCGGACGCGTCGGCAAACGTCACGGGTGCGCTGCGCGCCGCGATTTCGCGCCACGCCCGCGGAGTCATGCTGTTCTTCGGGCACAAGCTCCTGGCCGGCAACCGCGCCACCAAGACCTCGTCGTGGGCGTTCCGCGGCTTCGAGTCGCCCTCTGTGTCTCCTATGGCGCGCACGGGCGCCCCGTGGCGCTGGTACGGGGCTCCGAGCGCGGGCACCGGCTGGCAGGATCCCAGCCCGTACAAGCGCCAGGATGTCGCCGTCATCGACGTGGTGCCCGGCATGAGCGCAGCGCGACTGCGTGCCATGACGACTCCCCACCCGGACGCGGTCATCCTGCGCACCTTCGGCGTGGGGAACATCCCGGCCTCCGAGCCGGGTCTCGTGGACGTCCTGGCCGAGCTCGCACAGGCCGAGGTGCCGATCATCGTCGCCTCCCAGTGCTACCAGTCCGAGGTCATGCTCGGCCACTACGAGGCCGGCAACGCCCTGGCCCAGCTGGGCGCAATCGGTGCGCATGACATGACGCTCGAGGCCCTCTACGCCAAGACCGTCTTCCTGCTCTCGCAGGGCAAGCGCGGCGCCGACTTCAAGCGGTGGATGGACCTGTCCATCGCGGGAGAACTCACCCTCCAGGACTGAGCCTCTTCCACCCGACACGGCCCCGGCCTCGTTCCCGGCGCAGCGCGCGCCACAGGGACACGAGGCCGGGGTTTGTCATGACCATCGGACCCGCCCGAGGGGCCGAGGAGCCGTAGAATAGTAGCCATGAGTGAAGAAGCTTCCCAGTCCATGGCCGATCGCGGCGAAAACCGCTCCCGTCAGCCCCAGTCCTCTGCCTTCCGCGATTTTATCGGCTCCGGATGGGGGCCTCGCCCCTCCGAACTGCCCGAGCGCGAGCGCGTCGCCGACTTCCTGCGCGACCGCGCCCTCAAGGCCGGCGCCCCCTTCCCGGGTGAGCGCCTCGTCGTGCCCGCGGGCCCCTACAAGGTCCGTTCCAACGACTGCGATTACCGTTTCCGCGCGCACTCCGCCTTCGCGCACCTGTCGGGCCTGGGCGGCGAGAAGGAGCCCGACACCGTCCTGGTGCTGGAGCCGAACGAGGACGGCACCCACACTCCCCTGCTCTTCTTCAAGCCCCGCGCCTCTCGTTCCTCCAAGGAGTTTTACGCGGACGCCCGCTACGGCGAATTCTGGGTGGGTGCGCGCCCCTCGCTCGAGGAGCTGAGCGCGCAGACTGGCCTGGAGACCCGCCACATCGACACGCTGCGCGACGTGCTGGCGAAGGACGCCGGGACCGTTCATCTGCGCATCGTGCGCGGCGTGGATGCAAACGTCGAGGCGATGGTCAACGAGGTGCGCACCCAGGCCGGGCTGCCCGCCGGCGAGGAGGCCCGCGAAGACGACGAGCGTTTCGAGGAACACCTCTCCGAAATCCGCCTGACCAAGGACGCCTTCGAGCTCGACGAGATGATTCGTGCGGTCGAGGTCACCAAGGCCGGCTTCGAGGACATCATCCGCGTCCTGCCCCGCGCCGTGGGACACCGCCGCGGCGAGCGCGTCATTGAGGGCGCTTTCCGAGCGGTCGCCCGCGAGGAGGGCAACGGCGAGGGCTACGAGACAATCGCCGCGTCGGGCAACCACGCAAATACGCTGCACTGGATCGACAACGACGGCGAGGTGCGTGAGGGCGACCTGGTGCTCGTCGACGCCGGCGTCGAGGTCGACTCCCTCTACACGGCCGACATCACGCGCACGCTGCCCGTCAACGGACGCTTCACCGAGGTCCAGGCTCGCGTCTACCAGGCCGTCCTCGACGCCTGCGAGGCCGCCCTGGCACGCGCAGGCGAGCCGGGCTGCCGCTTCAAGGACGTGCACGACGCCGCCATGAAAGTCATCGCCGCCCGCCTGCATGAGTGGGGCATCCTGCCCGTCACCCCGGAAGAATCCCTGGCACCCGAGGGCCAGCAGCACCGTCGCTGGATGCCGCACGGCACCAGCCACCACCTGGGCCTGGATGTGCACGACTGCGCGAAGGCGCGCGCGGAGCTCTACCAGGGCGCGCTGCTGGAGCCGGGCATGGTCTTCACGATCGAGCCGGGCCTGTACTTCCGCGCCGACG
>CAUTDS010000075.1:0-6004 GCA_963537175.1 uncultured Actinomycetes bacterium
CCCCACAACGGATCGTCCGGCACGTACCTGCCGGTGGGAAGGAATTGAACATGGCAAGCGTAACCTTCGATCACGCGTCCCGCGTGTACCCCGGTGCCGATAAGCCTGCTGTCGACCAGCTGTGCCTCGACATTGCGGACGGTGAGTTCCTCGTCCTCGTCGGTCCCTCCGGCTGCGGTAAGTCCACCTCCCTGCGCATGCTCGCAGGCTTGGAGGACGTCAACGGCGGCCGCATCCTCATCGGCGACAAGGACGTCACGGACGTTCCCCCGAAGAACCGCGACATCGCGATGGTCTTCCAGAACTACGCGCTCTACCCGCACATGTCCGTGCGCGAAAACATGGGCTTCGCCCTGAAGATCGCAGGTGTATCCAAGGAGGAGATCAACAAGCGCGTTGAAGAAGCCGCAAAGATCCTCGACCTGGAGCCCTACCTGGACCGCAAGCCCAAGGCCCTCTCCGGTGGCCAGCGTCAGCGCGTCGCCATGGGCCGCGCGATCGTTCGTAAGCCCCAGGTGTTCCTCATGGACGAGCCGCTGTCGAACCTGGACGCGAAGCTGCGTGTGCAGACCCGTACGCAGATCGCCTCCCTGCAGCGTGAGCTCGGCGTCACCACCGTGTACGTCACCCACGACCAGACCGAGGCTCTGACGATGGGCGACCGCATCGCGGTCCTCGCCGGCGGCCTCCTCCAGCAGTGCGGCACCCCGCAGGAGATGTACGAGCGTCCCGCCAACGAGTTCGTCGCTGGCTTCATCGGCTCCCCCGCCATGAACCTGGGCACCTTCACGGTCGAGGGCGAGTGGGCCAAGCTCGGCCCCGCTCGCGTGCGCGTCTCCGAGGCCGCCCGCGCCGCGATGACCGCTGAGGACGGCGGAAAGATCAAGATCGGCTTCCGTCCCGAGGGCCTGGATGTCGTTGCCGACGGCTCCGATGGGTCCATCCCCGTCGAGGTCGACTTCGTCGAGGAGCTCGGCTCGGACGCCTACGTGTACGGCCACCTGGCCGGCGCCGCCGAGGGCGAGACCCTGGGCTCCGGCTCCGAGGGCACCGGCAAGCAGCTGATCGTGCGCGTCCCCCCGCGTACCGCTCCCGCGCGCGGCGGCGTCCTGCACGTGCGCATCCGCGAGGGCCAGCAGCACAACTTCTCCGCTGCGACGGGTGTTCGCCTGCCCGAGTGACGCCTAGCGCTCACGCACAGCGATAATCGGCCCCGGCCTCGTCCACTCGTACCTCCAGGACGAGGCCGGGGTTTCGCTATGCCCATATGTGTTCTTGGCCGCGACTAGTGTCGATACCGAGTCGGAGCTATACGCACGGCGCTCGAGATGCGATAATGGTTCTCATGGCTTTGGACATTACGGCGGCCGCAATCGACCCCGCCCTTTTGGACCTCCCGTGGGATGTTCCCCTCGAGGAGTGGCCGTCCAACCTGCTCGCGGCACTCCCCCGCGGCATTTCCCGCCACATCGTGCGCTTCGTCAACCTGTCCGGCCGCGTGCTCGCGGTCAAAGAGATCGGCCCGACCGTCGCCCATCACGAGTACGACCGCCTGCGTGACCTGAAGCGGCTGGACGCCCCGTCCGTCCAGCCGGTCGCCGTCATCACGGGCCGCGAAACTCCCGAGGGCGAGGAACTCAACGCGGTTCTCATCACCGAGCACCTGCAGTTCTCTCTCCCCTACCGCGCGCTGTTCTCCCTGTCGATGCGTGAGGATACCGCGACGCGACTCATCGACGCGCTCGCCCTTCTCCTCGTTCGCCTGCATCTCCTGGGCTTCTATTGGGGCGATGTCTCCCTGTCGAATACCCTGTTCCGCCGCGACGCGGGCGAGTTCGCCGCCTACCTGGTCGACGCCGAGACCGGCGAGTTGCACCCCAAGCTCACCGACGGCCAGCGCGAGTACGACGTCGACTTGGCCCGCACCAACATCATCGGTGAGCTCATGGATCTCCAGGCCGGCGGGTTCTTCCCCGAAGACTCCGACCCGATCGACGTCGGAGACCGCATCCGCACCCAGTACGACCTGCTGTGGACCGAAGTCACCGCCGAAGAGTCCATTCCCAACGACCAGCGCCAGTACCTGGTCAGCGAGCGCATCCGCCGCCTCAACGACCTCGGTTTCGACGTCGCCGAGCTGCACATGTCCACCGATTCCTCCGGTGAGCGCCTCGTCATTCAGCCCAAGGTGGTCGACGCCGGTCACCATAACCGCAAGTTCATGCGCCTGACTGGCATGGACGTCGGCGAACACCAGGCGGCGCGCCTCCTCGCCGACATCGACGTGTGGCGCGCGACAAGCGGCCTACAGGACCTTCCCCTCGAGCAGGCTGCCCACGAGTGGCTCACCGACGTGTTCGCCCCCGTCGTGCGCGCGATTCCGCGTGAGCTTGCTGGCAAGCTGGAGCCCGCGCAGCTCTACCACGAGTATCTCGAGCACCGCTGGTACATGGCCCAGCAGACCGGCCACGACGTGTCACGAGACGACGCCCTGGCCTCGTACGTGGAGACGATTCTGCCCTCCAAGCGCGACGAGGCCGTCCTCATCGAACCCGCGCCAGGCCGCGCCTCCATGCTCAGCGCCGAGGCGAACCCCGACCTATGGTGAGGGGGCACAACGCCCCATCCCGTTCACGCTAGGAGCACTCATGTCTGAATTTCCTCGCATCATTGCCCATCGGGGCGCGTCTTCCCTGGCTCCCGAGAACACGATCGCCGCGTTCGCCAAGGCCATGGAGGTCGGTGCACGGTGGTTCGAGTTCGACGTTGACATCGCTGGCGACGGCTCGCTGATCGTCATTCACGACGACACCCTGGACCGCACGACGACGGGGTCCGGCTCCTACTACCAGCTCGGGTTCTCTGACATCCGCAGACTGGACGCGGGCCGCTGGTTCTCGGACACGTACCGCTTCGAGCGCATTCCCGAGGCCACCGACGTGCTCGCCTTCGCGCACGCCCAGCAGATGGGCGCGAACCTGGAGATCAAGCCCTGCGCGGGCGGGGATCGCCTGCGCGAGCGCCTGATCGAGGCTCTGGCGGTCACTCTCGCCGGCGACAAGGTTCCGTCCCGACTCATCGTGTCTTCCTTCGACCACGACCTCCTCGCGGCCTTCCACGAGGCGTGCCCGACTGTTGCGCTCGGCTGGCTGATTGAGCGCGCCTCCGAGGAGTGGCGCGAGGGCGCAGCCGACCTGGGCGCCACAGCTATCCACCCGGGCGTTGAGGGCCTCACCGAATCCGACGTGCGCGCAATGCGCGACGCGGGCTTCGAGGTCAACGTGTGGACCGTCAACGACGTCGAGCAGGCCCGCGAGCTGGCTTCGTGGGGTGTCACGGGCATCTTCACGGATCGCCCGCAGGACTTCCCCGCCGAGGCCCTGAAGGCCTGACGAATACGGGCGCTTTCGCACCACCAACCTGGAGTCCTCACGGACACGGGCACGGCCTGCGCCCGCGCCACCAACCTGAAGTCCTGAAGCGTACGAGAGCGGCCTGCGCCCGTACCGCCATTCAACTAATGAGGCAGCCGGGGTCGCGAACGACCCCGGCTGCCTCATACGTATGCGGCGGACGGTTCCTTAGGCCTCGCCTGCTCGGCGCGCGAAGCGCTTGGAGACGTGCTTAGCCAGCGACAGCTCGGCGATCGAGTCGACGACCATCAGGCCGCCGACGATGCCAGCGAAACGCATCCACCCCGAGCGCGGCGACGAGGCACGCACAGCGGCGACCAGCATGCCGGTGCCGACGATGGCCTCGGCGGCGACGGCGGCGTGAATGATCCACGGGCGTTCGACGGCCACAGACTCGTACGAGTTCCACAGGGGCTTCACGACCGACTGCGGCTGGCCCATCATGATGTCGACGCTGCGGCCGATCGCGTTGGAGATGCCGCGAGCCAGGTGCACGGAGACGCCCTCGACGTCCTCGAGGTCGGTGGTGCCCAAGAGGAAGCCGGCGACGGAGCCGGGCAGGCCGAGGGCGCGCACGACCTTCCACACGGATTCCTCGCCGGTCGTGGCCACAGACGCCCACAGAGCGTCGGCGTCGGAGCCGGGGACGGCCTCGGCGATCTCCAGGAGATCGAGGCGATCGCCCACCAGGTCAATGACCTCGCCAGGCAGTTCCGCGGTACGGTCGTGTCCGCCGGGCACGATCGCAGCGTCCATGCCCCAGTTGTGGGAGATGATGTGCTCAAGGTGGTCATCGGTGACCAGGAAGACCTGGAATTCACCGTCAGTGACAGAGAGTGTCACGAGCGGCAGGTCGCCGAAGTTCCAGCCCTCCTTCTCGGCGGGCAGCTCGGCGAGAAGCGCGCGGTGCCCCTCGGCGAGCTCAAGGTCACCAAGGTCCACTCCCTCGAGTGCTGCCAGGAGCGGCACGGACGAGGCAGGTGTGCGACCGATTTCAACGATGCGGGTGGGCGTCGGATCAACGGCCACCGCTTCCTCGTCGGAGGGCCAGACCTTGCCGAGCGGCGAGTCGCCCTCGGGCAGGTGGTCGGCCGTCGCGTTACCGATACGCACCTCAGCGTCGAAGAGAATGGCGAGCTCGTCGGCCAGTTCCGCGGGGGTCGGGCCGGGGACGACCTCGGTCGAGTCCGCGGGAACAGTGGCAACGCGCTCCTTATCGACCGCGACGTTCAGGCCAAGCAGCTGAGGCGAGGAGGGGAACCACTCGAGCTGGGCGAGGATCGACCGCTCCTTCAGCTCGCCGGCGACCACGCTGGGATCCAGATCGTGGCCGATGATCATGCCTTCAATGCGAGTCCATTCCTGGGCCATGTTGCTACCTTCCTGTCCGTGGTGTTGTCGTCTCACCACTCTATAGTTCCATTGTGTCGCGTAGGTCGCTGTTTCGCTCGCCCGCGCGGTCAGTGACGAGAATTTGTTTCACTGCACCAACCCCTACTTGACACGCATCTCCTTCGTGCTTTCGAGGTATCTGCGGCCAGCCTCTCACGGTAACGAATGAGACCACACCTGGGAGAACGCGTAAGCAGCAGGTGTTGACGCCTCAGTGCATCGGGCCTGTGTCCATCACGCTTCCGCTTTCCCCGTCCTATGCCCGTCATTGGGCGATGATCACCACGCTTCTTTTCGCAGTTATCCCATCATACGGCCCCTGATCGCCTCGTTTCAAGGGTCGAATAGGGCCGGCTGTACGCGCAGTGACTGCGTCTGCCTGGGCACGGTGCCGGTGAGCGGTAGAGACGGAGTGGCGTCGGCGTGCGCGAAAATGCTCGCCCAGTACGGCCCCTCCAGCAGCACTTCCGCGAAATAACTCGCCCAACACACCCAAAAACGCCGAAATTGGGATGTTGTGAGCGCACTGGGCGAACTTTTTCGCGCCGACACGATGACGACAGCACCACAGGGCAAAAAATTTCGCGCACAGGACGCAGCGACATGGCGGCTTTGAAACCAATGACACCTCTGCAACCACTGATGCAGGCCAACGTGAAACCGCCATCACCACTGCGCACCCCTCAACAGCGACCGTTGAAACCAACAACACCTCTGCAACCGAAAAACGCACAAAAAACACCCATTTCTCACCCGCAAAGGCGATGACGGTTTCAGTTGAGGCTCAGCCTGCGCGAGCAAAGGCGACAAGGGTTTCAACCCCACACAGACACAAGCGAGCAAAGGCGACGATGGTTTCAGACAACCGGGCCACCTGATCTACAGCTCCTGGCTGCGGTGCCCGTGGGTGGCGGCAGGGCCTGGTCGGACAACGAGTCGACGCGCCGAGCCGCCAATCAGCACACCAGGCGCCACTGGTGTGGAGGGCGCCGGAGGGACCGGAGGGTACGGGCGGGCTTCGAGGCGCAGCGCCAAACGACGTGAGGCCGCCTAGCCTCGCGGGCGGCCGGGCCATCCGGCGCCCGGAACACCCGTGGGGCCACAAGCAACACCGTCAATTGGGCGGGCCACCGCGGGGCCTGCGGGGCCTGGCCGCGGTGCCGGTGGGCGGCGGCAGGGCCAGGGCGGGCCTCGAGATC
>CAUTDS010000076.1:0-5968 GCA_963537175.1 uncultured Actinomycetes bacterium
GCCGTGTTGTCTGATTCCGGTCCTTTTGTGTGCGTGGTTGTGGGGAGGGGCTGCGCGTGCGCTCCCGCAGCCACCCCATCGTGGTCGGCCACTGCCGCGTCTGCTCGGCGATGAGGCCGTCCACCCTGGCCTTGAGCTCCTCCGCGCCCACTGTGAGGCCGACGCGCACCCAGTCGTCGGACAGGTCGAGCACGAACCCGGTGGGCGGCGGGCCCTCCCCTGCGGCGCCGGACCCCCATCCGGAGCCCTCCTCCCGCCGGTCCGCGCGGCGCGGCGGGGGCATTGTGGCGAAGTACTGGGGCAGGCCGGCCGGGAACTCGATCAGCCGGAGGCAGGAGGCGGGGTCCACGGAGACGAAGAGGATCCGCTCGGAGTGCTCGTCGAGGAACCTGATGACGCTGGCCCCGTGCCTGATGATGTACAGCGGCCCGGCCCGCTCGAGGTCTGCGTGGACGGCCGCGGAGGTGGAGTAGACGCTGAGCCGCAGGAAGTCCTCGTCCTCCCTGCGGTGGGCGACCAGGCGGAGGCGCCCGTAGTCGTCGAAGGCGACGGGCAGGGCAACCGGGTTCTCGGCCAGGGCCCTGACGGTGGCGTTGAAGTCGTTCGTCACTTCCGCCAGTTCCTGGGACCCGAAGCCCTCCACGGGCACTGAAGTCGGGCCGTTTCATGTGTGCCTGCCCTCCAGACCGCCGAAACCAGCCGCGCATGCGGATAGGAAATTGCGATATGGATAGGTTATGAGCATGCGGATAGCTTATTTTCCTATCCGCATGCCGATAATCTATCCGCACCCGGACAACCTATCCACATAGGCCCAGGTGTGCTCCTCGCGCGCTCGCCGAGCCGTCGGTCGTGGGGGTTTTGCACTACACGAAGCTGTACGGGGGCGTGTCATCGGTGTGTCGGACCCCATGTAGTGCAATTCCCCCCGATCAACCGTGTGCAAGCCATGACGCACGTGGAGCTGGCGCCCAAAACGCAGACCACCTCGCCGAAAAGTGCTGGAAATGTACGGATATTGGCGAAGTGGTCTGCACTTTGGGCGAATCGGCACCCGTCGAGGCGCGTTGAGCGAACGTGAACCTGAGATTGCGAGCGGCAACCCGCGATGTTGCACGTAAACCCTTGAACATGAGCGTCGGCGGCGCTGCCCACGCGCGCACTAGCGGGTTACCGTGCGAGTCAGCTGGCCTATGTGTTGATGTACAGGCTTGCATGCGTCGTGTTTTGTCAAATAGCGGTCCTGTGGTCTTGGGCTGAGTGCTGCATCTTCCAGTCGAGTGAGGATGCGATGACTGTCAGTTCTATCTGGTCCTGACGCATCGTGAAAACTGCTTAGTGATTGAGCTTTTCAATCGGCTTTGGGAAACCGACTGAGTAGATAGCATGGGAAACCATGAATGAAGTTTCTTGGGCAGAGTCTGTTGCTGCATGGTCGTCCCTTGCTACTGCTATTTTCACTCTTGGGCTACTAGTTGCGGCAGTCTGGGCTGGGTGTACAGCTGTATCAGCAATGCGCGCCTCGAAAGCAGCGAGTGATGCTGCTGCGGAAGCCAACGAGCAGATGAAATTGGATAGCATCGCACAGGCGCGTCCGTACGTGTATGCCGAAATTGTTCCGAGTTTAGCGGGACGACGTCATTTTGATCTTCGGATCACGAATGTCGGTAAGACGGCTGCGAGAAATTTATGTATGAAATTTGATAACTGGCCGGATGAGATAGATGACGTCGCGGAGAAGATCAAGATTCTTTTTGAAACTAAACGGACACTGCCGCCTGGTGCCTCGATTCGGACCTATTGGCGTCTTGAAGGCAATTTTTCAGATGGAACGACCGAAGCGGGGATGCCTGATGAAGGGGTGATTGAGTTGTTCTATGACTCTGATGACCCAGCGGCGCCGCAGTACCAGGAACAATACGAGATTTTGATATTCAGTTCGGGTCTCTTTCCCGTATCGGAAGATGGGCCGGAACCCAATAGTCTGCATGGCAAAGAGCGTACGTTCTATCTTCTCGGTCAGGCCATTGCCCGCTCCATAGGGAACTTGAGTCGTTAGCGATTTGCTGGCGACTGGTCGACCCGCAGCACTGCTGAGTGTTGGGGGAGTTGCCTACGCCCCGCACAACGCTTGATATCGTTGGCTTGTCGCGCAGGGGCGTCGACGGCAGGGGAGCGCTGGAGCTTCCTCGCAGACAGGAGGCCACACCGATGGACACCATCAGGAAAGCGGATAGCCGCCGCGGGCGGATCGCCTACGAGGTTGCGGGCCTTGCGTGGCTCGCCGAGGCCTCGGACCCCGGCGCCCCCGTCGTGCCCGTCCTCGACCACGGTGCGACGTGGCTCGAGGAACCCCGCCTGGTCTCCGTCTCTCCAACCCCGAGGACCGCAGAAGAATTCGGCCGCGCCCTCGCCCACACACATGCCGCCGGAGCTAGCCACCTGGGTTCGCCGCCGCCCGGCTTCGAGGGCGATGGCTGGATGGGGGAGGCCCACCTCTCGCTCCCGGATCGCCCAAGCTCGGCCCCGGCCTCGTCGGAAAGTGAATCCTGGGGCGCCTTCTACGCGCGCGAGCGGATCGCCCCCTACCTCGACGACCGCACTTTCACTGCCGCCGAACGAACGCTCATCGACAAGCTCTGCGAACGCCTCGAATCGGGCGCGCTCGACCACGGGCAGCCGCGCCTCGTCGAAGACATGAAGGCACGCCAGAACAACATCGGCACCGCCCGCACCCACGGCGACCTGTGGAGCGGCAACGTCATGTGGACGCCCGAGGGGGCCGTCCTCATCGACCCCGCCGCGCAGGGAGGCCACGCCGAGGAGGACCTCGCGGCCCTCGCGGTCTTCGGCTGCCCGCACTACGAACGTATACTCGCCGCCTATCACGAGGCCTCACCCCTGGAGGACGGCTGGCGCGAGCGCGTCGCCCTGCATCAAATGCACATCATCATGATTCACTGCGCCGTCTTTGGGCGCTCCTACGTGCCCGAGGCCATGGCGATCGCCCGCAGGTACGCATAGACCGCGCCTCCCACCACGTTTCCACACGCGCATGCGTGGGGGCGAGGAGGGAGGCGCGGTATCGCGTGAAGGCTGAGAGTCTCAGGCGCGGGCGTCGTAGTGCTGGAGACCCGAATCCTCTCGCGAGCCACCCTGGCCGTCACCCACGTCGTGGTAGTCGTGGATCCACTCCAGGCGGCGCACCCACTTGACCATCTTGTAGCCGTGCTGGGAATCGGCGCGCAAGCGCAGCGGTCCACCGTAGACCTCGGGCAGGGGCTCGTCGTTCATGCCCCAGGCGAGGATGCACTCGTCGTCGTCGATCATCGACGGGTCGATGCACTCGTAGTAGGGCTCGGTCGGGCGCCCGTCGTAGGTGTGTCCGACGTGTCCGAAGGAGGTGGCCATCAGGTAGCGTGCACCTGACGTGGGCGTGACCTGCTCGAGGAGATCCTTGAGGCGGATGCCCTCCCACTTCGCGATGCCAGTCCATCCCTGCATGCAGGTGTGCATCGTAATGTTCGTGACCTTGCCCAGGGCCTTCAGCTCGTCGATGGAGAAGGACTTCTCCTCCTCAACCAGTCCGCCGATCTCCAGGCGGAAGTCCTTGAAGTCGTCCTCGCGCAGGGCGATGTACTCCTCGGACTGTTCCTTTGTCGGCGGGCGCGTGTTGACCCAGTGGAACGGGGAAATATCGGCCTCGGTGAAGGTCTTCTTCGCGACCTGGCGCGACTTCAAGCGGTCGATCGTGAGTGCGCGAATGGGCTGCGTGGCACCCCATATCCAGCGCTGCGTGCGGCGCGGATTCGACAGAGACCAGTAGGAAGCGCCGATCCACAGGGCGATGGCGACGACGATGCCGATGATCAGCATGGTGACGGCCTGAGCGAACTGTGCCGCCGTGATGTCGTTGTAGTTTTCGCCAAGCATCATGTGCGCGATGTTGTACTTCGGGTGGACGACGAACACCAGCGCGACGTGAATGACAACGAAGACGCAGTAGAACGCCATGCCGAGGAAGTGGATAGAGCGCGCCGTCTGACGGTTGCGGAAGAGCTTGACATACCCGGGGAAGCGTCCCGCGAAGGTGGGGGACATGATGGGGCCGGTTGCGATCATGAGGGGCGCAACGATGAAGACGACCGTGAAGTACATGAGCTTCTGGAGGGCGTCATAGGGCTGGAAGTGCTCGATGGAGGGGATCTGCAGACCCATGTAGATCTTGGCGCTCTCCCAGGCCTCGGGGAAGATGGACCACGAGGTGGGGACGATGCGTCGCCACTGGCCCGTCCCGAAGAGGAGAGTGACGTACACGAGGCCGTTGACGAGCCAGATGGCCGTGACGAGCGCGTGCCACGCGCGGCCCAGGCCGATCTGTGCGCGTCCGGGCAGAGAGATCAGCGGGTGCAGGTTGCGCTGGTCATCACGCGCCGTGAACTCGCCGGGGACGGTCGACACCTTGTCCTTGGTGAACTTGAGCCACTCGGATCCGGGTGTGCAGTGATTGTTCCAGTACAGACGCGGGTGCGATGCGAGGACCTCCCAGCCGGAGCGGATGAGGAAACCCATCATCACGAAGTTGATGAAGTGGGTGATCCTCAGCCAAGCGGGAAAAGTGTCGAGGTCGACGGCACCGGCCGCGCTAGCCATTGCTGCGAGCGCGTGCATGGCACTTCCTCCTGTGTGACGAGAGCTATAGGACGCCTCATAGATTAGAGGGAAATTGCACGCAAAATTAGGTGTCAAGTTGCAGTGTGGCGCAACGCGGTACAAGTTCTATGTCTGTCAAGCTCTATTTGAGAGGGAAAATGCCAGCATTTTAGAAAACAAGATGTTGGCAAATGTGGGGTTGAGCCATGAAAAACGAGGCCGGGGCCAGGTCGTGCAATAACCTAGCCCCGGCCTCGTCAGGACAGGACGGCGAACTATGGGCGCGGAATGTTGCGCATGTTCGAGGTCGCCATCGAGAAGGCCTCAGCGATGCCGCCGTTGAGCACGATCTTGCTCATCGCCGTCGCGAAACCAACCACCTGTCCGCCCGTGATGGCCGGAGGCAGTGACAGGGCGTTCGGGTCGGTGATGACTTCGACGAGGGCGGGGCCGGGGGAGGCGAACGCCTCGCGATAGGCGTCCGCCAGGCGTGATGCGTCCTCGACGCGTTCCGCGTGGAAACCAATTGCACGGGCAATCTCCGCGTAATTCGTGTCGGGCACGTCAGTCTGGAAGTCCGGAATGCCGTTGACCAGCATCTCCAGCTTGACCATGCCCAGCGTCGAGTTGTTGAACACAACCACCTTGATGGGCAGGTTGTACATCTTCGCGGTGATGAGCTCGCCCAGCAGCATGGACAGGCCGCCGTCGCCCGACACGGACACGACCTGACGATCCGGGTACGCAACCTGCGCGCCCAGCGCCATCGGCAGTGCGTTGGCCATGGAGCCGTGCAGGAATGAACCGATGAGACGACGTGTCCCCAGCGGATCGAGGTAGCGCGCCGTCCACACGTTGCACATGCCGGTGTCCGCCGTGACGATCGCGTCCTTGGCGGCCGTTTCGTTGAGCAGGTGAGCGGCGTACTCGGGGTGAATCGGGTGCATCTTCTCCACGTTGCGCGTGTAGGCGCCAACCGGAGCGTGCATGATCTCCGCATGCTTCTTGAGCTTGCGCTTCAAGAACGAATCGGAACGATCCTGGCGCAGGTGGGGCATCAGCGCCTCAATGAAGGGCTTGACCTGCGCGTGGATAGCGAGGCCGACGTCGGTGCGACGACCCAGCTTCTCGGCGTGTGTGTCCACCTGGATGGTTGGGGTGGAGGGAAGGAACTGGTCGTAGGGGAAATCCGTGCCCAGCAGGATCAGTACGTCCGCGTCGCTCATACCTTCGGCCGCAGCTCCATAGCCCAGCAGGCCGGTCATGCCCACGTCGAAGGGGTTGTCGTACTGGATGAAGTGCTTGCCGCGCAGCG
>CAUTDS010000077.1:0-5572 GCA_963537175.1 uncultured Actinomycetes bacterium
CGCCGGCGTGAAGGGCGCCGGAAGAACGGCAGGGCCTGGCTGCGGCACCCGTGGGTGGCGGCGGGGCCTGGCTGCGGCACCCGTGGGCAATATCCGTTACAAACGTCGTCAAACCGGAGCAGTTTGAACCCCCTTACGAGTGCTCATGTTACAAACGTCGTCAATCTGCGTCCAAAAACCTTGATTTTCAGCGAAAAAGCCATCGGATTGACGACGTTTGTAACAACGGATCAGAAATCCACACGAAAAACACCTCCGATTGACGACGTTTGTAACAACACACAGCGGAGAGCCCCAAAATCCCAGCACGACAAGCCAGACCATATTGGGGTCCGGAGAACCCAGCTGCGGCGCCGGTGGGCAGCGGGGCCTGGCTGCGGTGCCGGTGGGCAGCGGGGCCAGGAGTAAGGCTCCAAACAGCGACCCGGCCCCACTGGTGTGAAGGCCGCCGGAGGGACCGGAGGGCACGAGCGGGCTTCGAGGCACGGCGCCGAACGAAGTGAGGCCGCCTAGCCTCGCGGGCGGCCGGGCCCTCCGGCGCCCGCAACACCCGTGGGGCCACAAGCAACACCCGATTGGAGGCCGCCGCGTGGCCTGCGGGGCTAGGCCGCGGTGCCGGTGGGCGGCGGCAGGGCCAGGGCGGGCCTCGAGATCGACCACTCCGAGCGAAGCTCGCGTGTGGCGATCTCGCGGGCGGGCCGCCGCCCACCGGCACACACAGCGGTCCGGCCCCAAAGGGCACACCGCCCAGCAGCGATCAGCGGCTCACAGGCACCCAGCGGCTCGCCCATTCGGTGGCGGCATCCGCCAGGGCGGGCAGGTGCGCGGAACCGGAGGCGGCGAGCGCACGATCCACGGCCTCGTCGATGACGGGCACGCCGTCGACCGGCGTGTACTCGCCCGCGATACCATCGGGGGCGGCGGTCATTTCAACGAGGGAGCCGTCGGGCAGCAGGTGGAAAACCTCGCGCGTGCGGTCGAGCAGGCCGGTCTCCTCGTCGAAGGAGTCGTGCGTGATGAGCACGGGGACGCTCAGTCCGCGCAAGGCTTTCTCACCGGAGACCATGGACATGTCGGCGAGGGTGCGCTTGGAGATGGTGAACTGCTGGCGCACGGACTCGGAGTCGTCGGGCACGGTTGTGGCCCCGTGGCGCTCGAGGTCGGAGAGCTGCACGTCGGAGAACACGAGGTTCCAGTCGTAGGACAGGGGGCCGAGGACCGGGGAGACCAGCACGTATGTCTGCACGGCGGGCGGGCGCGAGCGTAGCGCGACGGCGGCGCCGAACTCGTGGCCGACGCAGATTTGACGCGCGAAGCCCTGGTCGGCGAGCCAACCGGACGCGGAGCGGAAGTCTTCGATGAGGGGATCGAAAGTGATAATTTCGTCGCCCGAGGCGCCGTGGCCGGAGTAGTCGAAGGTGAGCGTCGCATAGCCGGCTCGGCGCAGCGCACGACCGACTGAGTCGAACATACCCGATGCGTGACGATCCGACAAAAAGGTGTGAGAAAAGATCACCGCAGCGTCGCGGCAGTCCACGGGACGCGTGAATGTACCGGAGAGCGATACTCCCCGGGGCGTCTCAATCGTTACCTGGCTCACGCTATAAACATAGCGTGTGAGGGCCACTCACGGAAAGAGGGGCCCACACTGTGCACGAATGTGACAAGAGCTCGCCTGAGACGAGAAGCATCCGTGAATAATCCCCACTCATGGTGAGGATCGTGCGGCGCGGCGGACAGCGCCACTAAGATGGGACGCATACGCGCCGGTGAAAGCCGCGCCCACGGGAATTGCGCGACACCCGCCACGACGGGCCGCCCCACCACTTGCAGCGAGAGAAGGACATTCATGGGAACCAAGACTGGAATCCTCATCGGAGTTGGCATCGGATACGTCCTGGGCACCCGAGCAGGCCGCGAGCGCTACGAGCAGATCCGCGCGAGCGCCTCGAAGCTGCGCCGTTTCCCGATCGTTGCCCGTCCCCTGGATGCGGCGGGTCAGAAGATGTCCGACCTCGTGCGTGCGGGCGGCGAGCAGGTGACCGATAAGGTTGCCGACGCCGTGAAGGAACGCCTGTTCGGCGCCCCCGCCTCCGAGCCGACGACGGTCGACGCGCAAGCTACTTCCTCCACGACGCACCGTTGAGCACGCGAGGGAACGAGGCCGTGAGCGCAGACCCACAGCTCGACAGCCAGGAACCCACGCGCGCGCAGATCAAGCGCTGGCGCAAGCACCTGGCCGAGGAGCGCATGGAGGCTCGCACCTACCGCGACCTGTCCGAGCGCCGAACGGGCGAGGAGCGCGCGGTCCTCTTGCAGCTTGAGGAGGCGGAGCGTCGCCACGAGGAGTATTGGCTGGCGCGCCTGGGCGACCACGCCCTGCCCGCACCTAAGCCGCCGCTGCGCACGCGTGCCGCGTCCGTCCTCGCGCACCTTTTCGGCACGATTTTCATTCTGGCGATGGCCCAGCGCGCCGAGCAGCGGTCCGCCCGCGACGTGGACGATGACGTGCCCGCGCACATGCAGGCGGACGAGTACATTCATGCTGAGGTCATCCGTTCCCTGGCGGCGAAGTCCCGCGAGACCCTGGCGGGCACGTTCCGCGCGGCGGTCTTTGGTGCAAACGACGGTCTCGTGTCGAACCTGGCGCTTGTCCTGGGCGTGGCGGCCACGGGCTTGGACCCCCATGCTGTTCTTCTGACGGGTATTTCGGGCCTGCTCGCGGGCGCCCTGTCGATGGCGGCCGGCGAGTGGGTGAGCGTGCGCAGTCAGCGCGAGCTGCTCGACGCCTCGATCCCCGACCAGGACGCGCATCAGGCTGTGCCGGACTTGGACGTGGATGCGAACGAGCTGGCCCTCGTGTTCCGTGCGCGCGGCGAGAGCGAGGAGGAAGCTGAGCGGCACGCGAAGCAGGTCTTCGCGCGCCTCGCCAAGCCTGCGAACGGCGACTCCGGCGCAATCGCAGTACGCGCTGCACTCGGCGGCAGCCCCGAGTCCGACGGTGCGGGCGACCAGGTGGGCACGCCCGTGAAGGCGGCACTGTCCTCGTTCTGTTTCTTCGCGGTGGGCGCGTTCTTCCCGCTGATCCCCTACCTGCTGGGCATGACCGGCATGACCGCGATCATCGTCGCGGCCGCGATCGTCGGCATTGCCCTGCTGTTTACGGGCGGCGTGGTCGGCATCCTGTCCGGCCAGTCCCCCACGCCCCGCGCGCTGCGTCAGCTCCTCGTGGGCTACGGCGCGGCGGGCGTCACCTACCTGCTGGGTTTGCTGTTCGGGACGTCAATCGCCTGACGCCTCTCTCGGGACGAGGCCGGGGCTGACCCGCGCGTTCCCCTGGCCTCGGCCCGCGGCGCGGAGGCCAGGTCCCAGCTGGAGGGCCCCTGTGCCACACTAGGGGCATGACGGATTTTCTTTCTCGGGCGCGCGGCGCCCTCATGGGCCTTGCCGTCGGCGACGCGGTGGGCACCACGAACGAGTTCAAGTGGGCGGGCACCTTCGAGCCGATCACGGACATGGTGGGCGGCGGCCCCTTCCTGCTGAAGCCCGGGCAGTGGACGGATGACACGTCGATGGCCCTGTGCATCGCGGATTCCCTGCTGGCGAAGGGCCGCTACGACTCCTTTGACGTGATGGAGCGCTACCAGCGCTGGTTTTCGAAGGGTTACCGTTCGTCGACGGACAGGTGTTTCGATATCGGTGGCCAGGTGCGCGCCGCCCTGTTCGATTTCGAGCACGAACGCCGCGTCCCGGTGACCGCCGAGCGCACGAACAGCGCGGGCAACGGCGCGATTATGCGCCTAGCGCCCATGGTGATTGCGGGTTTCCGCTCGCGTTCCCCGCGCGAGGTGGTCGCGACCGCTCGCTTGAGCGCGCGCGAGACGCACTTCTCGGTCGAAGCCGAGGCCGCCACTGAGGTGTTCGCGGCACTGCTGGTGGGCGCCCTGCTGGGCTGGTCCCCGGAGCAGCTCATGGACGTGTCATGGGCGTCGACGGGTGCGGCTTTCGACGAGATGGCCGCGCGAGTGATCAGCCCGGATCCGCAGGTGCGCGCCTCGTGGGAGGCAGAGACGAACGGCTACATCGTGAACGGCCTGCGCCTGGCGGTGCACGGCCTCCTGGATTTCCCGTCTTTCAAGGATGCGACCCTGGCGATCGCCAACATGGGCGGCGACTCGGACACGAACGCCGCAATTTACGGGCAGCTGGGCGGCGCTTTCTATGGGATCGAGGGCATCCCGGCCTCGTGGAGGGAGCGCGTGCACCAGGGCGAGGAGATCGACCAGCTGGCGCGCGACCTCGTGGATCTGCACCTGGAGCCTCCCGTGACTCGCTTCGACGAGGACCTGCAAGGCGAGGCGCCCTCAGCCTGACCGGCGTACGCCTCTGGCTAGCGACTAGACTGGCGCTATCATGCCTGACTCTCGCCCTAGCACGCCTCCGTCCGAGCCCAATGCGCGCGGCTCTCGTTCTCGCGCGGGTCGCCCCGCCGACGAGCGCGGCGGGCGCCGCCGCCAGGCAAACCGCGACAGCCGTGGCCGCAACAACCGCGCCCGTGAGGGCCGCCGCCGCGAGCATGCGCGTCCCTTCAAGCCCTTCACGCCGGAGCAGCTCGCCGAGCGCGCGGCGGCAATCCCCGTGATTTCCTTCCCGGACCTGCCGGTGAGCGCCCGCCGCGACGAGATCGCGCGCGCCATCCGAGACCACCAGGTGGTCATCGTGTCGGGCGAAACCGGCTCGGGCAAGACGACGCAGCTGCCGAAGATCTGCATGCAGCTGGGCCGCGGCGTGGCCGGCATGATCGGGCACACCCAGCCGCGCAGGCTGGCGGCGCGCTCGGTCGCGGACCGCATCGCCGACGAGCTCGGACAGACCGTGGGCCGCGAGAGCGGCCAGGTAGTCGGCTACCAGGTGCGTTTCACGGACGAGGTCGGCCCCACGACCCTCGTCAAGCTCATGACGGACGGTATCCTACTGGCGGAAATCCAATCGGATCCGATGCTGCGCCGCTACGACACGCTCATCATCGACGAGGCCCACGAGCGTAGCCTGAACATCGACTTCATCCTGGGCTACCTGGCGCGCCTACTGCCCGCGCGTCCGGACCTGAAGGTCATCATCACGTCGGCGACGATCGATTCGGACCGTTTCGCGCGCCATTTCGGCACGTGGGAGGGCACCCCCGGCTCGGGCCGTCTGATCGAGCCGGCGCCGGTCATCGAGGTGTCGGGCCGCACGTACCCGGTAGAGATCCGCTACCGCCCCCTCGGTCCAACGACGCCCTCGTCGTACACGTCCGAGGCCTCCGCGCAGGCGGACGAGACCATCGAGATCATCGAGACCACTGACGTCACCGAATCCGGCCCGATGCAGCTGGTCCTGGAGGACCCGGACGACGAGCTGGCGACGCTGGGCTACGGCATGGGCGAGGACATCGACGTGGAGACGGCGATCTGTCACGCGGTGGACGAGCTGAGCGCGGAGGGCGACGGTGACATCCTGGTCTTCCTGCCCGGCGAGCGCGACATCCGCGACACGGAGGCGGCCCTCCTCGATCACCTGAAGGGACGAG
>CAUTDS010000078.1:0-5375 GCA_963537175.1 uncultured Actinomycetes bacterium
TGACCTCTTCGGGGCGCTCGTCCACCAGGACGACCATGAGGTGCACCTCGGGGTTATTCAGCTCGATAGCCTTGGCCATCTGCTGGATGACCATGGTCTTACCGGCCTTGGGCGGGGAGACGATGAGACCACGCTGGCCCTTGCCAACGGGGGCGACCAGGTCGATGACGCGCGGCGTGTAGGCCTTCGCAGAGGTCTCCATGCGCAGCTGCTCGGAGGGGTAAACAGGGGTCAGCTTGCCGAACTCGCGGCGCGCCTGCGCCTGTTCGATCGTCATGCCGTTGACGGAGTCAACGCGCACGAGGGCGTTGTACTTCTGGCGCTGACGCTCGCCCTCGCGGGGCAGGCGCACGGCACCGGCGACCGCGTCACCGGCACGCAGGCCCCAGCGGCGCACATTGCCGAGCGTCACGTAGACGTCGTTCGGGCCGGGCAGGTAGCCGGAGGTGCGCACGAAGGCGTGGTTCTCCTGGATGTCGAGGATGCCGGCGATCGGCGCAAGGTTGTCCTCGCCGCCGCGCGCGGGACGCGCCTCGCGGTTCTCGCGCCCCTCACCACGGCCTTCGCTGCGGTTCTCGCGGTTCTCACGGCCCTCGCCGCGAGTCTCACGATTCTCGCGGTCACGACGACCACGACGACCGCGCTCACGGCGGGGGCGACGGGCCTCGGTGTCGTCGCCGTCGGGCAGCTCAATGTTCAGAACAGTCTCAACGACGGTCGTGTCGGGTTCCGGGGTGGGCTCGGTGCGCTCGGCGGCCGGCAGGGGCAGGTCGAGGGTGACATGCGCGGGCTCGACGGCACCCTGGCTCACCGCACGGCGGCGGCGCGAGCGACGCGGGGCCTCGGCGGGCGAGTCGGAGGCGGGAGCCTGCTCAGCCGGCTTTTCGGCGGCCGGCTTCTCAGCCTTGTCGGCCTTCTTCTTGGACGAGGCAGGGGCATCCTCGCGGGGAGCCTTTTCCAGCGGGGTCGAGGCGCCGGCGCCGTTGCTCAGCAGCTCGATCAGCTGGGACTTACGAAGTTGGGAGATGCCCTTGAGGCCGCGGGAGGCGGCCAGAGCCTTCAGCTCAGGCAGCTTCATCGCCGACAGCGACGCGGTCGTCTCGGCGGAGGTTTCGTTGCTCACGAAGTGATCCTTACTGGAATGCGCCCACAGCGGGCGAGGTGATTGCTCAAGCACACGAAAAAGCTTGATCAGGAAGATGCGCGAGAGAGGCGCATCGCGAAGGCCGAAGTCGAACATTCGTCTCAACCTGAAAAAAATATAGCAAGACCGCCAGCCCGCTGTCGATCAGACGACACGGCTGGCGGTGCTTGCGCAGAAACTCACAGCGCGTAAACGCTCAGAATTCCACCTTGGAGAGACTTCCGCGGGTGATCTGCACGCCCTGGGCGGCCACCCCCATCGGGGCGACTCGCCACCCGGCGGCTGCGCCATCCCGGCGGATATCGGCGCCGACGGACTCCAGGGAGAGGACCGTGGGGCCCGCACCGGAGACGACGGCGGCAAAGCCGGCGCCGCGCAGCCAGTCGACGAGGGCGAGCGAGGGTTCCATGGCAGCCCGACGCTGCTCCTGGTGCAGGCGATCGCGCGTGGCCTCCATGAGGAGCGCGTGCAGGTCCGCTCCCCCACTCGCCTGAGCATTGCCCGAGAGTACGGCGGCCAGCAGGGCGCCGCGGGCGACGTTGAAGCTCGCGTCGCCGTGGGGCACGGTCGCGGGCAGCGCGGCACGCGCGGCGGCGGTACGCAGCTCAAAGTCCGGGATGAAGGCAACCGGGTGAATGCCGTCGGGCGGTGTCAGGCGCACGCTGCCCACCTCGGAGTTTTCCTCGTTCATCCAGGACACGGTGGCACCGCCGAAGACTGCGGGGGCCACGTTGTCGGGGTGGCCCTCCATCTGGGAGCCAATCTCGAGGATTTCCGCACGACCGAGAACGTCCGCGTCGCCGATGAGAGCGCGCGCCAGCGTCACGCCGGCGACGATGGCGCTCGCAGAAGAACCCAGGCCTCGGGAATGGGGAATGCGATTCGTGCAGTGCATGCGCACGCCCACCTGGGGTGCGCCGACGCGGTCGAGCGCGAGGCGCAGCGCGCGCACGACGAGGTTGTCCTCGCCCTGCTCGACGTTTCCGGCTCCCTCACCTTCGACGACGACCGAGGTCGCCCCCGTCGTCGCGTGGACCGACACCTCGTCCCACAGATCGAGGGCCAGGCCCATGGAGTCGAATCCGGGGCCGAGGTTCGCGCTGGTCGCGGGAACCTTCACCGCGACGAAATCATCACGCAGGCGCACGTCACTCACCCTCGACGCGGATCGTGGAGGTCACTTCGCGCACCGCGTCGGACACGGAGAGCGCGCGGGCGACGGCGCGCAGGTCGGCCTCGCGAGCACGGTGGCTGGTCACGACGATGACGCAGGCGCCGGGCACCTCGTCGTTGCGCTGGTGTACGGACTGGATGGAGACGCCGTGGCGAGCAAAGATGCCGGCGACGTCGGACAGGACACCCAAGCGATCCTCGACCTGGAGGCGGATCTGGTAGCGCGTGTGCGTCGAGCCCGGATCGAGGATCGGCAGGTGAGCGTAGACCGACTCACGCGGGGCGTGCCCACCAAAGGCGCGGTGATGCGCCGCGGCGACGAGATCCGACAGGACCGCCGAGGCAGTGGGGGCGCCGCCCGCTCCCTGGCCGTAGAACATGAGGCGGCCCGCTGCCTCACCCTCGACAAGAATCGCGTTGAAGGCGCCGTCGACGGAGGCGAGAGGATGATCGGAGGGGACCTGCGCGGGGTGGACGCGCATGGCGACGCCCTCACGGCCGTCCTCGCCGATGCGACGCTCGGCGATAGCGAGGAGCTTGATGGTGTGGCCGACGCGGGCGGCCTCCTCCATGTCCTCCTTGGTGATGCTGGAGATCCCCTCGACCGCGACGTCGTCGATGCCGACACGCGTGTGGAAGGCCAGGGACGCCAGGATGGAGCACTTGGCCGCCGCGTCGAAGCCCTCGACGTCTGCGGTGGGGTCAGCCTCGGCGAAACCGAGGTCCTGCGCCTGCTTGAGAGCCTCCTCGTAGCTGAGCCCCTTAGTGCTCATCGCGTCCAGAATGAAGTTCGTCGTGCCATTGACAATGCCCATCACGGTCGTGATGCGATCGCCGGCGAGGGACTCGCGCAGGCCGTACACGACGGGGACGGCGCCCGCGACGGCGGCCTCGTAATAGAGGTCGGCTCCATGGGAGGCGGCGGCCTCGTACAGCTCGGGGCCGTGCGCGGCCAGCAGGGCCTTGTTGCCCGTGACAACCGAGATGCCCTGGTTGAGGGCGCGCAGCACGAGGGTGCGTGCGGGCTCGATACCGCCGATCAGCTCGACGACGAGGTCCATGTTGTCAATCGCCTCGGCCGGGTCCGTCGTCAGCAGCTCGCGGTCGATCGGAGCGTCACGCGGGGCATCCACATTGCGGACGAGGACGCGGCGCACCTCCATTTCAGCGCCCGAGCGAGCGGCGAAATCCTCGCGGCTGGACTGCAGGATACGAATGACCTGGCTACCGACGGTTCCGGCTCCAAGAACGCCAACTCCGAGGACGGGACGGGGTGCAGACATAGGACTTTTTCTCCTTTGTGGGACGGGCACTGATACCAGTGTAGGCGGTCAAAGCCGCTCCCTTCTCTTAAGGACCTTGGTCCCACAATTTGACCGGCAGAGACTTTGGGCCCACATCCTGAGACGGAGAACATAGACCGGCGGTCGATATGGGTTGTGGAGATCCCCCAAGCCGTAGGACAATGGGCCTAAGCGTTGGAATCCGACGCACATGGGAGTTTTGCTCCTGACATACCGTCCCCACAACGGGATACGGACATCCGAGAAGAGGAAGAATGACGACAGCAGACCAGAAGGCCTGGGAAGGTTTCGTAAAGGGTAACTGGTGCGATGAGGTCGACGTGCGTGACTTCATCCAGCTGAACTACACCCCCTACGAGGGCGACGCCTCGTTCCTGGCAGGGCCGACCGAGAAGACCCTGCGCGTGTGGAACACTCTCGAAGAGAAGTACCTCTCCGAAGAGCGCAAGAAGCGCATCCTCGACATCGACACCGACACCCCCGCCGACATCGATGCCTTCAAGCCGGGCTACATCTGCGAGGACGATGACGTGATCGTCGGCCTTCAGACCGACGCCCCCCTCAAGCGCGCGATGATGCCGAACGGCGGCTGGCGCATGGTCGAGACGGCCATCCACGAGGCCGGCATGGAGTACAACCCCGAGGTGAAGAAGATCTTCACCAAGTACCGCAAGACCCACAACGACGCGGTCTTCGACATCTACACGCCGCGTATTCGTGCTGCTCGTTCCTCCCACATCATCACCGGCCTGCCGGACGCCTACGGCCGTGGCCGCATCATCGGCGACTACCGCCGCGTGGCCCTCTACGGCGTTGACCACCTCATCGCCGAGAAGGAAAAGGACAAGGATCGCTACGCGAACGAGCCCTTCTCCGAGCACTGGGCGCGTTACCGCGAGGAGCACTCCGAGCAGATCAAGGCCCTCAAGAAGCTGAAGAACCTGGCTCAGTCCTACGGCTACGACATCTCCGGCCCGGCCACCAACGCTCACGAGGCCGTGCAGTGGACCTACTTCGGCTACCTGGCTTCCGTGAAGTCCCAGGACGGCGCCGCCATGTCGATCGGCCGCCTGTCCGGCTTCTTCGACATCTACTTCGAGCGCGATCTGAAGAACGGCACGCTGGATGAGTCCGGCGCGCAGGAGATCATCGACGCCCTCGTCATCAAGCTGCGCATCACCCGCTTCCTGCGCACCATCGCCTACGACCAGATCTTCTCGGGCGACCCCTACTGGGCCACCTGGTCGGACGCCGGCTTCGGCGACGACGGCCGCACCCTGGTCACCAAGACCTCGTTCCGTCTGCTCCAGACGCTGGTCAACCTCGGCCCGGCTCCCGAGCCGAACATCACCATCTTCTGGGACGAGAACCTGCCCCGCGGCTACAAGGAGTTCTGCGCCCGCATCTCGATCGACACCTCGTCGATCCAGTACGAGTCCGATCCTCAGATTCGCGCCCACTGGGGCGACGACGCCGCCATCGCGTGCTGCGTCTCCCCCATGAAGGTTGGCAAGCAGATGCAGTTCTTCGGCGCTCGCGTGAACGCCGCGAAGGCCCTGCTCTACGCCATCAACGGTGGCCGCGACGAGATGAGCGGCAAGCAGGTCATGGAAGGCTACGAGCCCGTCCAGGGTGACGGCCCGCTCGACTTTGACGACGTGTGGAAGCGCTACGAGGAGATGCTGGACTGGGTCGTTGGCACCTACGTCGAGGCCCTCAACATCATCCACTACTGCCACGACCGCTACGCCTAC
>CAUTDS010000079.1:0-5286 GCA_963537175.1 uncultured Actinomycetes bacterium
TCGGCGTCGTCATGGCCGCCTCGCGTGACAACCCGCCCGTCATCCTGCTGCGTGGTGGACTCATTGGTGCTGCCCTGGTTGCCGGTGTTCTTTTTGCACTTGTTCCCATGTGGCTACGTACGACGAAGGATTTGTCCGAGGCCCAGGCGCAGCGGGTGCGTGAGGCCGAGCGCGCCGACATTGCCGCACACCTGCACGACTCCGTGCTTCAGACGCTGACCCTGATTCGTGCCTCCGCCGAGGACCCGGCGCGCGTGCGCGCCATCGCCCTGACCGAGGAACGTGAGCTGCGCGCCTGGCTGTACACGGGCCACGCGCAGGCCGCCGACTCTCTCGAGGCTGCTGTCACCGAGGCCGTTGTCGGCGTCGAGAGCCGCTACGGTGTGCCCATCAGCGTCGTTGTCGTCGGCGACATGCGGCCCGGCCCGGGCGAGCTTGCCCTCGTTGCGGCTCTGGCCGAGGCCTGCCAGAACGCCGTGCGCCACGGTGCCCCGCCCGTCTCCGTCTACGTCGAGGTGCGCGCCCGCGTCGTCGAGGCCTTCGTGAAGGACAACGGCGAAGGATTCGACCCCGCCACCATCGCGGCAGACCGCCACGGCGTGCGTGACTCCATCGTCGGGCGCATGCGCAGGGCCGGGGGAAGTGCCACAATCCGCGCCCTGGCCCACGGCACCGAAATTGCTCTGAGCGTGCCGCGCTCCGATATCCTGGAAGAAACAGCCCCCACTGGGAGGACACAGTGACCATCCGCATCCTTGTCATCGACGATCACCCCATGGTTCGCGCCGGGGTGCGCTTCGAGCTTGAAAACTCCGGGGCCGACCTTGAGATCGTCGGAGACGCCGCTGACGTCGAAGGCGCCATCGCAGCGTGCCGCGCCCTGACTCCCGACGTCGCTCTCCTTGACGTGCACCTGCCCGGGGGCAACGGCGGCGGCGGTGCCGAGGTCGCCAGCTCCTGCCGCGACATCGACGGGCTGCACTTTCTGGCCCTGTCCGTCTCTGACTCCGCCGAGGACGTCGTCCAGGTCATCCGCGCGGGCGCTCGCGGGTACGTCACTAAGTCGATCTCCACGCCCGAGCTGGTCGAGGCCATCAGTCGCGTCGCCGCCGGCGACGCCGCCTTCAGTCCACGCCTGGCCGGTTTCGTGCTGGACGCCTTCGGGACTGGGGAGGTCTCGACGACCGACTCTGAGTTGGATCTGCTGTCCGCGCGCGAGCAGGAGGTCATGCGCCTTATCGCTCGCGGCTACACGTACAAGGAAGTCGCCCACGACCTGTTCATCTCCATCAAAACCGTCGAGACGCACGTCAGCTCGGTCCTGCGCAAGCTCCAGCTCTCCAACCGCAATGAGCTGACACGCTGGGCCATGCAACGACACATCGTGTGAGGTCAGCTTCCTTTTGCGCGCGCCGATCATCGCCCGCTGGTCCGGCGTGCCTACAATGGAATCCCGAGAGCGTGACAGCGCCTGACCGCCCCGCACGGACGGCCCCTACATTTCCGCGACCTCGGAGGATGCATGCACCGCATCGGTTTTGATAGTGATCAGTACGTCGAGATGCAGTCTCGGCACATTGCCCAGCGACGAAGCGAATTCGGCGGCAAGCTGTACTTGGAGTTCGGCGGCAAGCTGATTGACGACATGCACGCGTCGCGTGTTCTGCCCGGTTTTACGCCCGACAACAAGGTTCGCATGCTGCGCGAACTGGCCGACGAGGTCGAGATCATCGTCGCCGTCAACGCCAAGGATTTCGCGCGCCGCAAGGTCCGCGCCGACATGGGAACCACCTACGACGACGAGGTTCTGCGCCAGATCGACGAGTTCCGTGAGCGCGGCCTGTACGTCGGTTCCGTCGTCATCACGCAGTGGACGGACGACAACAAGGCAGCCGCTGAAGTCAAGGAACGCTTCGAGAAGCTCGGCATCCGCGTCTACCGCCACTTCCCGATCCCCGGCTACCCCTCGGACGTGGAGCGCATCGTCTCGGATGAGGGGTACGGCGCCAACGAGTACGTGGAGACCAGCCGCAACCTCGTCGTTGTGACGGCTCCCGGCCCGGGCTCCGGCAAGATGGCGACCTGCCTGTCGCAGCTGTACCACGACCACAAGCGCGGGATCGAGTCGGGGTACGCGAAGTGGGAGACCTTCCCGATCTGGAACATTGCGCTGGATCACCCGGTCAACATCGCCTACGAGGCGGCCACCGCCGACCTCGACGACGTCAACATGATTGATCCCTTCCACCTCGAGGCCTACGGGATCAAGACGGTCAACTACAACCGCGACGTCGAAATCTTCCCGGTCCTGAACCGCCTCTTCGAGAAGATCCTCGGATCCTCCCCGTACAAGAGCCCCACGGACATGGGTGTCAACATGGCGGGCCACTGCATCGTCGACGACGAGGCCTGTAGGGAGGCCTCGCGCCAGGAGATCATCCGCCGCTACTACAAGGCCCTCGTGACCGAGAAGAAGGAAATGAGCGAGCCCGTGCAGTCGGCGCGCATCTCCCTGCTGATGAGCCGCGTGGGCGTGGGCCGCATGGACCGCCCGGTCGTGCGTCCGGCCCTGGAGTTGGCCGAGGCCACGGGCGAGCCGGCCGCCGCGATCGAGCTGCCAGACGGCCAGATCGTCACGGGCAAGACGTCGGAACTGCTGGGCTGCTCCTCGGCGATGCTGCTTAACGCCCTCAAGAAGCTCGCCGGCCTGCCTGACGAGGTCCAGCTCCTGTCCCCTCAGTCCATCGAGCCGATCCAGCGCCTCAAGACCCGCGACCTGGGCTCGCGCAACCCGCGCCTGCACACCGACGAGGTCCTCATCGCGCTCGCGGTCAGCGCCAACGGTGACGACAACGCGCGACGCGCCCTGGATAAGCTGAGTTCGCTGCGCGACTGCGATGTGCACGAGTCGGTCATCCTGGGGCCCGTGGACGAGGGCATCTTCCGTTCCCTGGGCATCCAGGTGACGACCGAACCGGTGTACGCGACGAAGTCGCTGTACCGCAAGAAGTAATCGCATCGACGAGGCCGGGGTTTCTGCCGCGTATGAGCGCGGGGAGGCCCCGGCCTCGTCGCGAACCGCCCTTTGAACTGCCTCCCGTTTCTTGGACATTGAGATTGAAGTACAGGGAATGGGAGGCTTTTCATGCTTGTGGGGGTGGGGCGGTCTAGGCTTGGAGGCGATGAGTGACGCGACTTCTTTGCCTGACCTTGGTTTCCTGATCGGCTCCGATGGGGGATTCCAGGACGACTACGTGCCGCCGGAGGTGCCCGCCTTCGACGTGGAGGACGCCCTGGGAGCCGACTACGACGACGGGTGGCCCGAGAGTGGTGTGCCAGGCGGCGAGTCGGGGGAGCCTTCCGCGTGGGAGCCTGCCCAGGCCTCGTTCGAGTCCTCCTGGAATCAACCCCAGCGCCCCAGCGTGAACCCCGATTCCCTCACGCGTGGCCTGAACGACCGCCAGCGCGAGGCCGTCACTCACGAGGGCTCGCCGCTGCTGATCCTGGCGGGCGCGGGTTCCGGCAAGACGCGCGTCCTCACGCACCGCATCGCCTACCTGCTGGCCACGGGCCGAGCACGGGCGGGGCAGATCCTCGCGATCACGTTCACGAACAAGGCAGCCGCTGAGATGCGCGAACGCGCGGGTTCCCTCGTGGGGGACGACGCGCGGCGCATGTGGGTGTCGACCTTCCACTCGGCGTGCGTGCGCCTGCTGCGCTACGAGCACGAGGCGGCGGGCCTGTCCTCGTCGTTCACGATCTACGACGCGCAGGACTCTCAGCGCCTCATCCAGATGGTCCTCAAGGCCCAGGACGTCGACATTAAGCGCTTCACCCCAAAGATGGTGGCGGCGCGCATCTCGGACGCGAAGAATGAGCTGATTGGCCCGGCGCGCTACGCGGACCTGGCAGGCAAAGACCCGGTGTCACGCATCGTCGCGGCAGCCTACGTCGAGTACGACAAGCGTATGCGCGCCTCGAACGCGCTGGATTTCGACGACCTCATCATGCGTACGGTTGAACTGCTGCGCGACAACCCGCTGATCGCCGAGCACTATCACCGGCGATTCCGCCACATCCTGGTCGACGAGTACCAGGACACGAACCACGCCCAGTACGTCCTCGTGCGCGCCCTCGTGGGCGATGGCACCGACGGCGTCGAACCCGCCGAGCTGACGGTCGTGGGTGACTCGGACCAATCGATCTATGCCTTCCGCGGGGCCACGATCCGCAACATCGAAGAGTTTGAGCGCGACTTCGCGGGCGCGCGCACCATCCTGCTTGAGCAGAACTACCGCTCGACGCAGAACATCCTGTCGGCCGCGAACGCCGTCATCGCCCGCAACACGGGGCGCCGCGCAAAAAACCTGTGGACGGCCTCGGGCGACGGCGCGCTTATCACCCTGGACGCCGCGGACTCCGAGCACGACGAGGCCCGCTTCGTCGTCGGCGAGATTGATCGCCTGTCCGAGGCCGGCACCGACTGGGGAGGCATCGCGATCTTCTACCGGACGAACGCCCAGTCCCGCGCGCTCGAAGAACTCCTCGTGCGCCAAGGCATCCCGTATCGCGTCGTCGGCGGCACCCGCTTCTACGAGCGCCGCGAAATCAAGGACGCGCTGGCCTACCTGCAGGTCATCTCCAACCCTGACGACACGGTCGCCGCCCGCCGCATCCTCAACGTCCCCAAGCGCGGCATCGGCGCCAAGGCCGAAGAAGCCATCGCCGCGCACGCCGCCCGCTATGGCATCTCGTTTGGTGCGGCCCTGCGCCACCTGTGGCTGCGCGCCGGGTGCCCCGCCGGTGAGGGCGAGGGGATCGACGTCGACGCGCTCGCTCGTTCCGCGTCCCCGGACGAGGCCTCGGCCGGGTCTTCGGCTCCCGTGTCCTCCGCTCAGGGGGCGGGGAAGAACCCGGCGGCAAGCGCTGCTGAGGATAAGAGCGCGGCTGCGGCCCCGGCCTCGTCCCGGACGACGCCGGAGGCAACCGGAGTCACGGATTCTGCTCGCACCCCTGACCCCGCTCGCACCCCTGACCCCGCGAACGTGCCCGATCCCGCGAACGTGCCTGAGGTCGTGGGCATCACCGCCCGCGCTGCGAAGTCGGCGGCCGCTTTCTGGGGACTCATCGAAACACTACGCGCTGCTGAATTCCGTGGCGCTTCCCAGGCCGACATCCTCGAAGAGGTCCTCGACCGCACGGGCTACCTCGCGGAACTGCGCCGCAGCGACGATCCGCAGGACGCCTCGCGCGTGGAAAACCTGGCGGAACTGCACTCGGTCGCGG
>CAUTDS010000080.1:0-4851 GCA_963537175.1 uncultured Actinomycetes bacterium
AGTCCGCCTCCGGCGTCCAGGTCCTCATCCACGTCGGCATGGACACCGTCAAGCTTGAGGGCAAGGGCTTCACGCCCCGCGTCGCCAAGGGTGACGTCGTGCGCCGTGGCGACGTGCTCGCCGAGGTTGACCTCGACGTGATCCGTGAGGCCGGCTACGCGACCATCACGCCCGTCGTCGTGACGAACAAGAAGAAGCTCGGCGCGGTGACCCCGGTCGCGACCGGCCAGATCCAGCGCGGCGACGCGCTGCTCGACGTGGCCCCCAAGGAAGCCTGAGCTTCCCGGGAGTCAGCCTCGACATAACGGGTGGGCGGCATCAGCGTACTGCTGGTGCTGCCCACCCGTCTGTCGTGCCGGTGGTGTCGGATGCGCGTTTCGTTGTGGTGGCACTCGTCGCGGGGAGTTCGCTTTCTCGCGCTGCTGGTGTCGACCGTACAGTCTGCGGCTGCTGCGAGACCTGTCGACGGTGAACACGCAGTTTCGCATGCAATTCACCTGTGGGTATTTCAGGATCTGAATCGACGGCGTTGGTATTTCGCGGTTTTTGTGGCGGTGTGGAATGTGACGCCGAGGAATTGCATGCGAGATGTAGGGGAGGCTGCAGACTGCGATGACGAGAGGGGCTAGATGAGGTGCCGGCACCTGGGCCCTTGAGGTGGCGGTGTTAACCCGCTAATGCGCAGATGGGCCCTACAAGTGGAGCGTGGGCAGGGGTGCCCACGCTCCACTTAGCGGGTTAACGTGCGCATTGAAGGGCTAAGGCTCCACTTAGCGGGTTAACGTGCGCGCCGACGTGATTTTTGTTGACGCGCGCTCGTGGGTAGGTGGTGTGCTCGCACATTGGGGCCGAATACTCGGATAGGTGGTCTGCACGCACAGAGGCAATGGGCATCCGGATAGGTTATGACGATGTGGATAGGTTATGACGATGCGGATAGCTTATTAACCTATCCGCATGCCAATAACCTATCCGGATGCGGATAACCTATCCGCCTGCGGACCTGTGGGCCCTCGTGGGGCAAGAAAATCACCTGGGACAGAGGTGAGCGCCGAAAGCTCCGCAGCACATGAGGCGCTCAGGCGTTGATCGAGCGCCCCGGAATCAGCGTGCCCGAGAACTCAAGCGTCTGAGCGGGGGGTGCCCCGACCTCGTCGGACGAGGAACGCGAAGCCTTACCCTCGATCTGGTCGAGGAGGATCGACACCGCGGCCCGGGCGATGTCCTCGATGGGCTGACGGATCGTCGCCAAGTGGGGGAGGGCGCGGCGCATCGTCTCCGTGCCGTCGAAACCGATGATGGACAGGTCAGCGGGGACCAACAGGTTGCGCGTGCGTGCCCACTCGAGGACCTCGGCGGCCGCCAGATCGTCGGTCGCGAACACCCCGTCGACGGGGGCAGCGGCGCGGGCCTCGTCCAGGGCGTCGCGCACCATCGCAAAACGCTGCGGCGTCGGCGTATCGAAGGGCACGGTGACCACGCGTGGGGTCAGGCCCGCGCGCTCGACCTCGGCTCGGTAACCGGCCTCGCGCAGATTGCGCGGGCCCGAACGGGACGTGAGCAGCAGGGGATGGTGGCACCCGCCCTCGATGAGCGCGCGCGTCGCCATGGCGCCCGCCTCCTCGTTCGCGCAACGCACGTTCGGGATGGACGGGCTTAGCTCGCGGTCGATCGTCACCAGGGGCATGCGGATCGTGTCGTACTCGCACAGGCCTTCGTTGTGGGCGCCTGAAATGATGCCGTCCACGCGGTTTCCCACGAGGAGCGAGAGGTACTCGCGCTCGCGCTCGGCTCGGCCCATGGAATTACAAATGAGGATGCGGTACCCGGCGTCGGCGAGGGCGTTTTCGACCTCGACGGCCAGCTCGCCGAAGAAGGGGAGGGAAACAGCGGGAACGATGAGGCCGACCGTCTGCGTGCGCTTGCCGTGAAGGGCGCGAGCCAGCGAGTTCGGGCGGTAGCCGAGCGTCTCGATCGCGTCGGCGACGTTCTTCTTTGTCTTCTCTGACAGGTACCCGCGGTTGTTGAGAACGCGCGACACGGTCGTCAGGCTCACTCCGGCCAGCTCGGCGACGTCAGCCAACGTGGGTTCGTGGGAACTCATGCGCGCTTCCTTTCCTTCCCTCGGTACTTCTCTAGTGTAGTTGGTGAGGCGGAGGGGAGTCTCGCGTCACGTCGGCGAGGCCGGAGCTGGCACCGCGCAGTGGCGTCGTCTCGGTTGGCGGAGGGTCCGTTGTCGCATGGTTTTTCGGCATTTATGAGGGTGATGTATCCCATGTCACGCTCTGTGATATCGGGTTTTGCGTGGGTATCTCAGCCCGATACCATGGGCCGTACGGGCACCTGTGTCTCACGATGGACATACCCGCATTTGAAAGGAACGACCATGATTTCCCGCACCGTTGCAATTGGTTCCTCCGTTGGCCTCCACGCACGTCCCGCCTCCGTCCTCGCCGAGGCTGTTGACGACTCCGGCGTCGAGGTCACCATCGCTTTCGATGGTGAGGAGGCTGACGCCGCGTCGCTCCTCGAAATCATGACCCTGGGCGCCAAGCACGGCGACGTCGTCACCCTGTCCACCGAGGATGATTCCGCGGGCGCGGTGCTCGACTCGCTCGTTGAGCTGCTCTCGCGCGACCTCGACCAGGAGTGAGCTGATGGCGACGCACGACGTCCTGCACGGCATCGGCGTCTCCGCCGGTACCGCTGCAGCTCCCGCCGCGATCGTCCAGCCCGCCCCCGGCGTCGACACGACGGAACCGGGTAGCGTCGACGCTGCTGCCGACGGCGCGCGTGTCCGTGAGGCGCTCGCGGCCGTTTCCGCTCGTCTGAGCGACCGCGCCGCAAACGCCCCGGAGGAGACGAAGGCGATCCTCAAGGCCACCGCCCAGCTCGCGGGTGACCGCGGCCTGGCCAAGGCCGTTGACAAGAAGCTGAAGAAGGGCCTCGGTGTCACCCAGGCCGTCCACGACGCTGTCGAGGACTACGCGCAGATGCTGCGCGGCCTGGGCGGCTACATGGCCGAGCGCGCGACCGACCTGTACGACGTGCGCGATCGCGCGATCTGCGAGCTGCGTGGCCTGCCCGAGCCTGGCGTCCCGGCTTTCGATGGGCCCGTCGTCCTCGTGGCGCGCGACCTGGCGCCCGCCGAGACCGCGACGCTGAACCCGGAGACCGTCCTCGGCATCATCACCGAGGTCGGCGGCCCCACCTCGCACACGGCGATCCTGGCCGCCCAGCTGGGCATTCCTGCGATCGTCAAGGCCGAGGGCATCATGCAGGTCGCCGAAGGCACGATGCTGGCCCTCGACGGCGGCGTCGGCGAGGTGATCATCGCCCCCACCGATGACGAGGTGGACCTGCTCAAGGAGCGCTCGCGCCGCCGCGCACTCGCCCTGGCCGGCTCGACCGGCGAAGGCGCGACCTACGACGGCTACCGAGTCAAGCTCCTGGCCAACATCGGCACGGTCGACGACGCGATGAAGGCGTCGAAGTTCGATCTCGAGGGCTCGGGCCTGTTCCGCACGGAGTTCCTGTTCCTGGAGCGTTCGGAGGCCCCGACGCTGGAGGAGCAGACCGACACCTACACGAAGGTCCTGCAGTCCTTCGGGTCGCGTCGCGTGGTCGTTCGTACCCTCGACGCGGGTGCCGACAAGCCGCTGAGCTTCGCGGACCTGGGTACCGAGGAGAACCCCGCCCTGGGTGTGCGCGGCCTGCGCCTGTGCCAGGTGCGTGAGGATCTCATCGACACGCAGCTGCAGGCTCTGGCTGCCGCCCACAAGGCGACGGGCGCTGAGCTGTGGGTCATGGCTCCGATGGTGTCCACCGCAGCGGAAGCCAAGTGGTTCGCCGACAAGGCGCGCGGCTACGGCCTGCCCAAGGTTGGCATCATGATCGAGGTGCCCGCGGCCGCCCTGCGCGCCGAGCAGCTCCTGTCGATCGTCGACTTTGCCTCCATCGGTACGAACGACCTGACGCAGTACACGATGGCCGCCGACCGCCTGGACGGTAACCTGGCCTCCCTCCTGGATCCGTGGCAGCCCGCGGTCCTCGAGATGATCCGCAACGCCTGCAATGGTGGTCGTGCGACGGGTAAGCCGATCGGCGTGTGTGGCGAGGCGGGCGGCGATCCGCTGCTTGCCCTGGTCCTCACGGGCCTGGGTGTCGCCTCCCTGTCGATGGCTCCGTCGAAGGTCAACGCTGTGCGTGCCGCCCTGCGCATGCACGACCTGGCGACCTGCCAGCAGATGGCCGCCTACGCGGTGGATGCCCCCAGCGCGAAGGAAGGCCGTGAGAACGTCGTGAAGCTGGTGGCTCCGGCGATGCTGGATCTGCTCTGATTAGGCGCTTCTGATACGCAACGGGGTGGGCCCGGGAACCAATCGGTTCCCGGGCCCACCCCGTTTGTGCGCGCGGTGCGCGTCCGCGTTAGTCCCTGCGGATTGCATCGGCCGAATTGGGGACGGCCGGCGCGCCGGCGCCCTGATTCGGGCTCTTCTTGGATCGACCCGAGAAGAGCGCGGTGAGGATCAGGATGACGCCGAGGATCGCGATTGCGCTGATGCCGAGAACCGGCAGATTGAAGTTCGTGATGTAGGCTTCGGCGATCAGGAAAACGCCCACCATGCACACCAGGAGAGCCCACACGAAAGAACCGACGCGTACGCCCTTGCGGGGGGCCTCGGGGAGCGCGTGCATGTTGACGGGGACGGTCGGTGCGCTCCACGTGGCGTGGGCGCCGGCAGTGGATGCCCCCAAGGGGTCTGGAGAGCGGTGGGGTGCCCCGGCCTCGTGCCCCTGGGGAGCGGACTCGCCCGTGGAGGCAGGATCGAAGGCGGTGCGTCCGCTCGT
>CAUTDS010000081.1:0-4728 GCA_963537175.1 uncultured Actinomycetes bacterium
GTGCGCGGGTAGTCCGGGTTGCCGTCGTACCAGGACACGAAGTCGGCGGCACCGTAGGACTCGGGCAGGTCCACACCCGGAATGTCGAGCGGGTGATCGCGGTCCGCACCCGTCGCGATGATGATCGCATCGTAGTGGTCACGCAGGTCGTCAATCGTCACATCGCGGCCGACCTCGACGTTGCCGAGCAGGCGAATGTCACCGCGCTGGAGGATCTTGTACAGCGCCACGATGATCTGCTTAATGCGCGGGTGATCCGGAGCGACGCCGTAGCGCACGAGACCGTAGGGCGCGGGAAGACGCTCAAACAGGTCGATATTCACCTCGAGCCCCGACTTGGACAGGATGTCCGACGCGTAAATGCCAGCGGGACCAGCGCCAATGACGGCGACGTTGAGCGGTGCCAACCGATTTCTCCTTCTTCGTGACCGCGCGCGTGTGCGCGCACCTGAGCACTAAGTCTAGCGCCCCGTTGCCAAGGGCAACCTTAGCTGAGACCCCTCACACACCCCAAGGGCACCACGGGCATACGACGAGGCCGGGGCCAGCCACGCAATCCCGCGCAGCCGAGCCCCGGCCTCGTTATCGACAATCAGACCAGGCGATCCACCATGAGGTTCGCGAAGGCCTCCAGCGCGGTCTTCGCCTCGCCCTTGGGCAGCGGAGCCAGCGCGGCGACCGCGTCGTTCGCCCACGTGCGCGCGAGCTCGCGCGTCTCCTCAAGGACGTCGTGGCTGCGCAGCTGCTCGACGACCGAAGCCAGGGCCTCGTCCGAGGACAGGTCACCCGTCAGCTCGTGCAGGATGCGCGCGCCGGCCTCGTCGATCGTGCCAGCCGCCTCGCGGCGACGCAGGAGGAGGACGGGCAGGGTGTCCACACCCTCGCGCAGATCGGTGCCGGGCGTCTTGCCCGACTGTTCGCCCGAGGACGCCAGGTCGAGCACGTCATCGGCGATCTGGAAGGCGACGCCCACCTTCTCACCGAAGTCGCTCACCACGTCCGCCATGAGCTGGCCGGCGCCCGACAGGAGCGCACCGAAAGACGCGGCGGTGGACACGAGCGAGCCCGTCTTATCCGCCAGGACCTGCAGGTAGAAGTCGACGCGATCGGCGCCGTCCGTCGGACCAAAGGTTTCGTTGAGCTGGCCCTCGCACAGACGCTCGAACGTGCGCGCGTGGTGCGCGACCATCTCGGGACCCAGCGAAGCCACCAGCAGCGACGCGCGAGCGAACAGGATGTCGCCGGCCAGAATCGCGCGGTTGTTGCCCCACAGGTGCTGAGCCGAGGGCACGCCGCGACGCGTGGGCGCCGAATCCATGACGTCGTCGTGGTACAGGGACGCCAGGTGCGTGAGCTCAACCGCCGTCGCAGCCGTGATGACCTGCTCGTCGAGCGCACGCTCGGGCTCGCCCAGCTGCGCGCACACGAGGGTGAGCAGCGGACGCATCCGCTTGCCGCCCGCGACCGCGAGGTGACGAGTCAGCTCGTCCGTCAGGTCACGAGACGAGGAAACGGCGTCGAGGAGACGACGCTCGACGACCTCGAGCCCCGGGGTAATACGGGACTCGAGGTCGGGAACATGAAGATCGGGTGTTTGAGCGCTCACGGAATCAGTATGACGATCTTTTCGAGCAGACTCAACACGGGACCCGGGAAGACGCCCAGGGCGAGCGTCCCAATCGCGCACACGGCGATTGCCAGAGCGGACAGGCCCTCCGACTTCACCACGACGGACTCCTCACTGGGCTCAGTGAAGAACATCAGGCGTACGAGGCGGAAGTAGTAGAACGCGGTGATCGCCGAGGCCACGAGGCCAACGATCGCAAGCCAGCCAACGCCGCCCTTGATCGCGTCGGAGAAAATCACGAACTTACCAATGAAACCGCCCGTCAGCGGGATGCCCGCGAACGACAGCAGGAAGACCAGCATCGCGCCAGCGATCCACGGGTTGGTGCGGCCGATGCCCGCCCACTTGCGCAGGCTCGTCGCCTCGCCCAGGACGTTGCCATCCGCGTCGCGGCCGCGCACCAGCGTGACGACGCCGAAGGCGCCGACCGTCGCCAGGCCGTAGCCGAGCGTGTAGAACAACACATGGCCCGTGCCGCCCTTTTCCATCGCGAGAATACCCATCAGGATGAAGCCCGCGTGAGCGATCGAGGAGTAGGCCAGCATGCGCTTGACGTCATCCTGCACGAGGCCGGCGAAGGTACCGACGAGGATCGTCAGGACCGCCACGGCCGCGAAGATGTACAGGAAGTCCCACTGCAGGTAGGCGGCCGCAACCGTGTAGAAGCGGATCATCGCAGCGAAGGCCGCGATCTTCACAGCCGCTGCCATGAAGCCCGTCACCGGGGTCGGGGCGCCCGTGTAGACGTCGGGGGTCCACGCGTGGAAGGGGGCTGCGCCCACCTTGAACAGCAGACCCACCATCACGCAGAACACGCCCACGAGGACCATCCAGTCCATGTTGGTGTGGGTGGAGATGGCCTCAGCCAGCGCGGAAATGCGCAGCGAGTTGGAGAAGCCGAAGAGGAAAGCGGAGCCCATGAGCAGGAAGCCCGAGGAGAAGGCGCCGAGCACGAAGTACTTGAGGGCCGACTCGTAGGACAGCTGGCGACGACGGCGGGCCGTGGCAGCCATGATGTACAGGGGCAGCGACATGACCTCGAGGGCCACGAACAGGGTCACGAAGTTGTCCGCTGCGGGGAAGATCATCATGCCGCCCAGCGAGAACAGAGTCAGCGGGAAGATCTCGGAACGCTGGTAGCCCTTGCGCTCCGACAGCTCCTCGGCGGCCGAGTCCGGACGATCCGAGGGCTGAGCCGCGAACGCGCCGTCACCGACGGAGGTACGGTCGGCCATCACGAGGACGGCGAAGAAGCCGATGATGGCGAGGGCCGACTGAGCGGCGATCGTCAGCGGATCCTCCATGTACTCCCCCAGCGTTACCGGAGTAGCCAGGACGGATTCCCATCGCAGGGCGAGCATGATGCTCGCGCCGACGGTCGCCAGGATCGACAGGCCGATCACGAGGGAACGGCGCGCCTTGACCGGGGCGAAGGCCTCGACGAGGATGCCGAGGACCGCGCCGCCCAGCACGATGAGGATGGGCGCGAGGCTCACCCAGTGAACCTCGGGGGCCTGGAAGTTAGCCATGGGTAGAACGTTCACTGTGCGCTCCCTTCAGCGGTGGCGCCGACCTGCGTGGTGGGCAGGCCGAGGTCTGAAGCAACCGGGGTCAGGGCGCTCACGAGAGGCGCCGACCAGATACCAAGGATGAGCATCGCGGCCACGAGCGGCACCATGACACCGCGCTCGCGACCGTTCAGGTCCACCAGGTCTTCCTTACCCTTGCCGGGGGCGCCGGTGAAGACACGCTGGTAGGGCATGAGCACGTAGAGGGCGGCGATGACGACGCCCAGGACCGCGAATAGCGCCAGCGGACCGCTGACCGTCCACGTACCCATGAGCACAAGGTACTCGGGAACGAATCCGGACAGACCGGGCAGGGCGATCGACGCGAGGCCGGACACGAGCCACAGGCCCGCGAGGACCGGGGTCACGCGCTGCATGCCCACGTACTCACGCATGTCCTGCGTGCCACCGCGGCGGGAAAGCCAGCCGGAGAGCAGGAACATCGCGGCGATCGAGACGCCGTGGGCGACCATGTAGAACATGGCGCCAACGAGAGCGATCTGCGAGCCGATGAAGATACCCAGGACCATGAAGCCGAAGTGCGACACCGAGGTGTAGGACACCAGGCGCATGATGTCGTTCTGGCCGTTGGCCGACAGGCCGCCCCACAGGATGGAGATGACGGCGAGCACGCACATGACCCACTTGGCGGACGCGGCCGCACCGGGGGTCAGCTGCAGGCACAGGGTGATCATGCCGAAGGTGCCGATCTTATCCAGGACGCCGACGAGCAGCACCGAGGTGCCGGGGCGTGCGACGGCGGCCGTATCGGGCAGCCAGGTGTGCACCGGGACCATGGGGGCCTTGATTGCGAAGGCAACCATGAAGGTCACGAAGACGACCATCTGAACCGTGTCCGGCGCGGTCGGCAGGAGCTCGGCGAGCATGTCCATGCGGAAGAAGGTCGAGGCATCGGGGTTCGCCTGGTAAGCGATGGCCCACACGTAGAGGATGCCACCGAGCATCACCAGTCCGCCGAACAGCGAGTACAGCAGGAACTTCATGGCGGCCTTGTGACGCGCCGCCTCGTCACCGACGCCGTAGCGTCCGATCATGAGGTAGAGCGGCACGAGCATCGCTTCGAAGGCGAAGTAGAAGACCGTCAGATCGTAGGCCGCGAAGATGACGACCATGAACGCCAGGAGAGCCAGGACCAGCGCCGGGTAGGCGCCGCGGTCCGCGGCATCGTCCTCGTCCCAGCCCGCGATCAGCACGAGCGGCACGAGGCCGATCGCCAGGAGGACCATGACCAGACCCAGGGACGTGACGCCAAGGGACCAGGTGATGCCGATCTGGGGGATCCACAGGTGGGACTCGTACACCTGGTACGAGGCCGGGGCAGACCAGTCGAAGACGGAGGCGGCCACGTACACGCCGAGCGCGAGCTCGACGAGGGAGACCACCAGGGCGACGACGCGCCCGGCGGCGCGCCTCAGGGGCGGGACGAAACCGAGGAGGGCCGCGCCCGCAGCCGGAATGGCCACGAGGACGGACAGCCACGGGAAGTTAGCAGCAACCATTGCACTTTCCATT
>CAUTDS010000082.1:0-4625 GCA_963537175.1 uncultured Actinomycetes bacterium
CAGTCATGACCCAGATTCCCTCCACCCAGTACGCGATTCAGATCGTCGGCAAGGAAGAGTTCGTCGTTAACCCGGCGAAGCCCGTTGACCCCGTTGGCCCGACGCAGATCATGCTCGAGGTCGAAGCCTGCGGCATTTGCTTCTCTGATACGAAGCTGCTCCACCAGTTCGATGGCCACCCGCGCAAGTCGGACGTGGTGGCGGGTATCGACCTGGACGCCCTCAAGGACATCCCCTCCTACCACCCGAACCAGGAGGCCGTGACGCCCGGCCACGAGCCCGTCGTGCGCGTCGTGCAGGTCGGCGAGAAGGTCACGCACTTCAAGGTCGGCGACCGTCTGCTGGTCCAGGCCGACTGGAAGCACCTGCGTACCGCGAAGTCGAACGGCGCCTTCGGCTACAACTTCGACGGCGCCCTCGAGGAGTTCGTCGTCGTCGACGAGCGCTGCGTCGTGTCCCCGGATGGGGAAGAGTTCCTCATTCACGTGTCGGAGGGCCCGTCCGCCGCGGCCGTCGGCCTCATCGAGCCCTGGGCGACCGTTGAGGGCTCCTACGCGTGGGCCGAGCGTAACCACGTTGCCGACGGCGGCCGCCTGCTGGTCGTCGGTGAGGGCGATATCGACGCTCTGACCGCCGAGCACAAGCCCGCCGAGGTCGTGCGCGTCGCCGCCGGCGCCATTGAGGGCGTCGAGGGCGAGTTCGACGACATCGTCTTCTTCGGTGCGGACGCCGACGCGATCGAGAAGGCTGCGCTCCTGATCGGCACCCGCGGCACCATGTGTGTCGTCCTGGGCGGAGAGAAGATCTCTCGCAAGGTGTCCCTGGACATCGGCCGCGTCCACTACGACTTCACCCGCTTCTGCGGCACGACCGGCTCGGACCCACGCGAGGGCTACGCCTGGATCCCCGCCAACGGCGACCTGCGCGAGAACGACCGTTGCGTCTTCGTCGGCGCCGCCGGCCCGATGGGCGTCATGCACACGATGCGCGCCGTGACCTCCGGTGTTCCCGGCCTCAGCGTCGTGGGCACCGACCTGTCGGACGAGCGTCTAGCGAACCTGACGAAGGTTGTCGGCCCGACCGCCGAGAAGAACGGCGTGCCGCTCGACATCGTCAACACCTCCTCGACGCCCCTGGAGTACGGCTACACCTACGCGACGTGCCTCGTCCCCGTCCCCGCGCTGGTCTCCCAGGCCGTCGACCTGCTGGCTGAGGGCGGCATCCTGAACGCGTTCGCCGGTATCCCGGCCGGCACGTTCGGCGACTTCGACCTGCAGGGCATTATCGAGCGTCAGATCTTCATGCTGGGCACCTCCGGCTCGGACGTCTCCGATATGCGCACGGTCCTGCGCAAGATCGAGGCCGGAATCATCGACACCACGATCTCCCTGTGGGCGATCACCGGCATGGCGGGCTTCGGCGACGCCATCAACGCGGTGATGGACCGTACCTCGGGCGGCAAGATCATGGTCTTCCCGATGATGCACGACCTGGGCCTGACCCCCGTGTCCGAGCTCGCCGAGAAGCTGCCGACGGTCGCCGCGAAGCTCGACGCCGCCGGCCTGTGGACCAAGGAGGCCGAGGAGGCGCTGCTCGCCACCCGCTGAGCGCTCCACCTAGACTGTCGCCCCGGCCTCGTCTGACACTCGGACGAGGCCGGGGCCTTCGCGTTTCTGCGATAATGAAGGTGCAAGCGTTGCCGGATGGAACGAGGAGGTTCCCATGACAGTCAACGATCGCGCCTCACAGGAGCGCTATGTGGCGCTGCAGGCGTGGCTGTGCGGGCAGATGTCCCCGCGCGCGCCGCACGCGGCGGACCTCTTTGCGCAGGACAGCGAGTGCCTCTACGATGCCTTCCTCTCCGTGCTTGTCGGCACGAGGCTGGGGTTCGCGGACTACGACGATAATCAAGCTCATCACGGGCTCTACGCCTTCGACTTTTTCGTCGGTGACCTCGAGGCGCCGTCTTGTCGTGCGGGAGTAGATGGAGCGAGGGGATCCGGAGTAGCAGGGGAGTCTGCAACGGATGTTGCCGCCCGGGCGATGTGCCACGCCATCGTCGACACGTGGCTCGGGGACACGAGCGCACGCATCCCGTTCGTGGCATCTGTGATTGCCTCCGTCGCCACCCTCGAGCTCGTCGCCGATGTGAGCGTCGACGGATGCGTCTTCGAGTGTGAGCTGCTGCCGGGCTACGCCCGCTCCACCGCAAACAAACCGTGGGAAGACGGCAGCCTGCCCATTGGCGGGCTCGATTCGTCTCTGGTGATCCCCGGTCCACTCATCTACGTGGAGGCGGGCGTGCGATATGAGGGACAGGTTATGTCCTGCTTGGGCGTCGACGAGGTCGTGGCCTCGTGGGTGCAGATGGGGCTCTCTGTAGAGTCCTCCACGGCCTCCGGCACCGGAGTGACTGCCGTTCTGCGCGCCCCGCACGGGGGCCCTGAGATGCTCGGGTGGGCTGCCGACGCAGTGGCTCGAGCCCTGTCCGCGTGCGGGTACACCGGGGTAGTGCAGATCCGAGCGCGCTTCGCTCACGCGCCGGCGTAGTATCCGATCGCCGCGCCGTCGCGCATAACGAAGCCCCGGCCTCGTCCGTTTCGACGAGGCCGGGGCTGGTTGCTAAGGGAGAGGACCCTTACGCGTTGGTCTTCTCGGCGGCGACGGGAGCGTCGTCCTTCCAGAAGTCCAGTTCGTCCGGGTTAAGGCCGATAGAGGAGGCCTTAAAGTGCGGCTCGAGGCCCGCCTTGCGCTGGGCGACGTAGTCGTTCGCGCAGCGGATGGCCTGGTTGCCGAGGATAACGATGACGGGCAGGTTGATGAGCGCCATGAGGCCCATCAGGATGTCGCCCAGGTTCCACGCAACCTCGAACTTGAGCAGGGCGCCCGCGAAGACGAGCAGCGCGGCGACGCCACGGAAGATCGACAGCATCCAGTGCTGCATGTGCTTGTTGCGCATGAGGAAGCGGAAGTTGACCTCGGCGTAGTAGAAGTTGCCGACCAGAGTCGTGAAGGCGAAGAGGAACAGCGCGACCGAGATGAAGACCTGCGCGACGCTCTGGCCGAGGACCGTGGCCATCGCGTCCTTCACGAGGGGAGCGCCCGTCACGCCGCCGTCCTCGCCCACACCCGAGGAAAGGACGACGAACGCGGTGAGCGTGCAGATCACCATGGTGTCGATGAAGACCGACAGCATCTGGACGAGGCCCTGCTTGGCGGGGTGCGACACTGAGGCGGAAGCGGCGGCGTTCGGAGCGGAACCGACACCGGCCTCGTTCGAGTAGAGGCCACGCTTGATGCCGTACATCATCGCCGAGCCGGCGAAGCCGCCGAAGATGGCGTGGAAGTCGAAAGCGCCCTTGAAGATCGCGGCGAACATCGCGGGGATGTTCTGGTAGTTAAGCGCAACGACAACGAGGCCAACGCCCAGGTAGATGATCGCCATGATCGGCACGAGCAGGCCGGTGACGTCGGTGAGGCGACGGGTGCCGCCGAAGATGGAGCCGGCCATCAGCACGGCGAGAACGGCGCCGACGATCCACGGCGTCCAGTCGTTCGCCCAGCTGTACTCGGTGAAGGCGTCAGCGACGTTGAAGGAAGCGAGCAGGTTGAAGCCGCCCATGTAGGTCAGAATGAGCACCGACGCGAAAAGCGTGGCCAGCCAGTTCTGCTTGAGAGCCGTCTGGATGTAGTAGGCCGGACCACCGTAGGAGTGGTGTGGGCCCTGCTTCTTATAGATCTGCGCGAGCGTCGACTCGATAAAGGCGGAGGCGCCGCCGAGGGTCGCGATAACCCACATCCAGAAGACGGAGCCAGCGCCGCCGAGCGTCACGGCCGTGGCGACGCCCGCGATGTTACCGACGCCGACTCGCGAGGCCGTGGAGACCATCAGGGCGCGGAACGAGGAAACCTCGCCTTCCTCGACCGGAGGCTCGGTCACGACGCGAATCGCTTCCTTAAACAGACGAAGCGGGAGCGCGCGCGTGCGCACGAAGAAATACACGCCGACGCCAATCAAAAGGGCGACGAGCAGGTACGTATACATGAAGCCCGAGATCGTATCCAGGGTGCCGGCGAGATCAAAGGCCGGGTGCAGGGTTCCATTCATCGTTGTTCCTAGCGTTGATGGATGTTCGAGGACGCGGCGAGGCCGCACTGATGGGACCAAGCATAGCGCCTCGGTCAACGAAAGGTAAAGACTTTACTAAAAAACGTGATGGTTTCGGCCGTGTCTGCAGCTGGTGAGGGGCGGGGTGTGGGCGTCGAGGCCTGCTTACTCGCAAACATTGAGTTTGCTGGGGCACATTTTGGCAAAAACTCTGTGGTCTGGGGCATGAAAATCGCCGATTTTGGGGCGATCTGGTCGCCTGTTACGCGAGCAATCGTTGCAATCCTGGGAAAAACTAGGTTCATGCGCATCGGTTGCGCTTGATTTGACGATGTCTGGAGAAGTGCGTATTGTTTTCCTTGTTGCGCCGAACGGCAGTGAACGAAGCGAGAAGCTCGGGTCACGGAAACATGGCGCGAAACGCCTTTCGAAAACATGCGAGATATTCGTATGCGCTTGATCGTGTGGGTGTTGTTTGTGAACTCGATAGTGTGTTTGTTTGTTTTTTTATGCCTGT
>CAUTDS010000083.1:0-4470 GCA_963537175.1 uncultured Actinomycetes bacterium
CGCGTCCACGCGGCCCGTCTGCAGGGCCAGGACCGTGTCGTCGGAGGAGTTGAACATCTGCAGCTTCTGGGTGAGTCCGGGTTCCAGGTTCTCGGAGGCGAACTGCTGCGACGTCGTGCCGGCCTGGACGCCGATGAGGACGTCCTTGAGGTCAGCGATGGACTTTGCGCTGGCGGCCGGGGTGCCAGCCTTGGTGATGATCGCCGAGGTGGTCGTGTAGTACGGGGACGTGAAGTCGACGGCGTTCTTGCGCTCGTCGGTGATGGAGAACTGCTGAATGTTCAGGTCCCAGTCCTTGGCGCCGGGGGTGATCGACGAATCGAAGGTGGCGCGCACCCACTGGACGTTGTCGGCGCTGTAGCCGAGTTCCTCGGCCAGGGCGTAGATGACGGCCGACTCGTAGCCTTCGCCCGAGGCCGGGTCGTTGTCCAGGATCCACGGCGAGTAGGCGGGATCGGAGGTGGCGACGGTGAGCTTGCCTTCCGTCACGGTCGGCAGCGCGCCGGGGCCGTAGGTCTGCTCGGCGTCGGCGGAAGAAGAGGAGCTCGTGCCGCCCGTGCAGGCGGCCAGGCCGAGGGCCGCGACGGCGGCAACGGCAGCGAGGGAACGGACAGAGCGGCGCATGGGGCCTCCCAGTGACGTGAGGAAATCCGCCGGTGAGGGCGGGTCTGACTCGATGAGAGTATCGGTGCCCCGAAAAACGCGCTGGCATCATTTCGCTGCACGAAACAATGGAACGAGGCCTGGGCTGGGAAAACGTTGGGATCGTTGGGGTTTCGTGGGGTTGGGGAATGGGACACAGTGCCGCGTGGGCGCGCGAAAGGGCCGGGCCTCATCGGCCCGGCCCTCCCGTCAGGTCACTTCTGGAACTTGTCCTTCAGATCGGAGACGACCTCGGTCGCCTTGTCCTTGGCGGCCTCGACGGCCTTCTCGACGTTTTCTTCGCCGAAGGTTTCCTTGGCCTTCTCGAGACCCTCTTCAGCCTGCTTCTTCAGATCTTCCAGACCCATGTTTCCTCCTTGGAACGAGCCGCCCATATGAGCCGAGCGGATGGTCTCACCCTATGCCGGAACCGTGGGACTCGCGCGTTCAAGGCGCCCAGCGGCGTGATCGTTCCCTGTGCGTCCGAGCCGTGGAACATTGTGCCGTCTGGCTTAGGCTCCCTCGGCGAGCTTCCAGTCGTCGAAGGTGAACTCGGGGGAGACGACGCAGGTGGCCAGCGCGTAGTCGCCGCGGGCGAAGGTACGCTGCCAGGTACCGGCCCTCACGAGGACCTGCACGGGGTTCGTTGGATCGGAGGCCTGCGTTCCGGCCGGAGAACCCAGTGTGACGATGCGCGGGTCGGCAGAGGGAGCGTCCCCGCTGCCTCCCAGGTGCACCTCGAGGGCTCCGGGCCCCGACCAGATCCACAGTTCGTCGGAGTGGACGAGGTGCCAGCGGGCCTCCTCGTCACGGTCGAGGAGGAAGATGATCGCGGAGGCGCTGTGGCGGCTCCCGCGCGGCGTGTCCACGCGGGCGGGCGCGGTCCACGTGCGGCGGTAGTGGCCGCCCTCGGGGTGGGGCGCGAGGCCCATGGCGTCAATCAGAGGGGACACGTCGGTCATGCGAAGCTCCAAACGAAGGGAAAGGGAGGCTGAGCGAAAGGGAAACGAAGGAGTCAGCGCGAGGCCGAGTAGCGCACGCGCCCGGACACGACGGTTTCGATGACGCGACCGGCGCCGTGGCGGGCGACGGTGTCGATGGTCTCCACGATCGAGGTGACGGGCACGTCGACGACGCACATGTCGGCGACCGCGCCCGACTGGAGCTGGCCGAGCCGGTCGGGGCCGGTCGCCAGGCCCATCGCGGTGGCGCCGCCCAGGGTCGCGGCCTGCAGGAGGCGGCGCGCCAGGTCCTGGTCCTCGTAGCCCTGAGATCGCGCCAGGTCGAAGAGGAGGGCGACGTCCTCGAGCAGGTCGAGGGAGGGGGAGGATGACAGGGAGTCCGTGCCCACCGCGATCATGTTGCCCTCGGTGAGGTAGGCGCCGACGGGCGGTGCGTCCAGGCCGATCACCCGGTTCGAGCGCGGGCACAGCGCCACTGCCGTCTGGCGGGCGCGCAGGCGCCTGCGGTCGTCGGCGCGCATGTACACGCCGTGGGCGACGTGGCAGTCGGGTCCGAGGACGCCCAGCTGATCGACGAACTGGGTCGAGGAGAAGCCGCCCCCGCGCGAGCGCATCGCCGTGAACGACGAGGAGTGCTCGCTCTTCCACAGGTCGGCCAGGGCGGTCGTGCGCGTCTCGGACCATTCGGCCTCGGAGTGGGACTCGCCCAGGTGAATGTGGATGCGCATGCCGCGTCGCCTGGCCATGTCCGGCAGGTCCAGCAGCGGCTCGGCGTCGAGGGAGTAGGGGGCGTGCGGGGAGATGCCCACGGCCGGAGGGGTCGGCATCGCGTCCAGGGACGCGGAGACCTCGCGTTCGCCTCGGGCCCGCCACTCCTCGTTCGACCAGCTCATGACCTCCCAGTAGGCGACGCCGTGCAGTCCGGCGTCGTGCAGCGCCGAGGCCGCGGCGGCGTCCGTCACCACGTCGGCGGCGGCGGTCGTGCCGCTGGCCAGGAGCAGGCGCGCGCCCGTGGCCGCGTCGCCTCCCCAGTCCAGGCCGCCCGCGTCGTAGACCTCGTCGAAGGCGCGCGCCCAGTCGTCAAAACCGCGGTACTGCCCCGTGCCCACGGACGCCATGCCCGTGTACTGCAGGTGCGTGTGAGCATTGACGAGGCCGGGGAGCAGCACGCCGTCAAAGTGGCGTTCGGTGAAGGAAAGGCCGCGCTGCGTGAGCGTTTCGACGACCCAGTCGCGCGCTCCCACGTGCTCGATGCGCCCGTCGCGCACGGCGACAGCGCCGTCGAGGATCGAGGGGGCGGTGATCGGGATGACCATGCCGGCTGACCAGACGACCACGTCGCTCATGGGGGGCCTTTCAGTGGGGGACGCTGACTAACAGTGTAGAAGTGGGGTGGGCGCACCCGCCCGCCGGTGGACGTGAGCTGCGACTATGACAGGGACAGGGCGCCCAGCGCTGCCGCGGCCACCGCGTCGTCGGCCTTGCGCGGCAGGTCGTGCAGGCCGGGGGTCAGCTCGCCTTCGTGGGTGAGGAGCTCGCGCAGGGATGCCAGCTGCACGCCGAAGCTCATGTCCATGATTTCGATGGGGTTTCCCTCGCCCGCCGTGTAGTTGATGCCCTCCCCGCGCTCGAGGATGCGCAGCGTCTTGCCGGAGGGGCTGGTCAGGGTCTGCACGTGGGGATTGCCCGACTCGGCCATGACCCAGGAGGCGGCCACGGCCTCGTCAATGGATACTTCCCCGTCGACGCCGCCGGCAACCGTGATGATCGCGCCCTCGGGCGCCGCCTCCAGCGCGCTCAGTGGGATCGTCGAGCGCTCGCCCGTCGCGGAGATCAGCATGCCGGCGCTCGCAGCGGCCTCCTCCAGCGAGGCCACGGCGAACCCGTCCATCGACGCCTGGAGGGCGCGCACGGGGTCTAGCTCCACGACGGTGACGCGTGCGCCGAGCGCCGCGCCGAAGCGTGCGCAGCCGCGGCCCACGTCTCCGTAACCGATGACGACGACGCTCATCCCCGCCACGGGTGCTCCCACGCCGCGCGGGTCAATGAGATCGAGGATCGTCGTCCAGCACGACTGACCCGTCCCGTAGGCGTTGTCGAACAGGGTCTTCGAACGCGCGTCGTTCGAGGCCATAACCGGAATGCGCAGGTCGAAAGAACGCAGGGGGCGCAGCCCCGAGGTGGTCTCCTCCGCCGCGCCGACCAGCGCGTCCAGGACGCCCGGGCAGGCCTCCGTGTCGTGCGCCAGGCGGATCAGGTGGGAGCCATCATCCAGGAGGAATTCGCTGCGCTGAGCCAAAAACTCGCGCGCGAGCTCCCACTCGCGCTCGCGGGAGGCTGCCGAGTCCGCGAAGACGGGGATGCCGGCGTCGCGCAGGCGGGCCGCGACGTCCTCGCGGGTCTCGGCCGCCCAGCCGAAGACGCTCACGCGCGCCCCGGCCTCGGAGAGCATGAGGGCCAGGGCGGCCGTCTTCGGCTCCAGGACGAGGGACAGCCCCACGCTTCGGCCCGCCACCAGGGGAGCCAGGGCGCGTGCCGCCGCCTCGGTGACCGGCATGTGGGCACGGGCCCACTCGATACGCCCCTCGTCGCCGGGGCCTGTGATGGTGCGCCCGTCGGGGGCGATGACGGCGCGGAAGACGCCGCCGGGCGCCAGGACTGTAATCGCGCCGGGCCTCGGGGCCGCGTCCTCCTCGAGCGAGAAGACGACCGGGGGCGAGGCCGGGGTTCCCTCGGCGTCTGACAGCGGGCCCACGTGGGCGCCGAAGGCGCGCAGCAGGGCGGCCAGCGTCGGGTCGTCCGTCGCGAAGAAACGCCCCGCGATGAGCATGTTCGTGGCCCGCGCGTAGGCGCGTAGCAGCAGCTG
>CAUTDS010000084.1:0-4465 GCA_963537175.1 uncultured Actinomycetes bacterium
CGGCCTCGACGCCCCCACCTCCGGGCACGTCTTCGTCGAAGACACCGACATCACCACCCTGAAAGACACCGCGCTGACGAAGCTGCGCCGCGACCGCATCGGCTTCGTTTTCCAGTCCTTCAACCTGGTGCCCACCCTGGACGCCCGCGCCAACATCCTCCTGCCGATGCGCCTGGCCGGGGCCACCCCCGAGAAGGGATGGTTCGACCTCATCGTCACCTCCCTGGGCATCGCGGACCGACTGAGTCACCGCCCCTCCGAGATGTCCGGCGGCCAGCAGCAGCGCGTCGCCGTCGCCCGCGCCCTCATGAGCCGCCCCGCCGTCATCGTCGCGGATGAACCCACCGGCAACCTCGACTCACACTCGACCACCGAGGTCATGGACCTGCTGCGCCGCGCCGTCGACGAACTCGGCCAGAGTGTCATCATGGTCACCCACGACACCTCCACCGCCGCCTACGCGGACCGCGTCCTCGTGTGCCGCGACGGACGCATCGTCTCCGACCTGCGCGATGTTACCGCCGACTCCCTGACCGCGGCGCTGCGCTGAACGCGCGCCCACTCCCCAAGGCTCACCTCATGTCTGCAACACACTCACTCCTGCGCGCAAACCTGCGCTCCCACGGCCGCCGCTACATCTCTACCGGCCTGGCCGTCGCCATCTCCACGGCCTTCATCGTCATCACCCTCATCGTCATGACGGCGATGACCTCGGGCCTGACCTCCAGCGTCTACAGCCAGTACCGCGGCGGCACGATCGTGGTCTCCCAGAATAACGACGCCCCCGAAGGCGCCATTGAGAGCGCCGAAAAAGCCCTGGCAGCAACCAGCGGCGTCACCGCCATCAAGCACATGGCCCAGTGGCCCGCCGACGCCCAAACCGACGCGACGCGCGCCGGCCTCTACGTGTCGCCGCTGGCCCCCAAGCCCTTCGCCGACCTCGATCTGAGCGCCGGAACCGCCCCGACTGCCGACGACCAGATCACCATCCCCGAGCACACGGCCTTGACCCTCTCTCTGAAGATCGGCGACACCGTCCGCGTGCGCGCCGGATTCACCGAGGGCGACTACCGCACCCTCACCATCGTCGGCACCACGCGCTCGAACACGATCAGCATGGGCATCCCCGCCTCTTACGTGACCGACGGTGGCTTCTCCGCGATCTTCGGAACGACCGCCTCCGGGCAGTTTATCGTCGCGACTTCCGGAGCGGATGCGGACAGCAACGCAAACCCTCCCAGCGCCACCCAGGACGAGTGGGTGGCGAGAGCAAACTCCGCGCTCAGCGGCATCTCTGGCGTGACCGTCACCAGCGTGGACAAGGCAATCCAGGACGACCTCAACCAGGCGCGCCTGGGAGCGTCCGTGACGATGGGAATCATGCTGATCTTCCCGGCGATCGCGGCGCTCGTGGCTTCTATCGTCGTCTCCTCGACATTCCGAGTGGTGCTCACGCAGCGCACCCGCGAACTGGCGCTGCTGCGCACGCTGGGAGCGACCAGGCGACAGGTCCGCTCGCTCGTGACCCGCGAGGCCCTCGCGATCGGAGCGATCTCGTCCGCGATTGGCGTCGCGCTCGGCTGGCTGATTGGCGCGCTCGCGGAGGCGGGCACCGGCCTGGCCTCTAGTGTCGTCGCGGCACTGGCGGGGGCTTCCGTCTGGCAGCTCGCGCTTACGTGGCTGGGTGCCACCCTGTTCACGACCCTGGTCGGCGTCTTCCCGGCTCGCGCCGCCTCCCGCGTCGCACCCGTCGCCGCCCTCGCCCCCGTGAACGAGGCCGGGGCCGCCGCCCGCAAGAAGCACACCGTCCGCTTCATCATCGGTGCGCTCATCGCGGTGGCCGGGTGTGCTTCGGTGGCCCTCGCGTGGCGCTCGGATAGCGGCGGCACGAAGTTCCTCGGGGCTTTCGGCGGGTCGCTCCTGGCACTCCTCGGCGCGCTGCTCGTCGCCTCCGTGCTGCTGCCGGCCCTCACTCGCGCGTTCGGCTCGGTCTTCCCGGGCACGCTGTCCGCCATGGCCCGCGAGAACACGATGCGCAACCCCGGCCGCACCTCCGCGACCGGCACCGCGATCATCATCGGCGTGACCCTCGTCGTCACGATCATCGTTGGCGCCGCCTCCGTGCGCACCACGCTCACCAACGCCGTGAACGACGCGCGTCCCTTCGACCTCATGGCCACCTCCACGAGCGGAGTGCTCACCGACGACCAGCAGGCCGCCATCGCGGCCACCGACGGCGTCGCCGCCACCGTCGCCCAGTACGCCGCCCCCGGCACCCTGACGACCACCTCGGGCGCGCCCGCCTACGCTCCCGGAGAGGGAACGGGCTCGGAGGACGAGGCCCAGGCCTCGTCGGTCATGATCACCGGAGAACCCGACTACACGGGTGTCACCCACTCGACTGTCACCCAGCTGGGCGATAACCAGGTGCGCGTCGGCGACGAGGCCCTGGCTGGGCAGACGCTGCGCCTGTGCGCCGATACGTGCGTGGACCTGAGCGCCACCTACGACAAGAACGGCAGCGTCGGGGAGGCCCAGGTCTCCGAGAAGACCCTGCGATCCATCGCGAGCTCTCTTGAGCGTCAGGCGATCATCATCAAGATGGCCGACGGGGCCGACGCCGAGACCGTCCAGGCTGCGCTTCTCAAGGACTCGCACCTGAGCGTCAACGGCTCCGCGCTGGAGCGCCAGACGTACACGAAGATCATCGACCGGCTGATGCTCGTCCTCGTCGGACTGCTCGGCGTGTCCGTCCTCGTGTCCCTGGTGGGCGTGGCCAACACGCTGTCGCTGTCGGTCGCCGAACGCACCCGCGAGAACGGCCTGCTGCGGGCCCTCGGCCTGACGCGACGCCAGATGAAGAGCCTCCTCGCCCTCGAGGCGCTGTTCCTGTCGATGACCGGTGCGCTGATCGGCGTCGGCATGGGCGTCGCCTTCGGGTGGGTTGGCGTCATGAGCCTGCCGATTGACGGGGCCACTCCCGTGCTGAGCGTGCCGTGGTTGCAGCTGGTCGGCGTGTGCGTCGTGGCCATCGTGTCCGCGCTGATCGCGTCCTGGTTGCCCGGCCGCCGGGCCGCCAAGGTCAGCCCGTCCGAGGCGCTGGCGACGGAGTGATTGCTGGTTGAATCACTGGTGTTGACGGGTGTTGATGACGGGTGGGGTGCCGGAAGGCGCCCCACCCGTTGGCGCGTGGTGTTGCGTGGGCCGGGCTGCATGGTGCGCCCTGCTGGGCCGGGCCGCTGTGTGTGCCGGTGGGCGGCGGCCCGCCCGCGAGATCGCCACACGCGAGCTTCGCTCGGAGTGGTCGATCTCGAGGCCCGCCCTGGCCCTGCCGCCGCCCACCGGCACCGCGGCCTGGCCCTCCGGACCCTCCGGCGCCCTCCACACCAGTGGGGCCGTGTGTGCCGACGTGTGGCTGGGCGCGTCGGCTCGTTGTCCCAGGCCCTCCGCCTCGAATCGTGCCCTCTCCTCAATTTCGCATGCAATTCCCTGGCACCTGCAGCTAACAGCTTCGTGAAAAGCCTGGAATTTCAACGATTGTGTGTCGAGGTGTGAAGTGTGCGTGGGGGAATTGCATGCGAATATGTGCTGATCGGGTCCCGCCGCTGCGCGCGGGTACCGCGTCTGGGTGCTGCAGGCGAGGTGGCGCGGTGGTTTGAAACCCCTGTCGCCTTTGCTCGCTTGTATCCGTGTGGGTTTGAAACCGCCATCGCCTTTGCGGGTGCCTGCCAAGCCTCGACTGAAACCGCTGTCGCCTTTGCGGGTGCCGGCCGAGCCTCGACTGAAACCGCTGTCGCCTTTGCGGGTGAGGAATGGGCGTTTTTGGCGCAGGTTTTGGGCGCAGAGGTGATGGCGGTTTCAGCGGTTGCTGTTGAGGGGCGAGCAGTGGTGATGCCGGTTTCAGCGGTCCCTTGTTGGGGGCACGCAGTGGTGTTATTGGTTTCAAAGTCGGCACGTGGCTGTGTCCTGTGCGCGAAAAAGTCCGCCCTGCGCGCTCAAAACACCCCAAAATCGGCGTTTTTACGCTTGCTGGGCGAGTTTTTTCGCGGAAACGCCGCTGGAGGGGCCGTGCGGGGCGAGTTTTTTCGCGCCAATCGGCCCTGAGCCCAGGTTTTGTAGACGACGTGGCGCACGAGGCTGGCTGCGGTGGGGGTTTTGCAGCATTAGAAGCTGGTTGGCGGCGTGTCGCCGGCGTGTCGTACCTCTAGTGACGTCATTTCCCCCGTTTGGTGACGGCTCGGCCGGGCCACCACCTATCGGGTTAACGTGCGCGGGCACCTGAGTGTGCAGGCGCCGTGGCTAGGCCCCGCCAGCACGACCAGGCCCACCATCCCAGGCAAGGCCCCGCCCCGGCCAGGCCTAGCTGCGCCTCAGCACTCCACGACGTTGACGGCCAGGCCGCCCTCGGACGTCTCCTTGTACTTCGAGAGCATGTCGTTGCCGGTCTGGCGCATCGTCTCGATGA
>CAUTDS010000085.1:0-4442 GCA_963537175.1 uncultured Actinomycetes bacterium
TCTCGCGCCCGGTCGCCACCGCGATTGACGGCACGATCATGACGGTCGGCACGATTGTCGTCGTGTTCTTCGCGGACTCCTTCCTCACGCCCTTCACGGCGTTCCTCACGACCCTCGGCGTCGTCATTGCCGCGTGGGGCGGCGTCATGCTGGCGGACATCGCGCTGCGCCGCAAGGACTACGACGAGCCCTCGCTCTTCACCCCCTCGGGCCGCTACGGCTCGGTGAACTGGGGTGCGGTCGCCTCCCTGATCGTCGGCTCGCTGGTGGGCTGGGGCCTGGTCGTCAACGCGAGCGCCTCCTGGCTGTCCTGGCAGGGCTACCTCCTCGGCCCCCTGGGCGGCCGCGAGGGTGACTGGGCGGGCGCCAACATCGGCATCCTCCTGGCAATGGTCGTCGGCTTCGTCGGCTACTGGGCGACCAGCGCGGGCCGCGTGCGCGAGCAGGAGAAGCTGGCTTCGCGCACCTACGCGCAGGGCGCGGACGGGGATGAGCAGTGAGCGTCGACCCGCGCTTTGCCCAGGCTCTCCTCGATGACGAGGCCGTGGCCGGCGCCCGGGTCCTCACCGCTCTCGCGGGGCGCCCGGATGCGCTCGTCGTGCTCGGCTCCGGATTGGCCGAAGCCCTCGACGAGGCCTGGGGAGTCCCCGCTGCCACCGTACCGCTGGGAGACATCCCCGGTGTTTCCGCGCCGGTCGCGGACGGGCACGGCGGCGAGCTGCGCGCGTATGAGACCCGTGGGGGAGTGGTCCTCGTGGCTACGGGCCGAACCCACCTCTACGAGGGGTTGGGCGCCCGCCCCGTCACGGCCCTCGCCCGCGCCGCCGTCGCGGCGGGGATTACTCACGCGGTCCTCACGAACGCGAACGGCTGCCTGAAGCCCTGGAACCTGGGCGACGTCATGGCGATCACCGACCACGTGAACCTCAGCGGTGCCTCGCCCTTTGACGGGCCGCTGTTCCTGGACGTGTCGGCCGTGTGGGATGCTCAGATGACGCAGGCGCTGCGCGGCGTGTGCCAGCGCGAGGGTACTTACGCGATCCTGCGCGGCCCCGAGTATCAGACGATGGCCGAGACCCGCATCCTCGCGGGCCTGGGCGTCGATTGCGTGGGCATGTCGACCGTCATGGAGGCCATCACCCTGCACGCCCTGGGCGTGCGCGTGGCCGGCATGTCGGTTGTCTCCGACCTGTCCTTCGCCGACGCCCCGACGGACCCGAGCGCCGTCGTCGAGGCGGCCTCGGCGGCGCGCCAGACCGTGGTCGCCGGCATCGAGGCGGCACTGGGAGCCTGAACGCAGAATCAGACGCACACGAGGCCGTGGCCGGGAGGTGGATGTCCACCGCTGCCGGCCACGGCCTCGTATCGCGTGAGAAACGATCAGAGCAGGCCGAGCACCCGCTCCACAATCCGCGAGGCCACGTCGGGGGCGCACGCCAGGTTGATGCGCGCCCACGAGGCGTAGTCGGCGCCCAGGGTTCGGCCCTCGTTGGCGGCGATGTGGGCGCGCTCGCGCAGCGTTGCGGCGGGGGAGAGGGGACCCAGGTCGACGCCGTCGAAGCCCCACCAGGTCAGGTACGTGCCCTCGGGGCGCACGAAGTCGATCGGTGTGTCCGCGAGAGCGCGCTCGACGAGGTCCACGTTGGAGCGAATCAGGTCCTTTACCTCGCGCTGCCAGGCCTCGCCCCGCTCGTAGGCGGCGATCGCGCCGAGGGTGCCGATGACGTTGGCATCGTGGCGCACGTCCGCGGCGAACACGTCCCAGCGCTCGCGTAGCGCCTCGTCGGGCAGGATCACCTGCGCGGAGGGAAGCCCTGCGATGTTCCAGCCCTTCGACGCGGCGGTCGCCGTCACCGTGTGGGATGCGAACGAGGGGCCGAGCGACGCGTAGGAGACGAAAGGAATCGACTCATCCAACACGAGGGAGGAGTGGATCTCGTCGGAGAACACGAGGGCGTCGTAGTCGGAGACGACGTCGTGCAGGGCGCGCAGCTCGTCCTCACGCAGGACGCGGCCGACCGGGTTCCACGGGTTGCACAGGATAACGAGGCCGGCCCCGGCCTCGAGCCCGGCCCGGATCCCCTCCAGGTCGAGCGCCCAGCCGCGCCCGAGCGCTCGCGTGCCGCGCAGCGAGGGCACCTCGATGACGGGGTGGTCGAACTTGCCCGGGATCGTCAGGAACGGCATGTAGGCGGGGGTGGGCACGATGATCGGAGCGCCCGGGCGCACCAGGTGCGCAATCGTCGCCTCGAGGGCGGGCAGGACCGAGGCCACGAGGCGCACCTGGGAGGCATCCACGTCCCAGCCAAAGCGCCGCTTCTGGAACTCGGCGGTCGCACCCGCGATGCGTGGCTCCAGCCAGGTCGGCTGGTAGCCGAGCAGGCCGTCGTCGATCGCGCCCTTCATCGCGTCGGCGACCTCCGGGGCCGTCCCGAAGTCCATTTCCGCCACCCATGCGCCGATCGTCGGCTCACCGTTTGCGGTCGTGATGCCGGTCCACTTCAGGGAGCCGGTGCGGTAGAGGTGGGAGTCGGAAAAGAGACGAACGGACACGGTGTCCTCCTGGAAGAGTCGATGGATGGGCGCGGGCCGATCCCGGTGATGCAACCAGCGTATCCGCGCCACCGGCGCGCGTCGCAGCACGCCCACCCATCAAGCAAATGCAACAGCCAGTGCTGGAGTAGGATGGAGGAATCATGAGTGAAACAACTGCCACCGGTGCCGACGTTCGCGTCCGCTTCTGCCCCTCGCCCACAGGAACCCCTCACGTCGGCATGGTCCGCACGTGCCTGTTCAACTGGGCCTACGCCCGCCACACGGGAGGAACCTTCGTCTTCCGCATCGAAGACACGGATGCCGCCCGCGACTCCCAGGAGTCCTTCGACCAGATCATCGAGTCCCTGCAGTGGCTGGGCCTCGACTGGGACGAGGGCGTCGGTAAGGGAGGCCCGCACGGCCCCTACCGCCAGAGCGAGCGCATGGACATCTACCGTGACGTGGCCGCCCGCCTGCTCGAGGCCGGCTACGCCTACGAGTCCTACTCGACGCCCGAGGAGATCGAGGAGCGTCACCGCGCCAAGGGTGAGGATCCGAAGCTCGGCTACGACGGCTTCGATCGCGACCTGACGGAGGAGCAGGTCGCGGCTTACCGCGCCGAGGGCCGCAAGCCCGTCCTGCGCCTGCGCATGCCCGACGAGGACATCACGTTCACGGACCTGATCCGCGGCGAGATCACCTTCAAGGCCGGCTCGGTGCCGGATTACGTCATCGTGCGTGCCAACGGCCACCCGCTCTACACGCTGGTGAACCCGATTGACGATGCGCTCATGGAGATCACCCACGTGCTGCGCGGTGAGGACCTGCTCTCCTCGACGCCTCGCCAGATTGTCCTGTACCGCGCGCTCGAGGCCATCGGCGTCGCCAAGTTCATGCCGCGCTTTGGCCACCTGCCCTACGTCATGGGCGAGGGCAACAAGAAGCTGTCCAAGCGCGACCCCGAGTCGAACCTTCTGCTGCACAAGGCCGCCGGCATGATCCCCGAGGGCCTCAACAACTACCTGGCCCTCCTGGGCTGGTCGATCGCCCCGGACCGTGACATCTTCTCCATGGAGGAGATGGCGCGCGCCTTCGATATCTCGGACGTGAACCCGAACCCGGCGCGCTTTGACCAGAAGAAGGCCATCGCGATTAATGCCGAGCAGATCCGTCTGCTGGACGGCGAGGACTTCCGCAACCGTCTGGTGCCCTTCCTGCACCGCGACGGGGTTGTCTCGGCCGACTCTTTCGAGGCGCTGACCGATCGCGAGCGTGAGATCCTCACCGAGGCCGCCCCGCTCGTCCAGACACGCATCCAGCTCCTCGGCGAAGCCACGGGCATGCTTGGCTTCCTCTTCGTTGCCGACGACGCGCTGGAGATGGACGAGAAGGCCGTCTCCAAGCTCAAGGACAACGCCGTGGACGTGCTGGACGCCGCCATCGAGACCGTCGAGGGCCTGACCGAGTTCACGACCGCGGCCCTCGAGGAGTCGCTGCGCGCGCGCATCGTCGACGAGATGGGCGTCAAGCCCCGGCTGGCCTTCGGGCCGCTGCGCGTCGCCGTGACCGGACGCCAGGTCTCCCCGCCGCTGTTTGAGTCCATGGAGATCCTGGGTCGCGATTCCTCGCTGGCCCGCCTGCGCGCCCTGCGTGCCTCCCTGGCCTGATCGCTGCGCCCAGCCCCGGCCTCGTCCCTTTCATGTCGGACGAGGTCGGGGCTTCGTCGTGCCCGAAGGTGTTCTCATTGTGGGGGAGAGGAGGTGGGTGATCGGGACCACTGACCTTCGATTTGGCATGAGGGCGTTGGTCCGCTACAGTTATCTCCTGTCGCCAGCGACGTGAAAGCGAAGCAGGTGATACCCAATGGGGTATGGTGTAATTGGCAACACAGCTGATTCTGGTTCAGC
>CAUTDS010000086.1:0-4065 GCA_963537175.1 uncultured Actinomycetes bacterium
GCGGCGGGCCGTCGTCAGGTCGTTCGCGAAAATCTCCTCCATGCGCGCGGCCAGCGGGCGCGAGAAGAACTGCAGGCAGACCTCGTAGTTGCCGCGCATCGACAGGCGATCGATGTTCGCGGTGCCGATCGTCGACCAGCGCCCGTCCACCGTCATCGTCTTCGAGTGCACCATCGCATGACGGTACAGCCAGATCTCCACGCCCTCGCGCAGCAGCTCGCCGTAGTAGGGGCGCGCCACCCAGTCCGCCAGGATGTGGTTGGAATACTCGGGGATCAGCACCTGGACGCGCACGCCCCGGCGGGCGGCGGCGATCAGGGAGCCGAGGACCTCACGGTCGGGGATGAAATACGCCGTCGTGATGAGCACGCGGTCCGTCGCGCGCTCGATCGCGTCGATGTACATGCCGCGGATCGGGTAGAGCAGATTGTGAGGCAGGTTGAACTGTGCGGTCACGTCTGCGCTCCACGCGCGCGCCCCCTGATCCGGCAGCTCCGGGCTGGTTGCGGGGCGGAAATGGTTCCAGAAGTCAACGAAGCCGTTTTCCAGCTCCCACACAGCCTCGCCCGTGATGCGCACGTGGGTGTCGCGCCACTCGTTCGCGAAGGGATCGCCGATGTTGTACCCGCCCAGGAAGCCGACCTCGCCGTCGACCACGAGGATCTTGCGGTGATCCTGGCCCGTACGCCGAATGTTCAGGGTGAAGAAGCCCGAGCGCAGCGTCGGGAACTTGCGCACGTGCAGATTCGGCATGGCGGGGAACTTGTAGAAGCGCGGATCCTGGTTGAGAACGCCGAAGCCATCCCACACGCAGAACACCTCGACGCCGCGCTCGGCAGCGGCGATGAGAGCGTCCTTAAAGCGTTGACCCCAGCGGTCCGAGCGCCAGATGAAGGTCTCGAAATAAATGTGATGCGTTGCCCCTTCGATGGCCTCCAGCATGTCCGCGTACAGGGAGGTTCCCTCCGTGTACGTACGCGCCACGGTGTCGCCGATCTGCGTGTCGGCGGGAGGCAGAGTGGGGAAACCGTGCACGCCACCGGGGATACGGGCGGTGCGCATGCGGTCGATTGCGTGCACGGTCACGACTGCGGCCGCCTGGGCGGCGAGCAGCGCGATTCCCGCTTTTTTGACGATCGACCACGTCTGCCTGGTGAGTTGGCGTCGCTGTGAAAAGGCCATACGGGTAGGATGCCACACATGTCACGCATTAGTACTGACGAGGTCGCCCGCGTTGCGGGTCTGGCCCATATCGCATTGACCGACGAGGAAATCACGCGCTTCGCGGGTGAGCTCGACGCAATCGCCGACGCCGTCTCCAAGGTGTCCGAGGTCGCCACCCCCGAGGTTCCCGCCACGTCCCACCCGATTCCGCTGACCAACGTGTGGCGCGAGGACGTGGTGGGCGAAACCGTCGACCGCGACGAGGTGCTCGCTCAGGCGCCCGCCGCTCAGGACGGCATGTTCCTGGTTCCGCAGATTCTGGGGGAGGACTGATGAACGAGCTGCTGAAGAAGAGCGCCCTCGAGCTGGCGGACATGCTGGCCGGCGGCCAGATCACCTCCGTCGAGCTGACCCAGGCGTGCCTGGACCGCATCGACGCAATCGATGACCGCGTGAACGCATTCATCACCGTCGACCGCGAGGGCGCCCTGGCGACCGCAGCCGATGTGGACGCGCGCCGCGCGGCGGGGGAGACGCTGCACCGCCTGGCGGGCGTGCCGATCGCCGTCAAGGACAACGTGGTGACGCGCGGCCTGCGCACCACCTGCGCCTCGAAGATCCTGGGCGACTGGGAGCCTCCCTACGATGCGACCGTCACCGCCAAGATCAAGGAAGCCGGCCTGCCTATCGTCGGCAAGACCAACATGGATGAGTTCGCCATGGGTTCGTCCACCGAGCACTCCGCTTTCGGTGCGACCAAGAATCCGTGGGACACCGAGCGTATCCCCGGCGGCTCCGGCGGTGGTTCGGCCGCTGCTGTCGCGGCCTACATGGTGCCCCTGGCCCTCGGTTCCGACACGGGCGGCTCGATCCGTCAGCCCGCGTTCGTGACCGGCACGGTCGGCGCCAAGCCCACCTACGGCGCGGTGTCGCGTTTCGGCCTGGTGGCCATGGCCTCGTCCCTGGACCAGATCGGCCCCGTCACCCGCACGGTCGCCGACGCGGCTGCCCTGACCGAGCTGATCGGCGGCTACGACCCCAACGATTCGACCTCCCTGAATGAGCCGGTTCCCGCGCTCACCGAGGCCGTCGAGGCCGTCGCCGCGCAGGGCGACATGAAGGGCCTGAAGGTCGGCGTCGTCAAGGAGCTGAGCGGCGAGGGCTACCAGAAGGACGTCATCGACGCCTTCAACGCCACCGTCGAGAAGCTGCGCGAGGCCGGGGCTGAGATCGTCGAGGTCTCCTGCCCGCACCTGGAGTACTCGCTGGGCGCCTACTACCTGATCATGCCCGCCGAGGTCTCCTCGAACCTGGCCCGCTTTGATGGCATGCGCTACGGCATCCGCGTGGAGCCCAGCGAGGGCCCCGTGACCGCCGAGCGCGTCATGGCCGCCACCCGCGAGGCCGGCTTCGGCGACGAGGTCAAGCGCCGCATCATCCTGGGCACGCACGTGCTCTCGGCCGGCTACTACGACGCCTACTACGGCAGCGCCCAGAAGGTGCGCACGCTTATCCAGCGCGACTTCGACGCGGTGTTCGAGCAGGTCGACGTCCTCGTGTCGCCCACGGCCCCCGAGACTGCGTTCAAGTTCGGCGAGAAGACCTCCGACCCGCTGGCCATGTACCTCTACGACGTCGCGACGATCCCCGCGAACCTGGCGGGCATCCCCGGCGTGAACGTGCCCAACGCGGTGTCCTCCGAGGGCCTGCCCATCGGCTTCCAGGTGCTGGCCCCCGCGCGCGGCGACCTGGTCATGTACAAGGTGGCGTCCCTGGTGGAGGCGCTCAGCGACGACGTCGCGGGTCAGTGCCCCGCAGCTAACTGGGAGGAAAAGTGATGACTGAGCTCATGGATTACGACGAGGCGGCCCGCCGCTTCGACCCGGTTCTCGGCATTGAGGTGCACGTCGAGCTGGGCACCAAGACCAAGATGTTCGATGCGGCCCCCAACGCGTTTGGTGGCGACCCGAACACCTTCGTGACCCCCGTGTCGCTGGGCCTGCCCGGCTCTCTGCCGGTCGTCAACCACAAGGCTGTCGAGTACGCCATCAAGATCGGCCTGGCCCTGAACTGCGAGATCGCGGAGTACTGCCGTTTCGCGCGTAAGAACTACTTCTACCCGGACCTGACGAAGGCCTTCCAGACCTCTCAGTCCGACGAGCCGATCGCGCACGACGGCTACGTGGACGTCGAGCTCGAGGACGGCACCATGTTCCGCGTGGAGATTGAGCGCGCGCACATGGAGGAGGACGCGGGCAAGAACACGCACATCGGTGGCGCGGACGGTCGCATCCAGGGCGCGGATCACTCGCTCGTGGACTACAACCGTGCGGGCGTGCCGCTCGTGGAGATCGTGACCCGTCCGATTCAGGGCGCCGGCGAGCGCGCGCCCGAGGTGGCCGCCGCCTACGTGCAGGCCCTGCGTGACATTTTCCGCGCCCTGGACGTGTCCGAGGCCCGCATGGAGCGCGGCAACGTGCGCGCCGACATCAACGTGTCGCTGCGCCCCACGCCCGAGTCACCCCTGGGTACGCGCACCGAGACGAAGAACGTGAACTCCTTCCGCGGCATCGCCTCGGCCGTGCGCTACGAGATGCAGCGCCAGGCCCAGATCCTGTCCGAGGGCGGCACGATCCTGCAGGAAACCCGTCACTATCACGAGGAGGACGGCTCGACGTCGTCCGGCCGTGAGAAGTCGGATTCCGAGGACTACCGCTACTTCCCCGAGCCTGACCTGGTCCCGATCCGCCCGGATCGGGAGTGGGTCGAGGAGCTGCGCGCGTCGCTGCCCGAGCTGCCCGTCGCCAAGCGCCGCCGCCTGCGCACCGAGTGGGGGTACGCGGACATGGAGATGCGCGACGTCATCAACGCCGGCGCCCTCGAGCTCATCGAGGCCACCGT
>CAUTDS010000087.1:0-4056 GCA_963537175.1 uncultured Actinomycetes bacterium
CACCTGAGCGGCAAACTCAGGGAGGGAGACCAGGTCAACGCCGAGTCCGCGCATCGCTCACTTGCCTTCCGGCAGGTGGTAGAAGCCGTCCTCGCCGAGGCGTGCGTTCGGATCCAGCAGGATCGCGGCCTCGACCTCGTGCGGGTCACCGGCAGCGCCGGCAGCCGGGTCGTCGGGCAGGCGACGGCCCTCCACCGAGGTGAACAGCGGGGCGTGGCCCAGCATGCCCATCTCGATGTGACGCTGGCCGTTGCGCAGGCGACGATCCGACGCGGCGCGCCACGCCTCGAGGCGCTCGCGTCCGGCCTCGCGCTCCACGATGGCCTCGAACGCGGCCGGGTTGACCAGCGCCAGGAAGCCGGAGACGTGACCGAAGCCGAGCGACGTTGCGAACGCCGCACGCACCGGTCCACGCGAGGACAGGTTGAGCGGGGAACGCAGCCACACGAGCGGGCTGTACTTCTCCATCGCGTCATCGACGCAGTCGAGTGCGACGTTGGCGGGGATCAGACCCGTGCGGAACACGTCGATGATGCCGCCCACCTGGAACACGCAGGCGCCACCCTTCGCGTGACCCGTCAGGGTCTTCTGCGAGATGACCAGCAGCGGGTTGCCGGGGGTACGGCCCAGCGCCATGCCGACGCGGGTGTGCAGATCCGACTCGTTCGGGTCGTTGGCGTTCGTGGACGTGTCGTGCTTGGACACGAAGGCCACGTCGTCGATGCCCACGCCGAGCTCGCCGAGGTTGCGGGCGATGACCGAGTCGCGTCCGCCGCGCGCCACCGCGAGGGCGCCCAGGCCGGGAGCCGGAATCGAGGTGTGCGCACCGTCGCTGAAGGTCTGCGCGTGCGCCACGACAGCCAGGACCGGCAGGTTCATGTCGAGCGCCACCGACGCGCGGGTCAGCAGCACGGTGCCGCCGCCCTGCGCCTCGACGAAGCCGCCGCGGCGGCGGTCGTTGGCGCGCGAGACGAATCGCGAGGAGATACCGCGAGCGAGCAGCTCGTTCGAGTTCGCCGTCGCGTTCATCGCGCCGAAGCCCACGATCGACTCGACCTGGATGTCGTCGATCGCGCCGGCCACGACGAAGTCAGCCTTGCCGGCCTTGATCTTGTCGAGCCCCTCCTCGATGGAGACCGCGGCGGTCGCACAAGCGCCGACCGGGTTGATCATCGAGCCGTAGCCGCCCACGTAGGACTGCATGGTGTGTGCAGCCACGACGTTGGGTAGGGTCTCCTGCAGGATGTCCTGCGGGTAATCCTCGCCCAGGAAGCGGTCGACGAACAGCTTGTGCATCGAGCGCATGCCGCCGAAGCCGGTGCCCTGCGTGGAGGCCACGGTCGCCGGGTGGACGACGCGCAGCAGCTCGGCGGGGCTGAAGCCGGCGGACACGAACGCGTCCACGGCGGAGACCAGGTTCCACACGGCGATCGGGTCGATCGAATCCAGCATCGAGGCCGGGATACCCCAGCGAGCCGGATCGAAGTCCGTCGGGAACAGGCCGCCGATGCGGCGGTTCAGCGTCGCGCGACGCGGCACTCGCACCTGAGCACCGGACTTGCGGGTCACCTGCCACTCGCCAAACGCGGTCTGCTCAATGACGGTGAACTGCGGGTCAGCCTCGGCGTAGGAGCGAGCCTCGGCCTCGTCCTCGACCGTGAACGTGATGTCGCGGTCCAGGAATACCATCGCGGACTCGGGCGTGTAGCCGTCGTGCAGCGGGCCGTCGTCGTGGAAGAATCGCACGCCGGAGCGGGCCACGACCTCGTCGCGGTAGCGATCGAAGATCTCCGACTCGGGGACCAGCTGGTCGTCCTTGTCGTACCAGCCGCCCACGGGGGTGTCCGACCAGGTCAGCAGGCCGGTCATCCACGCCAGCTCGAGCACGCCCGCGGGGGTGAGGTCGACGCTTCCGTCGGTGTGGATACCGAGCTCGGCCTGGACGCGGGTACGGGCGCTGCCCCAGGGGCCGACCTCGCCGTGACCGACGATGACGACCGTGTCGGCCAGCGACGCGGTGGTCTCACCCCACTGCGAGGGGTCGACGTGCGGCACGGCGACCTGCGAGGGCGAGGGCAGCGCGGAGACGGTCGCGACCGGCTGCTCGGCGGGCGGCGCGGGGATGGCGGCCTCGGCCTGGGCGCGCAGGGCGCGCAGGTCGATGGAGGAGTCCAGGCCGCCCGTCAGGTCGGCATCCACCGGGGCGGTGGCTGCCTGCGCGCGTACCTCAGTGCTCGACAGCTTCAGCAGCTGCTCGGCCATCTCCTCGGTCGACCAGGTGCGAACACCCGCGGACTCGACGGCGGCGACCATCGGGTCGTTGCCGCCCATGAGGCCGGTGCCGCGCACCCAACCGATACGCGGGTGAGCGATCGAGACGCGCGAACCCCAGATCGGCTCGGCCGCCCAGCGGGTCGCGATGGCATCGAAGGACGCCTTCGCCTCGGCGTACGCGCCGTCGCCGCCGAAGATGCCGCGGTTGGGGGAACCGGGCAGTACGACGTGCAGGCGGTGGTCGGCGTGCGTGTCGGAACCGATCGCGCACAGGCCGGCGATGGAACGCTCGACGCTCCACAGCAGCAGGCGCATCTGGTTCTCAGAGGCCGGGCCCGCGTCGGCCAGCGTGCCGGAGACGCGCGGAGCAGCGAAGGGGTAGAAGAGCGTCGGGACCAGGGCTTCCTTGGTCACCTTCACGTCGGCGCCCACGGACTTGGTCTGCTCGGTGCCGATCCACTCCACGAGCGCGTCCACGTCGCGGTAGGAGGCCAGGTTCGCGGGAACCAGCCACAGCTTCGCACCGCCCGCGGCGTGCGTGCGGTAGAGCTCCTTGGCGAAAGCCAGGCGCGAGGCGGAAATCGACGAGGAGGTAGCGATGACCGTCGCGCCACCGGCGAGCAGGCCGCCGACGACCGCGCCACCGATGGAGGCGGGGGTCATGCCGGTGACCACAGCGACGTCGTTCGCGTAGGGCAGATCCTCGGCGGAGGACAGCGCGTCGGACGCGATCTGCTCGAGGCGAGCTGCGCGATCGTGATCGCCCTCAGCGCGCAGGCGGTTCGCCCAGTACGAGGCCTGCTCGGCCACTGCGCGGCCGGTGCCCACGAAGGAAGCGCCCTCGGCAAGGGTACCTTCGGCGACGTAGCGGGCGACGTCCTCGCGGGCGGAGGCCCAGCGGTCGTCAAGCAGGACGGCGCGTGCGGCGTCGAAGCGAGGCTCGACCAGGTCAACCCAGCCCGAACCCAGCTCGGCGGCGACGGCGTCGATGACGCGCGCGTCGTCGGAGGAATCCTCGCCGGTGGGGGCGGGGGCGTTCAGACCCAGCTCGGACAGGATCGTGCGAGCGGTCTTGGCCAGGACGCCGTCCTCACCCGTCACGGACGCGGCGTAGGCATCCAGCGCGGCGGAGTCGACGACGCCGCCGGCGGAGCCGCCTGCGCTGGGCAGGGACACGGCGATGCCTTCGCGGGCCGCGACGGCCGCCACGGCCGCGTCGATGAGGGCATCGACGCCTGCGGCGTTCGTCGGGGCGTCCAGTGGCAGGGTCGCCAGGTCGCCGTCGCGGGTCGAGGCGCCCTCACGGGTGCCCAGGACGATCTCAGCGGTGACGTGCTGGGCCCAGCCGGCACCCAGCTGCCACGTGCCCGTGACACGCTCGGCAATGCGGTTCGCCTTGACGCCGGCGGCACCGAACAGCTTGCGTGTGCGCTCCTTGACGGCCTCGGCCAGGACCGGGCCGAAGGGCTTGTAGCCCTTGGCGGCCTTGTCGACCGTCGCGGATAGGGTGGCCACGTCGGCCTCGCCGGCACCGTCGATGGAGTTCAGGCCCAGCTCGGAGGACATGTCCATGAGCAGCTGGTTGCGACGTGAGGAGACGCCGTTGGTCAGCGACTCGGTCGTGTCCGTGGCGCCGACCTCGTCGATGCGGATCTTCGCGGACAGCGCCAGCAGGGCGCGAATCGCGGAGGACGCCGTGAAGGGCAGATCCGCGACGTCGGCGCCCGAAGGACCACCGGTCGCAGCCACGGGGGCGGGGGCCGGAGCGGCCTCGGTCGCGGG
>CAUTDS010000088.1:0-3835 GCA_963537175.1 uncultured Actinomycetes bacterium
TCCGTGCGGGGCGGTCAGGCGCTGTCACGCTCTCGGGATTCCATTGTAGGCACGCATGAGCCGCGCGTTCCGGATGGGGCGCGAGAAAGGGGTCCGACCTCACACGATGTGGCGCTGCATCGCCCAGCGCGTCAGCTCGTTGCGGTTGGAGAGCTGGAGCTTGCGCAGGACCGAACTCACGTGGGTTTCGACGGTCTTGATGGAGATGAACAGGTCGTGGGCGACTTCCTTGTACGTGTACCCGCGGGCGATGAGGCGCATGACCTCCTGCTCGCGCGCGGACAGCAGGTCAAGCTCGGTGTCGGTCGTGGACACCTCACCGGTTCCGAAGGCATCGAGCACGAAGCCGGCCAGCCGCGGGCTGAAGGCTGCGTCCCCGGCGGCGACGCGGCCGATGGCCTCGACGAGGTCGGGGGTGGAGATCGACTTGGTGACGTATCCGCGGGCACCCGCGCGGATGACCTGGACGACGTCCTCCGCGGCGTCCGAGACGGACAGCGCCAGGAAGTGCAGGCCCTCGATGTCGCGGCAGGAGCTGGCCACTTCGGCGCCGCCTCCGCCGTTTCCGCCGGGCAAGTGCACGTCGAGGAGGGCCACGTCCGGGGTGAGCGCGCGGCAGGCGGCGATAGCGCCCTCGACGTCGGAGGCGTCACCAACCACCTCGAGGTCGGCTCCGGAGTTTTCGAGTTCTGCGCGAACGCCTGCACGAACCATGGGGTGGTCATCGATGACGAGGATGCGGATGGTCACTGTGTCCTCCAGTTGGGCGCTTTTTCTTCCAGGATATCGGAGCGCGGCACGCTCAGAGCAACTTCGGTTCCGCGCGCGAGACGCCTGATCGTGGCATTTCCCCCGGCCCTGCGCATGCGCCCAACGATGGAGTCACGCACACCGTGTCGGTCAGCCGCAATGGAGGCGGGGTCAAAGCCCTCGCCGCTGTCCTTGATGAAGGCCTCCACGGCCTGGGGGCGCACCTCGACGTAGACGGAGACGGGCGGGGCGCCGTGGCGCACGGCGTTTTGGCAGGCCTCGGCCAGGGCGGCGACGAGTGCGAGCTCGCTGGGCCCCGGGCACATATCGCCGACGACGACCACGCTGATGGGCACGCCGTAGCGACTCTCGACACCCACAACCGCCTCGGTGACGGCGGCGTCGAGGGAGTCGGCAGCCTGCGCGTGGCCCGTGTAGAGCCAGGCGCGCAGCTCACGTTCCTCGGTGAGGGCGATGGCGCGCACGCGGGCGGGGTCCTCGGCGGAGGCGCGGATGAGGGTGAGGGCCTGGAGCACAGAGTCGTGCAGGTGGGCGGCGATGTCGGCGCGCTCGGATTCGCGCACGCGCTGCGCCTGAGCCTGGGACAGGTCCTTCGTCGTGCGCAGCCACATGGGGACGAGGGCGAAGAGGACGCCCGCGACCAGAGCGGCCCCGATGAGGCCGCCGCGCAGCAGGATGATGGGCGGGTTATCGCGCGAGGCCACCATCACGACGCCGAGGCTGAGCAGCACGATACCGCCGAAGACAGCCCCGATGAAGCGCAAGGACCGCCAGGAACTCACGTTGCGACTCTGGCTCCACACGAGGGTGATACCGGAAACGATCACGATGATCGACCCCATGTCCCGCCAGTCCAGGGTGCCCGTCGCGTTCAGGATCGCACCGCCGATCGCGGCGACGATCAGTGCCACGCCCACGACGATCAAGCGATTGCGCGACACCTGGGCGGCACGCTCCTCGCGCAGTCGGACGAGGCCGGGGCTGAGCGTGCCCACACCGCTTCGCTCCGGGGAATCCTCGGGGACCGTCACCCACAGCCACAGGTACACGCCGAAGCCGAGACCCACAAAGGTCATGCAGACCATAATGATGCGCACGAGCGTGACCGACACTCCCAGATGCACGGCCAATCCGGCGCACACGCCTCCCATCCAGGGGGCCGGCATGTCCGGGCTCGCGGCGGTTGCGCGCACGAGCGGGGGCCTGGACGGCGGCGCCGGAATGGGGGGAGTCCACCCCGGGTGGGGGGAGTTCACGGGTCTGCTCACGCTCCCATTGTGGCATGCCACGGGGGCAACCCAGGGGTACCCCCACCGCAATCAGGGACCGTTCAGGGGGTCCCCTACTATCGGGGCAGCCCCTCTCTTTGGTTGAGTAGTGGTATCGATCCACGCCACGTGGATCCCATCGAGAGGAAGTGCATGATGAGTTGGTCCACTGGCACGCCAGGCCCCAACGCTGGCTATGAGCAGCGCCCGCCCCGCAGTAGCTTCTTTGACGCGATCCGAGGCTCGGGCTGGTACCGCGCTCAGGAGCGCGCAATCGGAGGCGTGTGCTCAGGCATCGCTGCCCGCCAGGGCTGGGACCTGTCGCTCGTCCGTATCGTCATGGTCATTGCGACGTTCTGCATGCCCGTTGTGGCGATCGGTTACGGACTCGCGTGGCTCCTCCTGCCCGAGGCCGCCGACGGCCGCATCCACGCGGAAGAGACCATGGAGGGGCACTTCGATATTGCGGTGATCGGCGGTGTCTTCATGATCCTTGCGGGTCTGTCCTCATCGCTGTCCGCCGTGGGCTTCGGCGGAGGCTTTGGACTCGGGTGGCTTCAGCTCCTGGCACTAGCCGCAGGCATCACAGCCGTCGTCGTGGTACTCGTCAGCATCACCCGTTCAGCTTCGGGCGGGCCCCAGACGGGCGCGAACCGCACCACCCCTCAGTACGGCAATCCGCAGTACGGCAATCCGCACTACGGCACGCCCCAGCACGGGGCCCCGCAGTACGGCACGACCCAGCAGCAGGCGTCGGCGGCGGGAGCCTCCGCCCCTTTTGGACACAGCGCCCCGGGCGCTAAGGACACGGGCGCCACCATGCCGCAGCAGCAGAACGCTCAGTCCTCCGAGGGCTTCCCCGCCTACGGTGTCCCCGCGGACAGCGCGGGCAGCGCAGGTGCACCGCGCGTCGCAGGCGCCACCGCTGCCTTCACCGCTCAGGGTACGAATGCCGGGCCGCGCCCGGCCGCCGCTCGCCCCGCTCAGCCCCAGCCCGGCTGGACGCCTCCGCCCACCGCGCCCAGGCCTCGTCAGTGGACCCCGCGTCCTATGCCGACTCATCGCCCGCGCGCCGTCTCCAGTCGCGTGAACCTGGCGATCACAGGCTTGCTGATCCTGGTGGTAGCCGCCGTTTTCGCCGGACTGTACTGGGCTGACAAGGGGCTCGCCATCCCCTTCATCACGGGGGAGACGCCAGGCCAGACGGTTGCTCGCGTCATCACGATCGGCGGCGGCGTGTGCCTGATCATCGTCGGGTTCTCCCTCGCGATCGCCGCCCTGCGCGACCGCAGCGCCGGCTGGCTCACCGCCCTGTCGGTCATCGGCATGGTGATAGCGCTCCCCACAGCCCTCGTTGGCACCCAGGCCTCTCACCCGACCGATTTCTACATCAACACGAACGTGGGCAGCATCGGCTCCCAGACGACGCTCGACTGGACGGTCGACAAGGTCAGCGGAGGCAACCCGACCGGCTCAACCACGCTCGACCTGACCGGCGCGCCCGTCGGCACGACCAAGACAATCACGGTCGACTGGCAGGCCTGGAGCCGACTCACCATCCAGATGGCCGAGGGCCAGCCCGTGCAGATCATCTGCCAGTCCAGCATCGACAACCTGTCCACCAACATGGACGGCAACGGCTGGGCCGCACCCTTGGACGGCTGCTCCGGCGTGACCGCCTCTTCTCCCGCCTGGGGAAAGCCCTCGCTCGGCGGCATCACGATCCTCATCACCGACGACGCGGACCTTGACACGCTGACGATTGTGCAGTCCCCCGACGCCTCGGGCACCTGGGG
>CAUTDS010000089.1:0-3750 GCA_963537175.1 uncultured Actinomycetes bacterium
AGAGCCGTGGCCGCGAGGTCATCGTCACCCGCGAGCCGGGCGGCACCGAGCTGGGTACGGAGATCCGTCGCCTCGTGCAAAACGGTCCCGAGGACGTCGACGCGCGCACGGAGGCCCTCCTGTACGCGGCCGACCGCGCCTACCACGTCGCCACGGTCATCGCCCCTGCCCTCGAGCGCGGCGCGGTCGTGCTGGGGGACCGCTACATCGACTCCTCCCTGGCCTACCAGGGCGCGGCCCGCTCCCTCGGCGTGGACGAGATCGCCTCCCTGTCCGCGTGGGCGACCCGCGGCCTCTACCCGTCCCTGACCTTCCTCCTCGACCTGCCCCCGGAGGTCGGCGCGCGCCGTCGCACCGACGCACCGGACCGCATGGAGCGCGAGTCCATGGACTTCCACGAGCGCGTGCGCCACGAATACCTGCGCCTCGCGGACGCCGAGCCCGACCGCATCGTCGTCATCGACGCGGTGGGCACGGTCGACGAGGTCTTCTCCGAGATCCGCGGCGTCCTCGTCGAACGCTTCGAGGGCGGCTCCGTCACGATCGACGAGGCCGACGACACCGTTTCCGTGCCCGCTCAGGAGGACCCGGCCTCGTCTTCGTCTGAGGTTTCCGAGGCCGCTGAGGCCGCCGGGGCCGCTGAGGCCCCCGAGAAGCCGCGTGAAAAGAGCGCGAACAAGGGCTCGTCCCGTAAGCCCGCCACCATGGTGGGAGCCCTGGGCGAATCCCAGGGCGCGCTCTGGGATGAATGATGAGCGTCTGGTCCTCGCTCGTCGGACAGGACGCGGCGGTCGCTAAGCTCAGCGAGGCCGCGGCCTCCGCCCGCGCGATCGTCGCCTCCCGAGGCGGCGCACGCGCCTCCGACGACGCGCGTTCCATGAGCCACGCGTGGCTCATCACCGGCCCTCCCGGGTCGGGTCGCTCCGTCGCCGCCCGCGCCTTCGCGGCCGCCCTCCAGTGCACGGGAGAGACCGTCGGGTGCGGCCAGTGCGCCGGATGCCGCACGACGATGGGCCGCACGAACGCCGACGTCGTCTTCGCGGCCACCGAGACCTCGATCATTAACGTGGAGACCGCGCGTTCCCTCGTGCTGCAGGCGCAGTCCTCGCCCTCCCAGGGCCTGTGGCGCGTCATCGTCGTCGAGGACGCGGACCGCCTCGGCGAATCCGGCGCGAACGCCCTGCTCAAGGCCATCGAGGAGCCGCCCGAGCACACCGTGTGGCTGCTGTGCGCCCCCAGCCCCGAGGACATGATCGCTACGATCCGCTCGCGCTGCCGCCACCTTGGCCTGCGTATCCCCACCGCCAGCGCGGTCGCAGACCTGCTCGTGCGCGAAGGCATCGCTACCCCCGATGTCGCCCTGGAGGCCGCGCGCGCCGCCCAGTCGCACATCGGCCTGGCCCGAGCGCTCGCCCGCGACCCCCAGATGCGCGAACGCCGCCGAGCCATCATCACCGCGCCCGCCTCGGTGCGCAGCGTCGGCGAGGCCGTCATGGCCGCCGACCGCCTCCTCGAGACCGCGAAAGCCCAAGCCGACGCGCAGGTCAGCGAACGAAACGCCCGCGAAAAGGCCGAACTGATGCGCCAGCTCGGCATGGACGAGGGCGAGAGCGCCACCAAGGCCTCGCGCACGATGATCCGCCAGCTCGAGGAAGACCAGAAACGCCGCTCCAAGCGCGCCCTCACCGACGCGATCGACCGTGCCCTCATCGACCTGCTCGCGATCTACCGCGACGTCCTCATGGTCCAGGTGGGCGGGGACGGCGAGCTCATCAACACGGACCTGTCCGATCTGGTGCACGAGATTGCGCAGGATTCCACGCCTCGCCAGACCCTCGCGCGCGTCGACCACATCGAGACCGCGCGCAAGCGCCTCGTGTCGAACGGAAACCCCCTGCTGGTCCTGGAGGACATGGCGATTTCGTTGCGCCCCCAGGCGTGAAAACTGACCCAGCGTTTCTCCGTTACAATCGGGGCCATGAAGACTCGCTCCATCGCGGCCGGCGCCGTTGCTATCCTCGCTGTCGTCGCGATCGTCCTGACCGTCGTCGGCTACTACGGAACCCAACGCAGGGGACCGGCCCCCTCGACGACGGCCTCGGCCACGTCCGCGCCGATCCCCGTGTCCGCGGGGTCCGTGCAGGCCTACTACGATCAGGCGATCGAGTGGGGTGCGTGCGCCGACGGCACCTTCGACACCTTCCAGGGCGTGAATTCCTCGGACGCTAGCGAGTACCAGTGCGCCTTCCTGAAGGCTCCGCTGGACTGGGAGAACCCCGACGGCGACCAGATAACGCTGGCGCTCGCGATCCACCGCTCCGGCGCGAAGGAAGCTCCCGCACTATTCATCAACCCGGGCGGCCCCGGCGGCGCCGTCGTCTCATCCCTGCCGTACTACGCCACGCAGGGAATCGGCGAGGCCGTGGTCAACGCCTACGACATCGTGGCCCTCGACCCGCGTGGCGTCGGCGACTCGACCCCCGTGTTCTGCACGACCGATGCCGAGCGCGACGAGCGTAACGCCGGCGAAGACGAGGATGTTGACACTGGTGATGAATCCCCCCAGTCCGCGGTCGAAGCGGCGCGCGCAGACGCTGAGGAGGTTGCCGCGGGGTGCCGCGAGCACTCTGGCAGCCTGTATGAGCACATCGATACCGTGAGCGCTGCCCGCGACTTCGACATGGTGCGTGCGGTCCTCGGCCAGGAGAAACTCAACCTCCTCGGATACTCCTACGGCACCTTCCTCGGCGCCACCTACGCGGGCATCTTCCCCGAGCGCGTCGGCCGCTTCGTCCTCGACGGAGCCCTCGACCCCACGCTCAGTGTCAACGAGGTCTCCGCCCTCCAGATGCGAGGCCTCGACGCCTCGCTCCAGCACTGGATCTCCGACTGCGCCACTCAGTCCACCTGCCCGATGGGACGCAACCTCCAGGAGGGCATCGAGACCGTGCGTTCCTTCCTCGACTCCCTCGAGGACAGCCCGATGCGCACGAATGACCCGAATCGTCCGCTCACCGAAAACCTGGCCGTCACCGCGCTGACCGGCGCCATGTACAACACGCAGTGGTGGCCCCAGCTGACCCAGGCCTTCGGGATGGCCTGGCAGAAGAACGACGGCAGCGGCCTGCTCGCCATCGCGGACACGTTGAACTCGCGCAACCCCGACGGCACCTACCAGGACAATTCCTTCGACGCGATCAACGCGATCAACAACCTCGACTACTCGCCCGAAGGCACCATCGAGCAGTGGGCCGCCCAGGTGGAGACGCTCAAGAACGAGCTGCCGATCCTCGGCAAGTACGTGGGCTACCCGTCGGCCGGCCTTGAGGCATGGCCCACGAAGCACGCGCCCCGCTCACGCATCACCGCGCAGGGAGCCGCTCCCATCGTCGTCATCGGCACGACTCATGACCCGGCGACCCCCTACTCGATGGCTCAGGGGCTGTCGGGTCAGCTCGCCAGCGGCGTCCTCGTCACCGTCGAAGGCTGGAACCACACCGCCTACCGCCGCGGCGCTAACCAGTGCGTCACGCGGGCCGTCGAAGATTACTTCGTGAAGGGAACCGTGCCCACCGACGGCCTCATGTGCCAGTAGGGACGTGACTCACGACATCCCTATGGTGGGTGTCTTGGTTTGCGCTCGGCGCGATTCGTCCAGTAGAGTTGTGCCGTTGCCTGCACGCCCCGGAAACGGTGGAACGGCAGGCGCGGCCGCCTTAGCTCAGTCGGCAGAGCGATTCACTCGTAATG
>CAUTDS010000090.1:0-3352 GCA_963537175.1 uncultured Actinomycetes bacterium
GGCCACCCCCTCCCCCTCCGGGACACCCGATGCCACGCCCACGCCGAGCGCATCCCCGAGCGCCCCCGGCCAGTCCGCCACGACGGCCTCGTCGCCCGACTCCGGTCCCTCGATCCTGCGTAACGTCGCCTGGCCCGCGGACACGACCTTCGGCACGTCGTTCCTATCCGGATTCTCCTCCTCGAACCAGATCACGATCGCCCCGCTCGGCGCCCTGACCCCTGCCGAGGACGTTCCCTTCACCTCCTACGCGCGCGTCAACGTCAACCCCGCCACCGGCGAGACAACGACGGACGGGACGGGCGCGCGCACCCTCGCCCAGCAGAGCGACATCGCCGCGATCCTGTCGTGGAACGCGTCCGGCGGCGACGAACTCGATGCCGAGCAGGCCCTCACCGCCATCACCGCGATCATCACCCGCGAGCGCCCCGCCTCCTCGCGCACCATTTTCGCTGCGGCCCAGCGCGGAACCGTCATCAACGAGCGGCTCACCAACCGCACGAAGGCACTGTTCTCGCCGCGCTGGGTGAGTGCCATGTCCTTCAGCGAGATGGCCACCAGCGAGCCCACCGACGTCGACCGCCAGACCGTCGGGGCCGGCGTCCTCGAGGCCGACACGGAGACCGCGATCTCGGCCATGGCCTCGTCCCTGACCAGGCTCACCCCGCTCGCCAACGCGACGGACGACGCCGACGCGGTGTACGACTCGGTCACGCCCCAGTTTCTGCCCGCGCTATCCGCCCAGCTGACGCCCTCCGAGCAGCTCGACGCGGCGACGGCCGTCACCTCGCAGGTCACGACGATGCTTTCCTCCGTCACCGTCGAGCCGTCCTCGGCCGTCAACCTCATCAATAAGTCCGCGAACTTCCCCGTCCTCGTGCGTAATAACCTGCCCTGGCCGGTGCGCGTCGACGTGACCCTCGTGCCCGACGACCCGCGTCTGCGCGCCACCCCGGCCCAATCCCAGACGCTCGCCGCGCAGGGCGCAACGACGGTCGAGGTGCCCGTGGGCGCGATCGGCAGTGGCGACATCGAGGTCACGTACAAGGTCACCACGCCCGACGGCGTTGTCCTCGACGACTCCCAGACCGTGACCGTGCGCATGCGCGCCGGGTGGGAGGACGCGATCACGGCCGTCATCGCCTCGCTTTTCGGCCTGCTCTTCCTGGCAGGCATCACGCGTTCGCTGCGCAAGAGGGCCGCTCGCAAGGCGCAGGCAGTAGCCGGCGACGCCGAGGCACCCTCCGCCGACGCCGACACGACAGACACCACCACTGAATCCGAGACAGCAACGACGAAGGAGACCCCATGAGCTCGAACACGCCTCGCCGATCGATCCTGAGGGCATCGGCGCTCATGGCGTCGGGCACCATGGTGTCGCGCATCCTTGGCTTCGTGCGCAACGCGATGCTCATCGCCGCCGTCGGCGCGACCGCCGGCGGTGTCGGCGCCGCCTTCCAGACCGCGAACACGCTGCCCAACACGGTCTTCAACCTGCTGGCCTCCGGTATCTTCGACGCCGTCCTGGTCCCGCAGATCGTCGGCGCCATCAAGCGCCGTCACGACGGTGACACCTACGTCAACCGCCTGCTGACCCTCGCGGGAACGCTTCTCTTCCTCGTCACCTTCGCGACGATGGTGCTGGCGCCCGTCCTGGTGATGATCACAGCCGCCGGCTACACCGAGGACATTCGCAACCTCGCGATCCTTTTCGCCCTCCTGTGCCTGCCGCAGCTCTTCTTCTACGGCCTGTATAACCTGCTCGGCGAGCTCCTCAACGCGCGCGAGATCTTCGGGCCCTACATGTGGGCCCCCGTCGTCAACAACGTCGTGGGCATCGCGGGCCTCGGCGCTTTCCTCGCGATTTGGGGCGGCGCGCCGGATGGCGGCATCCCCGCGGGCGACCTGACGGGAGCACAGTTCTGGGTCCTCGCCGGATCCGCGACCCTCGGCGTCATCTGCCAGGCCCTGTGCCTGCTGTGGCCGATGCGTCGGGCTGGAGTCTCCTTCAAGCCGGACTTCCACTTCCGCGGAACCTCCTTCGGGTCGATGCCGCGCGTGGCCGGATGGACGTTCGCGACCCTGGGCGTGTCCCAGGTCGGCGTCCTGTCCACGAACAACCTGGCTGCCATGGCCGACGGTTTCATCGGCCGCAACGGGGCTCAGGGCGGCGTCGTCGGCATCCTCGCCTACTCGACGGCGTTCATGATCTTCATGGTTCCCCAGTCGCTCATCACGGTGTCTCTGACGACCGCTATCTTCACCCGCATGGCCGGCGCCGTCGCTGACGGCGATGACCGCGCGGTGGCCGACAACTACCACCTGGGCGTGCGCACCATTACGTCGCTGACCCTCGTCGCTGCGGCCATGCTGATGGCCGGTTCCGTCCCCATGATGGAGATCGCAATGGCGGCCAAGGGCGGGGATCCCGAGGCCGTGACCGGCTACGCCCTCGTCCTCGCCTCGCTGATGCCCGGCGTGGCCTCGACCGGCATGGTCCTCATGAGCCAGCGCGTCTTCTTCGCCTACGAGGACGTCAAGCCCGTCTTCCTCATGGGCATCGGCCCCACGATCATCCAGGTGATCGTCGGCTGGTCAATGTACGCCCTGACCGGCGCCCGCTGGTGGGTCGTCGCGGCCGCGCTCGGCGAGACCGTGTGCCGCCTGACCCAGGGCATCATCGCGGTCGTGTGGGTGTCGCGCGAGAACCACTACGTTGACCGCGCGGGCCTGCTGCGCTCCTATGCGTCCTACCTGGCCGCGGCGATCGTCGCGGGCCTCGTGGGCTTCGGCCTCCTGTGGCTCATGGGCATTCACACCGAGATTTCGTCGACGCTGGGCCGCATGGCCCTGGCCGGCGTGAAGCTCTCGCTCGTGTCCGCGCTGACCGGCCTCGTGTACCTCCTGGTCCTGCGCTTCGCCGCGCCGGGCGAATCGGCCGTCATGATGCGCCCGCTGCTCACCCGCCTGCGCGTGCCCAGCGCTGTGGTGAACATCCTGGCAGCGTCCTCCACGCCCACCCCCGCACCAGCTGAGATAATGACGGGACACACACCCGACGAGACGGAGGAACCGATGGCTCCCACGCCCGAACGCACCGGCGACGACGAAGTGCTGCCGTCGTTTGACGAGGTGCTCTCCGCCTCGCCGATCCCCGCGCCTCCCGCGGCCCCCGCAGCACCCGCTGCCCCCGCAGCCAACGAGGCCGAGGAGCTCGCCGACATGCCGCCGGCCCCCGCGCCCGCCGAGGTCCCAACCCTCGGCCCCGCGACACAGGCACCCGTCGAGAACCCGCTGGTCGCCGAGGCTGTGGCCGCACCCATCATTGATGACATCGCCGAGCCCACGAGAC
>CAUTDS010000091.1:0-3133 GCA_963537175.1 uncultured Actinomycetes bacterium
TCGAGACCTTCACCCCCGTCATCAACCTGCCCCAGACGGCCATCCTGGGCGTCGGTGCGATTACCCCGCGCCCGACCGTGGCCGCCGACGGCTCGATTGGTGTGGAGCAGCGCCTCAACCTGTCGCTGACGATCGACCACCAGGTCATCGACGGCGCGGATGGTGCTCGCTTCCTGCGCGACCTGGTCGCCGCCATCGAAAACATCGACGTGACCGTTCTGGCCTGAGGAAAGAGGAATACTCATGAGTGACACGCATTTTGACGTCATCGTCCTCGGTGCGGGCCCCGGCGGCTACCTCGCTGCCGAGCGCCTCGGACACGCGGGCAAGAAGGTCGCCCTCGTTGAGGAGCAGTACCTGGGCGGCACCTGCCTGAACGTGGGCTGCATCCCCACCAAGACCCTGCTCAACGGCGCGAAGAACTACCTGCACGCCAAGGAAGCCAGCCAGTTCGGCGTGGACGCCCAGGGCGTGGCCGTCAACTGGACGCAGATGCAGGCCTGGAAGGATCAGGTCGTCAAGGGCCTGGTCGCCGGCGTCGCAGCCACCGAGCGCAAGGCGGGCGTGACCGTCATCAACGGACGAGGCCACCTGGATGCCCCCGGTCGCGTGACCGTCGAGGGCACGACCTACACCTCCGACCACGTCATCATCGCCACGGGCTCCGTGCCGGCCATGCCCCCGCTGCCCGGCACCCAGGACAACCCCGCGCTGGTTGACTCCACGGGCATCCTTTCTCTGCCCGAGGTCCCGGCCCGCCTGGCGATCATCGGCGGCGGTGTCATCGGCGTCGAGTTCGCCTCCCTGTACGCCACCCTCGGCTCCCAGGTGACCGTCATCGAGATGGCCCCCGAGATCCTGCCCTTCATGGACGACGACCTGGCCGCCAAGGCCCGCGCCGCCATGAAGGACGTGACCTTCGAGCTGGGCTGCCGCGTCGAGTCCCTCGACGGAGGCACCGTCCACTACTCCAAGGGCGAGGAGAAGCTGAGCGTCGAGGCCGACGTGGTCCTCATGGCTGTCGGCCGCCGTCCCGCGACGGTGGGCTGGGGCGCCGAAGAGGCCGGCCTCGAGATCAACCGCGGCGTCGTCGTCGACGACACGATGCGCACCAACCTGCCCAACGTGTGGGCCATCGGCGACGTCACCGGACGTTCCCTCCTGGCGCACGCCGCCTACCGCATGGCGGAGATCGCCTCGGCGAACATCCTCGACCCCTCCGCGAAGAAGCGCGGCGAGGTCATGCGCTGGCACACCGTCCCGTGGGCTGTCTTCTCGATTCCCGAGGCCGCCGGCGTTGGTCTGACCGAGTCCGCCGCCAAGCGCGAAGGCCGCGAGGTCCTCGTCGCCAAGGTTCCCGCCCTCATGTCCGGCCGCTTTATCGCGGAGAACGGCTTCAAGGCCCCCGGCGAGGCGAAGATCCTCGTCGACCCCAAGACCCACCAGGTGCTGGGCATCCACGTGCTGGGTGCGTACGCCGCCGAGATGATCTGGGGCGCCCAGGCCGTCCTCGAGATGGAACTGACTGTCGAGGACCTGCGCCAGGTCGTCTTCCCGCACCCCACGGTCTCCGAGGTCATCCGCGAAGCCGCGTGGGCCGTCAAGCTCTAACGAACATTCCCTACATCAAGGAAGAGTAGAAACATGACTCAGTCTCTTATCATCGACCCCAATGAGGTGCGTCGCCCCGGGTACGTGAAGTTCCCCGAGGTCCCCGTCAACCAGTACACCTTCGACCGTGACACCGAGATCGCCCGCTACGGCGAAAAGGGCATGGTTCAGATGCTCCACGACATGATCGTCGTGCGCACCTTCGAGTCGATGCTCGATTCCATCAAGAAGACCGGCGCCTGGGAAGGTGTCGAGTACAACCACCCCGGCCCCGCCCACCTCGGCATCGGCCAGGAGAGCGCCTACGTCGGCCAGAGCTACGTGCTGTCGCCCGATGACTTCATCTTCGGATCGCACCGCTCCCACGGCGAGATTCTCGCCAAGTGCTACTCGGCCATGCACCAGATGGACGAGAGCCAGCTCGAGGGCATCATGAAGGGCTTCCTCGGCGGCGAGACCCTGTCCTACGCCGAGAAGATCGACTACAAGGACACGAAGGACCTCACCGAGAACTTCATCCTCTTCGGCGCCCTCGCGGAGATCTTCGCCCGCAAGTCCGGCTTCAACCGCGGCCTGGGCGGCTCGATGCACACCTTCTTCCTGCCCTTCGGTTCCTACCCGAACAACGCGATCGTCGGTGGCTCCGCCCCCATCGCGAACGGAGCGGCCCTCTTCAAGCGCATCAACCGCAAGCCCGGCATCGTCATCTCCAACATCGGTGACGCCGCCATGGCCTGTGGCCCCGTGTGGGAGGCCATGAACTTCGCGTCCATGGATCAGTTCCGCTCGCTGTGGCGCGAGGAGGACGGTGGCAACCCGCCGATCCTGTTCAACTTCTTCAACAACTTCTACGGCATGGGCGGCCAGACCTTCGGCGAGACCATGGGCTACGAGATCCTCGCCCGCGTGGGCGCGGCCCTCAACCCCGAGGCCATGCACGCTGAGCGCGTCGACGGCCTCAACCCGCTGGCCGTTGCCGATGCGACCACCCGCAAGAAGAAGATCCTCGAGGAGGGCCGCGGCCCCGTCCTCATGGACACCATCACCTACCGCTTCTCCGGCCACTCGCCGTCGGATGCCTCCTCGTACCGCACGAAGGAAGAGGTCGAGCTGTGGGAGCAGGTGGACTGCATCAAGGAGTACTCCAACCTGCTGATCTCCAACGGCCTGACCACGCAGGACGAGATCGACGGCTACACCGCGTCGCTGACCGAGAAGCTCGTCAAGGTCCTCAAGCTCTCGATCGACGACGAGGCCACGCCGCGCGTCGCCGACGGCTACATCGACTCCGTTATGTACTCCAACGAGAAGGTTGAGGCCTTCGACGACGCGACCCCCGAGATCGACCTCGAGGACAACCCGCGCGTCAAGGCTCTGGCCAAGAAGGTGCGTACCTCCGTCGACGAGAACGGCAAGCCCGTCTCCAAGATGCGCATGTACCAGTTCCGTGACGGCCTGTTCGAGGCCATGCTGCACCGCTTCAAGACCGACCCGACGATGGCCGCATGGGGCGAGGAAAACC
>CAUTDS010000092.1:0-3028 GCA_963537175.1 uncultured Actinomycetes bacterium
TCCTATGCGACGGAGATATTGTCAGAACGACGTAATCCTATCACACAGGTCACACAATTAGGCTCGGACGACGGGATTCGTCAGGCGCCCAATCCCCTCAATCTCGATCTCCACGCGGTCACCAGCCTGAACGACCTCGGCACCCGCGGGCGCGCCCGTGGCGATCACGTCGCCGGGCAGCAGCGTCATCTGGTGAGACACGTAGGACACCAGCTCGAACGGATTCCAGATCATGTGCGCGGTCGAGGAATCCTGAGCGATCTCACCGTTGCGGTAGGAGCGGATCGCCAGGTTCGTGACGTCAAGGGCGGGGTCGACCGTAATCCACGGACCCAGCGGGCACGCCGAGTCGAAAGACTTGCCGCGCGACCAGGGGCCGCCCGTCATCGCGTCACGGGCGGTGGCATCGTTGGCGATCGTGTAGCCGAGGATCATCTGCGGCGCGTCCTCGACGCTCACGTCCTTCGCCAGGGACTTGATGACGATCGCCAGCTCACCCTCGAAGGCCACCGCGTTCGACCACGACGGAATGGCAATCGGGTCGTCGGGGCCAACGACCGAGGTGTTGGCCTTGAGGAAAATCGGAGGCTCGGGGCGCTCATCGGCCGGAATCGGGGTGTCCGAGTAGTTGTCGCCGATGCCCACGACCTTCGAGCGCGGGATCACCGGGGAGAGCAGGCGCACCTCGTCCAGCTCGTAGATCTGGCCAGAGGGTTCCACGGGCGAGAACAGCGGGTCGCCCTTGAGCCCCACGATCCTCGTCGAGCCCTCTTCAAGGGCGCCGTACACCGGGTTCGTACCATCGGAAAAACGTGCGATTCTCATGCTGGTAGCCTAACGCAGCCGCTCGTGCGCCGCGCCGAGCAGCGCCGACATACACGACGCCGGATGCGCGAGGCACGAGATGTGCCCGGCGCACCCGGCGAGGTGATCGGCAGGTATTACTTCTTCTTCTGCTTGGGGCGCTTCCACACGCTGCCGGGAACGTCGCCGGGCAGCAGCGGGTTCTTCTCGCCCACGAAGACGGGTTCGGCGATGCCGCCACGGCGCTGGGTCTCATAGTCGCGCAGCGCACCCAGCACCCAGCGGGCCAGGAAGACCAGGGCCACCAGGTTCGTGATCGTCATGACCGCCATCGCGATGTCGACGGCGTTCCACACGACGTCCAGGGTCAGCAGGGCACCGATCGTCGCCGAGGCCACGCACACGACGCGCACAGTCCAGCTCGCCCAGCGGGCGTCACCGAAGACGAAGGACATGTTCGTGTCGGAGTAGACGTAGGCGGCGATGATCGAGGAGTAGGCCAGGACGAAGATCAGGATCGCCATGGGCACGATCGTCCAAGCACCCAGCTCGTGGGCCACGGCCAGGGTCGTCAGGTTCGAGGGGTTCACGTCCGCGCCGCCCCACACCTTCTCGCCCGCAATGAGGATGACGAAGGCGGTCGCCGTGCACACGACGATCGTGTCGATGAAGACGCCCAGGGACTGGATGAGGCCCTGGCGCACCGGGTGGGACACGGTCGCGGTCGCGGCGGCGTTGGGAGCGGTGCCCTGGCCGGCCTCGTTGGAGAAGAGGCCGCGCTTGGTGCCGTTGATCATCGCGGCGATGATGCCGCCGCCCAGTCCACCGACGGTGGCGTCCATGGAGAAGGCAGATGTGAAGATCTGACCCAGCACGGTGCCGAACTGCGTGATGTTCATGAGGCAGACGATGGCAACCATGATGACGTAGACGGTCGCCATGATCGGGGCCATCCACTCGGTGACGCGGGCGACCGTACGGATGCCGCCGAAGATGACCATCGCGGAGAAGACGAAGATCAGGCCTGCGACGGTGAGCTGCGCGGCAGAGAAGCCGCCCGCTCCCTGCAGGGGTTCCTTCGCGGCCTCACCGAAGGCGCTGGTAAGCGTGCCCGCGATGGCGTTGGACTGCACGGAGGTGATGACGATGCCGCAGGTGACGACGGTGATAACTGCGAAAACGTTGGCCAGGACGCGGTTCTTCATGCCGCGCTTGATGTAGTAGGCCGGGCCGCCGCGGAAGGAACCGTCGGAGTGCTTGACCTTGAAGATCTGGGCCAGCGTCGCCTCGAAGAACGCGGTCGCCATGCCGACCAGGGCCACGACCCACATCCAGAAGATCGCGCCGGGGCCACCGAACATGAGCGCCGCGGCCACGCCGAACACGTTGCCGATGCCCACGCGCGCGGCCAGCGAGATCGCGAAAGCCTGGAAGGAGGAGATGCCGCCGTCGGCGCCCTTGCGCGAGCCAAGGACGGTGCGCACCATCTCCGGGAACAGGCGCAGCTGCACGCCGCGGGAGACGACGGTGAGGACCAGGCCCACGCCGATCAGGATGACGATCGTCAGGTGCATCGTGATCCAGTCAGCGATCTCCTTTTCGATCACAGCTATCTGTTCCACAGGAACCTCCCGGGGTGTCAATGGGCGAGGCCGTGAATGGGTCGCGGGGCCTCGCGCGCTTCGCGGGCCGCACCCGCTCGTTGTCATGGGACCCGTTCATCTTGCCACAGGCCTGCGCGCCCAGCAGGCAACGTCTCGCAACGCGCACGGTGCACCGTTTGCCACCCTGGTACCCCGGCCTCGTCGATGAGCTGCGGGAAGGGCGCGGAGGCGCGGGGACGCAGACGTGGGCGCACTCTGGGACAATGGGGGCATGAGCGCGACTTTGAACGAGATCCTGGACGACCTGGAGGACGAGGGCCGTCTGGGCGACGACGACGCCCTGTACGAGGCCTTCGTGTCCTGGGCAGAGGGCACCGGGCGCCCGCTCTACCCCCACCAGGAGGAGGCCCTGGTGGAAATCCTGGCGGGCAACCACGTCATCGCGGCGACCCCCACGGGGTCGGGAAAGTCGATGATCGCGCTCGCCGCGCACTTCACGTCGATGGCCCGCGGGGGCCGCTCCTACTACACGGCACCGCTCAAGGCACTGGTGTCGGAGAAGTTCTTTGACCTGGTGTCCCTGTTCGGCGCGGACAACGTCGGCATGGTGACCGGCGACG
>CAUTDS010000093.1:0-2937 GCA_963537175.1 uncultured Actinomycetes bacterium
ACGGTGCCGCCGACTTCGTGTCCTGGTACGACGGCAACCCGGACTACCCGCGCACGTGGCCGCTGAAGGCGCGCGAGGTAGCGGTCCTGGGCGTCGGCAACGTGGCGCTGGACGTGGCGCGCGTCCTGGCCAAGCACGCCGAGGACATGCTCAAGACCGAGGTGCCGGCCAACGTGGCCGAGGCCCTCGCGGAGAACCCGATCACTGACGTGCACGTGTTCGGTCGTCGTGGCCCGGCGCAGGTGAAGTTCACGCCGCTGGAGCTGCGCGAGCTGGGCAAGGTGCCGGACGTGGACGTCATCGTCTCGGAAGAGGACTTCGACTTTGACGAGGGCTCGGAGGAGGCGCTGCGCGCCTCGAACCAGCAGCGTCAGGTCGTCAAGACGCTGACCAGCTACGCGATGGCGGACCCGGAGGAGCACACGGCTTCGCGTCGCATCCACATTCACCTGTTCCAGGCCCCGGTCGAGGTCGTTGCGGACGAGAACGGCCACGTGAAGGCTCTGCGCACCGAGCGCACCGCCCTGAACGGCGACGGCAGCGTCTCGGGCACGGGCGTCATCACGACGTGGCCCGTGCAGGCCGTGTACCGCGCGGTGGGCTACTACTCCTCGCCGATCCCTGGCCTGCCCTTCGACGAGCGCGCCGGCGTCGTGCCGAACGTCGAGGGCCGCGTCATCGAGGGTGATACCACGAAGGACGAATCCGCCCCGGTGATCCCGGGCGTGTACGCGACCGGTTGGATCAAGCGCGGCCCCGTAGGCCTTATCGGCTCGACGAAGTCGGACGCCCAGCAGACGATCTCTCACCTCGTGGAGGACGCCTCGGAGGGCCGCCTGCACGCGAACACCTCCGAGGTGGGCCACGAGGCCATGGTGGCGCTCCTGGAGTCCCGTGGCGTCGAGTTCACGACGTGGGAGGGCTGGGAGCTCCTGGACGCCTACGAGCAGGCTCTGGGCGAGGACTACGGTGAGCTTCCGGGCGGTCGCGGGACGCGCGAGCGCATCAAGGTCGTTTCGCGTCGCGCGATGACGGATATTTCGCGTGGCGCGCAGGTGGATCCGAAGGAAACGGATCTCATCGGCGACATGGGTGAGATGGGCGTTCCGAGCGCTCCCGAGCGCTTTGATGACTACACGGGTCCGGGCCGCCGTAACTGACGCGTCCCTGATCGATACGAGGCCGTGGCCGGGTGTTCCGGTCGCGGCTTCGTCGTGTGGGGGAGCGTGGTTGTGGCGGATCTCGCTGCGCCTGGTGGCTGCAGGTCGCGGGACCTTGTTTCTCATTGCGGGTTCGGCTGGTTCTCAGCAGCTTCTCAGGTAACCCCCATAGGATCGCCTGTATGGTGCATCGCAACTATCACAATGGTCTGAAGACGACGCTCCTGCTGGGAGGCATGTGGGCGTTGCTGCTCGCTATTGGAGCGCTGATCGCTTCGGGTACTGGGCGCATGGTGTGGATTGTTGTGTTTGCGGGCATTGGGCTCGTCCAGACCGCGTACTCGTACTGGAACTCTGCGACGATCGCGCTGCGGTCCATGGGCGCGTACCGGGTCACTGAGATGCAGCAGCCGCAGCTGTATGCGATCGTCCGTGAGCTGGCGGCGCGTGCCCAGCAGCCGATGCCGTCGATCTGGGTGGCGCCGTCGCTGACGCCGAATGCTTTTGCGACGGGGCGTAACCCGAACAATGCGGCGGTGTGCTGCACGGAGGGAATCCTGGCGATTCTCAATGAGCGTGAGCTGCGCGGAGTGCTGGGGCACGAGCTGATGCATGTCTACAACCGCGACATCCTGACGACGTCCGTCGCTGCGGCGATGGGGGGTGTGATCACGTCGATCGCGCAGGGGCTGCTCTTCTTTGGTGGTGGGAACCGTCGAGAGGGCGGGGTAGTGGGCTTCATCGGCCTCCTTGCGATGAGCCTCTTGGCGCCTTTTGCGTCGATGTTGATCCAGTTCTCGCTGTCGCGTACGCGAGAGTTTGATGCGGACGAGGATGGTGCGATGTTGACCCAGGATCCGCTGGCTCTGGCGTCGGCTCTGCGTAAGCTGGAGATGGCGACGGATCGGCGTCCGATGGAGGACACCCCGCGCACCCGCAACGTGGCAGCGATGATGATCGCGAATCCGTTCCGCGGCCAGTCCCTCTTGCGTATGTTCTCGACGCACCCGCCGATGGAGCAGCGTATTGCGCGTCTGGAGAAAATCGCGGGCTATTAAGGTGTGTAAACGCGGGGCGGGCGGCCGGAATCATCCGGCCGCCCGCCCCTGCACACGCGTTGGTCAGCGGTAGTTCACGAACTGGAGTGCGACGTCCAGCTCCTCGCCCTTGGGGCCCTTGAGAAGCGCGATGACGGCCTGCAGGTCGTCGCGGGACTTGGAAGAAACGCGAAGTTCGTCACCCTGGATCTGGGCCTTGACGCCCTTGGGGCCTTCCTCACGGATGAGCTTGGAGATCTTCTTCGCGGTGTCCTGGGGGATGCCTTCCTTGAGGGGGCATGCGAGCTTGAAGAGCTTGCCGGAGGCCTTGGGCTCGCGGTCCTTGTAGTCCAGAACCTTCAGCGACAGGCCGCGGCGGATTAGCTTGGACTGCAGGACGTCGAGGATTGCCATCACGCGGGAGGCAGAGTTTGCCTCCATCGCGATCGTGTCGCCGCTGAGGGAGATGGCGGCATCGACGCCGCGGAAGTCGTAGCGGTTGGCGATCTCCTTGGCGGTCTGGTTGACAGCGTTGTCGACCTCCTGGCGGTCGAGCTTGGAGACAACGTCGAAGGAGGAGTCTGCCATGGGTGCACCTTTCGTTGGAACTGCGCCAATCTTCGTTCCGATTGGCGCTCAGCATCATTTTAATGCTATTCTTTCACGGCACCGCGAGAGCGGCGCACGGCAGGTTACCAAAGCGGCCAAATGGATCTGACTGTAAATCAGACGCTTCGTGC
>CAUTDS010000094.1:0-2854 GCA_963537175.1 uncultured Actinomycetes bacterium
GCCCCTTGGCAATCGCGGGAGCGGCCTCGGCGGCGGGGGCAGCCGGGGTGACCTCCTCGTCCTCGTCGTCCTCGATCACGGCGACGTCGGTCGCGTAGACGCGGGGCTCGTCGCGCTGGACGTTGAACACGTCGACGCGAGAGAGCGCGAACTCGGGGGCGAGCAGGGTACGGGCGGCCAGGTTGGCCAGGGTCGGGGCGGCACCGAGGCCCACCTCGATGACCTGATCGACGCCCAGGCCGGGAACGCCGGGGGCGGCCTCTTCGGTTGAGAGCAGCACGCGCTGGGTCTCGATCCAACGCACCGGGGATGCGAACTGCCAGCACAGCAGCTCGATGAGCAGCGTGCGGGTCAGGACACCCGGGTTGGCCAGGGCCGCGTCCCACGCGCCCTCCGTCTCGAGCAGCCCGCGCACCGTGTCGGAGGGAACCACGTCGAGGATGGACTGGGCGAACTCGCGGGTGAGCTCGAAGGGACGCGCCACCAGGTTGGGGATGTAGCGGCCCACGAGCTTCGCGGGATCGATCTCGGCGGGAATGCGCTCGTCGAGCTTCCGGCGGAAGTCCGCCACGCCGCTGCGCAGGACAGTGGAGTGGAAGGGCACGTCGATGCCGGGAACGTACATGAAGGGACGCTTGCCGCCGCGCTCGGCAGCACGCTTGGTGGCGTCCTTCTCGAGGGCCTTCAGGCCCGCGACCGTACCGGCGACCGCGTATTGCTGGCCGGCCAGGTTGAAGTTGACGATCTGGAGGAACTCGCCCGACGCCTCAGCGATCGAGGCGACGTACTCCACGACGTGAGCGTCGTCGATGCCGAACTGGTTCGGGCGCAGGGCACCCATGCGGTAGTTCGAACGGCCGTTCTCATCGCGGGGCACGAGCGAGTGCATCGTGGAACCGCGCTGGAAGACCAGATCGAGGACGATTTCGAGCGGGAAGACCTCGGCGTATGCCGCCAGCGCGTCATACTCGCCCAGCGAGTGGCCGGCGAAGGCAGCACCCGGAACCAGAACGCCCTCTTCGCGCATGCGGGCCGTCTGGCCGATTGCCAGCGTCGCGAGAGCGACCTGCGTGAACTGGGTGAGGTTCAGGACGCCCTCGGGGTGACGGTAGGTCACGCCGCGCGCCACGATCTCGGTCGGGTTGTCGCGCACGATCGCCAGGATGGAGAAGCCCATCGCCGAGCGGGTGTGCGCATCGGCGCGGCGCCAGACCTCGTCCACGGCCTTGGACTTGGTGCGCTCGTCCAGGCCCATGCCGGCGCTCTGGATGCCCTGGCCGGGGTAGACGTAGGCGACCTTCGGGGCGAAGGTGTAGGCCGACGCGCGCGAGACGACCTGCTTGTTGATGCGGCAGGTGACCTCGAGGGACAGGCCGCCACCGACGACGCGGCCTACGCGCTCGACGGTGATCTCAACCTCGTCGTTCAGGTCGACGGTGCCGTACATGTAGTACGTCCAGCCGGCGATCTGAGCGCCGCCCTGACCGGCGACGACGGCCTCGGCCGCGTGCTGAGCGGTGGCCGACAGCCACATGCCGTGCACGAGAGGAGCGTCCATGCCGGCGACCTTGGCGGCCGCGTAGGAGGTGTGGATCGGGTTGTAGTCGCCCGACACGATCGCAAAGGGCGTCATGTCGTCGGGAGCCTTGACGCTCACGCGGCGCAGGACCGAGCGGGGCGTGTCGACGACCTCGATGTTCGCGCCGCCGAAGGGCGCGGCCTCGGAGGGCGCGCGGTTGCCGGTGGCGCGGCCACGGATCGCGAAGCGCTCCTGCGTGGAGCCCACGTGCTCGCCGTTCGAGGTGAGCTCGAGGGCCACCGTGACGATGCGTCCGGAGGAGGACTCATCGACCGCGGCCACGTGGCTGGTGACATCGATCGTCGTGATGCCGCGCTCGAGCATCTGCTCGGGTGTGTACTTCAGCGTGATCGAGTGATCGAGGTGGACGGCGTTGAGCAGGCCCTCAATGACCGGGTAGTCATTGTGGATGGCCGAACCCAGGGCCGCGTAGATTGCGGGCCAGGCGGGGCCGAGCAGGGCGTCGGGAGCCCAGGCGGCCAGCTCGTAGTCTGCGGGCAGAGCAGCACCTGTGGCTGCGGCGTGATCGAAGCCCAGGGTGGGGGCCAGCGTGAAGGAGTAGTGGGCCTCGCCGAAGACCGACTTCGAGGAAGGCACCATGACCGGCAGTGCGTCCACGGTGTCGCCGGCGACGGACACGGAGGTCACGCCGGCGGTCGCCGCGAGCATCGCGTACATGTGCTGGGGCAGCTTGGCCTCGTCGATGACCGGGACCACGCCGTCTTCGCCGGACAGAACCAGCGGGAAGACCAGCTCGCGCACCGCGTGCTTCTCGGCGCCGCGCGGGTCGTTATCCCAGGCGGTGTCCAGGTGGATCACCATGTCCACGCCGGTGTCGGTCGGGTTCAGAGAGACGCGATCCTCGTCGAGGATGGAGGCGGGGTTGGTCATCAGGTGGCCGGTCCACGAGATGAAGGGGACCTTGCGCAGCCATTCCTCGCGGGTGGCGGCGGGCTTGCCGTTGCCCAGGCGCGAGGCGACGGGCGTCGCGACGGCCCCCGAGGCGGCCAGGCGCTCGGCTGCGGCGGCCTCGAAGCGGCCCAGGAGGGAAGCGACGGGTTCGTCGACTCGGTCGATGCCAGCCACGGAGACGGGGCCGGGGATGATGCGGACCTGGTCGGCGGTGTAGCGCTCATCCTGCGCCTGCCACAGGCAGTCCTGGCCCCACCAGCGGATGAGGTCGTCGTCCAGGATCGGGACGAAGGGCATCGGCTTCGGGTAGGAACGGCACAGGGCCGGGAACCAGGCGGCGTCGATGGGGGTGACGTGCGTGGT
>CAUTDS010000095.1:0-2663 GCA_963537175.1 uncultured Actinomycetes bacterium
ACATGAGGAACACGCTCACGAGGGACAGGCCCATGGCCAGTTCGTAGGAGATGACTTGCGCGGAGGAACGAACGGCACCATACAGGGGCAGGGTCGAGCGGGTCGACCAACCACCCAGGACGATGCCGTACAGACCCAGCGAGGCAATCGCCAGGATGTACAGGGAGGCAACGGGCATGTCGGCGAGCTGCAGCGGCGTCGAGTGACCGAAGATCGACACGTTCGGACCCATCGGGATGACCGCGTAGACGCTGAAAGCCGCGAAAGCCGCGATCGCGGGGGCCAGGAAGTACAGGAACCGCTCGGCCCTGCGGGTCCACATGTCCTCCTTGAAGAGGAGCTTGCCCGCGTCGGCGAACGCCTGGAACAGGCCGAGGGGACCCGCCACGTTCGGGCCGGGACGCGTTTGCATGCGGCCCAGGCCTCGACGCTCGACCCACAGGGCCAGCAGCACGTTGGCGATCAGGAAGACGATGATGAACACGGCCTTGATGAGGCTGAGCCACCAGGTTTCCTGGCTAAAGTCCGCGGCGGTGTACTCCGGGACTGCGAAGGGTGCGAGTGTCATCGTGCCACCTCCTGCGTGGCGCGCAGGGTCGCGACGGTGCCGACACCGCCGAGGTTTTCGTGAATAACGGAACCGGTCGAGCACTCAGGAACCCACGCGATGGAGTCGGGCAGGTCTGCGATGGCGGCCGGGAGGGTGATCGTTCCACGCTCGGTCTCGAGCGTCGCGTCAGCGCCGGGGGTGATGCCCGCGGCGGCCAGCGTCGCGGCCGAGGCCAGGAGGACGGGACGGCGGGCCGATCCTGCCAGCCACGGAGCACCGTCCTGGAGGCGACCGGCATCAATCATGGGCTTGTGGGAAGCCAGAACGACCTGCCCCTTACCGGCAGCAGCGGGAGTCTGCGCCGAGGCCGGGGTGAAGTCCTGCGGGTCGCCGTCCCACTCCATGAGGGGGTTGACCTCGGCGTACAGGTCCGACAGGGTGGTGATGCCCAGGTCGGCGTCGAACTCCTCGGCGAGGCGCACGAGCACGTCGCGGTCGGTCAAGGAGGTCGCGGAGCGCGCCTGGCCGAAGGGGCGCAGGCGGCCTTCCCAGTTGATGTAGGTGCCGTTCTTCTCGACCGCGGGAGCCACCGGCAGGACGACGTCCGCACGATCGGTGATCTCCGAGGCGCGAACCTCGAGCGACACGAGGAAGGGAACCTCTTCGAGGGCTTCGCGCACGGCGGCGGGCTCGTCGAAGTCGCGGACGTCAACGCCGCCGACGACGAGAGCCTGAAGCTCACCGGAGGCAGCGGCCTCGATGATCTGCTCGGCGTCGAGGCCACGGGCGGGCAGCTCTCCCCAACCCAGGGACTGCACGCCGGCCTCGTCGAGGCCACGGCCGAAGGGAAGCAGACCCGGGAGGAGGCCGGCCTCGATGGCGGCGCGGTCGCCAGCGCGGCGCGGGACCCACGTGAGGCGGGCGCCCGTGCGCTCGGACAGAGCGACGACGGCGGAGAGCAGGCCGGGGGTCTGCGCGGCGCGCTCGCCCACGAGGATGATGCCACCGGACAGCGCCTCGGCCACGTCGGCGTATGCGCCGCCTGCCGCGATCGCGTCCACGACGCCCGGCTCAGAACCGGGGGCGGCGTGCAGGAGGCGAGCATTCATCTTGCGCGAACCCGCGGAGGTGAAGGGCGCGACGGTCGCGACCTTCAGGCCCGACTTGCGCGTGGCCTTACGCAGGCGCAGGAACATGGCGCCGCACTCGTCCTCGGGCTCGAGGGCGACCAGCAGCACCTGGCCCGCGCTCTCCAGGTCCGCGTACGTGGTCTCGAGGCCGGAGCCCGCCACGTAGGAGGCCAGGAACGAGCGCTCTTCCTCGCTGGAACGACGCGAACGGAAGTCGATCGAGTCGGAGCCGACGACGGTGCGCGCGAACTTGGACCACGCCCAGGCGTCCTCGAAGGTGAGGTGGCCGCCGGGCAGGAAGCCCACGGATGAACCCGCCTGCTCGAGGCCCTCGCGGACGCGGTCAAGCGCGTCGGACCAGGAGGTCGGAACCAGCTTGCCGTCCTCGCGAACGAGCGGGGTGGTCAGGCGATCGACCTTGTCCCATTCGAAGGCGAAGCGGTCCTTGTCGGTGATCCACTCTTCGTTGACCTCGGGGTCGTTGCCGCTCATGCGACGCACGACCTCGCCGCGGCGCACGTCCTGACGGATCGCGGAGCCCGACGCGTCGTGCTCGGTCACGGACGCCGTCGACACAAGGTCGAAGGGACGCGCGCGGAAGCGGTATGACGCGGCGGTCAGGGCGCCGACCGGGCAGATCTGGATGATGTTGCCCGAGAAGTAGGACGCGAAGGCGCGGCCCGACACGTCGCGCTCGGCGACGGAGAGCTCACCCTCGTTGATGGAGCCAACGATCGCGTCCGTGCCGTACGGGGACGACAGGGACGAGGTCGAGGCGTCCTTGGCCTTCGGATCGAAGAAGTCGAGCGTGGTCGAGTCAAAGCCGCCGACCTGCTCGCCCATGAAGTAGTGGTGCTCCGTGGGGGCGGTGCCGCCGCCACGGCCCTGCAGGTCCATGAACACGTCGCCCGAGATCTCCTTGCCGAAACGCACGCAGCGCTGGCACAGGATGCAGCGCTCGCGATCCAGCAGGATCTGAGAGG
>CAUTDS010000096.1:0-2514 GCA_963537175.1 uncultured Actinomycetes bacterium
CCCTCCGTCAGCGCCTGGTTCTGCAGGGGGCACTCGCCGCCCTTGTCGCAGACCGGGCAGTCCAGCGGGTGGTTGATGAGCAGGAACTCCATGACGCCGCGCTGGGCACGGTCGACAACCTCGGAGGTGTGCTGGGTCTTGACGACCATGCCCGGGGTGACGGTCTGCGCACACGAAGGCTGGGGCTTGGGCATGAAGCGCAGCTCGCCCGTGTTGCGGTCGGGCATGCCGACCTCCACGAGGCACTGGCGGCATGCGGCCACCGGGGCCAGCAGCGGGTGGTCACAGAAACGCGGGATCCGGATGCCGGCCTGCTCGGCCGCGCGGATCACGAGCGTGCCCTGGGGGACAGAAACCTGAACGTCGTCGATGGTGACGTCGATCATGTTGGGTGCGTCGCTCATCGGCCACCTCCTCGCGCGTAGTTAGCGGACGCCTCGTAGGGGAAAAGCTCGCGGGCGGGCGTGGTGAGGCCGGCCTCGAACTCGTCGCGGAAGCGCTTGATGCCCGACATGATCGGGGTTGCTGCGGCGTCGCCGAGCGGGCAGAAGCTACGGCCCGCGATGTTGTGTGCGATCTCGTCGAGCAGGTCGACGTCGCCGGGGCGGCCCTCTCCTCGCTCGAGGCGCAGCATGATTTGCTTCATCCAGTAGGTGCCTTCGCGACAGGGCGTGCACTTACCGCAGGACTCGTGCTGGTAGAACTCGGACCAGCGGGTGATGACGCGGACGACCGAGACGGTCTCGTCGAACACCTGCAGGGCGCGCGTACCCAGCATCGAACCGGCCGCGCCCACGGACTCGTAGTCGAGGGGTGTGTCCAGCTCGTCTTCGGTGAAGATCGGGGTGGAGGAGCCGCCGGGGGTCCAGAACTTCAGCTTGTGGCCGTCGCGGATACCGCCCGCCATCTCGATGAGCTCGCGCATCGTGATGCCGAAGGGGGCCTCGAACTGGCCGGGGTTGTTCACGTGACCCGACACGGAGAAGATGCCGTGGCCCTTGGACTTTTCGGTGCCCATCGAGGCGAACCACTCGGGTGAGTTGCGGAAAATGCCCGCGACCTGAGCGATGGTCTCGACGTTATTGACGACCGTGGGACGGGCGTACAGACCGGCGACCGCGGGGAACGGGGGCTTGAGGCGCGGGTGGCCTCGGCGTCCCTCGAGGGAGTCCAGCAGTGCCGTCTCCTCACCGCAGATGTATGCGCCGGCGCCCGCGTGAGCGGTGATGCGCAGGTCGCCGAGCACGCCGGCCTCGGTCGCCTCGCGCACGGCCTCCAGCAGCCGGCGGTACACGTGGGTGACCTCGCCGCGCAGGTAGACGAACGCGTGGTCGCAGCCGATGGCGCGCGACGTGATCGCAATGCCCTCAATGAGGACGTGCGGGTTGCCCATGATGAGCGGGATGTCCTTGCAGGTGCCCGGCTCGGACTCGTCGGCGTTCACCACGAGGTAGCGGGGGCCGCCGTCGGCCGGGGGCAGGAAGGACCACTTGAGGCCGGACGGGAAGCCTGCGCCACCACGGCCTCGCAGACCGGAGTCCTTGACGGCCTGTACGATGTCGGCGGGCTCCATGGTGCGGGCCTTTTCGAGGCCCTGGTAGCCTCCGCGGCTCCGGTAGGAGTCCAGCGTCCAGGAACGCTCCTCTCCCCACCCGTTGGTGAGGATCGGGGTCAGCGGTCCGGGCGCAACGTATGCGGTGCTCACTTCGCCTCTTCTCCCTTCGTGTCAGTGGCCTCGTCGGCAACCTCGACGGCAACCGGCTCGGTCCAGCCGTTCACCGCGGCAATCTCGCGGCCCAGCAGGGTGGCGCGGCCCGCGGAGGGGCCTTCGTTCTCGTGGCCGTCCAGGAAGCCGGCCAGGACGCGCTCGTTCTCCTTGAACGTGGGGGCCACGATGGGGCCGCGCGTCGGGTGGATGTCGCGGCCGGCCTGGATGTCGTCGATCATCGCCAGGGCCGACTCGGGGCTCTGGTTGTCGAAGAATTCCCAGTTGACCATGACGACGGGCGCGTAGTCGCACGCCGCGTTGCACTCGATGCGCTCGAGCGTGATCTTTCCGTCTTCGCTGGTCTCGTCGCTTCCGACGCCGACCTTCTCGGAGACCTTTTCCCAGATCTCGTCGCCGCCCATGACGGCGCACAGCGCGTTCGTGCACACGCCCACCAGGTACTCACCGGTGGGGTGACGCTTGTACTGCGTGTAGAAGGTCGCGACGGCGCTGATCTCTGCGCGGGGCAGGTCCAGCGTGGCCGAGATGAAGTCGATGCCATCCGGGCTGACATAGCCGTCGACGGACTGAATCAGGTGCAGCATCGGCAGCAGCGCGGAGCGCGAGTGACCGTCCGGGTAGCGGGCGATGATCTGCGCGGCATCCGCCTGCAGGCGTGCCAGGGTGTCGGGTGTGTAGCTCATCGGTCAACGCCTCCGAGAACGGGGTCGATAGCGGCCAGTGCAACGACCACGTCGGCCAGCTGGCCGCCTTCGGTCATCATGGCCAGCGCTTGCAGGTTGGCG